>NZ_JAYDYX010000002.1:0-655490 GCF_034556155.1 Sphingomonas sp. CD22 | reverse complement strand
GACGATGCCGGCGCGGCGATCGGCCAGTCCGCCAACCTGTCGAAGCGCGCGATCCTGCAAGGCCGGACCTTCGAGCCATGGGGCGTGTTCCTCGGCTTCTCCTGTACGATCGACCGCCGGTTGCTCCAGTGGATCGACCCGGCGGCGCGACCGCCCCGATCGGTCGCGCGCCGTTTCGCCCCGGGACCGGTTACTGCCCGAACGTTCCCTGGCGATAGAGCAAGGTGATCGCGACACGGCGATTGCGCGGGTCGCCGGGATCGTTGGTGATGATCGGCTCGCGATCGGCGACGCCCTCGATCCGCTCGAACCGCGTCTCCGGGATGCCGCCGAGCGCCAGCCGCCGCCGCGTCGCCTCGGCCCGGCCGGAGGATAGCATCCAATTGTTCATCGCGCGCGGGTCGCCATAAGGCACGCTGTCGGTATGGCCGCGGATCATGATCGTGTTGGGCGTCCCCGCGATCGTCCCGGCGATCATTCCGATCAGCTCGGACGCCTTGGAATCGAGCGCGGTGGTGCCGAGCGCGAACATCGAATAATCGGCATTGTCGACCAGATCGATGCGCAGCCCGTCCTGCGTCGGCACGAAGCGGATATGGTCGGCCATCTTGGCGAGGCGCGGCGAGGCCTTGATCTGCTTTTCGAGCTGGTTCTTGATCGCTTGGAACGCCTGCTTGTCCAATTGCATCGCGGCCGGGTTGCGCAGCGACCCCTTGTCGCCGGTGCCGCTCTTCTGCCCACCCGACGTGCTCATCGGGATGCCGATCGACGCGATCGGCGCCGACGCCGCGCGCGGCCCGAGCTTGTTGTTGCTGAGGATCGATTCGCCGCCGAGCGGACCGTTGCCGCCGAGCCCGGTCATCTTCTTGTCGAGCAGCGTCGGCGCGAAATAGTCGGCGATGCCCTTGCGCTGCTTTTCGGTCGTCGCGCCGAGCAGCCAGAGCAGCAGGAAGAACGCCATCATCGCGGTCACGAAGTCGGCATAAGCGACCTTCCATGCGCCACCGTGGTGACCGGCGTGGCCACCTTCGATGATCTTCTTGACGATGATGATCTTGGGCGGCTGGTTGTTGCCATGCGGTGCGGCGCGGGCCATCGCTTACTTGCCCCGCAGGCCGTCGAAGACCTCGGCGAAGCCGGGCTGGTTCTTGTGCGCGATGCCCGACCGCGCCGCCTCGATCACCAGCGGCTGCGGATGGCCGTGGAGCGAGGCGATGATGATCTGCTTGACCACCATGTAGATCGCGGCATCCGCGTCGAGCACCTGCTTGAGCCGGCCGGCGAGCGGCGAGACGATGCCATAAGCGAGCAGCACGCCCATGAACGTGCCGACCAGCGCCGATCCGATCATCCCGCCGAGCACCGTCGGCGGCTTGTCGATCGAGCCCATCGTCTTCACGATGCCGAGCACCGCGGCGACGATGCCGAGCGCGGGCAGCGAATCGGCGAGGCTGTTGAGCGTCGTATGCGGCCCCTCGACCTCGTGGTGATGCGTCTTGATCGAATGATCCATCACCTCCTCGACCGCATGCACGTCGAGCGTGCCCGACGAGACGACGACGAGGCGCAGCGTATCGGCGATCAGATTGACCAGCGTATGGTCGGCGAGCAGCCGCGGATATTCGCTGAACACCGCCGACGACTTGGGATCCTCGACATGCGGTTCGAGCGCGATCGGGCCGTCCATGCGCAGCATCTTCATCAGCTTGCTGACGAGGAAGATGACGTCGAGATAATCCTGCTTCTTATACTTCGGCCCCTTGAACACCTTGGCGAGGCCGCTGCCCACCGCCTTCAGCTCGGTGCCGGAATTGCCGATGATCAGCGCGCCGGCCGCGGCGCCGCCGATGATCAGCATCTCGTGCGGGATCGCCTCCATGACCGGCCCCAGCGCGCCGCCGGTGATGGCGAAGCCGCCGAACACCATGCCGAGAAGAACGACGAGACCGATGGCAGGAAACACTGTGGGAAACCCCCGTTGCGCCGGCCAGCCGGCAATCCGATACGACCGGATTAACCGCACTTCCTAGATAAGTGGTTACCGGCCGGGTGAGTTTGTTTGGTGGCCCGGACGCTTTCCCGAACCCGCGTCATTCCGGCGACACCGGGCGCGCTGTTTCAAAGCCGCATAGCGGCGCACGGACGCCGCGGATCGCGGCGCCCACCGGGTGGCAGGCCGGGCTTGCCGTCTACTTGATGTAGTCGAACAGCGAGAGACTCGACAGCTTGCTGAAACTCGCCTGCGAGGCGGACAGCGCGGTCATCATCTGCTGGAGCTGGACGACCGCGTCCGTGATGTCGACCTGTTCGAGCTTGCCGCGCAATTCGCTGCGATCGGTATTGGCGGTGACCAGCAATTGCTGTTGCAGATCGACGCGCGCACCGCGTGCACCGACCGAGGCCGAAACGTCGGCGACCTGGTTGACCGCCTGCCCGATCTGGTCGAGCGAGCTGTTCACCGTCGTCGAGACGTCGCCGCCGGCATTGAGTGCGGTGGCGAGCTTGCTCAGCATCGCCAGCGTATTGTCGTTGCCGCCGGCGAGCGAGAAGATGCGCTTGGCGCTTTCGGTCGCCTGCACGGTCTGGCCGTCGGCGATCGGCACTTCCGACACTTGCACGTCGGGCGGGAAGGTGAACGTGCCGTCCTTGTTGTCGACCACCGCCAGACCGCCCGACGCCGAGCCGAACAGCGGCTGCCCGCGGACGTTCTTGGTATTGGCGAGGCCGACAAGCGACCCGACGATCGAGTTCAGCTCGGTGGCGATGATCTTGCGCGTCGCATCGGTCTGCGTGCCGTTCGCCGCCTGCGTCGCCAATTCGGTCGCGCGGGTGAGCTGGGTGCTGATCTGCGTGAGCACGCCATCGGCCTGATCGAGGAGCGAGCCGGCGAGCGTGATGTTGGTGCTGAACACCGCGGCATCGGCATCCTTGCGATCGAATTCCGCGAGCTGCTGCGCCGCGGCGGGATCGTCCGACGGCTTGATGATCTTCTTTCCGGTCGATATCTGCGTCTGCAACTCCGACGCACGCTCGTTCATCTTCGAGAAGCGGCTCGAAGCGTTGGCGTAGAAGAGGCTGGTGGAGATCTGCATGGCGCGCCCTAGCGGATATCGAGGATGGTTTGCATCGTCTCGCGCGCGACCTGGATCACGCGGCCGGACGCAGCATAGGCCTGCTGGAAGCGCATCAGATCGACCGCCTCGGCATCGAGGTTGACGCCGGTCGCCGCCGACAGCGTGGTCGCCGCGCCGTCGCGGATCGCCGCTTGGGCGTCAGCGATCGTGTTCTTCTGCTTGTAGGCGGTGGCGTTGCCGGTGACGAGCGCGGTGAGCGAGGTTTCGAACCCCTTGCTGACCCGCGTCGCCTCCAGCGCGGTGAGGTTGGACGAATCGCGCACCCCGCCGCCCTGCGCCGCGGCGATCTTGCCGGCGGCGATCTGGCTGCCAGCGGTAAATTGCGCCGAGATGCTGACGTCGGTCGGCTTGTCGCCGATGGCGAACATCGCGACGCCCTGCGCGCCGGTCTGGTCGAGCCCCGCCGTCTGATTGTCGTTGACCGCGCCGACGAAGCTCTTGGCGACCGCGTCGAGCTCCTGGCGGATCGCGCCGACGCGCTCGGCACCGTCGACGATCCCGGCGATCGACCCGCCGGTCGCGCCGATCTGGTTCTTGACCGCACCGACGGTGACCGAGAAGGATATCTTGCCGTTGCTGTCACGATCGTAGGAGACCATGCCGCTGTTGACGCCCTGGACGAAGGCGGGGCCGGTCGATCCGGCGAAACTCACCGTTGCTCGGCCGATCGCGTCGGTCCGGCTGGTGATGTCGGCGATGCCGCTCATCTGCGACAGGACATTGTCGCGCTGGTCCATCAGCTGCGCGGCGGCGGTGCTGCCGAGCTGCGCGCGGCTGAGGCTCTCGTTGATCTTGGTCAGCGAATCGCCCAGCGAACTGAGCGTCTGCGCGGCCTGGTTGCCGGCGCTGTCGATATCGGCATCGACCTGGTCGAACGCCTTGCCGGTCGCGGTGAAGGCGATGCCGGCGGAGGCGGCGGCACTCATCATGCCGGTGCGCAGCGCGGTCGAATTGGGTTCGGCGGCGAGGCTTTGCGCCGAGGCGAAGAAGGAGGTGACGCGCGACGTCAGCGCATTGCCGGTCAGCGCGCCCTGGATACGGTCGAGCCAGTCCGCGCCGCCGGTGGTGCGGGCGAGATCGCTGGTCGAAGCGCGCAACGCCGCGCTGGCATAAACGTTGGACGACCGGTTTATGCCGGTCATGACGACGCCGTTGCCGGCGCCATAAGGGTTGGTCGAGCCGCTGCCGCCCGCGACCTCGGCGATGCTCACCGTACGGCGGGTATAGCCGGGCGAGTTCACGTTGGCGATATTATCGCCGACCGTGGCCAATGCGCTCTGGTATGCGCGGACGCCCGAAGCGCCGATCGACAGCAAGTCGCTCATTTCGGCGGATCTGCAACAGAAGCATTAAGATCGGATTGCGATTTGGCGAGAAAGGCGGTCATCGCCTTGCCGATGCCGAGCGGCGTCGTCTCCGCCATCGACTGCGAGATGCGCGCATCCTGCATCTCGCTGAACGTATCGATCGCCTTCGAATCGAACAGCGGATCGGCGAGCTTCGCCTGGCGCATGCTCTTGAGCATCATGCCGGTGAACACCGCCTCGAACTTCTCGCCAGCCTTCTTCAGGTTGTCGGCGGACTTGAGCCGCGACGTGTCGGTCGAGATGCCGCCGGTGGCGCCGGTGACCGGCGGCGTGCCGCCGATCGCGGCCGACGGGGGCGTGCCGATCGTCGTCATAGCACGATCAGCTCCGCCTTGAGGCTGCCGGCCTCCTTCAGCGCTTCGAGGATCGCGACGAGATCCGCGGGCGACGCACCGATGGCGTTCACCGCCTTGACGATGTCGGCCAGCTTCGGGCCGGGATTGATCAGAAACATGGGCTTCTTCTCCTCCTCGATCGACACGTTGGACTTCTTCTCCAACGCGGTCTGACCCTGGCTGAACGGCGCCGGCTGGCTGATCCGCTGGTTCTCGTCGATGCGCACGGTCAGCTTGCCGTGCGTCACCGCGGCAGGACCCACCCTGACCGCAGAATTGATAACGACCGTTCCGGTGCGCGCATTTACAATTACTTTTGCAGACGGCTCGGCGGAGGTCGCATCCAGGTTCTCTATCGTCGACATCAGCGTCGCGCGCACGTCGGCACCCTGCGGCGCGCGCACCGCGACCGAGACGCCGTCGATCGCCTGCGCGGTGCCGAAGCCGAACTTGGCGTTGATCGCCTGCGCGACGTTCTGCGCGGTGGTGAAATCGGACCGCGCGAGGTTGAAGGTCAGCATCGGCGAGGAATCGAACCCGGTGGCGACCGCGCGCTCGACCGTGGCGCCCTCGGGGATGCGGCCGGTCGAGGGGACGTTGACGACGATCTTCGAACCATCGGCGCCTTCCGCGCCGAGGCCGCCGACCGCGAGATTGCCCTGCGCCATCGCATAGATCTGGTTGTCGGCGCCGAGCAGCGGGGTCAGCACCAGGCTGCCGCCGCGCAGCGACTTGGCCTTGCCCATCGAGGCGACGGTGATGTCGAGCCGCTGGCCGGGCTTGGCGAAGGGCGGCAGCTCGGCGGTGATCAGCACCACCGCGGCGTTCTTCATCCCCGGATTGGCACCCGGCGGCAGTTGCAGGCCGAAGCGCGACGCGACGGCTTTCAGCGACTGGACGGTATATTCGAGATTGTCGTCGCCGGTCCCCGGCAAGCCGACCACCACGCCGTAACCGGTGAGCTGGTTCGAGCGGATGCCCTGGAAACCGCCGAGATCCTTGATCCGGTCGGCGGAGGCGGGCGCGGCGAACGCGAGGGTGGCGATCAGCGCGGCGAGGATAAGACGGATCATGGCGGACAATCTGCGCATCATAGGGTTAACCGGCCGTCAAAACGGGCTGACGACGGAGAAGAAGCGGCTGAGCCAGCCCTGCCGGCCGGCGCGGGCGACGTCGCCCTTGCCGGTATAGGCGATCTGCGCATCGGCGACGCGGGTCGACAGGATGCGATTGTCCGCGCCGATATCGGCGGTGCGGACGATGCCCTTGATCTGGAGGAATTCGTCGCCGCGGTTGAGCGTGACGCGCTTCTGCCCCTGAACCAGCATCGTGCCGTTGGGATAGACTTCGGCGACGGTCACCGAGACCTCGCCCGACAGCGAATTGGCCTGGTCGGCCTGACCCGACCCGTCGAAGCCGCGGCTGCCGCTCGCGGCGACGTCGGTCGAGTTGAACAGCTTGAGCGGTCCGGTCGTCGGCGGGCTGATGCTGCCCGACCCCTTCGAATCGAGCTTGGAGCCCGACGATTTGGACGCGGCGGTGCGCTCGACGAGGATGATCGTCAGCGGATCGCCGACCCGGCGCGCGCGCCAGCCTTCGTACAGCGCGGCATAGCCGTCGCTGGCCTGGAAGATCGAACCGTTGGCGGGCGCCGGCGCCGGCGCGACGGGCGCGCGAACGACGGTGAAATCCTCCGCCGGCTTCTTCTTGCCGAGGATGCTGGCATCCGCCGTGCCGGGCGTGAGCGCGAAGAGCGCGGACAGCCCCGCGGCGACGAAGGCGGCCTGACGGACCTTATGCGGTACGGAGGGGATCACAGGTTTTGGTTCACGTATTTGAGCATTTCATCCGACGAGGAGATCATCTTCGAATTGACCTCATAAGCGCGCTGCGTTTCGATCATATCGACGAGTTCCTCGACGACGTTGACGTTCGACGCTTCGAGGCTGCCCTGACGGATGTTGCCGCGCCCGTCCTGCCCGGCGATGCCGAGGTTGGCGGCGCCCGACGAGGCGGTCTCCTTGAGGTAATTGTCGCCGGTCGACTGCAGGCCGGTGGCGTTGGGGAAGCTCGCGACCTGGATCTGGCCGATGTTGGTGCCCTCGTTCTGGCCCGGCACCTGCGCGGTGACGGTGCCGTCGGTGCCGATCGAGACCGAGGTGGCGTTGGCCGGCACGGTGATGCCGGGCATCACCTGATAGCCTTCCGAAGTGACCAGCAGACCTTCCGGGCTGCGGTTGAAATTGCCCGCGCGGGTGTAGCCGAGGTTGCCGCCGGGCAGCTGCACCTGGAAATAGCCGTCGCCGTCGAGCGCCATGTCGAAGCTGTTGCCGGTCTGCGTCAGCGAGCCCTGCGTATCGATCCGCGCCGTGCCCTGCACGCGCACGCCGGTGCCGAGGTTGAGGCCGGTCGCGTATTTTGTCTCGGCGGTCGACGCCGCGCCGGGCGCGGTGATCGTCTGATAGGCGAGCGTCTCGAACGCGGCGCGATCCTTCTTGAACCCCGTCGTGTTGACGTTGGCGAGGTTGTTCGAGATGACCCGCATGCGCGTATCCTGGGCGTCGAGCCCGGTGCGCGCGATGTGCATGGCGGAGGAGGACATCGTGTCTGTTCCTTAACTCGGGAGGCGCATCACGGAGGTGCTGCTCTCGTCCATATCCTTGGCCGACTTCATGAGGTTGGCCTGAACCTCGTAACTGCGCTGGTTCTCGATCATGTCGACCAGCGCCTGCGTCATGTTGACGTTGGAGCCTTCGAGCGCGCCGCCCTGCACCTTGGCGTCGAGATTGGCGGGCAGATTGCCGCCGCCCTTGACGCGGAGCAGATTGTCGAGCCCCTTCAGCGTCGTAGTCCCCTTGGTGTCGACCAGCTTGAGCCGGTCGAGCACCTGCGGGTTCTTCGCGTCGCCGCCCTGCGGCACGATGCTGATCGTGCCGTCGCTGGCGATCGACAGGCTGTCGTGCGGCGGCACGGTGATCGGCCCCGCCTGCCCCTGGACGATGAAGCCGTCGCCGGTCTGGAGCACGCCCGAGGGCGCGATCTCGAGATCGCCGCGGCGGGTATAGGCCTCGCTGCCGTCGCCCGCCTGCACCGCCAGCCAGTCGGTATTGCCGCTGATCGCGACGTCGAGCGCGCGCCCCGTAGCCTGGATCGCACCGGGGGCGCGATCGGCGTCGGTCACCTCTTCGCTGGTCGGCATGCGCGCTTCGAGTTGCGCGCCGCCGCCCTTCAGCTCGATCCGGTCGAAGACGACGCGGTCGGCGCGGAAGCCGGTGGTGGACGCATTCGCCATATTGTTGGCGATCGCCGCCTGCGCCTGCATGTGCGCACGCAGCCCCGTCGCCGCCGTATAGACCAATTTGTCCATCTAAAGCCTCCGCGCCGCGTCGCTTAGTTGCGGATCTGGATGATGGTCTGCGAGACCTGGTTCGCGGTATCGAGCGCCTTCGAGTTCGCCTGGAAGTTGCGCTGTGCCGCGATCAAATTGACCAGCTCCTCGGTGATGTCGACGTTCGAGCCTTCGATCGTACCGCTCATCAGCGAGCCAAAGCCGTCGGCGCTCGCCGAGCCCAGCGTCGCCGCGCCCGACACGCCGGTCGCCGCCCAATAGCTGCTGCCGATCTGGCGCAGGCCGGTCGGCGTCGAGAATTTGGCGAGCGCGACCTTGCCGAGCGGCTTGATGTCGCCGTTCGAGAAGCTCGCCTGGATCAGGCCGGAGTCGGTCACAGTCACGCCGGCGAGCTGGCCGACCGCGATACCGTCCTGCGTCTTGGCGTTGACCGCGAACGCCGAGGAGAGCTGCGTCGAGTTGGTCAGGTCGAGCGACACGGTCTGCGCCGCGGCGCCCGAAGCCGGCGTGAAGGTGTTGAAGTTGAGCGGCATCGTCGTGCCGGTGGTGAGCGCGCCCTTGTCGTCGAAGGTCAGCGTGACCTTGTCGGTCTTGGCCGCACCGGTGCCGGTGGTCATCGCCTGGTCGCCGATGAAGGTATAGACGTCCCACGCGCCGGTGGTCGCCGGCGGACCGGCGGTGCCGGCAGCGGTGCGAACGTAATAGCTGGTCATCGTCATCGGGTTGCCGTTGGCGTCGTAGATGCGCGACGCGACCGAATTGTTGTAGCTCGTCGTGTCGGTACGATCGAACTTGTAGCCGGCGCCGCCGCCCTTGACGGTCGAGGTCGACGACACCTGCACCGCGGTGGCGACCTTGCTGGTCCCCTTGGGGGTGCCGCTGGTCTGCTGGATCTGCAGCGTCGTCAGGCCCTTCTCGCCGGTGGCGGTGACGTTGCCGTCGCTGTCGACCGGATAGACCATCAGGTAGCTGCCCTGCGCATCGACGACGTTGTTGTTCGAATCGACCGAGAAGGCGCCGTTGCGCGTGTAGGTGGTCGAATCGCTGGTGCCGGTCGAGCGCATCGTGAAGAAGCCTTCGCCGACCATCGCCAGGTCGAGCGCGTTCGACGTGGTGGTGAGGTTGCCCTCCTTGAACTGCTGCGTGTTGCCCTTCACGACGACGCCCGAGCCGACCATCTTGCGCGGGTCGGTCGAGGTGCTCGACGCGATGATGTCGGCGAACTGCGTGCGGCTCTTCTTGAAGCCGGTGGTCGAGACGTTGGCGAGATTGTGGCTGATCGTCGCCATGTCGGTCTGCGACGCCTGGAGGCCGGAAAGCGAGGTATAGAAGGACATCGGGTTACTCCTTGGAAGGCTTGGGTCGGCGGATAAGGGTCAGGTGGCGGAACGGACGTCAGAGGGATCGACGTCGCCGACCCCCAGGACCTTGAGCTTGGGGGCGCCGCTGGACGGCAGCGAGACGGACTCGACCGGCGCCCAGACGAGCGTGCGGCTGGTGACCGTCTTGTCGCCGGCGGTGGCGAAGGCGGTGATCGTGAACGGGCCGGAACCGACGCTGTTGCCGGCGCCGTCCTTGCCGTCCCAGTCGAAGGTCGCGGTGCCCTTCTTCTGCGCGCCCAGCTGCAGGTTGCGCAGCGTGCCGCCGTTGGCGTCGGAGATCGAGACGTTGACCTGCGTCGCGTCGTCGTCGAGCTCGACCGCACCGTCGAGGCTGCCGCTGGCGCGGGGATAAGCGGTCGATCCGGCGGTGAGCACCGTCTTGCCGACATAGCTCATCGCGTCCGACGCGGTGGTCGAGCCGAGCTTGGTGGCGACGCCGCTGAGCGTCTTGTTCATCTCGCTGATGCCGGCGACGGACGAGAATTGCGCCATCTGGGCGACCATCTGGGTGTTGTCCATCGGGCTGAGCGGGTCTTGGTTCTTGAGCTGCGTGGTGAGCAGCTTCAGGAAATCGTTCTGGTCCAGCGTCGTCTTGGTCGTGCCCGGGGTCGCCGAGGCGCCGGTCGCGGTCGTCGTCGCGGTATTGGCCGTCGAACGTTTGATGCCGAGCTTGTCGAGCGTCGCGTCGAACGTCGACTGGGTGGTCGAGGCGGTGGTCACCATGATTAGCGTCCCAGCTTGAGGGTATCGATGGTGAGCTGCTTGGCAGTGTTCATCACCTCGACGTTGTTCTGGTAGGAGCGCGCGGTCTCCATCATGTCGACGAGCTCACGGCTTTCGTCGACGGCGGCCTGGTAGATATTGCCGTCCTTGTCCGCGAGCGGGTTGTTCGGATCGTAGACCTTGGTCGGCGATTCCCCGGCGGTGACGATCTTCTCGACGTCGACGGTGGCAAGGCCGCTGGCGGCGTCGAAGCTGGTGCGGAACACCGGCTTCATCGTCTTGTACGCGGTCTCCGCCGAACCGGTGGTGCCGCCGACGTTGGCGAGGTTGGACGCGGTCGTGTTCATGCGGATGAGCTGCGCGCTCATCGCACGGCCGGCGACCTGGAAGACGTTCATCGGATCGGCCACTGGCTTACTCCCCCTTCAACGCGCGGGTGATCTGGCCGATGCGCCCGTTCAGGAACGACAGCGTCGTCTGATACTGGACGGCGTTCTCGGCGAAGGCGGTCTGTTCCTCGTTGAGCTCGACGGTGTTGCCATCCATCGAGGTCTGCAGAGGCACGCGATATTTGGTCGCGGCGTCGAGGCTGCCGTTGCCGTCCTGCTCCATCGACGCGAGCGCCGACTTGAAGTCGATGTCCTTGGCCTTGAAGCCGGGGGTCGAGGCGTTGGCGATGTTCGACGCCAGGACGCCCATGCGCTGGCCGCGCACTTCGAGGGCGGCACCGTGCACTCCGAACAAACTCTCTGCGGCCATCGGCCCAAATCTCCGGCGCACCATTGCGCTGCCAGGACTTAAGCAACCGCCGTGCCAGTTTTCGATTCCGGGCGGGTGGCGGCGATTTTTTCGCGTCCGGCAGGGCGCCGACGAGGGAACGGCAAGGCAGCCGGCAAGCGCTTGCCGGGGATTGCCGGGGAGCGGCAAAGGCTGCCGGATGAGGCCGCGGATGGTGTCGCGCGGGTTTACCATTCTCCTCGTCATCCCGGCGAAAGCCGGGATCCATGGACACGGATCGCTGACGTCGCGAGCGCCATCGGCCGACCATAGCCATGGGTCCCGGCTTACGCCGCGATGACGGGAGGGTTATCGCCTATGGGCGCTTGTGTTCCAGACTGACGCCGTCACCCCGGCCTTGAGCCGGGGTCCCGCTTCTTCAGAGGGCGGCAAGAAGCGGGATGCCGGCTCAAGGCCGGCATGACGGGGGAAGAATACGGCCGGCCCGAAATCGATCGGCGACGACCCGCACGCACCACAACTGGCCCGCCCCTTGCATTGCCACGCGCATGTTGATCGCCCAGCTCTTCGATCCCGTCGCGCTCGCCATCGTCGGCGGCGGGACGGTGCTTGCCGCCGTGTTGCGCGCGCCGTTGCGCGACGCGCTCGGCGCGGTGTCGGCGTTGCGCGTGCTCGCGCGGCGGCCGTTCCGTGCCGACGCGCTGCTCGACCAGATCGCCGCGCAGGCGCGGATCGCCAAGCGCCACGGCGTCGTCGCCCTCGACCGCTCGGTGATCGCCGATCCCGATGTCGCCGCCGCGATCGCCGCGATCGTCGATGGCGGCAACCCGCGCGAGGTCGAGGCGCTGCTGCGCTATCACCGCCAGGCGCGGATCGCGCGGCACGTCGCGATCGCCGAGGTCTGGTCGTCCGCCGCCGAGGCGGCGCCGGCGATGGGCATGGTCGGCACGCTGATCGGCCTCGCCAGCATGTTCGCCAGCATGACCGACCCGAAGGCGATCGGCGGGGCGATGGCGATCGCGCTGCTCGCGACGCTCTACGGCGCGCTGCTCGCCAATCTGGTGCTCACCCCGATCTGCCATCGCCTGCGCGCCGCCGGTCGCATCGAGGCGTTCGAGCGCGCGCGGATCGAGGCGCCGCTGCTCGCGCTCGCGCTGCGCGAGACGCCGCGCCATCCGTTGCAGAGCGTCGCATGACCGGCGACTCCTTCTACCCGCCCTCGCCGCCGACCAAGCCCTTGTGGCTGGTGACGCTCGCCGACCTGGCGCTGTTGCTGGTCGGCTTCTTCGTGCTGATCCAGGCGAGCGAGAAGCCGCGCGCGATCACCGATGCGCTGCGCCAGAGCTTCGGCGGTGCCCCGGCCCCCGCCGCGCTGCCGGTGATGGCCGCCGGCCTGCTCGACTTCGCACCGGGCAGCGCGGCGCTGCCCGACAGCCCCGCCGCGGTGATCGCCTGGGCGCGCGAGGCGGTGCGCGATCCGCGTGTCGCGCTGACCGTGACCGGATCGACCGACGGCAGCGCCGCCGACGTCGATCCCGCCACCGGCAGCGCCGCCCTGCTCGCCGCCGATCGTGCCCGCAGCCTCGCCGCGGCACTCGCCCCGGTCGGCCCGCGCATCACCGTCACGACCAGCAACCGTTCCGGCCGCCGTGCCGCGATCGTCACGCTCGCCTTCGTCGGCGAACAATCCAACACGATGGACCAGCAGCCATGATCTTCCTTCCCCTGCTCCTCGCCGCCGGTGCCCCGATGGGTGGCGCGATCGCCTTTCAGGATATCGGCGGGCTCGACCGCGCCGTCTCCGCCTTCACCAGCCGCCCGATCGGCGCGGAGGGCGGCGCGCGCACCGCGATCGACAGCCGGCTGCGGCTCGCCCCCTGTTCCACCGTCGCGCTGGCGTGGCGGACCGAGGCGCATGATGCCGTTGTCGTCTCCTGTTCGGGGCCGGACTGGCGCATCTTCGTGCCGGTGATCCGCCCCGCCGCCGCGGCGCCGGCCACCGCCGCCCGCCCGATGACCGTCGCCGCCAAGGCCGAGCCGGTGATCCGCCGCGGCGATCCGGTGGTGATCGAGGCGGGGTCGAACGGCTTTTCGATCAGCCGCGAGGGCGTCGCGATGGGCGACGCCGCGCCGGGCGGCCGCTTCATGGTAAAGGTCGACGACGCCAAGGGGCCGGTCCAGGCGATCGCGCTGGAGAGCGGCCGTGCCACCCTGCCCGGCTGGGGCGAATGACCCGGCCTGCGTGACCGCCGAATCTTTTTCGTTAAAGCCAGGCGGCAACCGGCCGTTTATCCTCATGTCAGGCGACACAGATAGGTGCGGACATGGTGGACTCGATCGGCTCAACGCCGCTGAACGGAAGTGGAAGCGTCTCGCGCGTCGCCGCCCCAGCGGCCACGCCGGTGGTGCAGCCGGCGCTGCAGCAGGCGGCGCAACAGGCACCCGCGGCGAACAACGCTACGCAATTAACCAACCTTGCCAAGACATTGGCCGCAGAACCGCCGATCGACAGCGACCGCGTCGATGCGATCAAGAAGGCGATCCAGAACGGGTCGTTCCCGATCCTGCCGGCGACGATCGCCGACCGGCTCCTTGCACTCCGGCTCAATTGGGATGGCCATGACGCGGCGTGATGCCCTCATCCAGGTGATCGACTCGCTGCATGCCGAGATCGAGGCGCTCAAGACCAACAACGTCACCGCGCTCGAGCGCGCGACGCAGCAGAAGCTCGCCGGCATCGAACAGGTGGCGGCGCTCGGCACCGGCCCCGCGGGCGACGACGTCCGCGCGCTCGCCGACGAGGCGAACCGGCTGAACGAGACCTGCCGGATCTACGTCAACCTGATGGCGGCAAATGTTCGCCGCCGCCTGCAACTTCTGACCGGCGATGCCGGCCACGGCTTCCGCCCGACGATGGTGTCGGCCTACGCGTGACCCGGCCCCCCCTTTCACGGGGGCATCCGAGCAGAACTGGCACGGTCCTTGCTGATCACCCCTGTGACTATTGGGGTGTGCTTTCTTCGTAATGACCGTCAATCCGATTACTTCCAGCCGGGTGCAATCCGCGATCGCGCTTGCGAGCAGCAAGACGGGCGTGGATTTCGACTATCTGCTCGGCCAGGCCAAGATCGAGAGCGGCCTCAACGCCAATGCGCGCGCCGGCACCTCGTCGGCGTCGGGCCTGTACCAGTTCGTCGAGCAGAGCTGGCTCGCGGTGGTCAAGAAGCACGGCGCCGAGCACGGCATGGCCTGGGCCGCCGACAGCATCGGCCAGTCGCACGGCCATTTCACCGTCGGCGATCCCGCCACCCGCTCGGCGATCCTCGCGCTGCGCAACGATCCCACCGCCGCCTCGCTGATGGCCGCCGAGCACGCTTCCGACAACAAGGACGTGCTGGAGGGGACGCTGGGTCGCTCCACCAACGGCACCGACCTCTATATGGCGCATTTCCTCGGCCTCGGCGGCGCCAAGAAATTCCTGTCGGCGATGCAGAGCAACCCCGGCGCGTCCGCGGCGTCGCTGTTCCCGCAGGCCGCCGGCGCCAATCGCTCGATCTTCTACGCCGGCAACGGCCAGCCGCGGTCGCTCGAGGCGATCTACCAGAGGTTCGCCGACAAGCTCGGCGCGGCGAGCGACAGCACCACCGAGACGCGCAAGGCCAATCTCGCCTTCGCCGCGCAATCGCTCGACATGGACGGCTCGACCGTCGTCACCGGGGGCAACGAGAGCGCCGAGGACGCGCTCGCCTGGGCGTCGCAGGCGATGGGGCGGATGGGGGGACGGCTCAACACCAATCCGGCCTCGGCGAACGCGCTGCTGCGCCCGTCGCCGCAGAACGCAAGGCTCGCCTATATGATGCTCGCCAGCATGGGAGGGCGCTGAGGTGAACAAGCTCCTCGCTTCCGGCCGCGGCGCGGCGCTGCCGCTCGCCATCCTGCTGCTCGTCGTCGTGATGGTCGTGCCGATCCCGGCGTTCCTGCTCGACATCTTCTTCGTCGCCAATATCGCGATCAGCCTCGCGGTGCTGATGGTGTCGCTCAACGCGCAGAAGCCGCTCGACTTCTCGTCCTTCCCGACGGTGCTGCTGTTCGCCACGCTGTTCCGCCTCGGCCTCAACGTCGCCTCGACCCGCATCGTGCTGGTCCACGGCCACGAGGGCGAGAGCGCGGCGGGCCACGTCATCGAGGCGTTCGGCACCTTCCTGATCGGCGGCGACTATGTCGTCGGCATCTTCGTCTTCGCGATCCTGATGATCATCAACCTGATCGTCGTCACCAAGGGCGCGGGCCGCGTGTCGGAAGTCTCGGCGCGCTTCACGCTCGACGCGCTGCCCGGCAAGCAGATGGCGATCGACGCCGATCTCAACGCCGGCCTCATCACCCCCGAAGACGCCAAGAAGCGCCGCGTCGAAGTGGCGACCGAGGCCGATTTCTACGGCTCGATGGACGGTTCGTCGAAGTTCGTGAAGGGCGATGCGGTCGCCGCGATGCTGATCCTCGCCGCCAACGTCGTCGGCGGGCTGATCCTCGGCCCGGTCAGCCACGGCATGACGATCGCCGCGGCGGCGAAAAGCTATATCCTGCTCGCGATCGGCGACGCGCTCGTCGCGCAGCTGCCGTCGCTGATGCTGTCGATCGCCGCCGCCGCGATCGTCACCCGCGTGTCGTCGGACAAGGACCTCGCCGGCCAGATCGGCGGCCAGTTCGGGTCCCCGCGCACCTGGACGCCGGTCGCGGTGATCCTCGGCCTGCTCGGGCTGCTGCCCGGCATGCCGCACGTCGTCATCCTCACCGCGGCGGGGATCGCCGGCTTCGCCGCCTGGAAGCTGCGCCAGATCGAGCGCCGCCCGCTCGTCGAGGCCGCGCCCGCGGTGGCCGAGGAGCCCGCCGATCCGTCCAAGATCGACTGGGACGAGGTCACCGACGGCATGCAGGTCAATTTCGACATCGGCTATGGCCTGGTGCCGCTGGTCGACCCGCGCCGCGGCGCCCCGCTGATGGGCCGGATCACCGGCGTGCGCCGCCAGCTGTCGCGCGAACTCGGCTTCGTCGTGCCGCAATGCCGGGTGCGCGACGACATCAACCTCGCGCCTTACACCTATCGCATCCTGATCAACGGCGTCGTGCTCGGCGAGGATCAGGTGTCGCCCGACGAGATGCTCGCGCTCGACACCGGCCAGGCCTATGGCGCGCTCACCGGCAAGAAGGCGAAGGACCCGACCTTCGGCCTCGACGCCACTTGGATCGCATCGGGCGATGCCGATGCGGCGACCGGCGCGGGCTTCCTCGTCGTCGATGCCGGCACCGTGATGGCGACGCACCTCAACCATCTGCTCGGCGCCAACGCCACCGATCTGCTCGGGCCGGACGAGGTCCAGTCGCTGCTCGACGGGCTGAAGGAGCGTGCGGCGCAGCTCGTCGCCTCGCTCACCCCCAATCCGCTGCCGCTCACCACCCTCACCCAGGTCCTCAAGGGCCTGCTCGCGGAGAATATTCCGTTGAAGGAATTCCGTCGCATCGCCCAGGCGATCGCCGTCGCCGCGACGCGCAGCGCCGACGCCGAGGAAATCGTCGAACTGATCCGCCCCGAACTCGGCCCGCTGATCATCCAGAAACTGTGCGGCGTGCGCGAGCCGCTGCGCGTGATGACGCTCGACGGCCAGCTCGAAGGGCTGCTCGGCCAGGCGGCGCGCGCCGACCAGTCGCGCCGCCACGTCATCGAGCCCGACCTCGGCCGCCGCATCGTCGATGCGTTGCAGGAGGCGGCGCAGCCGCTGATCGCCGAGGCCAAGCCGTTCGCGCTCGTCGTCCAGCCGGCGATCCGCCTCGCGATCCGCAAGCTGGTCAAGACCGTGCTGCCCGACACGCCGGTGCTGTCGTTCTTCGAAGTGCCCGAAGAAAAAGCCGTCGAGGTCGTCGCGGTGATCGGCCAGCAGCATCAGGCGCTCGCCGCATGAGCATGGAGCCGATGAAGCAGGTGTTCGCGCCGACCACCCCCGCGCCCGCCGCGCTGGTGCCGCAGGGCCCGCTGACCTATTCGCGCGCCACCCGCCCGGGCGGCGATCCGGAGGCGGTGATCCGGCAATATCTGCCGCTGGTCCGCCGCATCGCCTGGCACGTCCATGGCTCGATGAGCACGATCGTCGAGGTCGAGGATCTCGTGCAGATCGGCCTCGTCGCGCTGGTCGAGGCGGTCGGCCAGGCTACCGAACAGGGCGCGCAATTCCGCGCCTATCTGCAGACCCGGCTGCGCGGCGCGATGATCGACGAATTGCGCCGGCAGGCGACGACGACGCGCGGCGCGATGCGGCGGCGGCGGCAATATCATGCCGCGATTGCCGCGGTGACGGCACGGACCGGCCGCGCGCCCGACGAGGCGACGCTGGCCAAGGAACTGGGGATCACGGTGGAAAAGCTGCGTGCCGATTACGAGACCGCCGATGCGGTCCGCTTCGAATCGATGGACGAGGTCTATGCCGACGATCTGCCCTGGTTCGCCGACGACACGCCCGACGCCTTCGAGCAGCTCGCGGAGAGCGACCTGCGCGACACGCTGATCGCCGCGATCACCGCGCTGCCCGAGCGCGAGGCGCTGGTGGTGCAATTGTTCTACGTCGAGGAACTGAACCTCGAGGAGATCGGGCAGGTGATCGGCGTCGGCGCGGCACGGGTCTGCCAGATCAAGGCCGCCGCACACGCCAAGCTGAAGAAGGCGCTGGCGCGGAAGGTGTAAGCTCCTCCCCGGCACGGGGAGGGGGACCGCCACGCGCCAGCGTGGTGGTGGAGGGGGATCACCGCAGGCGTATCGCGCGTGGAAGCCCCCCTCCGTCACCGCTGCGCGGCGCCACCTCCCCGTACCGGGGAGGAATGGTTACGCCGTCACCGCGCGCGAACGCGCCGCGAACCGGCCCGCGGTTTCCCAATAATCTTGGTGCACGCCAAGCCGAAAAAGGCGCTGGCGCGGAAGGTCCAGGCTCCTCCCCGGCACGGGGAGGGGGACCACCACGCGCCAGCGTGGTGGTGGAGGGGGGTCACCGCAGGCGTATCGCGCGTGGAAGCCCCCCTCCGTCGCCGCTGCGCGGCGCCACCTCCCCGTACCGGGGAGGAATGGTTACGCCGTCACCGCGCGCGAACGCGCCGCGAACCGGCCCGCGGTTTCCCAATAATCCTGATGCGAGCCAAGCTGAAAAAGGCGCTCGCCCGCAAGGTCTAGGCTCCTCCCCGGCACGGGGAGGGGGACCGCCACGCGCCAGCGTGGTGGTGGAGGGGGGTCACCGCAGGCGTATCGCGCGTGGAAGCCCCCCTCCGTCGCCGCTACGCGGCGCCACCTCCCCGTACCGGGGAGGAATGGTTACGCCGTCACCGCGCGTGAACGCGCCGCGAAGCTCTTGCGCAGCTTCTGGAGCTTGGGCGGGATCACCGCCATGCAATAGGGGTTCGACCGGCCCGAGATTTCCCAATAATCCTGATGATAGCCCTCCGCGCTATACCAGGTCGTCATCGGTTCGATCGTCGTCACGATCGGCTTGGCCGAGTCCGCCTGCGCGCGGTCGATCGCGGCGCGCATCGCCGCCTCCTGCCCTTCGTCGGCGGGGAACATCGCCGAGCGATATTGCGTGCCGACGTCGTTGCCCTGGCGGTTGAGCTGCGTCGGATCGTGCGTCGCGAAGAAGATGTCGAGCAGGTCGCCGAGCTGCAATTGCTCGGGATCGTAGCCGATGCGGATCGCCTCGGCATGGCCGGTGTCGCCGCCGCAGACCTGCTGGTAGGTCGGGTCGGGCACCGAACCGCCGATATAGCCGCTCTCGACGCTCTCGACCCCGATGACGTCCTTGAACACCGCTTCGGTGCACCAGAAGCAGCCACCGGCCAGTGTCACATATTCGGTCATAATAGTCTCCTTTGCGCCGATGTAGGAACGCGGTAGGGCGCGCGAAAGACGGGAGACACGACGATGGCGTTCGAGGGTAAGGTGATGGTGACCGGCGGCGCCGGCTATATCGGCAGCCATGCGGTGCTCGCGTTGCTCGACGCGGGTTACGAGGTCGTCGTCGTCGACAATCTGGTCACCGGCTTCGACTGGGCGGTCGATCCGCGCGCGACGCTGGTGCAGGCGGCGATCGAGGACGACGACAAGGTCCGCGCGACGATCCGCGATCATCGGGTGCGCGCGATCATGCATTTCGCCGGATCGGTGGTGGTGCCCGAATCGGTCAGCGACCCGCTCAAATACTATCGCAACAACACCGCCGCGACGCGCGCGCTGCTGGAGAGCGCGGTGGTCGAGGGCGTGCCGCACTTCATCTTCTCCTCGACCGCGGCGACCTATGGCACGCCGGTCAAGGTGCCGGTGCAGGAGACCGATCCGACCGTGCCGATCAACCCGTACGGCATGTCGAAGCTGATGACCGAGGCGATGCTGCGCGACGTCGCCGCGGCGCATCCGATCAATTATTGCGCGTTGCGCTATTTCAACGTCGCCGGCGCCGATCCGCAGGGGCGTTCGGGCCAGTCGACGGTCGGCGCGACGCATCTCATCAAGATCGCCGTCGAAGCGGCGACCGGCAAGCGGGAGGCGGTATCGGTGTTCGGCACCGACTTCGACACGCCCGACGGCACCGGCGTGCGCGACTATATCCACGTCAGCGACCTCGCCGCCGCGCACGTCTCCGCGCTCGAACTGCTGATCGCCGAGCCCGGCAGGAGCCACACGCTCAACGCCGGCTACAATCGCGGCTTCTCGGTCAACGAGGTGCTCGACGCGGTCGATCGCGTCACCAACATGACGATCCAGCGCCGCTACGAGGGCCGCCGCGCCGGCGACCCCGCCGCGCTCGTCGCCGACAATGGCGCGATCCTCGCCGCTTTGCCGTGGCGGCCGGAGCGCGACGATCTTGAAACGATCGTCAAGGACGCGCTCGCCTGGGAGCGCAAGCTCGCCGAACGCGGCTGATTGGTCGGGGGCCGGCATTGCGCCTTGTTATGACAGGGGAAATGCCGGCCGCTGTCCTACACGACACGGACTCGGTATCGACGCAGGACGAGTCGCGCTCTTTCTCATCGGTACAGGAATGGAAACGATAGGGCTGGATCGTTTCCGTTAAGGTGTCCAACTTGTCCATGTCGCGCCGCCGCGGCGACGGGTCAGCGTTCGCCGCCGATCGCCACCCGCGCCCGCGCGGTGGCGGTCCACCAGCCCAGCGCCCACAAGGTACCGAAGCTCCAGCCCGCCAGCACGTCGCTCGGCCAGTGGACGCCGAGATACACGCGGCTGCACCCGATCGCGCCGACCAGCAGCACCGCGACGACGAGCAGATAGCGCCGCGCCGCACGGTCCGGCGTCACCTGCCCGGCGAGCGAGGCGAGCGTCAGATACACCACCGCGCTCGACGTCGCATGGCCGCTCGGGAAGCTGTAGCCGCTCGCATCGACGAGGTGCGGTACGAGGTCGGGGCGCGCGCGCAGCACGACGCCCTTGACCGCATCGACCACCCAGCCGCCGGTCAGGCTGGCGAGGGCGGTCGCCAGCGCGGTCAGCCACAATCGCTGGATCAGCAGGAAACCGGCGACGATCACCACGATCACGGTCAGCACCACGCCGCCGCCGAGCGCGGTGATGTCGCCCGCCACCTTGGGCAGCCACGCCGGGCCGCCCCACGCCCGCGCACCGACGATGATCGCGCGGTCGAAGGCGAAGGGGTAACGGCTCGTCGCGAACGCGCCGACCAGCAGGATCAGCAGCCCGACCGCGATCAGCGCGATACCGGCGAGCAGGGGCGGCAGGCGCCGCGCGCCGTCGGAGGTTGGTTCAGCCATCCGCCCCGAACGTACGACACCGACGCCGGTGCCGTCAGTGCCGCGCGGCAAGCCCGTGGCGCCGGCCGTAGGCGAGATAGGCGACCAGCCCGATCGCATTCCACCCGACGAAGCGCACCAGCGTCGCCGAGGGCAGGCTGGCGATGAGATAGAGGCAGCCGAGCACCGCGAGCGTACCGACGACGAACGGCGCCGGGCAGCGGAACAGTCGCTTGGCCTCCGGCGCGCGGCGGCGCAGCACCATCATGCACGCCGCCACCGCGATGAAGGCGAGCAGGGTGCCGGCATTGGCCAGTTCCGCGATCTCGTCGAGCCGGAAGAACCCGGCGACCAGGGCGATCGACACGCCGGTGAGCAGCGTGATCCGCACCGGCGCGCCGGTGCGCGGGCTCAGCGTCGCGAGGCTGCGCGGCAGCAGCCCGTCGCGCGCCATGGTGAAGAAGATGCGGCTCTGCCCGTACATCATGACGAGGATCACCGAGGGCAGCGCGACCACCGCGGCGAGCGCGATCAGATGGCCGGCGAGCGGCCGGCCGAGCGTGCGCAGCACCAGCGCGAGCGGCTCGGCGGAATGGCCGAGCTGCGCGAACGGCAAGGCGCCGACCGCGGCGACCGCGACCGCCATATAGATCAGCGTGCATGCGAGCATCGAGCCGATGATGCCGATCGTCAGGTCGCGGCCGGGGTTCTTCGCCTCCTCCGCCGACGTCGCGACCGCATCGAAACCGTAGAAGGCGAAGAAGACGATCGCCGCCGCCGCCATCACGCCGCGCTTGGTGCCGCCACTCTCCACCGAGCCGAAGCCATAGGGCATGAACGGGTGGAGATTGTGCGCGTCGAACGCGGGCAGCGCGAAGGCGACGAACATCGCCAGCGCGGTCAGCTTGACGATCACCAGCACGATGTTGAGCGTCGCACTCTCGCGCGTGCCGAGCAGCAGCAGCCCCATCACGCCGAGCGCGACGAGCACCGCGGGCAGGTTGATCAGCCCGCCGCCATGCGGCCCGGCGAGCAGCAGCGCCGGCAGGTGCACGCCCGCCGAGTCGATCCAGCCGACCAGATAGCCCGCCCATCCCACCGCGACCGTCGAGCAGGCGAGCGAATATTCGAGGATCAGGCTCCAGCCGACCACCCAGGCGGCGGTCTCGCCGAGCGCGGCATAACTGAAGGTATAGGCGCTGCCCGCCGCGGGGATCATCGTCGCCAGTTCGGCATAAGCGAGCGCGGCGCAGGCGCAGACCGCACCGGCGATCGCGAAGGCGAGGATCACCGCCGGCCCGGCGCGCTCGGCGCCCACCCCGGTCAGCGTGTAGATGCCGGTGCCGACGATCGCGCCCACCCCCAGCGCGATCAGGTGCGGCCACGACAGCGTCTTGGCGAGCGCCTGTCCGGCATCGTGCCGCAGGACGGCATCGAGCGATTTGCGTGGCCCCAGCATGATCGTGTCCCCCGTTGTGATGATGATGCCGTCAGCGGGCGGCGAACTGCTCCCGCAGATCGGCGAGCGTCGCGGCGATATGGCCGGCGAGCAGCACCTCCAGCCCCGCCCCGTCGCGGGCGAGGAAGGCCTCGAGCAGCGCGCGATGCTCCTGATGCGCGCGCGTCTCGCGCCCGGCGGGGACGAGATGCGCGACGACATAGCGTTCGGCGAGGATCGACAATCGCTCGATCAGCTGCGTGGTCAGCAGGCGCCCGCCCGGGCGCACCAGCGCGACGTGGAATTCGCGGTTGCTGATCGCGACCGCGGCGAGGTTGCTGCCGGCGGCGCGATCGAGCCGCTCGAACGCCTGCACCGCGGCGTCGCGTGCCGGCGGATCGGCGCAGGCGGCGGCATGAGCGGCGGCGGCCGGCTCGATCGCGAGGCGCAGCGCATAGATTTCCTCCGCCTGATCGGTGGAGAGCGCGCGCACCATATAGCCGCGATTGGCCTGGCTGGTCAGCAGCCCTTCCTGTTGCAGCCGCCCCAGCGCCTCGCGCAGCGGGATCTTGCTCACCCCCAGCTCGGCGGCGAGCGCATCCTGGCGCAGCGGCGTGTCGGTCGGCAACTGGCCGGTGACGATCCGTTCGCGGACGATCTCGAACACGCGTTCGGAGAGGGTGCGGATCACGATGCTCACCGCGGGGCGCCGGGTTGCCGCACGGTCACGTGACCTGGAACCCCTCCCAGAAGCTGTCGGCGCGGTCGATCCAGATCGTGTTGAAGCCGGTGGCGATCGCCGACCCCTCGATCGACGGCACGATCGCGGGCGTGTCGCCGAGCGTCGTCGCCGCCTCGACCCGGCCGATGAAGCGGCTGCCGATATAGCTTTCGTGGACGAAGCGGTCGCCGACCGCGAGCACGCCCTTGGCGGTCAGATGCGCGAGGCGCGCCGAGGTGCCGGTGCCGCACGGCGAACGGTCGATCGCCTTGTCGCCGTAGAAGACCGCGTTGCGACCGTCGGCGCCCGCGCCCTTAGGCCGGTCGGCCCATAGAACGTGGCTGACGCCGCGGATCGTCGGGTCGAGCGGATGGACCGGCTCGAACCTGGCGCGCACCGCCGCGCGGACGCCGCGGCTGAGCGCGATGATCCGGTCGGCGCCGAGATCGTCGAGCCCGGCATATGCGCCCTGCGGCTCGACGATCGCATAATAATTGCCGCCATAAGCGACGTCGACCGACAATGGTCCGATCCCCGCGACATCGATCGCGATTCCCGTCGCGGCGACATAGGAGGGGACGTTGGTGATCCGCACCGCGGTCACCTTGTCGCCCGCCGTCTCATAGGCGATGTCGATCACCCCCGCCGGCACCTCGACACGCAGCCGCCCCGGCGTCGCCGGCTGGATCAGCCCATGCTCCAGTCCGAAGGTGACGATGCCGATCGTGCCATGGCCGCACATCGGCAGGCAGCCGCTGGTCTCGATGAACAGGATGCCGATATCCGCATCCGGCGTGGTCGGCGGATAGAGGAAGCCGCCCGACATCATGTCGTGACCGCGCGGTTCGAAGCACAGGCCGGTGCGGATCCAGTCGAAGCGCGCCAGGAAATCCTGACGCCGCTCCGACATCGATGCCCCCTTGAGCAGCGGCGCGCCGCCGGCGACGAGGCGGACCGGATTGCCGGCGGTGTGGCCGTCGATGCAGAAGAAGGTGTGGCGCATCGCTCCGTGGCTCAGCCGAGGTCGGGCCGCGTCGCCGCCGCCTTCTCGACCATCGCGATCACCTCGGCGCGGCGTGCGCCTTCCAGCACGTAGCGCGGCGGCAGCACGCGCTCCGAGCCGCGGCCCATCACCTGTTCGGCGAGCTTGATCGACTGGACGAGGTCATGCTCGGCATCGAGGTGAAGCAAGGGCATGAACCAGCGATAGATTTCCATCGCCTTGGCGTGATCGCCGCGCTCGAACGCGCGCACCAGCTCGACCGATTCCTTCGGGAAGGCGTTGGTGAGGCCCGACACCCAGCCCTGCGCGCCGAGGAACAGCCCTTCGAGCGCGACATCGTCGAGCCCCGCGAACAGCACGTAGCGGTCGCCGAAGGCGTTGCGGAAGTCGGTGAAGCGGCGCGTATCGGGGGCCGATTCCTTGACCGCAACGATGTTCGACACCTCGACCAGCGCGGACAGCACCTCCTGGTCGATCACGGTGCGATAGGCGGGCGGGTTGTTGTAGAGCATGATCGGCAGGCCGGTCTGCTCGGCGACGCCGCGGAAATGGTTCACCAACTCGTGCGGCTTGGGCACATAGACCATCGGCGGCAGCAGCATCAGCCCGTCCGCCCCGGCCTTCTCCGCGGCCTGCGCATAGCGCACCGCGCGGCGGGTATCGTATTCCGACACGCCGGTGACGACCGGCACGCGGCCCGCCACCGCCTCGACGATCGCGGTCAGCGTCGTCACCTTCTCGTCGAAGTCGAGCGAATTGTTCTCGCCGACCGTACCCAGCGCGATCACGCCGGTAACGCCGTCGCGGACCAGATCGTCGACGACGCGTTGCGTATCAGGCAGATCGATGGAAAGATCCTCGCGCACCTGAGTCGTCACCGCGGGGAAAACGCCCCTCCACCCGATCGTCATGCTGCTTGCGTCCTCTATCGTCCGTAGAATATCGTATACCAAGTCATAGAAGCGCGGCAAGGACAAGATGATGCAACGGCAGGTCGCGATTCTCGGCGGGGGTGTGGTGGGGCTGTCGGCGGCGGTGACGCTCGCCCGCGCCGGCCATGCCGTCACCGTGATCGATCGCGATGCCGACCGGCAGGCACCGTCGTGGAACAACGCCGGCCATATCGCGGTCGAGCAGGTCGCGCCGCTCGCCTCGCCGGCATCGGTGGCGAGCGCGTGGCGGCGCCGCTTCGCCGCGGGCGGCGCGCTCGACCTGCCGCCGGCGATGGCGCGCGACTGGCTGCGCTTCGTGCCGCGCTATCTCGCCGCCAGCCGGCCGTCGCGCTTCCGCCACGGCAGCGCCGCGCTCGGCGGCCTGCTCGCCACCGCGATGCCGGCATGGCGGCGGCTGGTCGCGGCGATCGACGCGCCCGCGCTGCTGCGCGAGGACGGCCATCTCGTCGTCTGGAACGACCGGCGCAGCGCGGCGCGCGGCGCCGCGGCGTGGCGCGCGGCCGACATCGGCGTCGCGACGATCGCCGATGCCGGCCCGGACGATCGCGCGCGGATCGCCGCGGCGGCGGCGGTGCCGGTCGCCGGCGCGATCCGCTTTTCGGGCAGCGGCCAGATCACCGATCTCGGCGCGCTCGCCGTCGCGCTGGAGGCGGCGCTGATCGCCGCCGGTGGCCGCATCGTCCGCGCCGCCGCGACGCTCAGCGTCCGCGACGGTCGCGCCGGGGTGGAGGGCCATGCCGCCGATCTGGTGGTGGTCGCCGCCGGCATCGGCAGCGCGCCGCTGGTCGCCGCCGCCGGCCATGCCGCACCGCTGATCGCCGAGCGCGGCTATCACATCCGTGCCGCCGCCGACGCCTGGCCCGCCGACTGCCCGCCGCTGGTGTTCGAGGACCGCTCGATGATCGTCACCCGCTACGCCGGTTACGTGCAGGCATCGGGCTTCGTCGAATTCGGCAATGCCACCGCACCGCCCGACGCGCGCAAATGGCAGCGGCTGGAGGCGCAGGTGCAGGCGCTCGGGCTGGCGATGCGGCCGCCGTTCACGCGCTGGATGGGCGCGCGGCCGACCCTGCCCGACTATCTCCCCGCGATCGGCCGGTCGGCCCGCGCGCCCAACCTGCTCTACGCCTTCGGCCACCAGCATCTCGGCTTGACGCTGGCGGCGACGACGGGCGAGATCGTCGCCGCGCTCGTCGCGGACCGGGCCGCGCCGATCGACCTCGCCCCCTTTTCCCTCGACCGTTTCGGAGCAACACGATGACCATCGGCGGATCGACCGCAGCGGCGGAACTCGCCACCCTCACCCCCTGGAGCGACCCGGCGCCGGTGATCGGCGCCGACGAGCGCAGCGACCGCCTCGCCCGCGCGCGCGCCGCGACCGCGGCGAGCGGCGCCGCCGCGTTGCTCGTCACCGCGGGCGCGTCGCTGCGCTATTTCACCGGCGTCGGCTGGTCGCCGACCGAACGGCTGGTCGCGCTGCTGCTGCCGGTCGCGGGCGAGCCGATCGTGATCTGCCCGGCGTTCGAACGCGGCTCGCTGGTCGCCGAGCTGGAGATCGCCGCCGACATCCGCTTGTGGGAGGAGGACGCGGACCCCGTCGCGCTGGTCGTCGATGCGCTGCCCGCCGGCGCGACGCTGGCGCTCGACCCGCTGCTGCCGTTCGCGGTGGCGCGGCGGCTCGGCGCTACGCTGACGGTGACCGACGGTGCCGCTGTCATCGACGGGTTGCGCATGATCAAATCGCCCGCCGAGCTCGCGCTGATGGCGCAGGCCAAGGCGATGACGCTGGAGGTCCACCGCCGCACCGCGCGCATCCTCGCACCCGGCATCCGCGCCAGCGCGGTGAAACGCTTCATCGACGACGCGCATCGCGCGCTGGGGGCGCCGGGCTATACCTTCTGCGCGGTGCAGTTCGGGACCGCGACCGCCTTCCCGCACGGCCTGCCCGGCGATCAGGCGCTGGCCGACGACCAGCTCGTGCTGGTCGACACCGGCTGCGCGATCCACGGCTATCAGTCGGACATCACCCGCACCTACGCCTTCGGCCGGGTCGACGACGACGTCCGCGCGACCTGGGCGCTGGAGAAGGAGGCGCAGGCCGCCGCCTTCGCCGCGGTGCGGCCGGGCGTGCCCTGCGAGGCGATCGACGCGGCGGCGCGCGCGGTGCTGGAGCGCGCCGGGCTCGGCCCCGACTATCGCCTGCCCGGCCTGCCGCATCGCACCGGCCACGGCATCGGCCTGTCGATCCACGAGCCCGCCTATCTCGTCCGCGGCGACACCACGCCGCTGGCGCCGGGCATGTGCTTTTCGAACGAGCCGATGATCGTCGTCCCCGATCGCTACGGCATCCGGCTGGAGGACCATTTCCACGTCACCGCCGACGGCGCCGCCTGGTTCACCGAACCGCAACCCTCGATCGACCGGCCGTTCGACCCGGAGGGCCCGACGCCCTGACGGCGCGGCGCCGACGCCCTCAGCGCTCCGCCTCGGGATACGGCCCCTTGCCGCCGTCGGCGATGAAGGCGTCGATCCGCCGGTCGAGTTCGGGCATCGGAACCGATCCCAGCGCGAGCACGGTGTCGTGGAAGGCGCGGATGTCGAAGCGGGGGCCGAGCGCGGCTTCGGCGCGGTGGCGCGCCGCCAGGATCGCCAGTTCGCCGGTGTAATAGCTCAGCGCCTGCCCCGGCCAGGCGATGTAGCGGTCGACCTCGGTCTCGATCTCGTGATCGGCGAGCGCGGTGTGGTCGCGCAGATAGGCTTGCGCGCGTGCGCGGCTCCAGCCCATCGCGTGGATGCCGGTGTCGACCACCAGCCGCGAGGCGCGCCACGATTGATAGCTCAGCATGCCGAACAAATCGTAGGGGGTTTCGTACATCCCCATTTCCTCGCCGAGCGCCTCGCAATACAGCGCCCAGCCCTCGCCATAGACCGACAGATAGGTCTCGCGGCGGAAGGCGGGGAGGTCGTGGTTCTCCGCCGCCAGCGGCATCTGGAAGGCGTGGCCCGGCGCGCTCTCGTGCAGCGTCAGCGCGGGCAGCGCATAGAGCGCGCGCGACGGCAGATCGTAGGTATTGACCAGATAGACCCCCGGCCCGCCCCGGCCGCTGGTATAGAAAGGCGCGAGATCGGCGGGCACCGGCTTGATCGCGAAGCGCGCACGCGGCAGCCGCCCGAAATAGCGCGCCGCCTTGCCGTCGAAGCTCTTGGCGATCCAGGCGGCACGGTCGAGCAACGCCTGCGGCGTCTTGGCGTAGAAGCGCGGATCGCGCCGCAGCATCGCCAGGAACGCGGGCAGGTCGCCCTTGAACCCCACCGTCGTCATCACCTGCCGCATCCGCGCCTCGATGCGCGCGACCTCGGCGACGCCGATCGCATGGACCTGCGCCGGCGTCTGGTCGAGCGTCGTATATTCGGCGACCTTCGATTGGTAATAGGCGCGCCCGTCGGGCAGGTCATAGGCCGCGAGCGAGCTGCGCGCGCCGGGGATATAGTCGTCGCGCAGGAAGGCGAGCAGCCGGCGATGCGCGGGCACCACCGCGTCGCGCAACGCCGCCAGCGCCTCGGCGCGCAGCCTCGCCTGCGTCGCGGCGGCCATGGTCGCGGGCATCGTGCGGAACGGCGCGTAGAAAGGCGAGCCCTCCCCGGCCCCCGCCTCCACCACCTGCGCGACGCCGATGTCGCGGCCGGCGAGCGTCACCTTCGGCGGGGTGAAGCCGCGCGCCAGCCCGGCCCGCATATTGGCGATATTCTGGTCGAAATAGCGCGGGACGGCGCGCAGCAACGCCAGATAGCGGGTATAATCCTCGGGCCGCGAGAAAGGCTCGCGCGCCTGATCGGCAAGGTCGCTCCAGAAGCTCGAATCCGAGGTCAGCGGCATCTCGTAATCGCGGAACCGCTGCTCGGCGAGCAAGGCGCGGATCTGCGCGGCATAGACGCCGTAGTCGACCCGCGCCGCCGGCGACAGCGCGGCGGGGCGGATCGCGGCGAGCGCCGTCGCGGTCTGCGTCCAGCGTGCGAGCTTCGCCGCCTGCGCCGCCGCGCCGACATCGGGCAGGCTGCGCGCGCTGTCCTTGTCGTCGTCCTCGCTCGGCGGCAACTGCTGCTTCCGCCACGCATATTCGGCGGTGTAGAGCGCGCGCAGCCGCGCATCGGCACGGTTCGGCGCGGGCGCCGCCGCAACCGGCGTCGCCAGCAGCGCGAGCGCGGCGATCATCGCGACCCTCATGCCCCCGCTCATGCCCCCGTTCCGATCGCCATGATCTCGGCGTGCAGCGCCGCGGGCACCACCACGCCGTCCGACAGGCTGTGCGCCCGCGCCGCATAGCGCCGGGCCGAGGGCAGCCGCGCGCCCTGCGCCTCGATCGCCGCGAACATCGCCTCGGCACGCGCGAGATGCCCGGCGGCCGCCTCGCCCAGGAAGCCGGCGGGATCGATCGCGACGATCAGTTCGCCGCCGACCGGCGATCCGCCGCGGCTGCCGTCGAGCGCCAGCGATTCCCGGCTGGTGAGATCGCCGATCAGCGGCCCGGCGAGCAGCTCGACCATCGCGGCGAGCGCCGACCCCTTGTGGCCGCCGAACGTCCGCATCGCACCGTCGAGCACCGCCTTGGCGTCGGTGGTCGGCGCGCCGCCGGCGTCATAGCCCCACTCCTCCGGCACCGGCAGGCCGGCGCGGCGATGCAGCTCGATCTCGCCGCGCGCCACCGCGCTGGTCGCGAAGTCGAAGACGAAGGGATCGCCCGCCGGCCGCGGCCAGCCGAAGGCGATCGGGTTGGTGCCGAACACCGGCTGCGTACCGCCCGCCGGCGCGACCCAGGCGTGCGACGGCGTGCAGGCGAGCGCGACCAGCCCCTCGCGCGCCAGCGCCTCCACCTCCGGCCACAAAGCGGCGAAATGGACGACATGGTTGAGCGCCAGCGCGGCGATGCCGTGTTCGCGCGCCGCCGCGACCAGCACCGGCAAACCGCGCGCGAAGGCGAGCTGCGCGAAGCCGCCGCCGCCGTCGACGCGGACCAGCGCCTTGCCCGGGCGGCTGACCACCGGCACCGCGTCGGGCACCACCACGCCGGCCCTGACGCTCGCCGCGGCGACCAGCAGCCGGTAGATGCCGTGGCTGGCGCAGCCGTCGCGCTCGCCCGCGACCATCGTCTCCGCCACCGCCTCGGCATGATCCTCGGCAAGCCCCACCGCGCGCAGCTTAGCGCGGGCGAGCGCGCGCAGCGCGGTGAGCGTCATCGGGACGCCGGCGTGTTCGGTCATACGGTCTCTCCCGGTTTGGCGGTATAGATGCGCAGGCCGAACACCGGACCGGCGGTGCTGCCGTCATGCGGGACGATGCGGACGCGCACCGAACGCTTGCCGCGGGTCAGCGCCTCGGGCAGCGGATAGGCGACGTCGAAGAAGCGCCCCGGCGCATCGTTGCCGAGATGCTGCGTCGCGATCCTGACATTGTCGATCAGCAGGTCGAAGTCGCGCGACCGTTCGCCGCCCCAATAGCTCGCCTGCAACAGCAGCGGCCCCGGCTTGACCGCCATCGTGCATTCGAACCAGCCGCCCGATCGCGCGTCGCGGCCGGCGCGCCCGCGATAGGTGACGGGATAGGAGGTGGCGCTGGTCAGGCCATGATCCCGCTCGGGCTGCATCTCGCCGAGGTGCATGACGTCGACCGAGCGCGCCGCCACGTCGCGCAGCCGCGCCTGTTCGGCGGTGAAGGCGGCCTCCTCGCGCGCCCATTCGACCGCGTCGAAGCGCCGGAAATAGACCGCGCTGCGCCGGCGATACTGGCGATAGAAAGGCACGAAATCGCGATCCCCGGGCCGCAGCACGTCATGCGTCGCATAACGCGCGGCGGCGGGATCCCTGGTGGTGAAGCCGGCGAGCAGGTCGCTGCCGACCAAGGCCGGATCGGCCTGCTCCCACGGCGTCTCCGCCGCGCCGAGATCGGCGGCGAGGACCAGCGGCCCGCGCAACACCGCGACGGTGCGCGCATCGCCCGGTGCCGGCTCCAGCCGCAGCGCGAGCGGCAGCGTGATCGCGATCCGGTCACCCGCGCGCCACGCCCGCGTCACCGTCGCATAGCCGCGCGCCAGCACCGGCGTCACCGGCTCGCCGTTGACCGTGACCCGCGCCGCCGCGCCCGCCCAGCCCGGCACGCGCAGCGCGACCGGAAAACGGCCACGGCGCAGCCTGGTGAAGGTCAGCGTCGCCTCCGGCTCGAACGGATAGCGCGTGTCGAGCGTGACCTGCGCGCCGCGCGTCGCCCAATCGGCATCGGCGGGGGTGTAGAGATTGACGTAGAATGTGCCGTCCGCGCCTTCCCAGAAGATCGAATCGCCATGTTTGGCATGGCTCTCCATCCCCGATCCGACGCAGCACCAGAACGCATCGTCGGCGGTGGTGGAGAAGTCGCGCGTCGCCCCGCTCATCAGCGGCGTCATATAGGTGAAGCCGCCGGTCGCCGGGTCCTGCTGCGCCATGACGTGGTTGAGCTGCGCGCGCTCGTAATAATCGAACAGCGCGCCATCCGGCTGCCACGCCCACAGATGCCGGGTCAGCTTGAGCATATTGTAGGTGTTGCAATGCTCGCAGGTCTGCTCGGTGACATGCTCGGCGATCGTGTCGGGCGCGGTGAAATATTCGCGGTCGGCATTGCCGCCGATGACATAGCTGTGGTGCGCGACCACCGCCTCCCAGAAGGTGCGTGCGGCGCGGGCCGCGGCGGGATCGCCGCCGCTCACCTCGTGCAGCCGGGCGAGGCCGATCAGTTTGGGCACCTGCGTATTGGCATGCAGATTGGCGAGCCGATCCTCGCCGCGCGCGAGCGGATCGAGCACCTTGTCGTCGTGGAGCAGCCGCGCCATCCGCAGCCACTCCGCCGCGCCGGTGCGCGCGTAGAGTTCGGCATAGCTTTCGTTGAGCCCGCCATATTCGCAGCCGAGCACCGTCTGCACCTGCGCCGGGGTCAGCGCGGCGAAGACGCGCGCGATATAGCCCGCCAGCCCCTCCGCCACCGCGAGCGCCCGCGCATTGCCCCATGCCTGATGCACGTCGAGCAGCCCGGCGAGCCATTTGTGGACGGTATAGAGCGGCGACCACGAGCCGTTGAGATCGAACCCGCCCGACGTGATCTCGCCGCGCGCGATCTCCGGGAAGATCGCCTCGCCGTCGACGATCGCGCCCTCCTTGGTCTTGCGCCCGAGCGCGCCGACGTAACCGGTGCCGCGCTTCGCCTGCGCCGCGGCGATCTCGTCGACGATATAGTCCGCCCGCCGCCGCATTTCGGGATCGCCGCCCTGCTGCCAGGCGAGCACCAGGGCACTGAGATAATGACCGAGCGTATGGCCGGCGATCGTGTCGCTCTCCCACCCGCCGTAGATCGCGGCTTTCGGCGACAGTCCGGCGTAGAGGCGGACGTTGTGCAGCAGCCGGTCGGGCTCGAGCCGCAGCAGATAGCGCCGGTTGACCGCCACCGCGGTCGCCTGGTCCGACGGCCGTAGCCGCACCGCGGTCAGCGGCAACGGCCGCGCCGGCCGCGCGACGCCGGTTGCGACGACCGCCGCCCCGGCGCGTCCCCCGACCGTGAGCACCGCCGCCCCCAACATCATCTCGCGCCGCGACACCATCGCCCATCCCCTCGCATCGATCGTATACGATCGGCTCAAAAACTAATTTGTCAATGTCGCCAATTGGATATTGTATACGGTAACCTGGTTATGTATCCATTTTGGTCATCAGCGACAGAATGTTGCGCCTAAGGGGTGGTCAGAATGACTAAATTGCATATCGCGTTGCGCCTGTCGGCCGGGCTTTGGGCGCTTGCCGCCTCGATGAACGCCCCCGCGGCGCTTGCCCAGATCGCACCTACCCCCCAGGCCCTCACCCCCCAGGCCCTCCCCCCACAGGCCGACACCAGCATCGCCGAAAAGACGGAGGCGGACTCGGCAGAGGCCGTCGTCATCACCGGCACGCGCATCCGCCGCCCCGAGCTCATCAGCAACAGCCCGCTGACCACCGTCAACGCGCAGGAACTGACGCTGCAAGGCGCGAACAACATCGAGAACGTCCTCAACCGGCTGCCGCAATTCACCGCCGATGCGAACGAGAACGTCTCGAACGGATCGGACGGCACCGCCAACATCAACCTGCGCAATCTCGGTTCGAACCGCGTGCTCACGCTGATCAACGGCCAGCGCATGCTGCCGTCGCAGGCGATGGACATCAACTTCGTTCCTTCCGCGATCGTCGAGCGGATCGACGTCGCCACCGGCGGCGCCTCGGCAGTCTATGGCTCGGATGCGCTGTCCGGCGTCGTCAATTTCATCCTGCGCGACCGTCTCGACGGCGTGCGCCTCGACGTGCAGTCGAGCATCGCCGATCACACCAACGACAACGGCTTCGTGCGTTCGATCATCGCCGCGCGCGGCTATACCAATGCGACCGACCATGTCCGCGACGGCGGCAAGCAGGACGTCAATGCCGCGGTCGGCAAGACCTTCCTCGACGGCCGGCTCAACATCACCGCCTACGCCGGCTATCGCCACACCGACCCGGTATTGGAGTCGCGCCGCGACGTCTCGGCCTGCGCGCTCAACAGCGCGTCCACCACGTTCACCTGCGGCGGATCGAGCAACACGCCTTATGGCACGTTCACGCCGCTCGCCGGCCCCGCCGCGGGCCAGAAGCTGACCAACAGCGTCGACGGCACGCGCAGCTGGGTGCCGTATGTCGGCTCGACCTATGCCTATAATTATGCGCCGCTGAACTATCTGCAGCGTGCCGACGACCGCTACAATGCCGGTGTCTTCCTGCACCTCGACATCACCTCCGCCGCGCAGCTCTACGGCAGCTTCATGTATATGAAGGACAAGAGCTTTTCGCAGGTCGCACCCTCGGCGCTCTATTTCGGCCAGACCTATGCGGTGACGTGCAACAATCCGCTGCTCAGCGCCGGCCAGGCGCAGACGCTGTGCGGCACGGCGGCGGGCACCGCCGCGACGCAGAACACGCTGATCGGCTATCGCCTCAGCGGCAGCGGCGCGCTGCCGCGGCGCGACAGCCTGCAGCACGAGGATTTCCGCTCGATGGTCGGCATCCGCGGCGATCTGGGCAGCGGCTTCAGCTACGACGCCAGCGTGCTGCGCTCGGTCGCGCATTACGACGAGACCTATCTCAACGATATCAGCGTCGCCAAGACGCAACGCTCGCTGCTCGCGGTGTCCGACGGCAGAGGAGGCGCGGTGTGCCGGTCGGTGCTCGACGGCAGCGACCCGTCGTGCGTGCCGGTCGACGTCTTCCAGGCCAATGCGATCAGCAGCGCCGCCGCCAATTATCTGTACGCGCCGAAATCGACCCAGGGCCGCTTTGCGCTCAACGTCATCTCGGGCAGCGTCACTGGCGATCTCGGCACACTCGGCATAACCAGCCCGTTCGCACACGACGGCGTCGGCATCGTCCTCGGCGGCGAACATCGCCGCGAGACACTGCGCTTCACCGGCGACGAGGTCGCGCTCGCGGCGGGTACGCAGAATTCGGACGGCATCATCGCGGTCAACGAAGGGTTCGGCGAACTCGAACTACCGATCGTCCAGGACAAGCCGTTCTTCCGCTCGCTGACGCTCAACGGCGGCTTCCGCTATTCGGACTACAAGAACCGCCAGGATTCGACGGGCTTCCGCTCCAGCTACACCGCCTTCACCTACAAGGGCGAGCTGAGCTGGCACGTCGCCGAGCCGCTGCGCCTGCGCGCCAGCTACAATCGCGCGATCCGCGCGCCCAACATCAGCGAATTGTTCTCGAACCTGTCGCTCGGCAACGTCAACGCCACCGATCCCTGCGCCGGCGCCACCCCGACCGCATCGCTGTCCGCCTGCCAGCTCACCGGCGTGACCGCGGCGCAATACAACAGCCGCCTCGTCATCGAATGCCCCGCCGACCAATGCACCGGCCAGTTCGGCGGCAACCGTGCCCTCAAGCCGGAAAAGGCCGACACCTATACCGTCGGGGCGGTGCTGGCGCCGCATGGCGGTCGCAATCTGTCGCTGTCGGTCGATTATTACCACATCAAGGTGAAGGACTATATCGGCAGCATCGATCCCAATACGACGATCGGCCAGTGCTTCTCGACCGGCAGTCCGTATTTCTGCGGCCTGTTCCACCGCGATCCGCTGACCGGCTCGGTCTTCGGCACCGGCTATGTCGTCTCGACCACGCTCAACACCGGCTACCTGCAGACCTCGGGCATCGACGTGACCGGCACGCTGACGATCGGGCTCGGCCGGCTGGGCCGGCTCAACACCGATTTCGTCGGCACCTATCTGCTCCAACAAATCACCCAGCCGCTGCCCGACGGCGGCACCTACGATTGCAAGGGCCTGTTCGGCTATTCCTGCGGCCAGCCCAACCCGACCTGGCGGCACAATCTCCGCCTGACCTGGAGCCCCGACGACAAGACCAGCCTGTCGTTCAACTGGCGCTACCTCGATGCGACGCGGCTGTCGACGACGTCGAGCAACAGCTTCCTGACCGGCGATGCCGACCCGATCGACGCCCGCATCCCTGCCTACAGCTATTTCGATCTGTCCGCGGCGCTGGCGGTCAGCGGCAATCTGACGCTGCGCATCGGCGCGAACAACCTTCTCGACAAGAACCCGCCGGCGCTGGCGTCGGGCGTGCTCAACCTGTTCGGCAACGGCAATACCTATCCGGGCGTCTATGATGTCCTGGGCCGGCGGCTGTTCGCCGGTGCCACCGTCAAATTCTGATCGAAAGGCATCGATGACGCTCACCCGCCTGCCCGCGCTCGCTGCGCTCGCCCTTCTCGCCGGCGCGGCGCCGGCGGGACCGGCGGTGCCGGTCACTTCGTTCGCGGTGGGGGCGCTCAGCGGCACGTTGCGCAGCGATACGCAGACGCTGGCGCGCCTGTCGCCGGCGGGGGAGCCGGGGTTTAGCTTCGTGCCGACCACGCGCGAGGCAGAGCGGGCGGGGGACGGCTACAATCATGTCGGCGATATCGACATCCGCCTGCGCAGCGGCGGCGGGCCGTGGCGCGATTTCGGCTCGGCGCATCATCGCCGGCCGATCCGGCCGTTGCCGGCGGCGCGCGGCACGATCGCCGCGGCGGACATCACCGCGACCATGGGCGACGGCATCCCGCTCGTCGTCGAGCGGCGCTGGGTCGCGGCGGGCGGCGCGCTCGGGCTGCGCTTCCGCCTGACCAACCGCTCGCCCGCGCCGGTCGAGATCGGCGGGCTCGGCCTGCCGATGGCATTCGACAATATCATCACCGGCCGCGACCTCGACCAGGCGCATGCGGAGGCTAGCTTCGCCGATCCCTATGTCGGCCGCGACGCCGGCTATTTGCAGGTGACGCGGCTCAGCGGCCAGGGGCCGGCGCTGCTCGTCCTGCCCGGCCGCGATACGCCGTTCGAGGCCTATGCGCCGCTCGCCGACGCCGCGGACGCGCCCGCGGGCAGCGTCTTCACCGAGAAGACGCCGCGCGAGCAGACGTTCGAGGGCTTCTACGACTGGCTGGTCCATTCGCGCGGCTTCGCCGACCGCGAGTGGCGCGGCGCCGGCGAACAGTGGAACGTGCCCACCAGCCGCACCATCGCGCCCGGCGCCAGCATCGAGATCGGCCTGCGCCTCGTCACGGCGCCGTCGATCCGCACCATCGAGTCGACGCTGATCGCGCAGCATCGCCCGGTCGCGATCGGCATTCCCGGCTATGTCGCGCCGACCGACCAGCCCGCGACGCTGTTCGTCCGCGCCCCCGCCGCGATCGCCGCGATCGACAGCAGCCCGGCCGGCGCGCTGTCGGTGCGGCGCGACGGCACCGTCCACGGCTGGACGCGGCTGGCGGTGACCAGCCACGGTTTCGGCCCGGCGCGGCTGACGCTGCGTTATGCCGACGGCGAACGGCAGACGGTAAGCTATTACGTCACCCGCCCGCTCGATGCGACGATGGCGGCGCTCGGCCGGTTCGCGACGACGCGGCAATGGTATGAGGGCAAGGACGATCCGTTCGGCCGGACCCCGGCGATCCTCACCTACGACCATGAGGCGCAGCGGATCGTCGATGTCGAGCCGCGCGTGTGGATCGCCGGGATGAGCGACGAGGGCGGCGCGGGAAGCTGGGTCGCGGCGATGATGAAGCAGCTCGATCACCCCGAACCCGGCGAGGTCGCCAAGCTGGAACGGCTGGTCGGCGAAACGGTGGTCGGCCGGCTGCAGGTCGCGGACGGGCCGCATGCCGGCGGCGTGCGCAAGAGCCTGTTCTATTACGACCCGGCGCGGTTCCCGGCGCTCTATCGCGATCCCGCGCACTGGAAGAGCTGGACCGCGTGGAGCGCCAAACAGGCCGGCGACCTCGGCCGCTCCTACAATTATCCGCATGTCGCGATCGGCCATTGGGTGCTCTACCGGCTGGCGCGCAACCACGACGGGCTGGTGACGCGCCATGATTGGCGCTGGTATCTCGGCTGGGCGCAGCGGACGATCGTCGCGATGATGCGCGATGCGCCGCATTACACGCAATTCGGCCAGATGGAGGGCAACGTCTTCCTCGACATCCTCGCCGACCTGCGCCGCGAGGGGATGACCGCCGAGGCGGACACGGTCGAGGCGCTGATGCGCCGCCGCGCCGATCATTGGGCCGGGCTGCGCTATCCGTTCGGCAGCGAGATGGCATGGGATTCGACCGGCCAGCCCGAAGTCTACGACTGGCTGCGCCATTTCGGTCACGACCGGCAGGCGGTGCAGACGCGCGAGGTGATCCTGGGGTACGATCCCGCGCTGCCCAACTGGGGCTATAACGGCAATGCCCGGCGCTATTGGGACTTTCTGTACGGCGGCAAATACCCCCGCATCGAACGCCAGATCCATCATTACGGATCGACCAACAACGCCCTGCCATTGTTCGATTCGTTCCGCCGCGATCCCGCCGACCTGCACCTGTTGCGCGTCGCTTACGGCGGGTTGATGGGCGGGATCACCAATGTCGACACCGACGGCTTCGCCTCCGCCGCCTTCCACGCCTGGCCCGACCGCATGCGCTGGGACCCGTATAGCGGCGACTATGGCATGGGCTATTTCGCGCATGCCTATGCGGTCGCGACCTATCTGGTCGATGATCCGACCTTCGGCTGGCTCGGCTTCGGCGGCGCGGTGACGCGCGATGGCGGCGGCGTGACGATCCGTCCGCGCGACGGCGCGCGCACGCGGTTGTTCGTCGCCCCCGCCGGCCAGTGGATCACGCTCGAAGCGGGACGGATCGCCGCGGCGCGCTACGCGCCCGCGAGCGGCACGATCGTGCTGACGCTCGACCCCGCCGATGCGCATACGCCGCGGGCGCGATTGTTCGTCACCCGCACCACGCCGCACGGCCGCGACTATGCGCCCGCCACCGGCACCGCGGAGCGCGGCGGCGTCACGCTGCCGCTCGGCACCGGCCCGACCGAGGTGACGCTCCGCCCCATCGGCTGACGGCGCGGTTCAGCCGCCGCGCAGCAACCGCATCACCAGCGCGCGGATGCGGCCGCGGCTCTCGGGCTGGCCATCGAGGATGCCATGCCTGGCCGGCGGCAGGAAGGCGAGCGGATGCCCTTCGGGGCGGAAGACATAATGATCGAACCACGCCCGCCAGGCGGCACGCTCCGCCGCCGGCCGCTCGGCGATCGCGATCAGCGCCAGCATCATCGCCGTATAGGGCTGGTCGGGACCGTCGGCGAAACCGTCCCACCAGAAATTGACCAGCACGTTGACCTCGCCGGTCGCCTCGACCTGATGCCACCAGAGCTTGGGCACGTAGAGCGCGTCGCCGGGCTCCAGTTCGACCACCAGCGCGCGGTCGCGGACGCGATCGAAGCGCGGGAACCGTGCGTCGCCCGGCGCGCTGCCGACCGCCAGCCCGACCGGCTGCCCCGCCATCGTATGGTCGATCGGCCCGACATAGAGGTCGGCGATCGCCTCGGGCGGGAACAAGGTGAACCGCCGCCGCCCCGCCGCGACGCAGGCGACATTGTCCATCGTGTCGTAATGGCAGGCGACGGTCGAGGCATGGCCGATCCAGATCCGCGGCCGCGCCGTCGGCGGCACGAACGGCAGCCGCACCACCGCCTCGATGCCGGGAAAGCAATTCTCGGCGGTCAGCGAACCCATGTAGAGGCTGGGGCTGTCGGGCTGGCCCGCGGTGTCGAGGACGCGCGCCAGCGCCTCGCGGAACGGCAGGGTGGTGCGCGTGAAGTTGAACCCGGCAAGCGCCTCGTCGTAATGATAGCGCGCGCCGATCGCCGGCGGTCCGACGAACATCTCCGCGGATCGCCCCGCATCGAAGGCGAGCAACTCGGCGATCACCGCGTCGCGCCCGCCCGCCAGCATCGGCCAGTGACGCGCCGCGCCGCGCAGGACGACCGGTTTGCCGGCGGTCATCACCTCGCGACGGAACGCCTCGGGATCGGCGAGCGCCGTCGCCGGCGCGGCGTCGATCACAGCGCCGCCGCCGCGAGCCGGCCGTTGTGGATGCGGCCGAGCGTGCGCAGGTGGCGGATCGATGCGGTCTGCGCATAAGCGAGTTGCAGGTCGCCGCTGCGGAACAGCGCCAGCACCGCCGCATCGGGGAGCGCGTGCAGCGCATCGAGGCTGATCGTGTAGAGGCCGTCGAGACGCAGGTGGCGGCCGTCGTCGAACTGCATCGACACGTCGATCGGTTCCAGCAGCCGGTGGTCGAGAAAGCGGCGGATGATCGCGTCGGTGGCGGCGATGCCCTGGTCGAGCACGTGCAGGGCGTGCTGCACGCGCTTGAGCGCCGGCGCCGCCTCGCCGGTCGGCTCGAACAGCGGCTGCCCCTCGCCGGTCGCGAAGACCGCATGCTCGCGATCGATCACCACCTGCCCCTCGGCGATGAAGAAGCCCTGCCGTCCCAGATCGGCGGGCCGGTAATCGGGCAGCCGGCCATCGACCGTCATCAGGTTGCGCCCCGGCTCCAGCCCCATGACGACGCCGGCATAGAAGGCACCGGTGTCGGGATGTTTGGTGAACAGGATCGGATAATAAGGCATCGCCTGGAGGAATTCGTCGGCGACGATCTGCGCGAAATGGCGGGCGCCGTCGGCGCCTCGCGACAGGCGCAGCGCGGCATGATCCGCGCCGTTCAACATCTGCCAGTCCGGCATCCACCCCTCCAACATATTGCGATTGTTAGCGCTAGAGATCGCACAGCGGGCCGGCGATGCAAAGCGTCCGCATCACTCTTACAAATGCTTGCAAAAGCACAATGATGCGATATTGTGAGCGCTACCGTTCATGTCGGGACGGCGTGCTCGCACCCGAATCGACAGAGAAACCGAGCAGTCGCTCGCACCCCCGCAAGAAGGGGTAGCGCGACGTATAAAGAGGGGATGTTAGAAATGCCTACGACCATGCGCGCTCGTACCGGAGCCCGCAGCTTCCGCCGGATCCATGTTCTCGCCTGCGCGACCAGCCTGGCGACGTTCGCCTGGGCCGCCCCTGCGCTGGCGCAGGACCAGGGCAATCTGCAGAACAGTACGACGAGCCAGCCCGCCGCGCCGCAGCCCGCCGTGCCCGCGACCGCCAACACGACCAGTGCCGCCGAAGCCGGCCAGCCGCAGGATGCGGCGACCGCGCAGGACGTATCGCAGGGCAACAGCGCGCAGGGCACGGGCGACGATATCGTCGTGGTCGGCCTGCGCGGTTCGCTCCAGCGCAACCTCGACCTCAAGCGCACCTCGTCGGGCGTGGTCGACGTCATTTCCGCCGAGGACATCGGCAAATTTCCCGATTCGAACGTCGCGGCCTCGCTGCAGCGCCTGCCCGGCGTCTCGATCCAGCGTTCGGGTTCGCGCGGCGAGCCGACCGGCATCACCGTCCGCGGCTTCGGCGGCGACTTCAACACCACGCTGTACGACGGTCGCCGCATTTCCACCGCGACCGGCGGCCGCCAGATCGATTTCTCCACCGTCGGAGTGGATTTCATCGGCCAGCTCAGCGTCCTCAAGACGCCGGACGTGTCGCTTTCGTCCAATTCGATCGGCGCGACCGTCGACATCCAATTCCCCAAGCCGTTCGACCATCCCGGCTTCCGCGTCGCCGCGACCGGGTCGGGCTCGATCCAGGATCGCTCCGGCAAGATCGTGCCGACCGGCGGCCTGCTGGTCAGCAGCACCAATGCCGACGAGACCTTCGGCGTCCTTGCCGACGTGATCTACACCAAGCGTGATACCGATACCAATCGCGTCTACGTGTCTGGTTGGCCAGGCGGCAATTTCGCGCCCTGCCAGCTCGCCGGCAGCACCGGCACCTGCTCGCCGACCAGCGATACGACGTCTGCCGCTTATGCAAATCCGGCCAATCGCCGGTCGCTGACCGGCTGGTCCCCGCAGCAATACGGCGCCGAGCAGCAGCGCGTCGAGGACGAGCGGGTCGATGCGCGCATCGCGCTGCAATACCATCCGTCCGACGACCTGATGCTGACAATCGACAACAATTTCTCGCGTCAGACGATCACCCAGGAGAATTATGCGTTCGGCGTCTGGTTCAACCAGGGCGACCTGCGCAACGTCACGCTCGACAAGAACGGCACCGCGACCGATTTCACCCAAGCCGGCACGCCGACCGACTTCACCTCGGCGCTCAACAAGCAGATTCTGCAGACCAACCAGACCGGCCTCAACGTCAAATATGACGCGACCAGCAACCTGACGCTCGAAGGCGATGTGTCCTACGCGAAGAGCTGGCTCAACCCAGGCGACGTGATCGGCAGCCGCAACGGCGACATCGGCTATGGCAGCGCATTGGGCAACAACTTGCGCTTCAACGTCACCGGCGACAGCAAGGACGCGTTCCCGACGATCAGCAACTTCGGGCCCGCCGGCAATAGCGCCGCCTGGGCCGACCAGTCGCTGATCGGCAGCCACGTTGCGGTGAACCAAACGCAGCACAATACCGACGAGCTGGTCCAGTTCCGCGGCAACGCCACCTGGAAGCAGGACAATCTGACCCTCAAGGCAGGCGGTCAATTCTACCAGGATTCGTTCAATTTCCGGAACCAGAGCACCTTCGTCAACAACTATTGGCAGGCCTATGCGGGCTATGGCGCGCCGTCCGGCGGCACGGCCGGTATCGCTCCGATCCCGACGAACCTGTATCAAGGCTCGGTCAGCCTCAACGACTTCATCCCGGGCTTCAAGGGCGCCCTGCCGCCGTCGGTGTTCGTGTTCAGCCCGATCGCCTATCAGAATTATCTGAGCAGCCTGGGCAATCCGCAAGCGCAGAACGTGCCGGGGTTCAATTACGGCAACGTCAACGGCTTCACGGGCTCGTTCGACGAAGCGGTCGATCCGGGCAGCATCCAGCGCGTGCGCGAACGAACCTGGTCGCTGTATTTCAGCGCCAACTTCAAGACCGAGATCGGCAGCCTGCCGTTCACGTTCAACGCCGGCGTTCGCAACGAAGTGACCAGCCTCGTTTCGACGGGTCAGGGTCGACTGCCCATCTACTTCCAGACGAGCACGGCCGACCGGACGCTGCTGACCATTCCGTCGGCCGCGCCGGGGGTGCCCGATGGCTATACGGCGGTGCAGCCGAATACGGTGAAGAACTCCTATTCGTATCTGCTGCCCAGCCTGGATGCGAAGCTGGAACTGGCCGACAATCTGATCCTGCGCGTCGATGCGTCGCGCACCCTGACCCGGCCGACGCTCAATCTGCTCAACCCGGTGCTCAACGTGGGCAGCGGACAGCGTATCGGCGCGCTTTCCGCGAGCGGCGGCAACGCTACGTTGAAGCCGTATCTGTCGGACAATTTCGACCTAGGCGCGGAATGGTATTATCGCCGCAACTCGTACCTGTCGGTCAATTTCTTCCTGAAGAACGTCAGCAACTTCATCGTCGGTGGCGTAACCCGTCAGACGATCAACGGCGTCATCGATCCGACGACCGGCGTGCTGGCGAGCTTCGCCGTGTCGCAGCAGGTCAACGGACCGGACGCGACGGTCCGCGGCGTCGAACTGGCCTGGCAGCAGGTTTTCGGCGACACAGGCTTCGGTTACCAGGCGAACGCCACGTTCGTGAACACCAACCGGCCGTATGACGACAAGAACGTGTCGCAGACCGGCTTTGCGGTGACGGGACTTGCCAATTCGGCTAACTTCGTCGGCTTCTACGACAAGGCCGGGTTCCAGTTCCGTGCGGCGGTGAACTGGCGCGACAAATATCTGCTCCAGTTCGGGCAAAATCAGAACACTGGTTCCTATGGATCGGAGCCGACCTTCGTCAACCAGAGCTTCCAGATCGATCTGACGACCAGCTACGACGTGACGAAGAACTTCAGCGTCTTCGGCGAGGCGCTCAACGTCAACAACAACCAGCAGAGCACGCACGGCCGCTATTCCAACCAGCTGCTCGACGTGTTCGATTATGGCCGGCGGTATACGGTCGGCGCCCGCTACCGCTTCTGATCCTCTCCCCCTGGACGGAGCGCGACCCGGTTGCGCTCCGTCATTTTTGCGAACACGCAAAGCCATGCACCAGATCAGGAACATCGTCATCGTCGGCGGCGGCACCGCAGGGTGGCTGACCGCCGGGGTGATCGCCGCACGCCACCAGGGCCAGCGCCCGCACGGCTTCACCGTGACGCTGGTCGAATCGCCCAACGTGCCGATCATCGGCGTCGGCGAGGGCACCTGGCCGACGTTGCGCAGCACGCTCAAGCGGATGGGCGTTTCGGAGACCGACTTCTTCCGCGAGTGCGACGCGTCGTTCAAACAGGGCGCGCGCTTCAATCGCTGGACGACCGGCGCGGTCGACGACGGCTATTATCACCCGCTGATGCTGCCGCAGCAATTCGGCAGCGTGAACCTCGCGCCGCACTGGCTGGCGGGCGACGGCGACGGCAGCTTCTGCGATACGGTGACGCCGCAGGGCCGCATCTGCGACGAGGGGCTCGCCCCCAAGACGATGGCGACGCCCGAATATGAGGGGCAGGCGAATTACGCCTATCACCTCGACGCCGGCAAATTCTCGCATTTCCTCGAGCGTCATTGCTGCGAGACGCTCGGCGTCCGCCACGTCCGCGCCGACGTCACCGAGGTGCGCAAGGACGAAAGCGGCGATATCGTCGGCCTCGACACCGAACAGGGCATCGGCATCGAGGGCGATCTGTTCGTCGACTGCACCGGCTTTGCCGCGTTGCTGATCGGCAAGGCGATGGGCGTGCCGTTCCGCAGTTGCGCCGACACCTTGTTCTGCGACACCGCGCTGGCGATCCAGGTCCCTTATGCGCAGGCGGACGATCCCATCGCCAGCCACACCGTCTCCACCGCGCAATCGGCGGGCTGGATCTGGGACATCGGCCTGCCGACGCGGCGCGGCGTCGGCCATGTCTTCTCCAGCAGCCATATCGACGTCGACGCCGCCGAACGCGAGCTGCGCGCCTATATCGGCCCGGCCGGCGCCGATCTGCCGGTGCGCCGGCTGGCGATCCGCGCCGGGCATCGGACGCGCTTCTGGGAGCGCAATTGCGTCGCGGTCGGGCTGGCGGCGGGCTTCCTCGAACCGCTCGAAGCCTCGGCGATCGTGCTCATCGAGCTGTCGGCGAAGATGATCGCCGAGCAACTGCCGCCGTGCCGCGAGGTGATGGACGTCGTCGCGCGCCGCTTCAACGACACGACCCATTATCGCTGGGGCCGGATCATCGATTTCCTCAAGCTGCATTATGCGCTGACGCAGCGGACCGACACCGACTTCTGGCGCGACAACGTCCGGCCCGAGACGATCCCCGATCGCCTGCGCGGGCTGATGGAGCTGTGGCAGCATCAATCGCCCTGGCTGCACGACGAATTCGACCGCGCCGAGGAGGTGTTTCCCTCCGCCAGCTACCAATATGTCCTCTACGGCATGGGCGCGCGCAGCACCGTCCTGCCCGGCACGATCGAGGCGGACGCCGAACTGGCGCGCCGCGCCCGGCGCGAGAATGCGGTGCAGACGCAGCGGATGGTCGCCAGCCTGCCGCGTCATCGCGACCTGATCGAACGGATCGTCCGCCACGGCCTGCAACCCATTTGACCCGGAAAGACCAGCCCATGCGGACGTTCGCCTTCGCCTCCTGCGCGATCCTCGCGCTCGCCTGCGCCAGCCCGGCGGTGGCGGCGCCGCGGCTCGACGGCGTGCTCTCCGATCATGCGGTGGTCCAGCGCGGCCAGCCGATCGACCTCGCCGGCGATGCCGCCGCGGGCGAGACGGTGATGATCACGCTCGCCGGTCACACCGTCACCGCCAAGGCGGGGCGCGACGGCCGGTTCGCGGCGCGCCTGCCCGCGCTGCCCGCCGGCGGCCCCTACGACCTGACCATCGCCGCGGCGAGCGGCGCGGCGGTGCTGCGCGACATCCTCGTCGGCGACGTCTATCTCTGCTCGGGCCAGAGCAACATGGAGCTGGCGGTCACCGACGCGCAGAAGCTGATCCCCGACGCGCATCCGCCGCTCGACGACCAGTTGCGGCTGCTGACGATTGCCAAGGTCGCCGCACCCGCGCCGCTCGCGCGCTTCGACCAGGCGCCGCGCTGGGTCGCCGCCGAAGGCGCCACCGCGCAGGGCTTCTCGGCCGCCTGCTTCTATATGGTGCAGGCGCTGCGCCGCACCGCCAAGGTGCCGATCGGCGCGGTGCATTCGAGCTGGGGCGGCTCGCGGATCAGCGCGTGGATGAGCGCGGCGGCGCTGCGCGCCTCGAACATGGGCGACGCCGCCGACCTGCTCGCGCTCTACGCCCGCGACCCCGCCGCCGCCAACCGCCGCGCCTCGACGATCTGGGAGGATTGGTGGCGTGCCGGTGCCGGCGACGCGCGCGGCAAGGAGCCGTGGCAGGCCGATGCCGCGCTCGACTGGAAGCCGGTGCCGTCGATGACCGCGTTCGAGACCTGGGGCGTGCCCGAACTCGCCAAGTACAACGGCATGATCTGGTATCAGCGCACGATCGAGGTGACCGCGGAGCAGGCGCGCGGACCGGCGACGCTGGTGCTCGGCATGGTCGACGACGCCGATCGCACCTGGGTCAACGGCGTCGGCGTCGGCGGCAGCAGCCTCGCCTCGCAGTCGCGGGTCTATGCGCTGCCCGCGGGCACGCTGAAGGCCGGACGCAACGTCGTCACGGTCAACGACGACGACGTCTATGCCTATGGCGGCATGCTCGGACCGGCGGAGACGATGCGCATCACCTTCGCCGACGGCAGCAGCCAGCCGCTCGGCGGCGACTGGCGCTATGCGGTCGCCAAGCGGCTCGCCGGCGCCGCGCCGCGCGTGCCGTGGGACGACATCAACGGCGCCGGCACGCTCTACAATGCGATGATCGCGCCGCTCGGCACGATGCGGCTTGCCGGCATCGCCTGGTATCAGGGCGAATCCGATACCGGCATTCCCGGTTACGACCGCCGCCTCGCCGCGCTGATCGCCGACTGGCGCAGCCGCTTCGCCAGCCCGCAGGCGGCGTTCGGCATCGTCCAGCTCTCCTCCTACGGTACCCCGGCGACCGCACCCTCGGACAGCGGCTGGGGCCTCGTCCGCGATGCGCAGCGCCGCGTCGCCGCCGCCGATCCGCGCGCGGGGATCGCGGTCGCGATGGACATCGGCGACGTGCTCGACATCCATCCCGGCGAGAAGCACGAGGTCGGCCAGCGGCTCGCGCGGGTGATGCGCGCCACCGTCTACGGCGAGCGTATCGCGCCCTCCGGCCCTGCCATCGCCGCCGCGAGCGGCGCGGCGGGCGGCGGCGTCGGCTTGCGCTTCGACGGCGTCACCGGCGCGCTGCACGCGCACGGCGCGGATCGCGCGATCGGCTTCGAACTGTGCGACGCGGCGCCGGGCACCTGCCGCTATGCCAGCGGCACCGTCGCGGGCACGACCGTGACTCTGCCCGGCGACGGCAAGCCGGTGACGCGGGTCCGCTATGCCTGGGCCGATTCGCCCGCGATCAACCTCGCCGACGACGCGCAGCTGCCGGTCGGCACGTTCGAAGTGCCGGTGGCACGATAAGCGGCACGCAACGCCGCAACGGGAGATGACGATGGCGATCACGATGCGGGCCGCAGGCCTGGCCACGGCGGGCCTCGCGCTCGCGCTCACGCCGGTGCTGGCGCGCGAACCCGAAGCGCCGCAACGGCAGGCGCAGACCGATCCCGCGCTGCGCATGGCATCGGCGCTGGTCGCCCGGATGACGCTCGCGGAGAAGCTGCCGCAGTTGCTCAACGTCGCGCCGGCGATCCCGCGGCTCGACGTGCCCGCGTACAATTGGTGGACCGAATCGCTGCACGGCGCGCTCGGCGCGCGCAACACCACCAACTTCCCCGAACCGATCGGCCTCGCCGCCAGCTTCGACGCGCCGCTCGTCCATGACGTCGCCGGCGCGATCGGCACCGAAGTGCGCGCGCTGCACACGCTCGCCCGCCAAACCGGGCGGGTCGGCCATATCGGCACCGGCCTCGACACCTGGTCGCCGAACATCAACATCTTCCGCGACCCACGCTGGGGCCGCGGGCAGGAAACCTATGGCGAGGACCCGTTCCTCACCGCGACGATGGGGGTCGCCTTCGTCCGCGGCATGCAGGGGCCGAACCCCGACCGGCCGCAGGTGATCGCCACACCGAAGCATTTCGCCGTCCACAGCGGCCCCGAGGGCACCCGGCACGAGGCGAACGTCTTCATCTCGGCGCACGACCTCGAGGACACCTATCTGCCCGCCTTCCGCGCCGCGATCGTCGAGGGGCGCGCCGGATCGGTGATGTGCGCCTACAACCGCATCGACGGCCAGCCCGCCTGCGCCAGCGACCTGCTGCTCAAGGAGCATCTGCGCGGTGCCTGGGGCTTCTCCGGCTATGTCGTCTCCGATTGCGACGCGGTGAAGGACATCGCCGACAATCACAAATACGCCCCCGACGGCGCCACCGCGGTCGCCGCGGCGATGCGTGCCGGCGTCGACAGCGAGTGCAACAATGCGACGCTCGGCGACACCGCCGGCCTCGAAGACCGCTATAGCGAAGCGCTGCGCCGCAATCTTATCACCGAAGGCGATATCGACCGCACGCTCGTCCGCCTGTTCGCCGCGCGCTATCGCAACGGCGACCTGCCCGGCCTCGCCGGCGCCCCCGCCGCGGTGCCGGTGAGCGCGATCGCCGCCCCCGCGCATCGCGCACTCGCGCTCGCCGCGGCGGAACGCTCGATGGTCCTGCTCAAGAACGATGGCGCGCTGCCGTTGCGCGCCGGAACCAAGGTCGCGGTGATCGGCCCGCTGGGCGATGCGACCCGGGTGTTGCGCGGCAATTATTCCTCGGGCCTGTCGGGGCCGCCGGTGTCGGTTCTCGACGGCCTGCGCGCGACGCTGGGGGCGAGCCAGGTGACCCTGGTGCCGTTCGGCGAATCGCTGACCGACGGCGATCGTGTCCCGACCGCCGTGCTGCAGACGCCCGATGGCAAGCCGGGCCTGCTCGCCCGCTATTACAACCCGGCGACGCCGCTGCCCGCCTTCTATGCGCCCGGCACGCGCGAGAAGACCGTCGCCGCGGTCAAATACCAGACCGAGCCGGTGGCGACGCGGATCGAACCCGATGTCGGCGACCGCAACCTCGATCTCGCGCGCGTCGCCGACGTCCACCGCACGATCTGGACCGGCTTCCTCGTCCCCGCGGATACCGGCAGCTATCGCGTCGGCCTGTCGGGCGCGGGCGGCACGCTGGAGCTGGACGGGCGCGTCCTTTCCGACCGGCGCAAGGCGCGCTGGAACGACCTTGCCGGCATGACCACGGTCAAGCTCACCGCCGGCCGCCGCTATGCGATCAAGGCCGAGGGCAGCGGCATCGATCTCGTCTGGAAACGCGTCTCCGATGCTCCCGCCGCCGAGCTGAAGCGCGCCGCCGCCGAAGCCGACGTGCTAGTCGCGGTCGTCGGCCTCACCTCCGACCTCGAGGCGGAGGAGACCGGCGTCACCGTCCCCGGCTTCGCCGGCGGCGACAAGACGACGCTCGACCTGCCCGCCGACCAGCTCGCGATGCTCGACCAGGCACGCGCCACCGGCAAGCCGATCGTCCTCGTCGCGATGAACGGCAGCCCGATCAACCTCGCCTGGGCCAAAGCCAATGCCGCCGCGGTGCTGGAGGCCTGGTATCCCGGCGAGACCGGCGGGCTTGCCGCCGCCAACATCCTCACCGGCCGCACCAATCCGTCGGGCCGCCTGCCGCTGACCTTCTACCGCAGCGTCGCCGACCTGCCGCCGTTCGGCGATTATGCGATGACCGGCCGCACCTATCGCTATTTTACCGGCACGCCGGTCTATCCGTTCGGCTACGGTCTAAGTTATACGCATTTCACCTACGGCCCGCTCACCGTCACACCGGCGCGCGGCGGGGCGGAGGCGGGGCTGCGCGTCACCACGCGGCTGACCAACACGGGGGATCGGGCGGGAGAGGACGTGGCACAGCTGTATCTGACCTTCCCCGACCGCCCCGGCATGCCGCGCGTCGCGCTGCGCGGCTTCCAGCGCGTCGCGCTGCGACCGGGCGAGGCACGCACCGTCGCCTTCGACCTGTCGCCGCGCGACCTCAGTTCGGTCGCGACCGACGGCGCGCGGTCCGTCGCCGCGGGCAGCTATCGCGTCACCGTCGGCGGCGGCCAGCCCGGCACCGCCCCCGGCAGCACCGCCATTTTCACCGCGCGCCAATCGCAGGAGTTGCCCAAATGATTGCCCGCTCGACCATCCTCGCCGGCCTGTCGCTGCTCGCGCTCGGCACCGGCGCGCAGGCGGCGAACCGCGATCCGCTCGCCGCCACCGGCCGCTGGAGCGCCAACGCCAGCGGTCATGCGCCGACCCCGCCGATGGGCTGGAACTCGTGGAACGCGTTCAACAGCGACGTCGACGAGGAGAAGGTGCTCGCCTCCGCGCAGGCGCTGCTCGACACCAAGCTCGCCGACCTCGGCTATCGCTACGTCAACATCGACGACGGCTGGTGGCTCAAGCGGCGCCAGCCCGACGGGCGGATGCTGATCCGCACCGATCACTTCCCCTCCGCCGCGACCGGCGGCGATCCCAGCTTCCGCCCGTTCACCGACAAGCTGCATGCGATGGGGTTCAAGGCGGGGATCTATTCCGACATCGGCCGCAACACCTGCGGCCAGATCTACACGCCCGACTTCAAGAACCAGCCCGAGGGGACGGTCGCCGAGCGCGAGGTCGGCCTGTACGGCCATGTCGACCAGGACATGAAGCTCTATTTCCGCGACTGGAATTTCGACTTCATCAAGGTCGACGCCTGCGGCATCCGCGGCCTGCCCGCCGATGCGCCGCGCGTCCGGTCGGGCCTGTATCGCGAACTGCCGCCGCTGGTCGACATGCAGTCGCTCGGCGGCTCCGACATCGCCGGGGTCCGCGGTCTCTACGAACAGGTCGGCACCGCGATCCGCACCTATGCCGGCGACCGGCCCTATGTCTTCTCGCTGTGCCTGTGGGGCGCGGGCGACGTGCGCGCCTGGGGCAAGGACGTCGGCAACAGTTCGCGCACCAGCGACGACATCCAGCCGGTGTGGTCGCGCATGCTGACCAATTTCGATACGGTAACGCATCGCGCGCTCTATGCGCATCCCGGATCGTGGAACGACCCCGACATGCTGTATGTCGGCACCGGCGATTTCGACAATGCGCACGCGGTCGAGGCGCGGTCGCACTTCGCCTTGTGGGCGATGGTCAACGCGCCGCTGTTCATCGGCTACGACCTGCGCAAGCTGACCCCCGAACAGCTGGCGATCTTCGGCAATGCCGATCTGGTCGCGCTCAACCAGGACCCGGCGGGCAATCAGGCGGTGCTCGCCTATGATTCCGACGAGGTGCAAATCTTCGCCAAGACTCTCGCCGACGGCAGCAAGGGCGTCGCGATCTTCAACCGCACCGCGCTGCCCGCCAAGGCGCTGCTGACCGCCGATCATCTCAAGCTGCTGCCGACCGCAGACGTGCGGCTGCGCGACCTGTGGAGCAAGCAGGACAGCCGCTTCCGCGGCGAACTGGCGCTGACGCTGGCGCCGCACGAGACGCGCGTGTTCCGCGCCAGCGGTACGCGCCGGCTGGCGAATGGCCTCTACCTCTCCGAACAGACCGGCCGGGTGAACCCCGCCACCGATGGCGTGGTGACGCCGCAGCCCGATCCGACCATCCACCATTCGATCACGCCGTGGACCGGCACGCGCGGTGCCGGCGATCACCCGCAATATGGCGGCTGGGGCGGCGCCGAGGCGGATCGCGCGCCTTATGGCAAGCTGATGCGCGTCGCCGGCAAGGATTTCGACACCGGCATCGGCGTGCTCGCCAATTCGCGCCTCGAAGTGCGCAACCAGGGGTTCAAGCGCTTCACCGCGCAGGTCGGCGTCAACGATTCCGGCCAGCGCCGCGCGGGCACCGTCACCTTCGAAGTGTGGGGCGACGGCCGCCTGCTCGGCAAGTCGCCGCCGATGGCGTTCGGCGCCCCCGCCGCGCCGCTGCAGGCGAACGTCGGCGGCGTCGCGATCGTCGAACTCGTCGCGCGTGCCGGCGACGGGCAGCCGGTGCAGCCCGCGACCTGGGGCGAGGCGGCGCTGACGCGGTAGCGCCCCACCCCCGACCATGGCGCTTATTGACTTATCCCTTTGATCCGGGCCTTGTCTTGATCGTGGCGACCGAAGAAGAGACCAGCATCGCAGACCTGCCCGATCCCGTGCAGAGCACGCGCAAACCCGGGCGACGGCTGCGCGGTGCGGTCGCCAACAAGCTCGGCATCGCCATCCTGTCGGGCGAATATCGCCCCGGCGACGTGCTGACCGGAGAGGTCGCCGCCGCCGAGGCGCTCGACGTCTCGCGCGGCGCCTATCGCGAGGCGGTGCAGGTGCTCACCGCCAAGGGGCTGGTCGAGAGCCGGCCGAAGACGGGCACGCACGTGCTGCCGCGCGAGCGGTGGAATCTGCTCGATCCCGACGTGCTCGCCTGGGCCTTCGCCGGCGAGCCCGATCCGCGGCTGATCCGCAGCCTGTTCGAATTGCGGCTGGTGATCGAGCCCGCCGCCGCCGCACTCGCCGCCGAACGCCGCACCCGCGCCGACCTGACGCGGATGGGCGAGGCGCTGAAGGGCATGCGCCGCCACACGCTCGCCACCGCCGAAGGGCGCGCCGCCGACCGCGACTTCCACGACGCATTGCTGCACGCGACGGGCAATGACGCGATGGTGGTGCTCGGCGCGTCGATCGGCGCCGCGGTCGCCTGGACGACGCAGTTCAAGCAGCGCACCCGCGCGCTGCCGCGCGATCCGATCCCCGACCACGCCCGCGTCTATGACGCGATCGCCGCGCGCGACGCGACCGCCGCGACCGCCGCGATGCAGGTGCTGGTCGATCTGGCGCTGAGCGACACGCGCAACGCGATGCCCGCCGAAACGCCGGTCTGAACGCGCGGGCGCTCCGGTGAGCGCGAGCGCAGCCGGCCCACAGCGTTTACCCAACCCCGTTGGTGCTGGACGATGACGGGTGCCGAAGCTTCGCTCTTCTCGTCACCCCGGGCTTGCCCCGGGGTCCCGCTTCTTCCCAAGGCTATTCCCGCACAGCCCCCGCGGGCGCCAGCTTCGACAGCGTGAAGCGATCGACGTCGATCCACCCGGCACTCGCCGCGCCGGCATAGCAGAACAGCGCGAATTGCTCGCCCTGGAAGGTGCCGGTGCGCCACGCGAAGGCGAGCGGCGCGTCGCCACCGAGTGCCGTCCAGCGCCGCCCGTCGAGGCTGTAGGCGAACCGGCTGCGGTCGGTGGTGAAGTCCATGTCGGTGCGCAGCCACAGAGCATCGGCGCGCGGCAGCGGCGCCGTCGCCAGCGTCGTGGTGACCGCGCCGCCAACCTTGTCCTCGGTCACTTCGGCGGTGACCGCCGCCTTGCCGTCCGCACCGCGGGTGACGGTCAGATTGGCGCTATACTGGCCGAGCGTGCCGAAGCCGCAGCGATCGCCGGGCGCCAGATGACCGATGTCGAGCTTCACCTCGCCGCGGCTCGCCGGTCCCTGCCCCTTCTGGGTCAGCGTGTTGCGTGCCGACCAGACGCGCGTCGCCACCGTCGGGCGCAGCCGCAGCCAGCCCGGCCGCTGCGTCAGCGACCAGCGCGCGGGATCGGGATTGTGGTTCCACTGCCATTGCAGACCGAGGCGCGGCGCGGTGAAATCGTCGGAGGTCGCCGGCTCCGCGACGGGCGCGCCGGGGATCGGCTTGGCGGCACGGCGCGGCACGCGGCCGGGGGCGGCGGGCGTGCCCCAGACCGGCCAGTCGTCCTGCCAGAACACCGGGCTCATGTTGGTCATCCGGCCGATCGCGCCGCTGTCCTCCATCACGAAGCCGAACCAGCGCCCGTCGGGCAGGTCGACGAGCGCGCCCTGATGCCCGCCGCTCTTGTCGTCGATCTGGTCGCGCGTCTCCCACGGCCCGAACAGGCTGCGCGACCGTGAGACGCTGAGCGCCAGTCGCGGCGGCAGCGCGTTGAACAGGTAATAATAACCGCCGCGGCGGATGATCTTCGATCCTTCCGCGCCCTTGATGTAATGAATGCGCCTCGCATCGGTGACGTGTGCGAGCGTCGCATCGAGCGTCAGCAGCGTGATCGTGCCGTCGGCGGTGCTCGCGGTGGCCAGATAGGCGCGGCCGTCCGGCTCGATGAACAGGCCGGGATCGAACGCCTCGCGCTCCAGCTCGTGATAGCGCCACGGCCCGCGCACGTCCCTGGCGTACCAGATGCGCGTCTTCTGCCCGACCGGCGTATTGGCGAGATAGTAGATGCCGTCGTGATAGCGCAGGCTGGAGGCGTACAGCCCCTTGCGATAGGCGTTGCCGCCCTTCAGGTCATATTGCGGCAGCCCCTCCAGCCGGTCGACGAGATGCGAGGCGATCGTCCAATTGATCAGGTCGCGGCTCTGCAGGATGGTGATCCCCGGCACGTTGGCGAAGGTGGTGCTCGCCATATAATAATCGCGGCCGACGCGGATCACGTCGGGATCGGGATAATCGGCGTAGAGCACCGGGTTACGGAAGCTGCCGTCGCCCTGGTCCGACCGCCACACCTGCGCCGGGCCCGCGCCGGCGGTCAGCGCCAGCAGAGCGGCGAGCGCGGCGACACGGAAGCGGGGCATGACGGTCAATCCTTTGCCGGGAAACGGGATCATAGTTCGACGAGCGCCACGCCCTGCCGCGGCACGGTCAGCGTCAGCCGGCCGCCGGTCAGGCGCAGCGCTTCCGGCGTCAGTCGCGCGGCGTGCGTCAGCGTCGCGACCTGCGCCGGGGTCGGCCGCGCCGGCGCGCCCATCGCCTGCCACGCGCCGAAGGCGTTGGCGTGCCGCGCATCGACCCGCCACAGCCGCCCCGCCGCCGCCGGCGCGACATGCGCGACGTCCAGCGTCACGCGGGCGTCCGGCCCCGCCACGTCGTCGTCGTGATAATGCCACAGGAGCAAGGCGACGCGCCCCGCCGCGGTGCGCGTCGCGAGCACGCCGACATCCGGCGCACCGCGCACCCCGTCGCGCAGCATCGTATCGAGCGGCACCTGCGCATCGCTGCGCGCGTCGAGCCGCTCCGGCCCCAGCCGCGCGAACAGCCGGAACACGTTGAGCACCGCGAGATCGACGCCGTTGGTGGCAAGCTGGCGATAGCCGGCGAACCACGGCTGGCCGACGAAGGTGTAGGACCAGGCGAGCGCCCCCTCCAGCCGGGTGCCGCGCCGCTGCGCCAGCTCCCACAGCCGCGCATAGCTCGCCGCGGTGTAGCTCGCGTAGAGCGGCCCGTTGCGATAGGCGTTGGCCGGCCCCGGACAGGCGGCGCAGCCCTCGGGATCGTTCTCGCCGATCACCACCGGCTTGCCGGCGAGCTGCGGCACCGCGGCGAAGGCGGCGAACGCCTCGTCGGCGGTGCGCAACTGGTTGGCGATCCCCATGCGGACATGGCCGTCGACCACCGCCGGCTGCCCCTTGGCGTGGAACGACAGGAAGTCGGTCGGCGTGCCCGTCCCGCCGGTCGCGTGATTGGTGCCGGTGGTGACGTGGCTCAGGAAGCCCTGCATGAACGTGCCGCCCGCCCCGGCGAGATCGGGACCGCCGACGCGCGCGGTCGGCAGCGCGCGGCGGATCGCATCGACGGTGACGTCGTGCAGCCGGTAGAAGGCCTCGGGACTGGCGCTCCAGTAGAAGCGCAGATTGGGCTCGTTCCACGTCTGGAAATACCAGCGCTCCACCTCGGCGCGACCGTAGCGCGCGACGTTGTGGAGCGTCCAGCGATAGACGAGATCGGCCCAGCGTTTCTCGTCGCGCGGCGGATAGGTCCAGCCGGCGGTGCCCTTGGCGTCGACGCCGGGCGCCCAGGGCAGGCGATAGGGCGTGCCAGGCGGCGCGGCGCTCAGCGCCTCGGGCATGAAGCCGATCTCGAGATAGGGGTGGATGCCGGCGGCGCGATAGCTGTCGATGATGCCGTCGACGATCCGCCAGTCGTACACCGGCTTGCCGTCGCGCTCGGTATAGACGTTGGTGCTGCCCCATTTGAAATCGGCGGTGCCGTCGCCGCTGGTCAGCAGGTTGTGCGCGCGGAAATAGACCTCGCCCGGCCGCAGCCGGCCGAGTTCGACGAGCAGCCGCTTGCCCTCCGCCATCGTCGCGTAATTGGGCTCGTCGGCGCCGAAGAACCGCCAGATCGGCGGCAGCGGCGCGGTGACGCGTGCCGCATCGACGCTGACGTGCACCGCGCGCGGCGCCGGCGCCGCCGCGGTCAGCAGCGCGAGCGACGCCGCCGCCGCCGACCGGCACCACGAGGAGAGACCGCCGCGCACCGGCTCAGCGCAGATCGAGCACGACGACCGACTTGGCCGGCAGCGTCAGCGTCAGCGTACCGCCGGCGACCTGCGCCGCGGTGAACGGCTGCGGCGTCACCGTATCGGGCGCATCGAAGCTGTTGTGCGCATCCATCGCCGCCCCCGTGACGATCCGGCCGCTCGCCTGCGCCGCCTGCACCCCGGTCAGCGCGACCGACACCGGCAGCGCGCGGTTGGGATCGAGGTTGACCAGCGCGACGTGCACCTGCCCCGCGGCGTCGCGCACCGCCGAAGCATTGACCGCGGGCACCGCCACCTCGTCCTTGTGATACCAGGGCGAGGTCAGCGTGATCGGCAGCGCGGTCGCGCCCTGCCACGGCTTGTAGAGGTCGAACACCCAATAGGTCGGCGTCTTCACCATCCGCGGCCCGTCGGTGAGCAGCATCGCCTGCAACACGTTCACCATCTGCGCGATCGCCGCCATCCGCACCCGGTCGGCATGCGCGACGAAGATGTTGAGGTTGAGGCCCGCGACCACCGCGTCGCGGATCGAGTTCTGCTGTTCGAGGAAACCGGGATTGCTGCCCGGCGTCGGATCGTACCAGGTGCCCCATTCGTCCACCGCCAGCATCACGCGCTTGGCGGGATCGTATTTGTCCATGATCGCGGCGTGCTTGGTCAGGAATTCGTCCATCTGCAGCGTGTGCTGCATCGTCGTCGCCCATTCGTGCTCGGAAAAGCCGATCGCCGGCCCCTTGTCCTTCCAGTCCTTGTCGCGCGGCCGGGTATAATAATGGAGCGCCAGCCCGTCGATATTCTTGCCGGCGATGCGCATCATCGACTCGGTCCATTCGTAATTCGAATCGCTCGGGCCGCTGGCGATCTTGAGCATCGAGCCGTTCGCCGACTTGGCGAATTGCGCGTAGCGGTTGGTCTCGTCGGCGGCGTAATCGGGACGCATATTGCCGCCGCAGCCCCACAGTTCGTTGCCGATGCCGAGATATTGCACCTTCCACGGCTCGGCATGGCCGTTCTTGGCGCGCTCCTTGGCGAGCACGCTGCTGCCCTTGGCGGCGGTGATATATTCCACCCATTGCGCGGTCTCGGCCGGCGGTGCGCTGCCGAGGTTGGCGCCGACGTAGGTGCTCGCGCCCAGCCGCTCCATCAGCCCGAAATATTCGTGCGTGCCGAAGCTGTTGTCCTCGTTGACCCCGCCCCAGTTGGTGTTGACCTTGCCGGGCCGGTCCTTCGCCGGGCCGATGCCGTCGCGCCAATGATATTCGTCGGCGAAACAGCCGCCGGGCCAGCGCACCATCGGCACGTTGATCGCCTTCAGCGCGGCGAGCACGTCGCGGCGATAGCCGGCATCGTTGGGGATGCGCGATTTCGGGCCGACCCAGATGCCGCCATAGATGCCGTGGCCGAGATGTTCGGCGAACTGGCCGAAGACGTCGCGATGCACCTGCGGCCCCGGCGTGTCGGCGCGCAGCGTCGCGCGCACCGCCTCTGTCTCGCGTTCCTGCGCGGGTGCCGCCGCCGGCAGCGCGAGCCCGGCGAGCAGCAGCGGCAGCAGCGCGCGGGCGGCGCGGGGTCGAAACGGGGTCATGGGTCTTCCTCTCGTGATGGCGGCGGCGGCGGGGATCAGGGCGTGCGGAACGTCCAGCGCCCGGCCGGGCTAATCGGGTCGAACGCGGCGAGCGTCGGCGTGCTCGCACCGGCGGCGACCAGCGCCAGACCGGTGCGGCCGCCCGGCACCGCCTTGGGCATGATGCGATAGGTGCCGTCGGTGAGCTGGTCGACGCGCCACAATTGCTCGGCCGCACCGGTGAAGGCGGGCACCGCCTCGACCTCGCCCGCCGCGGTCGCCGCCAATGCGCGCGTCGTGCCGGCGATGGTCAGCTTGTAATAAGGCGCGCCGAACGAGCCGCCGGCATCGGCCACCGGCGCGATCGTCCACAATTGATGCGGCCGCACCATGTAATCGGCGAGGTCGACGCGCACCCGGCCCTGCGGCCAGCCGGCGCTGTCCTGCGCCAGCGTCTGGTCGGGCAGCGGCGCGACGGGATCGCCCGGCTTGGCCATGAAGCTGCGCCGCGCGTCGAACGGGATGCGGACGAAATCGGTCGCGAGACCCAGCGCATAGCCGCTGCGCTCGGACGCGATCTCATAGGTGCCGGGCGCGACGTTCTCGCCCGCGACCGGCCAGCCGTCGCGCCACAGCAGCGGTGCGATGCCGAGCACGCTGCGTCCGCTGCGGTCCATGTCCGCCTCGTAATGCATCGAAAATTTCTCGACGCCGCCGGGCAGCTCGATCAGGCCGAAATGGCCGGGGCCGATATCGCGGCCGCGCGCGCTGACCACCAGCTTGCCGCCGCCCTTGAGCAGCGGCGTGCCCATATGGTCGAGATACGGCCCGAGCGGGCTGCGCGCCCGGCCGACGCGGATATGATAGGTGGAATTGGGCCCGTCGCAGCAGGTGCCGTGCGTGCCGAGCAGATAATACCAGCCGTCGCGATACATCATCGCGGTCGCTTCCATGTCGATCGCGACATCGACCGGCTGGTTGCCGGCGACGCGCAGCCCGGTCTTGGGATCGAGTTCGATGACGCGGATCGGCCCGAAATAGGTGCCGTAGGTCAGCCACAGCCGCCCGTCGGCGAGCAGGAAGGCGGGATCGATCGCATCGGCGGTCTCCACCCCGTCGCTCGACGCGACGACGCCGACGTCGTGATAGCCGAAGCGCGGCGACTTGGGGTCGAGCGACAGCGTCCACATGATCTTGACCTGGCTGGCGTGACCGCCCGACATGCCGCCGCCGCCGACCGCATAGGCCATGTAGTAACGCTCGCCGATCTTGATGACGTCGGGCGCGACGCCGCCGCCGGGCCGCACCGGGCCGCTGCGCCACGTCCAGCCGTCGTCGGAGACGAGGCCGCCCTGCCGCGTGCCGAAGGTATACCAGCGCCCGTCGGAGAAGGTGACCGTGGAGGGATCGTGGATGAACGGTTCGCCCTGCAATTGCGCGGCGGCGGGTGCGGCGGCGAGGCCGAGCGAAGTGCCGAGCGCGAGGGCCAGCGCGGTGAGGATATGGCGGGTCATGGCGGTCTCCCGGATCAGCGCAGCACGGTGGACACAGCGGTGATCGGCTTGCCCTCCGCATCGAGGAAGCGGACGCAGAAATCGCTGAGCCCCGGCCCGTTGATGACGGCGCCGCGGATGACGTTGCGGCCCTTGCGCAGCGTCAACCGGTCCGACAGCACGTCGTCCATCACCATGCGGCGATCGTTGAACAGCCCGACCGCCTCCTTGCCGTTGAGCCACCAGATCGACGCCGCATTGGAGCCGACCGCCATCCGCACGTCGCGCATCTCGCGCGGCGAATCGACCACGGTATAGGCCTGGAAGATCACGCCATAGGTCGGCTTGCCCAGCCCCTGCGCCAGGTTGAACAGCTTGATGTCGAAGCTGTTCGAATCGAGCGCATGCCAGCGCAGCGGCTCGGCGGCGTTGACGATCTGGCCGTCGCGCGGCGTCGCGGTGAACTGGCCGGGGAAATATTCCTTGCCCAACGCCTCGCGCACATAACTGGCGGTGAACACCGTGTTGGTGCGGTTCGGCTTGACGATCGGTTCGAGCAACAGCCAGCGGCGCAGGAAGCCATCGGCATCGGGGGCGCCCGGCGTGGCGCCGGCAGGCTGGAAATACGGGGCGATGCCGGTGGCGGGGGTGGGAGCGGGAGCGGGAGCGGCCTGTTGGCCGGCCATGCCCGGTGTCGCGCCGGCAAGCGCCAGCCACGCTGCGCCGCCGCGCGCCAGACGCATCATCCGCACCATCCCCGTCATCGCTGCTCTCCTTGGCTGACGAAGGGGAATGGCATCGATGCCGTCGCGATTGGTGCGCCTGTCGCCGCATGGCGATCCGTCGGCAGCCCGGTCATCCCCTCCTCCTTTCGTCGCGCGATCGAGTTGGTCTGCGATCCCGATGGCCTGCCACCGGATCGCGCCGTATCTGATCGTTGCGCTGATCCGGAAGCTAGACTGGTAACGCTACCGTGTCCATCGCGGGACGGCTGATTTATCGGAGTAATAATCTATTCGATATATCCCGTTGGCTGGCCCCGACGTCTGGTAGCGCTATAGTTGCTCCAACGGTCGGCGCATCCAGCGTCCGGCGATATGGGAGAGATGAAGATGGCGGGACGTGCCATGATTCTGGCGCTGGCATTGGCCGGTGGCTCGGCGGCGATGGCGAGCGAGGCGCCGCGCTTCAGCCGCTTCGCCTATCAGGGGCAATCGCAGGAGAAGGCCGTCGCGGCGCCGGGCGCGTATCGCAACCCGATCCTGTCGGGCTATTATCCCGATCCGTCGGTGACGCGGGTCGGCGACGATTATTACCTGGTCAATTCGTCCTTCGCGCACTTCCCCGGCCTGCCGGTCTTCCATTCGAAGGACCTCGTCCACTGGACGCAGATCGGCAATGCGATCGATCGCCCCGGCCAGCTCGACTTCACCGGCCGCCGCACCTCGGAAGCGGTGTTCGCGCCCGATATCTCCTATCACGCCGGCACCTTCTACATCGTCAACACCTGCGTCTCCTGCAAAGGCAATTTCGTCATCACCGCCAGGAACCCGGCGGGGCCGTGGTCCGACCCGATCTGGCTGCCGTTCGAGGGGATCGATCCGTCGATCTATTGGGAGGGCGAGCGCGCCTATATCGTCAACAACCGCGCCCCCGCCGAACCGCCGCGCTACGAGGGCCATCGCGCGATCTGGGTACAGGAATATGACTGGCGCGCCGGCAAGATGGTCGGCGAGAGCACGCAGCTGGTCAACGGCGGCGTCGACATCACCAAAAAGCCGGTGTGGATCGAGGGGCCGCATATCCTCCGGAAGGACGGCTATTATTATCTGACCGCGGCCGAGGGCGGCACCAGCGTCAACCATTCGCAGGTCGTCTTCCGCTCGCGCGAATTGCGCGGGCCCTATGCGCCGTTCGCCGGCAACCCGATCCTGACGCAGCGCGATCTGGATCCCGCCCGTCCCGATCCGATCACCTCGGCGGGCCATGCCGAACTGGTGCAGACGCAGAACGGCGACTGGTGGGCGACCTTCCTCGCCGTGCGGCCTTATGCCGGCAATTACTACAATATTGGGCGCGAGACGTTCCTGCTGCCGGTGACGTGGGCGCAGGGCTGGCCGACGATCCTGCCGCACGGCACGCCGATCCCGTTCACCGCGCCCGTGCCCAAGCTGCCGCAGCAACGCCCGCCGGCGCTGCCGACCAGCGGCGACTTCGCATATACCGACACCTTCGCCGGGCCGAAGCTGGCGATGCAGTGGATCGGCGTGCGCACGCCGAAGCAGCCGCTCTACCGGATCGACCGGCACGAGCTGGTGCTCGACCGCGGCGCGCCGATGGGCGACCTCGCCGGCGTCCCCGCCTTCGTCGCGCGGCGCCAGCAGCATCACGTCGCGACGATGAGCACGACGGTGCGCTTCACCCCCGACAGCGACGGCGAACGCGCCGGCCTCGCCGCGATGCAGAGCGACAAGAACTTCCTGTTCTTCGGCATCACCCGCATCGCCGGCAAGCCGATGGTCGCGCTCTACACCACCGACAAGGGCGCCGAACGGCTGGTCGCCTCGGCACCGGTCGCCACCGGTGGCCCGGTGACGCTGACGATCCGCGCCAACGGCGGCACGATGGCGTTCGACTATCGGGCGGGCGGTGCGGGCCGGACGCTCGCCGCCGACGTCGACGCGCGCTTCCTCAGCACCGAGGCGGCGGGTGGCTTCGTCGGCACGTTGGTGGGGCCCTACGCCTGGCGCCGCTGACACGAAAAAGGGGCGGTCCCGCAGGACCGCCCCTTCCTGGCGATGACGGTGATGGACCGGCGGATCAGCCCGCCATGTCCTCCAGTTCGCGGCCCGCGGTCTCGTTGACCATCTTGCGCACGAAGAAGAACGATGCCGCGGCGAAGAAGGCGTAACCGAAATAGGTCACCGCCAACCCCGGCGACACCGCCAGCGCGGGGAAGCTCACCGAGATCGCCGCATTGGCGATCCACTGCGCGAAACCCGACACGGCGAGGCCCGACCCGCGGATCTGGTTGGGGAACATCTCGCCGAGCATCACCCACATCACCGGGCCCCAGCTGCCGTTGAAGAAGATGACGTAGAGGTTGGCCGCGATCAGCGCGATCATGCCATTATGCCCCGGCAAAGAGACCGCGCCCGCTGCGTCCGTCACCGCGGTCGAGAATGCCCAAGCCACCACCGCCAACGTCACCGCCATGCCGGCCGAACCGACGAGCAGCAGCGGCTTGCGGCCGATCTTGTCGACCGTGGCGATCGTGAACAGGCACGCCGCGATCGACAGCACGCCCGACAGGATGTTGATCTGCAACGCATTGTCTTCGGTGAAGCCAACCGCTTCCCACAGCACCGCGCCATAATAGAAGACGACGTTGATGCCGACGAGCTGCTGGAAGATGGCAAGGCCGATGCCCGCCCACAGGATCGGGCGGATCTTGCCGGTGGTCTTGTCGCGCAGGTCCGACAATTTGGGCTTGTGGTGGTCGGCGGCGAGCGAGTTGCGGATCTCGACGACCTTGCGGTCGGCCTCGGCGGTGCCGAACAGGCGGACGAGCACCGTATGCGCCTCGGCCTCGCGGCCTTTGGCCATCAGGAAGCGCGGGCTTTCCGGAATGACGAACAGCGCGACGAGATAGATGGCGGCGGGGATCGCCTGCAGCCAGAACATCCAGCGCCATGCGGGATAGCCGAGCCAGAACGGCGCGGTCGAGCCGCCGGCATAACGTGCGAGCACGAAATTGGCGACGAACGCGCCGGTCAGGCCGGTGATGATCATCACCTGCTGCACGCTGGTCAGCCGGCCGCGGATCGAGGCGGGAGTGACTTCGGAGATGTAGACCGGCGAGATGACGCTCGCCGCACCGACGCCGAGGCCGCCGATGATGCGCGCGAAGATGAAGACTTCCGAGCCGCTCGCCGCGCCGGCGAGCAGGGCGCTGACCAGGAACAGCAGCGCCGCCAGCATCATGACGTTGCGGCGGCCGATCGCATCGGCCATCCGGCCGGCGCCGAACGCACCGATCGCCGAACCGACGAGGATCGCGCCGACGTTGACGCCGATGCCGAGCCGGCCGAGCGCGAACGCCGCCTCCAGCCCCTTTTGCGTGCCGTTGATCACGCCCGAATCATAGCCGAACATGAAGCCGCCGATCGTCGCCACCGCGACGATCGCGGCGATGAAGCCGTGGTTCGTGGCAGTCCCCCCTGCCCCCCTTACGCTATCCGTCATCGTCTCTCCTGTGCCGGTCACCGCCGGCGAAATGGGTTGTGCCTAGTGGTTATGCCGCGGCGTACGTGCGGCGATACCCCGATATTTCAACGCGAAGTCGAGGACGCCGCCTTCGCCGAGCTGGCCGGTCTTTTCCCGGTACAGTTCTTCCCACGGCGTGTGGCTCTCGGCAATGGGGGGCGGCGTGCCGCCGCGCCGACGCGCGATCTCGGCCTCGTCGACCAGCGCGTCGCAGCGGCCCGCGGCGAGATCGATGCGGATCACGTCGCCGGTCTGCAACCACGACAGGCCGCCGCCGACCGCGCTCTCCGGGCTGGCGTTGAGGATCGACGGACTGTCCGACGTTCCCGACTGGCGGCCGTCGCCGAGCGTCGGCAGCGTCAGGATACCGCGCTGGATCAGATGATCGGGCGGCTGCATGTTGACCACCTCCGCCGATCCCGGCCAGCCGATCGGGCCGGCGCCGCGGATCACCAGGATCGAGCCTTCGTCGATGCCGAGCGCGGGGTCGTTGATGCGGTGGTGGTAATCGTCCGATCCCTCGAACACCACCGCGCGCGCCTCGAACACGTTCTCGCGTCCCGGCACGGTGAGATAGCGTTCACGGAACGCCGGCGAGATCACGCTGGTCTTCATGATCGCGAAATCGAACAGATTGCCGGTGAGGACGAGAAACCCCGCCTGCTCCTTCAGCGGCTGGTCGAACGGGCGGATGACCTCGCGGTCGGTCGCGCCGCGGCCGGCGAGGTTCTCGGCTATGCTGCGCCCGGTGACGGTCAGGCAGTCGCCGTCCAGCTTGCCCGCGCCGAGCAGCTCGTTCAGCACCGCGGGCACGCCGCCGGCCCGGTGGAACCGCTCGCCGAGGAAGCGCCCGGCGGGCTGCACGTCGACCAGCAACGGCAGATCGTAGCCATGCTCCATCCAGTCGCTCGGCCGCACCTCGATCCCGGCATGCGCCGCCATCGCCTGGATATGCGGCTGCGCGTTCGACGATCCGCCGATCGCGGTGACCACGCGCACCGCGTTGAGGAAGCTCTCGCGGGTCAGGATGCGCGACGGGCGCAGGTCCTCATAGGCCATGTCGACGATGCGACGGCCGGTCTCATAGGCGAACTGGCCGCGCTCGCGATACGGCGCGGGGATCGCCGCGCAACCGGGCAGCGACAGGCCGAGCGCCTCGGCCACCGCGTTCATCGTCGAGGCGGTACCCATCGTGTTGCAATGGCCCGCCGAGGGCGCGCTGTCGGTGGCGCGCTGGAGGAATTCCTCCTCGTCGATCTCGCCCGCCGCGAGCTTGCGCCGCGAGCGCCAGATGACGGTGCCCGATCCGACCAGCTCGCCCTCGTGCCAGCCGTCGAGCATCGGCCCGCCCGACAGGACGATCGCCGGGATGTCGACGGTGGCGGCGGCCATGATCCCCGACGGCGTCGTCTTGTCGCAACCGGTGGTCAGCACCACCGCATCGATGGGATAGCCGTACAGCGTCTCGACCAGCCCGAGATAGGCGAGGTTGCGATCGAGCGCCGCGGTCGGTCGGCGGCAATTCTCGAAGATCGGGTGCACCGGGAATTCGAGCGGGATGCCGCCCGCGTCGCGAATGCCGTCGCGCACCCGCCGCGCGAGATCGAGATGGATGCGGTTGCACGGGCTGAGGTCGCTGCCGGTCTGCGCGATGCCGATGATCGGCCGGCCCGAGCGCAGCTCCGCCGGGGTCAGGCCGTAATTCATGAAGCGTTCGAGATAGAGCGCGGTCATATCGGCACGGGCCGGGTCGGCGAACCAGTCGCGCGAACGGAAGGGACGAACCGGTTGGCGTGACACGCTGGACTCTCCACTTGGACGATGCCGGAGCCGGCTCGTACCTTGGTGGTATCGCTATCAGGCCGCCGCCGCACGTCAAGGCTTCAAACGGGTACGCAGGCGTCGCCGGGCGGATGCGGCGGTCCGGCGATCCCGATTCGGCACGGTCGACCGAAACTGCGAAAGTGGAAAATCACTCGACGACTGGTGGGTTCGCGGGGGTCTGTAGCTTTGGGTTCGCGCATCGGCGCAGAGGACTCAGAGATACAATGCGTGATGGATCCCGAGCGCGAACAACGACGTATCGCCATTCGCCGGACTATCTTCTCACCCTCCGCCACCCCGGACGCGTTCCGGGGTAAACTCCGCAGCGAAGAGAACGACTTGAGGCGACAACAGGCAACATTGTACCCCGGCGGAGGCCGGGGCCCAGTTGGGAAAGCCGCGGTAAGTCATTACAAACCTTCGCCCAACTGCGCCCCGGCCTTCGCCGGGGTACATCCGCGGTCTCGCAGAGGTCTCGAACGGGTCCGGGTGACGGGTCTTTCGGTGTAATCGATCGAGCCCCGCCGCCGCGTGACATGCAATTGCCCCGGCTTCATGACATTACGGAACGCAGCAGCCTCGCAGGACGCACTCCATCCAACCACTCCGTCATTTGAGCGCCCACTTATGACCCGCCTCTTGATCCACTCCGGGTCATTCCCCGGCCCCGGAACAGCTTGCGAATTCGCAAACGGCCTCATATGGTAGCGCTATCCCGCATCTGCGGCACATTTTGCAGGCCTCGCCAGAAGGCCGTCACTAGGAAGGATCATCGGCCATGAGGCTTCGTCTCGCCCTCTGCCTGACCGCCGCCGCGCTCGGCACCACCGCCACGCTCGCCCTCGCGCAGGTCGCCAAGCCCGCCGCGACCGCAGCCGCCGCCGAGCCGCGCAGCCCCGACGGTAAGCGCTACCTCAGCCAGCCCCTGGTCAAGAATCTGTATTTCGCCGATCCTTCGGCGCACGTCTTCAACGGCAAGCTCTACGTCTATCCCAGCCACGACGTCGACGCCGGCATTCCGGACGACGATCTCGGCACGCAATATGCGATGCACGACTATCGCGTGCTCAGCATGGACCGCATCGGCGGCCCGGTGACGGTTCATCCGGTGGCGATCGACGTGAAGGATATCCCCTGGGCCGCCAAGCAGACCTGGGCGCCCGACGCCGCATATAAGAACGGCACCTATTACCTCTATATGCCCGCGCGCGACCGGGACGGCGTGTTCCGCATCGGCGTCGCCACCGGCAAGTCGCCGACCGGCCCGTTCAAGGCCGAGCCGGCGCCGATCAAGGGCAGCTTCTCGATCGATCCGGCGGTGTTCACCGACACCGACGGCCAGAGCTATATGTATTTCGGCGGCATCTGGGGCGGGCAGCTCCAGCGCTGGACCAGCGGCCGCTTCGACCCCAATGCCGGCGACACCGACCTCAAGCAGGACGACAAGCCCGCGCTGTCGCCCAAGATGGCGCGCATGTCGGCCGACATGAAGCAATTCGCCGAGGCGCCGCGCGACATCGTCATCACCGACGAGGCCGGCAAGCCGGTGCTCGGCGGCGACCACGATCGCCGCTTCTTCGAAGCGTCGTGGGTGTTCAAGCGCGGCGGCAAATATTATTTCACCTATTCGACCGGGGACACCCACTTCCTCAATTATGCGATCGGCACCTCGCCGTACGGGCCGTTCCGCTATACCGGCCATATGCTGTCGCCGGTGCAGGGCTGGACGTCGCATCACTCGGTCGTCGAGTTCAAGGGCAAGTGGTGGCTGTTCTATCACGACACGCAATTGTCGAATAAGAACTATCTGCGCTCGGCCAAGGTCGCCGAGCTGACGTTCAACCCCGACGGCACGATCCGTCAGCTCGATCCGTTCAAGAACTGAGCGGCGGCATGTTTCTCGGCATCGATATCGGTACGTCCGGGGTCAAGGCGGTCGTCCTCGACACCCACGGCAGCGTCGTCGGGCAGGGCACCGCCGCGCTGACCGTGCAGCGTCCGCAGCCCCTGTGGTCGGAACAGGACCCGGACGCCTGGTGGCAGGCGACGACCGCGGCGGTCCAGGCGATCGACCCGGACGTCCGCCGCGCGGTGCGCGGCATCGGCCTCGCCGGCCAGATGCACGGCGCGACGCTGCTCGGTGCCGACGACCGTCCGCTGCGCCCGGCGATCCTGTGGAACGACGGCCGCTCGCACGCCGAATGCGTCGAGCTGGAAGCCGAGGTGCCCGCGCTGCATGACATCGCCGGCAATCTCGCGATGCCCGGCTTCACCGCGCCCAAGCTGCAATGGGTGCGCCATCACGAGCCGGAGACGTTCGCGCAGATCGCCACCGTGCTGCTGCCCAAGGATTACGTCCGGCTGCAGATGACCGGCGAAAAGCTGTCGGATATGTCCGATTCAGCAGGCACGCTGTGGCTCAACGTCGCCGGCCGGCGGTGGAGCGACACGCTGCTCGCCGCCACCGGCCTGACCGAAGCGCAGATGCCGGCGCTGGTCGAGGGCAGCGCCGTCGCGGGCCGCCTGCGCCCCGAGATCGCCGAACTCTGGGGCATGGGCAGCGTGCCCGTCGCCGGCGGCGGCGGCGACAATGCCGCCGGCGCGGCGGGGGTCGGCGCGGTGCGCGACGGCGATGCGTTGCTGTCGCTCGGCACCTCGGGCGTGATCTTCGTCGCCACCGACCGCTTCCGCCCCAATGTCGCGGGCGCGGTCCATGCCTTCTGCCACTGCCTGCCCGACATGTGGCACCAGATGGCGGTTCACCTGTCCGCCGCCTCGTGCATCGACTGGGTCGCCAGGATCACCGGCGCGGCGGGTGCCGCGGACCTGTTCGCGCGCGCCGAGCGCGCCGGACCGGGTGCCGGGCCGGAGCTGTTCCTCCCCTATCTCTCCGGCGAACGCACCCCCCATAACGACGCGCAGGTCCGCGGCGCCTTCCTCCGGCTCGACAACGACACCGGTCCAGACCGGCTGGCGCAGGCGGTGCTGGAGGGCGTCGGCTTCGGGCTAGCCGACGGCATCCGCGTGCTGCGCGATGCCGGCACGACGATCGAGCGCCTGTCGGTGATCGGCGGCGGCGCGCGTTCGCGCTATTGGGGCGAAACGCTCGCCGCGACGATGGACGTCGAGCTCGTCTACCTGCAAGGCGGCGAGGTCGGCCCGGCGCTCGGCGCCGCCCGCCTCGCCCAGCTCGCGGTCGACGGCGGCAGCCCCGCCGACGTCTGCCAGGCGCCGCCCGTGTCCCACGTCATCACCCCCGATCCGGCGCTTGTCGAGCGCCTAGCCCCCAAGGGCGCCGCGTTCCGCGACGCCTACCCCCGCATAAGGACCCTCTGATGGCCGACTTTTTCGCCGACATCCCCCAGATCCGCTACGAAGGACCGGACAGCGACAACGAGCTCGCCTACCGCTTCTACGACAAGAACCGCGTCGTGCTCGGCAAGACGATGGAAGAGCATCTGCGCTTCGCCGCCTGCTTCTGGCACACCTTCTGCTGGCCCGGCTCCGACGTGTTCGGCGGCGGCACCTTCAACCGCCCGTGGCATCGCGGCCCCAACGACAGCGCCGCCGCGGCCGAGAAGCGCGAGGTTGCGTTCGACTTCTTCCAGAAGCTCGACGTGCCTTATTATTGCTTCCACGACGTCGACGTGATGGCCGATGCCGCCAACGTCACCGAACATCGCCGCTATTTCGCGGAAGCCGTCGATCACCTCGAGAAGCTGCAGGCCTCGTCGGGTCGCAAGCTGCTGTGGGGCACCGCCAATTTGTTCAGCCACCCGCGCTTCGCCGCCGGCGGCGCGACCAATCCCGATCCCGAGGTCTATGCCTTCGGTGCGATGCAGGTGCGCGACGCGCTCGAGGCGACGCATCGCCTCGGCGGCCAGAATTACGTCTTGTGGGGCGGCCGCGAGGGCTATGAGACGCTGCTCAACACCGACATGAAGCGCGAGCTCGACAATTTCGGCCGCTTCCTCAGCCTCGTCGTCGAGCACAAGCACAAGATCGGCTTCACCGGCACGATCCTGATCGAACCGAAGCCGCACGAGCCGACCAAGCACCAATACGACTTCGACACCGCGACGGTGTACGGCTTCCTCAAGCGCTACGGCCTCGAGAACGAGGTGCGCGTCAACATCGAGGCGAACCACGCCACGCTGTCGGGCCACACCTTCGAGCATGAGATCGCCACCGCCAGCGCGCTCGGCATCTTCGGCTCGATCGACGCCAATCGCGGCGATCCGCAGAACGGCTGGGATACCGATCAATTCCCCAATTCGGTCGAGGAACTGACGCTGGCGATGGTCGAGATCCTGCGCGCCGGCGGCTTCACCACCGGCGGCTTCAACTTCGACGCCAAGGTCCGCCGCCAGTCGATCGACGCGATCGACCTGTTCCACGGCCATGTCGGCGGCATCGACGTCGTCGCCAAGGGCCTGCTCAACGCCGCCGCGCTGATCGAGGACGGTCGCCTCGACGCCGCCAAGACCGAGCGTTACGCGGGCTGGACGGGTGAGTTCGGCGGCAAGATCGCCGATCTCGACCTCGCCGGCATCGCCGATCTCGCGATCCAGCAGGACATCGATCCGCAGCCGCGCTCGGGCGGCCAGGAGCGGCTCGAGAACCTGATCAACCGTTTCCTCTAAGCCTCGCGTGTCCGGCCCCTGACGGGGCCGGACGCCTCCCCGGCGATGCCGGGACCCGGAACGTCGAACACGGCGACCGGACATATGGGAGAGTGATGATGCGCCGAGCCTTCGCCTTGGCGGTCCTGCTGGCGGCGGCGCCGTCGCCCGCGCAGGACCCCGCCCCGCAAGCCGCGCCGACCTATACGGCGATCAAGCTCTGGCCCGATGGCGCCCCCGGATCGCGCGCGCGCCGTCAGGAAGCCGAGGTCGCCCGCGATTATTGGGTGCGCAACATCCACGATCCCTCGCTGATCGCCTTCCCCGCGGACGCCCGCCACCGCAACGGCGCGGCGATCGTCGTGATGCCCGGCGGCGGCCACAAACTGCTCGTCTGGACCAACGAGGGGACCAAGGTCGCCACCGCGCTCAACCGCATGGGGGTCACCGCCTTCGTCCTCAAATACCGGCTGGCGAACGAGCCCGGCTCCCCCTATTCGGTCGAGGGCGACGCCGCCGACGACGCCCGCCGCGCGATGCGCTGGGTGCGCGCGCATGCCGCCGATTACGGCATCGACCCCGCCCGCGTCGGCGCGATGGGATTCTCCGCCGGTGGCGAACTGGTGTCGCAGATCGCCGACAATCCCGAACCCGCCGGCCGCCCGGCGGTGGATGCGATCGACCGCCTGCCCGCGCGCCCCGATTTCCAGGTGCTCGTCTTCCCCGGCCCGCGCGGCATCCCCGCCAAGGCGATCGCCGGCGCGCCGCCCGCCTTCATCGTCGCGGGCAGCCGCGACGCCTGCTGCGCGCCGCCCTCGGTCGCGCTGTACGAACAATTGCGCAAGGCGGGCGTCTCGGCGGAGCTGCATATGTACGCCGACAGCGATCACGCCTTCAATCTCGACGAATCGGATCGCATCTCGATCCTGCACTGGCCCGACCGGCTCGACGACTGGCTCGCCGACGGCGGCTGGCTGTCGCCCCGGCCCCGTGCCGGCGGCAAATGACCCATACCGACATCGATCATCAGGGAGAGCGAACATGAGACACCGTATCCACGCCGCCGCGATCGCCCATCTGCTGCGCCCGATCGGGGCCGGCATCCTCGCCGCCGCGACGTTGACCGCACCCGTTCAGGCGCAGAGCGACAAGATGGTGCCAATCCCCACCCCGGCGCAGCCCGGCGCGATCACGCTCGACACCGGCAAGCTGCCCGGCGCCACCGCGCCGGAGGCGTGGCATAGCCAATATGGCAGCGTCTTCACCCGCAACGTCACCGTCGCGACGCTGACCCCCTTCCTGCCCGATCCCGCCAAGGCGACCGGTGCCGCGGTCATCGTCGCGCCCGGCGGCGGCTTCCGCACGCTATCGATGGAGAATGAGGGCTGGGACGTCGCGCGGGCGCTCGCCGCCAAGGGCGTCGCCGCCTTCGTGCTGAAATACCGGCTCAACCCGACGCCCGCGGATATGCCCGGCTTCGAACGCTCGATGGCGGAGATCTTCGGTCCCGGCGCCCGCCCGCCGCGGCCGCGCGCCGATGCGATGGCGGCCAGCCTCGCGCCGCAGATCGCCGACGCCCGCGCGGCCTTCGCTTTGATCCGCAAGCGTGCCGGCGAATGGCACGTCGATGCCGACCGGATCGGCATGGTCGGCTTCTCCGCCGGCGCGATGCTGACGATGGCGACGACGCTGTCCGGCGGCGACGCCAAGCCCGCCTTCATCGGCAATATCTACGGTCCGTTGACGGCGGTCACCGTGCCCGCCGATGCGCCGCCGATGTTCGTCGCGCTCGCCTCCGACGATCCGTTCTTCGCCAATGGCGGCTTCGGCCTGATCGAAAGCTGGCGCACCGCCAAGCGGCCGGTCGAATTCCATTTGTTCGAACAGGGCGGCCACGGCTTCGGCATGTACCCGAAACCGACGACCAGCACCGGCTGGTTCGAGGAATTCGCCCGTTGGATGGACATGCACGGCCTGCTCAAGCGCGGCGGATGATCCCGCCCGCCCGCCCCGTCCATTAACGGGGCGGGCCGGTCCGGCCGCACGGGAATCCCGGTTCGGCGCCGACCTGGCGCAATCGTCGGCGCAGGTTGCATTGCACCCACCCTCCACGCGGTACATGGTTAAAGAAAAATCATGGAGGGAATCAGCGTGCAGGCGGCTCATGTCTCCGTCGCCATGGCGACGTACAACGGCGAACGGTTCATCGCCGAACAACTCCGCTCGCTCGCCGCGCAGGAACGCCTTCCCGCCGAGCTCGTCATTTGCGACGATCTGTCGACCGACCGTACCGTCGCGATCATCGAAACATTCGCGCGCACCGCGCCTTTCCCGGTCAGACTCTATCGCAACGACATGCGGCTGCGCTTTTCCGAGAATTTCATGAAGGCGATCCGGCTCTGCGAGAGCCGCTATATCGCCTTCTGCGATCAGGACGACATCTGGCATCCGGCCAAGATCGCCCGCTCGCTGGATGCGATGGCGGCGACGGGGGCATTGATGTGCTCGCATCGCGTCGATCTGATCGACGATGCCGGCGCGGCGATCGGCCAGTCCGCCAACCTGTCGAAGCGCGCGATCCTGCAAGGCCGGACCTTCGAGCCATGGGGCGTGTTCCTCGGCTTCACCTGTACGATCGACCGCCGGTTGCTCCAGTGGATCGACCCGGCGGCGCGACCGCGCGACCTCATCGAATATGACCGCCCGATGTCGCACGATCGCTGGTTCTATCTCGTCGCCGGCCTGTTCGGCAGCATCTGCTATATCGACGAGCCGCTCGCGTCCTACCGTCAGCACGGCGGCAACGTCTTCGGCCGCACCCGGACCACGATGATCGGCCGGGTCCGCAAGGCGGTCGAGAAATACCCCACCTATATCGCGCAGCGACAGCGGATCGCCGCCGACACCGCACGCCTGCTGGCCAGCGTCCGCGACGGCATCGAATCGCCGGACTTCCACACCGCCGCCGATCGCTGGTCGCAGGTCGCCGCCTTCTACACCGCGCGCCACGCCGTCTTCTCCGCGCCCAGCGTCGCCGCGCGGCTGCGGCGGCTCTATGCGGCGTATCGCGACCGCCATTATCGTCCCGGCTGGGGCGGCGGCGGCGCCACGCTCATCGTCCAGGACGCGATCGCCGCCGTGCTCGCACGCCGGCCGGCGCCCGACCGCCGGTAGACGCGCACCGCCGGCGGCCGTAGGGCGCGCGCCATGGTTGGACTTTCGCAGGCGCGCGTCGCGCCGATCGCACGGTTGCTGTTCTGGGCGGCTCTTCTCTTCGCCCTGGTCATGGCGCTGTCGCCGCGCCCGCCGGTCACCGTCGACGTTCTGGACAAATGGCAGCATATGACCGCGTTCGGCACGCTCACCGTGCTCGCCTGCGCCGGCTGGCCGCGCGCACCGCTCGGCCGCATCGCCGAACGGCTGAGCTTCCTCGGCGCGATGATCGAGCTGGTGCAGTCGGTTCCGGTATTGCACCGCGACTGCGACATCATGGACTGGGTCGCCGACACCGCGATCATCGTCGGCGTCGTGCTGGTGGTGGCGGTCGCGCGGAGCGGCCGCCCGCGCCGGTTGTGACCCGGTGAGCACGGCCGGGAACACGATCCGCTAGCCACGGCGCCGTTCCGCGGCGCCGCACGTTCTTCGCCGGCGTACCGGCTCGATCGACGAGGAAGGCGGCGCAAGGGGATAAACCGTGCTGGTGTTCGAGACGATCCTGCTGCTGCTGCTGGGCGCCGCGCTGCTCTCGATGCTCGCCGGGCGGATCGGCGTACCCTATCCGACGCTGCTCGCGGTCGGCGGCGTCGCGGTCGCGCTGATCCCCGGGGTGCCGCGGCTCGGCCTGCCGCCGGAGCTGATCCTCGCGCTGTTCGTCGCGCCGGTCCTGCTCGACGCGGCGCACGACACGTCGCTGCGCGACCTGCGGGCGAATTGGCGGCCGGTGCTGTCGCTGGTGCTCGTCGCGGTCGGGCTGACCACCATTGCGGTCGCCTGCGTCTCGCGCGTCTTCCTGCCCGACATGCCGTGGGCGGCGGCGATCGCGCTCGGCGCTCTGCTCGCGCCCCCCGATGCCGTCGCCGCGCTGGCGGTGATGCGCTCGGTCGCGCCGCCGCATCGCATCCGCTCGATCCTGGAGGGCGAAAGCCTGCTCAACGATGCCTCGTCGCTGCTCGTCTACAAGCTGGCGGTGACCGCGGTCGCGGTCGGCGGCTTCCGGGTCGTCGATGCGGTGCCGGCATTCGCGCTGGTCACGGTCGGCAGCGTCGTGGTCGGCTGGCTGCTTGCGGTGCTCGTCGGCCGCATCACCGCGCCGATCGAGCATCCGGCGATCGCCACGATTCTCCAGTTCGTGACGACCTTCGGCGTGTGGATCGTCGCCGAGCGGCTCGAACTGTCGGGCGTGGTCACGATCGTCGTGTTCGGGCTGACCGCGGGCCGCCGCGCCTCGGGATCGTCGCGGACGTCGGTGCGCATCCTGTCGTTCGCGACATGGGAGACGATGACGCTGGTCCTCAACGTGCTGGCGTTCACGACGATCGGATTGCAGCTCGGCCCGATCATGGAGCGGCTGGATGGCGGGGAACGCGCGACCTATCCGCTCTATGCCCTAGCGATCCTCGTCGTCGTCATCCTCGTCCGGCTCGCCTGGGTCCTGGTGTACGGCGCCTCGCACCGGCTGTCGCGGGCGCCGGGCGACGCACCGCGCAGCTGGACCGCCACGTTCAAGAGCGGCCTGCTGGTCGGATGGTCCGGCATGCGCGGCATCGTCACGCTGGCGGCCGCGCTCGCCCTCCCCGCCGATTTCCCCTATCGCGATTTCATCCTGCTCGTCGCGTTCGTCGTGGTGCTCGGGACTTTGGTCGTCCAGGGCCTGACGCTCAAACCGCTCCTCCACGCGCTGCACTTCCCGCCCGACACCATCGTCGAGGATGAGATCGCCACCGCACGATCGGCCGCGATCGGCGCGGCGATGCAGGTCCTCGACGGCGAACCGGGGCCGGCGGCCGAGCGGCTGCGCCACGAATATCGCGAAGCGCTCGGCGTCGCGCGGGCGGGTGAGGATCCGCGCACCTCGTCCGACAATGCGTTGCGCCAGCGTGTGCTACCCGCGTCGCGCCACGCGCTCGATACGCTGCGCAGCGCCGGGACGATCGGCGACGAGGCCTATCGCGCGGTCGAGCAGGAGCTCGACTGGCTCGAACTCAGCTCGCGTCCTGCGGAGAGCGCCTGACCGCCCGCACGTCATAAGCCAGATGCACGGCGCCATGCTCCATCGCCGCGGCGGACCGGAACGACAGCGTCACCGCACCGGCCAGCCCGTCCTCGCCGCGCGAGACGATGCCCTGCACGCCCTCGCCGCCATCGAGCGCCGGCGCGACCAGCACGTGCAGCTCGTCGACCAGCCCCGCCGCCAGCATCGATCCGTTGATGCCGCCGCCGCCTTCCAGCAGCAGTCGGCGGATGCCGAACTGCGCGCCGAGCGTGTCGAGCGCCGCGGCGAGATCGATGTCGGCCGCGTCGGCGACGATATAGGACACGCCGTCGCCGGCGAGCTCCGCCAGATGCTCGTCCGCGACATCGGCGCCGAGCAGCACGATCACGTGATCGCCGCCGATATCGCCCTTCGCGAAGTGCAGCTTGCCCGCCCGATCGACCGCGACCGCATAGCCGTCGGCCGTCGCGGCGACGTGGACGGGTCTCGTCACGGCCGCACCCGCGGCGGCGGCGGTCGGATGTGCCGCAGCCTTCGACATCTCCGCCATCGTCACCCGCCCGACCAGCCACGCGTCCGCCGCCATCGCATCGTGCAGCCGCTCGTAGACGCCGCTCCATGCCTTCGGCGTTCCATCGGGGCTGGCGGTATAGCGGCTGGGATGCAGACGACCGTCCACCGACGACATCATCAGGCAGGCGACATGCGGCTTCATCAAGGGTCCTTTGCGATCAGATCGATGACGAAGCGCTGTCGCCCGCCGGATCGTTCCATCCGCCACCCGCGCCCCCTCCGTTACCCGACGCTACCATGATCTCATCGGCGACGGGACGCCTGCGGGCTTGCTCTGCCACGCAGTATAGTCAATGTTGCTGACATTGTCGTGACGGGGGAGATGCCGCTTGCATATCAGTTCGTTTGTCACAGCTGCGGCGATCATGATCTATTCGAGCAGCGGCTCCGCCCAGACCGCGCCGCCGAAGACCGCGGCGCCGGCCAAGTCGCTTTCGCGTGATCCCGACGCCAAGATCTGCCGGATCGAAGATGTGACGGGTAGCCACTTCACCACGAAGACGTGTCACACGCGCCGGGAATGGGCCGCCGTCGACGACGATAATGCCGCGGACAAGGAGCGGATATTTCGCATGCGCCGCGGCTATCCCGGGAGGATGGAAGCAGACCGCTGAACCGGGCAGTCGGCCCCCGCAGCGGATCGCCTGGTACCCGCCTGGTCGAAGGGGGCGGGTGGATGCCCCCGGAAAACGTCGATGGTGGGTCCGCCGGGGCTCGAACCCGGGACCTCTCGATTAAAAGTCGCTTGCTCTACCGACTGAGCTACGGACCCCCGCCATCGATCCGGGGCACCTAGGCGCGGGGGCGCGGTCGGTCAACCGCATGTGACAATTGTCTGACCGTTCGCGCCCGCGGCGGCACGCGCCAGTCCGGCGCGATCCGTGCGAGTGGCCCCAGCACGAAGCCGCGCGCGGCCAGCGCCGCATGCGGCACGGTCAGCCGCGGATCGCACCAGACGCCGCCCGACCAGAGCAGGATATCGAGGTCGATCACCCGCGCGCCCCAGCGCCGCCCGCGGCGTCGGCCGAATGCCGCCTCGATGGCCTTGAGCCGGGCGAGCAGCACCGGCGGCGGCTCGTCGCTGGCGATCAGGATCGCGGCATTGGCGAAGCGGCGGATCGACGGCCCCAGCGGCGCCGAGCCGATGACCGGCGACGCCGAAACCAGCCCGCCGATCGCCGCGATCGCCGCGCGCACCTCGTCGGCGGGGCCGCCGTGCCGCCCGCGGCGGTTCGATCCGATCCCGATCGCATAGATTGCCGTCGCCATCCCGGGGCTTTAGGCGAAAGCAATGACCTTCGATACGCTCGCGCCCGACATCGCCACCGACCTGCCCGCCCCCGACCCGCTCGCCGCGGTCGAGCCGCCGCGCGACTGCCCGCGCTGCCCGCGGCTCGTCGCCGCACGCGAGGCGTTGCGGATCGACAATCCGACGTGGTGGAACGCCCCCGTCCCCGCCTTCGGCGATCCCGAGGCGTGGCTGGCGATCGTCGGCCTCGCGCCGGGGCTGCACGGCGCCAACCGCACCGGCCGGCCGTTCACCGGCGACCATTCGGGCGCCTTGCTGTTCGCGACGCTCGGCAAGCTCGGCCTCGCCACCGGCACCTTTGCCAATCGCGTCACCGACGATCTCGCGCTGACCGGGGCGATCGTCGTCAACGCGGTCAAATGCCTGCCGCCGGCCAACAAGCCGACGCCCGAGGAGATCCGCACCTGCCGCCCGTTCCTCGACGGCGAGATCGCGGCGCTGCCCAACGTCCGCATCGTCGTCGCCCTGGGGCAGGTCGCGCACCAGTCGGCGGTCAAGGTGATGGGCGGGCGCCTGCCCAAGGCCAATTTCGCGCATGGCGCCGAGCACCGCATGCCCGACGGCCGCATCCTCATCGATAGCTACCACCCGTCGCGCTACAACCAGAACACCGGCCGGCTCGACGAAGCAATGTTCGAATCGGTGTTCGCCCGCGCGGTGGCGCTGCGTCAGACGTCCTGAACGAGCCGCCCGTACAGCTCGGGCCGGCGATCACGGAAGAAACCGAAGGCGGCGCGGTGGCGCTTGACCCGGTCGAGGTCGAGCGTCGCGGCGATCACGCCCTCCTCGTCGCGGCCGAGTTCGGCGAGTACGTCGCCACGCTCGTCGACGATAAAGCTGGTGCCGTAGAAATGCTGGCCGTGCTCGGTGCCGATCCGGTTGGCGGCAATGACCGGCACGACGTTGGACACGGCGTGGCCGACCATCGCGCGCCGCCACAGCCGGGCGGTATCGAGGCTGGTGTCGTGCGGCTCGCTACCGATCGCGGTCGGGTAGAACAGCACCTGCGCGCCCATCAGCATCAGCGCGCGCGCGGTCTCGGGATACCATTGGTCCCAGCAGACGCCGACGCCGAGCGTCCAGCCCGGCGCGGTCGGCGGCGCCGGCCAGACCTTGAAGCCGGTATTGCCGGGGCGGAAGTAGAATTTCTCCTCGTAACCGGGGCCGTCGGGGATGTGGCTCTTGCGATAGACGCCCTGCACCTCGCCGTCGGGACCGATCATCGCCAGGCTGTTGTAATAATGCGGCCCGTCCGCCTCGAAGAAGCTGGTCGGGATCGTCACCTCGAGCGCCTCGGCGAGCGCCTGCATCGCCAGCACCGCCTTGTGCTCGCGCACCGGCGCGGCATTGGCGAACAGTCCCTCGTCCTCGACGCGGCAGAAATATTCGCCCTCGAACAATTCGGGCGGCAGGATCACCTGCGCGCCCCGCCCCGCCGCCTCGCGCACCAGGCGCGAGACGTTGGCGATGTTCGCATCGATATCGTCGGAGAAGGCGAGCTGCAGCGCGGCGACGGTGATCTGGGTCATGCGCGCCACATAAGGGGCCGGACGTGAGTCGTCACCCCTTGCGTGGGGCTCGGATGCTCGCCCCCTTCACGGAGTGGGTGGATCGAAGGTCACCCACGCCGATCGGCGATCACACCCCCGCCGGGATCTGCTGGCTGATGCAGTGGAAGCTGCCACCCCCGGTCAGGATATGATCGGCGCGCAGCCCCACCGCCTCGCGGTCGGGGAACAGCGCCTGCACCGCGCGCACCGCGGCGGCATCGTTCTCGGCGCCGTACAGCGGCACGACCACCGCGGCATTGCCGATGTAGAAGTTCATATAGCTCGCCGGCACGACCTCCTCGTCGCGCAGCACGCGGCCCGGCGACGGGATCGTCACCACCTCCAGCCCCGCCGCCCGCGCGTCGCGCAGCGCATGTTGATAGACCTGCCAATTGGGATCGTTCTCGGCGGCTTCCGGCAGCGCCAGCCGCCCCTCGCCGACGAAGCGGGCGAGATTGTCGACATGGCCGTCGGTATGGTCGTTGAGCAGCCCGTCGCCCAGCCACACCACCTTGGTCAGCCCCAGATCGCCGCGCAACCGCGCCTCGATCTGCGCCTTGTCCAGCGTCGGGTTGCGGTTGGCGTTGAGCAGGCATTGCTCGGTCGTCACGACGACGCCGGTGCCGTCGCCGTCGATCGCGCCGCCTTCGAGCACCCAGTTGCAATAGCCGACGCGGCGGCCGTGCCGCTTGGCGAGGCGCATGCCGATCGTATCGTCGCCGGGCAGATCGTATTTGCCGCCCCAGCCGTTGAAGCCGAAGTCGCACGCTTCGCCGTTGCCGAGCAGGATCGGCCCCGTATCGCGCAGCCAGATATCGCCGAACGGCTCGACCACCACCTCGGCGAACGGCGCCATCCGGCTGGCGGCGTTGCCCGCCTCGGCATCGGCGGCGACGAGGATCACGGTTTCGCCGCGCCCCCCGGCATGGACCGCACGGGCGAAGGCGACGACCTCCTCGCGCGCGGGATCGAGATCTTCCTCCCACAATTCGGGATGGCTCGGAAAGCCGATCCACACCGCATCATGCGGCGCCCATTCGGCAGGCGGCGGAACGACGGTCACTTCGCGGCTCCCAGGCTGGCGCGGCTCCTGTCGCGGATCGCGCGGAATTCGTCGCCGGGCGTCCAGTTCGGCCAGTCGCGGCCGTCGGCGAGATCGCGCGCGATCATATAATACAGGCCGACGTCCTGCTGCACGCCGCTCCAATCCCAATTGGGATCATATTCGTCTGAGGGCGCGTGATAGCGGTTCTCCTCGTAATCCTTCGCCGCCGCCTGCCCCGCGGCGAGCCCGCCCTTCACCAGATTCTGACCGGTCTCGAAATAGACCATCGGCACGCCGTGCTTGGCGAGGCTGAAATGGTCGGAGCGATAATAGAAGCCCTTCTCCGGGGTCGGTTCGGGCGTCGCGGTGCGGCCCTGGCGCTTGAGCGCGGCGGTGAGATAGCCGTCGAGCTGCGACTTGCCCGGGCCGATCACGATCACGTCCTTCGACGGGCCGTACATGGCGAGCGCATCCATATTGGCGCCGCCCACCGTCTTCGCGAGCGGATAGACCGGATTCTCGCCATAATAAGCCGAGCCGAGCAGCCCCGATTCCTCGGCCGTCAGCGCGACGAACACCATCGAGCGGCGCGCCGGCCCGGCCTTGGCATTCGCCTCCGCCAGCGCGACCAGCGCCGCGGTGCCGTCGGCATTGTCGACCGCGCCGTTGCAGATGCCGTCGCCGTTGACCGGGGTGCAATGGCCGAGGTGATCCCAATGCGCCGACAGCAGCACATATTCGTCCGGCGCCTCGCGCCCCGGCAGGATGCCGACGACATTGTGCGAGATCTGCTTCTTGATCTGGTTGTCGAAGCTCACCGACGCCTTCAGCCCGAGCGGCACCGGCTTGAAGCCCTTCACCTTTGCCGCCGCGGCGAGGCTATCGAAGTCCTTCCCCGCGCTGGCGAACAGCGCGCGCGCCTTGTCGAGCTGCATCCAGCCGTGCGCGGCGCTGTCGTCCATATGGCCGTTGGCGGCATCGGCGACGTGCGCCGCGCCGGTGTTGCTCGACTGGACGACGTTCCAGCCATAGGCCGCAGGCTCGGTCTGGTGGACGATGATCACCGCCGCCGCGCCCTGCCGCGCCGCTTCCTCATATTTGTACGTCCAGCGGCCGTAATAGGTCATCGCACGGCCGTTGAACGGGCCGGTCAGCCCCGGCGTCTGCCAGTCGGGATCGTTGATCAGGACGATCACCGTCTTCCCCTTGACGTCGAGCCCGGCATAATCGTTCCAGCCCTTCTCGGGCGCGTTGATGCCGTAACCGGCGAAGACGATGTCGCTGTCCTTGACGTCGATGTGCGGCGTGACGCGATAGGTGCCGATCACCATGTCCTTGCCATAAGCGAGGCTGAGCGGCGTCTTGCCGCCGGTGATCGTCAGCGGCGTGACGTTCTGCGCGGTGATCTCGACCAGCGGCACGTCCTGCAGCCAGCTGCCCTTGTTGCCGGGCTTGAGCCCCGCCTTCTCGAACTGCGCCTTGAGATAGGCGAGCGTCTTCTCCTCGCCGGCGCTGCCCGGCGCGCGGCCTTCGAAGGCGTCCGACGACAGGGTCTTGGTGACCGCCTTCATCGTCTCGACCGAGATCGGCGGCGCGGATTGGGCGAGCGCCATGCCGGGCGTGGCGAGCAGGGCCGCAAGAACGAAACGACGCATCGATTACTCCGCATGGATGGCAGCGTGGCCGGCCTTTTGCCGCCCGCGCGCGGCCTTGTCCACGGGCTCGCGCGCAGGCGTGGAGATGAAGGGTTTTGCGCGCAGAGGCGCGAAGGACGCAGAGGGGTTACGCCGCTGGCGCCGGAGGCGCTTCATCACGAAGCCGGGAGCCGCCCAGCCCGACCTGAGCGCAACATCCTCTGCGCTCTCTGCGCCTCTGCGCTCAAAGAATGAATCACGCGAAGACGCGAAGGTGCGAAGAGGTAGAGAGAGGGCCACGCCTGCGCTGCACGGCGCGGACGCCGCGCGCGCGACACCTTCGCGTCTTCGCGTGAATCAAAAAGGGCGGCCCGCAAGGACCGCCCTTCCAAATCCGAAACCGGAAGACCCGAAATCAGCGCGAGTAGAACTCGACGACCAGGTTCGGTTCCATCTTCACCGGGTAAGGCACTTCGTCGAGCGTCGGCACGCGGACGAAGGTGATCTTGGCGTTGCCGTCCGGCGCGACGTAATCGGGGATCTCACGCTCGGCGAGGTTCTGCGCCTCGAGGACGAGCGCCATTTCCTTGGCCTTGGTGCCCAGGGTGATCTCGTCGCCGACGAAGCAGCGGCGCGACGCGATGTTGCACTTCACGCCGTTGACGCGGATGTGGCCGTGGCTGACGATCTGGCGCGCGGCGAAGATCGTCGGCGCGAACTTGGCGCGATAGACGATCATGTCGAGACGCTGCTCGAGCAGGCCGATCAGGTTTTGGCTGGTGTCGCCCTTCATGCGGGCGGCTTCGGTGTAGCAGGCCTTGAACTGCTTCTCGGTGACGTCGCCGTAATAGCCCTTGAGCTTCTGCTTGGCGCGCAGCTGGATGCCGAAGTCCGACACCTTGCCCTTGCGGCGCTGGCCGTGCTGGCCCGGGCCGTATTCGCGCTTGTTGACCGGGCTCTTCGGCCGGCCCCAGATGTTCTCGCCGAGACGACGGTCGAGCTTGTGCTTGGCGCTATGGCGCTTCGACATAGTGATTCCTTGGCAACTGTAACGACGTGATCCCGTCCCATGGCAAGCCATGCGGCGGGGTTGATCCCGGTATCGCTCTGCTGATCCCTGACGGGGGCAGGCCATCCGCTTCACCGGGGTGCGGGGGCTGTTGCGAAGGCGGCCGCCTAGACGGGCCGTGCCGCCAAGTCAAGCTGGACAGCGTCGCGCCGCCGCGTCACACGGCGGGCATGACGACACCTCTGCCCGGCCCCGACTGCACGACGATGACCGAGGTGCGCGCCGGCGTCGACGCGCTCGACCGCGAGCTGGTCGCGCTGCTCGCGCGCCGCTTCGCCTATATGGACGCCGCGGCGCGTATCAAGCCGGAGCGCGGCCACGTCCGCGACGAGGCGCGCAAGGCGCAGGTCATCGCCAACGCCCGTGCCGCGGCGGAGGCGCTCGGCCTGCCCGGCGCGGTCATCGCCGATCTGTGGGAGCAGCTCGTCGAGGCGTCGATCGCCTACGAACTGGCGTCGTTCGACCGGCGCTGAGCCTCGACCCGGCGGACCTTGGCGCCGTCCAGCGCCGACAAGACGCCGCGCACCGTCCGCACCTCCTGCGACGACCAGCCCGGCTTGGTCAGCAGCGTGCGCAGCGTCCGCCGCGTCTGGAACACCCGTTCGGGCGGGAAGAAGAAATTGGCACGTTCCAGCATGTCGTCGAGCTGGAGGATCATCCCCTCCAGCTCCTCATGCGGCGCGGGCGGCTCGATCGGGTTGATCGACGGCTGTGCCAGCGCCTCGCCCTTCGACCATTCGTAGGCGACGAGGATCACCGCCTGCGCGAGGTTGAGGCTGCCGAATGCGGGGTTGATCGGCACGGTGACGATCGTCCGCGCCAGCGCGACGTCGTCGGTCTCCAGCCCCGATCGCTCCGGCCCGAACAGGATCGCCGACCGCTCCGGCGCGGCGTGGATGTCGCGCGCCGCGATCTCGGGAGTCACCACCGGCTTGGTGATGCCGCGCTTGCGCACCGTCGTCGCATAGACGTGCGCGCAATCCGCCACCGCGTCGGCGACGCTGTCGAACACCTGCGCGTCGGCGAGCACGCTGTCGGCACCGCTCGCCGCCGGCCCCGCCTGCGGATTGGGCCAGCCGTCGCGTGGGCTGACCAGCCGCATGTCGGTGAGGCCGAAATTGAGCATGGCGCGCGCCGCCTTGCCGATATTCTCGCCGAGCTGCGGGCGGACGAGCACGATGACCGGCTTCATTCGGCGCGCCCCGCCTGCTCGACCGTGCCGGCGAATTCCTCGAAGTCGCGCGCCTCGCTGAAGTCGCGATAGACGCTGGCAAAGCGGATATAGGCAACCGAATCGAGCCCCTTGAGCCCGTCCATCACCATCTCGCCGATCCGCTTCGACGACACCTCGCTCTCGCCCTGCGTCTCGAGCTGGCGCTGGATGCCACTGACCAGTTTCTCGATCCGCACCGGCTCGATCGGCCGCTTGCGCGTCGCGATCGATACCGAGCGCAGCAATTTCTCGCGGTCGAACGGCTCGCGCCGCACCCCGCCGCTGCCGGTGCTCTTGAGCACCCACAGATCGCGCAGCTGGATCCGCTCGAAGGTGGTGAAGCGCGCCGCGCAGCCTTCGCACTGGCGCCGGCGCCGGATCGCCGCCCCATCTTCCGTGGGGCGGCTGTCCTTCACCTGGCTGTCTTCATGGCCGCAGAACGGGCAACGCATTCAGGCGATCAATCCTTGCGCTTGGCGTAGGCGACGCCCGCGCCGACCAGCGCACCCAGCACCGGCCCGACGAACGGGATCGGGATCGCCACGACCGCGCCGATCGCGCCGTATTTCGCCATCTTCTTGCCGAGGCCGGGGGTATTCTTGACGGTCGCCTGGACCTCTTCGATCTTCGACATGGTGTTATCCTTCGTAGATGGGGAAGCGTGCGCACAGCGTGCGTACACGCTGCCGAACGTTCGCCTCGACCTCGGGGTCCCCATGTTCGCCCTTCTTGGCCAATCCGTCGAGCACGTCGGCGACCATGTTGCCGATCTCGCGGAACTCGGCGGGGCCGAAGCCGCGCGTCGTGCCGGCGGGCGAACCGACGCGGATGCCGCTGGTCTTGACCGGCGGCAGCGGATCGTTGGGAATGCCGTTCTTGTTGCAGGTGATGCCGGCACGCTCCAGCGCCTCGTCGGCGTCCTTGCCGGTGATGCCGAGCGGGGTGAGGTCGATCAGCGCGAGATGCGTGTCGGTGCCGCCCGAGACGACGTCCGAACCGCGCTCCTTCAGCGTCGCGGCGAGCACCTTGGCATTCTCCACCACCGCGGCGATATAGCTCTTGTAGCCCGGCTGCAGCGCCTCGCCGAATGCGACCGCCTTGGCGGCGATGACGTGCATCAGCGGCCCGCCCTGCAGCCCCGGGAACACCGCCGAGTTGATCTTCTTCGCCAGCGCCTCGTCATTAGTCATGATCATCCCGCCCCGCGGCCCGCGCAGCGTCTTGTGCGTCGTCGTGGTGACGACATGCGCGTGGCCGAACGGCGTCGGGTGCAGGCCGGCGGCGACGATGCCGGCGAAATGCGCCATGTCGACGAGGAAATACGCCCCGACCTTATCGGCGATTTCGCGGAAGCGGGCGAAGTCGATGACGCGCGGATAAGCACTGCCGCCTGCGATGATGAGCTTGGGGCTATGCTCGACGGCGAGGCGCTCGACCTGATCGTAGTCGATCAGATGCGTCACCGGATCGACGCCGTACTGGATCGCGTTGAACCATTTGCCGCTCATCGCCGCGCGCGCGCCATGGGTGAGGTGGCCGCCGGCGTCGAGGCTCATGCCGAGGATCGTCTCGCCCGGCTTGACCAGCGCCAGCATCACCGCGCCGTTCGCCTGCGCACCCGAATGCGGCTGGACGTTGACGAAGCCGCAACCGAAGATCTGCTTGGCGCGCTCGATCGCCAGGCTCTCGACCTCGTCCGACGGCGCGCAGCCCTGGTAATAGCGCTTGCCCGGATAGCCCTCGGCATATTTGTTGGTGAACACCGAGCCCTGCGCCTCGAGCACCGCCTTGGAAACGATATTCTCCGACGCGATCAGCTCGATCTGCGTCTGCTCGCGCTCCAGTTCGTGGGCGATGCCGGCGAACACCGCGGGATCGGCGTCGGCGAGCGCTTCGCTGAAGAAGCCGGTGTGGCGGATATCGCTGAAGTCGGTGGGCTGGGTGCTCATGGGATCAGTCCTTTCGCGACAATTTGTCGACGCGGTTCTGGTGACGGCCGCCCTCGAACGGGGCGGCGAGGAAAGCTTCGAGACAGGCCTTGGCGAGATCGGGACCGATCAGCCGCGCGCCCATCGCGAGGACGTTGGCGTCGTTGTGCTGGCGCGCCAGCGCCGCCGACAGCGGTTCGGAAACCAGGGCGCAGCGGCAGGCCGGCTCGCGATTGACCGCGATCGAGATGCCGATGCCGGAACCGCAGAGCGCGACGCCGAACTCCGCCTCCCCCGCCGCGACCGCCCGCGCCAATTTGTACCCGTAATCGGGATAGTCGACCCGCGCGTCGCCGTCCGGCCCGAGATCGATCGCCGCATGGCCGAGCGTGCCGACATGCTCGACCAGCAGCGCCTTCAGCGCGACGGCGGCGTGATCGGAGGCGAAGGCGATGCGCAAGGGTGACGTCCCGTGACGGTGATGGGCGGTCAGGGCGCCTTAGCGGGGGATACGGCCAAATGCCACACCTGTTGCGGAACGTAGCGCGTCGCTCGCGCGCTAAGCGATCCACGCAATGCAGGATAAGAACATGCCGCAAGTCCCTCGACCCCGCGTTGGCCGGCATGGCTGAACCCGTTTCCGCCCGCGGGAGCGTCGGCGAGTCGCCACTGATCCTCGGCTATGCGGGCCTGTTTCCGCAGATCGCGGCGGTCGCCACCTGCTTCTTCTCCGCCGAAAGCGACGTCGGGCCGATGTTCGCCTTCGCATATGCGGCGCTGATCCTCAGCTTCCTCGGCGGCATCTGGTGGGGCTTCGCGATGCGCAGCGGCCGCGACCAGGGCCGGATCGCGACGCTGGCAGTGCTGCCGTCGCTGTTCGGCGCGTTGCTGATCCTGCTGTCGATCGCGCACGTGCTGCCCTTGGGCCTCGCACTCGTGCTGATGGGTTCGGCGGTCATCACCACCCTGCTGATCGACCGCCGCCTGGTCGATACCGCCCACGCCCCCACCGGCTGGATGACGCTGCGCATCCCATTGTCGGTCGGGCTCGGCGGCCTGACGATCCTGTGCGGGATCATCTGCGGTCTGTCGGCGAGCTGATCGCGCGGGCGGCTACGCGTCGCCGCCCGAAGTCCGCCGCATAGGCCGGATGCTTTCCCAACTCACCCCGTCACCCCGGGCTCGTTCCGGGGTAACGGGTCTCGCAAAGAAAACCGGTCGAACCTCGCTGCCCCCGCGATATCTCAAGGTCCCGAACCCCGCGAACGGCAGCAGACCAAGCCACCCCCGCACCCGGAAACCTCGTCAGGCCGCCTTGCGCAATTCGAGCCGGCTCCAGATCTCGACCAGCGCATCGGTCAGCTCGCGCATCATCTCGGGCGTATGGCTCGGGCCGGGCGTGAAGCGCAGCCGCTCGGTACCGCGCGGCACCGTCGGATAATTGATCGGTTGCACGTAGACGCCATATTCGGCGAGCAGGATGTCGCTGATCCTTTTGGCTTTCACCGGATCGCCGACGAGGATCGGCACGATGTGCGTGCTGCCGAGCATCACCGGCAGCCCCGCCTCGCTCAGCATCGTCTTGAGCAAGGTCGCCGACGCCTGCTGGCCTTCGCGCTCGACGCTCGACGCCTTGAGATGGCGGACGCTGGCGAGCACGCCCGCGACCAGCACCGGCGACAGCGAGGTGGTGAAGATGAACCCCGGCGCGTAGCTGCGGATCACGTCGATGATCGTCTGGTCGGCGGCGATGTAACCGCCCATCACGCCGAACGCCTTGCCCAGCGTCCCCTCGATGATCGTCAGCCGGTCCGCGACGCCTTCGGCTTCCGAAATCCCGCCGCCGCGCGCGCCGTACATGCCGACCGCATGGACTTCGTCGAGATAGGTCAGCGCATTGTATTTGTCGGCGAGGTCGCAGATCGCCGCGACCGGCGCGATGTCGGCCTCCATCGAATAGACGCTTTCGAACGCGATCAGCTTGGGCACCGCCGGATCCTCGGCGGCGAGCAACTCCTCGAGATGCGCGAGATCGTTGTGGCGGAAGATGCGCTTCTCGCAGCCGGCATTGCGGATGCCCGCGATCATCGAGGCATGGTTGAGCTCGTCCGAGAAGATGATGCAGCCCGGCAGGATCTTGGCGAGCGTCGACAGCGTCGCCTCGTTCGAGACATAGCCGCTGGTGAACAGCAGCGCGCCCTGCTTGCCGTGCAGGTCGGCGAGTTCGTGCTCGAGATCGACGTGATAATGCGTGTTGCCGCCGATGTTGCGCGTACCGCCCGAACCGGCGCCGACGTCGTGCAGCGCCTCTTCCATCGCCGCGATCACCTCGGGATGCTGGCCCATCGCGAGATAGTCGTTCGAACACCAGACGGTGATCGGCTTGGGGCCATTGTGCCCGGCGAAGCACCGTGCGTTGGGGAAAGCCCCCTTGTTGCGGAGGATGTCGATGAAGACCCGATACCGGCCCTCGCTATGCAGGCGATCGATCGCCTGGGTGAAGACGCGCGAATAATCCACGCGTACGTCGGTACCGTCGCTGCTCATGGGCACCATGTACCGATGCGGCGACGGGCTTGCCAGTGGATAAAAGCGCTCAGCGTGATCGGGAGGCTGGACATTTTGTCCCACCCTCGTGGGAGGGGGAGGGGATCGGTCGAAGCGCGAGCGTGTCGATCCCCGCCCCAGTAATTTTTCCCCCGCTACGCGAGGGAGGAATCAAAGCTCCTCGATCGTCCCGATCCCATATCCCGCCAGCGCCGGCGCCAACGCGTGCTCCGCCGCGCCGAGCCGCGTGAACACCGCGCGATGCACCGACTCGCCCGCCGGCCAGCGCTGCCCCTCGGTCAGGAAGGCGATCCGCCGCGCGATGCCCGGACCGCCGTCGACGAATCGCACCCCCGCGGGCGCCACCGCCGCCAGCTCCGCCTCGACCAGCGGAAAATGCGTGCAGGCGTTGACGATCACGTCGATCCGCGCGCCGCCGGGCTGGTCGAACAGACCGTCGAGCACCGCGCGATACCGCGCCGGATCGCTCGCCGCGCCCGCCAGCTTCGCCTCCGCCAGCCGCACCAGTTCCGCCGAGCCATGCCGCACCACCACGCAATCGCCCGCGAACCGTGCCGCGAGATCGTCGACATAGGCCTGGCGCACCGTCGCATCGGTGCCGAGCACCCCGATCGCCCGGCTACGGCTCAGCGCCGCGGCGGGCTTGATCGCCGGCACCGTGCCGACCACCGGCACGTCGAGCGCCGCGCGCACCACCGGCAGCGCGATCGTCGAGGCGGTGTTGCACGCGATCACCACCAGCCGCGGCCGATACCGCTCCACCAGCCGCCCGAGCAGCGCCGGCACCCGCGCCGCGATCTCCGCCTCGCTCTTGATCCCATAAGGAAAACCGGCGGAATCGGCGGCGTAGACGATCGGCGCCCGCGGCAGCATCGCGCGCGTCGGCGCGACCACCGACAGGCCGCCGACACCCGAATCGAAGAACAGGATCGGCGCATCGTCCATCGCCGGCTCCATAAGCCACCGTGGCGGGCAGCGCCAATCTTGATCGAAATCAGGCAGGGTCCCATTGGCGAAACCGCGGCGGACCCGCTATGGTCGGCCGGGGAGGACGGGGCAGTCTTGCACACGCATATACTCTGGATCGCGCCGACCTGCGCGCTGTTGCTCGGCTATGTGCTGGGTTCGATCCCGTTCGGCGTCATCCTCACCCGGCTCGCCGGCGCGGGCGATCTGCGCAGCATCGGCTCGGGCAACATCGGCGCGACGAACGTGCTGCGCACCGGCCGCAAGGGGCTGGCGGCGGCCACCTTGCTGCTCGATCTCGCCAAGGGCGCGGCGGCGGTGTGGCTGGCGGAATGGCTGTTCCCCGGCGACGGCATGATCGCCGCGGCGGCGGCGTTCGTCGGCCATTGCTACCCGGTCTGGCTGCGCTTCAAGGGCGGCAAGGGCGTCGCGACGCTGATGGGGATCGTCCTCGCGCTGCACTGGCCGATGGGCCTCGTCTATGCGCTGGTCTGGCTCGGCCTGCTCGCCAGCCTGCGCATCTCCTCGGTCGCCGGCATGGCCGCCGCGGTCAGCGCGCCGGTCAGCGGCACGCTGTTCGGCCGCTTCGATCTCGTCATGCTGCTGCTCGCGCTCGCCGCGATCGTGCTGTGGAAGCATCGCGACAATATCGAACGGCTGCTCGCCGGCACCGAACCGCGCATCGGCGGCGCGCGCGACGCCGAGGACGCGGATGCGCTCGCCGATGGCTGAGCGCGATGTCGCGCGCCTCCGTCTCCTTCGTACCGCCGGGATCGGCCCGGTCACCTGGCGCCAGTTGCTCGCCCGCTTCGGCACCGCGGAGGCGGCGCTCGACATGCTGCCGACGCTCGCCCGGCGCGGCGGCGGCGCGCCGCCGCGCATCGCCGAGCGCGCCGCGGTCGAGCGCGAGATGGCGGCGACCGCCCGGCTCGGCGCACGCTATCTGTTCCTCGACGATCCCGATTATCCGCCGCTGCTCGGCCAGATCGACACCGCGCCGCCCGCGCTGATCCTGCGCGGCGACCTGACGCTGGCAAGCCGGACGACGGTCGCAATCGTCGGCGCGCGCAACGCCTCGGCGGCGGCGTGCCGTTTCGCGCGCAGCCTCGCGCACGACCTCGCCGCGGAGGGTGCGACGATCGTCTCCGGCCTCGCCCGCGGCATCGACACCGCGGCGCACGTCGGCGCGCTGCCGCGCACGATCGCCGTCATCGCCAGCGGCATCGACGTGGCCTTCCCGCCCGAGAATGCGGCGTTGCAGGAGCAGCTCGCGACGCAGGGCCTGCTGGTCGCCGAACAGCCGCCCGGCACCCAGCCGCTCGCGCGCCATTTCCCCTCGCGCAACCGCATCATCGCCGGCCTCGCGCTCGGCACCGTAGTGGTCGAGGCGGCACCGCGCTCGGGCTCGCTGATCACCGCGCGGCTCGCCGGCGAGATGGGCCGCGAGGTCATGGCGGTCCCAGGCAGCCCGCTCGATCCGCGCGCGCAGGGGTGCAATCTCTTGATCCGCGACGGCGCGACCTTGATCCAGACCGCCGCCGACGTCCTCGAACAGCTCCGCCCGATCGACCCCCGCGCCGTCCGCACGCACGCCTCGCCCTACGCCGCCCCGCCCCCCGCGGATGCGAGCGACGCCGACCGCACCCGCATCGCCGCGCTGCTCGGCCCCGCCCCGGTCCCGGTCGACGAGCTGATCCGCCAAAGCCACGCCGCCCCCGCGATCGTCCAGACCGTGCTGCTCGAACTCGAACTCGCCGGCCGCCTGGAACGCCACGCCGGCGGCCGGGTCAGCCTCACCGCCTGACCGCGGGCGCGGGCCGACCGCCTTCCCACCCGTTGACGTTTCGCCCCACGCCCCCGACTTGACGCGAGCCCCGACCGCTCGCCACCCTCGCGCGTACACGTAAGGACGTTATTGAACCGCCATGCAGCTCGTCATCGTCGAATCGCCCGCCAAGGCGAAAACCATCGAAAAGTATCTGGGCTCGGACTTCCGCGTCCTCGCCTCCTACGGTCACGTCCGTGATCTGCCGGCGCGCGACGGCTCGGTGAACCCGGACGAGAATTTCGCGATGGAGTGGGAGAATTACGCGGACAAGTCCAAGCAGCTTAAAGCGATCGCCGACCTGTCGAAGACCGCCGACCGCCTGATCCTCGCCACCGATCCCGATCGCGAGGGCGAGGCGATCAGCTGGCACGTGCAGGAGGTGCTGCGCAACCGCAAGGCGCTGCCCAAGGACGTCCAGCGCGTCACCTTCAACGCGATCACCAAGCCGGCGATCCTCGCCGCGATGAAGGCGCCGCGCGAGCTCGATACCGACCTGATCGACGCCTATCGCGCCCGCCGCGCGCTCGACTATCTCGTCGGCTTCACGCTGTCGCCGGTGCTGTGGCGCAAGCTGCCCGGCGCCAAGTCGGCGGGCCGCGTCCAGTCGGTCGCGCTGCGTCTGATCGTCGGCCGCGAGCGCGAGATCGAGGCGTTCAAGGCGCAGGAATATTGGTCCGTCACTGCGCAGATGGAGCAGGACGGCACGCCCTTCGTCGCGCGCCTCGTGCAATGGGACGGCAAGAAGCTCGACCGCCTGTCGATCGGCACGCAGGGCGACGCGCTGAAGGCCAAGGCCGCGGTCGAGGAAGGCCGCTTCTCGGTCCAGACCGTCGAGACCAAGCCGGCGACGCGCAACCCGCCGCCGCCCTTCACCACCTCGACGCTCCAGCAGGAGGCGGCACGCAAGCTCGGCTTCTCCGCGGATCATACGATGCGGATCGCGCAGGGCCTCTACGAGGATGGCGCGATCACCTATATGCGCACCGACGGCGTGCAGATGGACGGCAGCGCCATCTCTGCCGCGCGCCTCGCCATCGCCAACCGATACGACGCGAGCTACGTCCCCGATTCGCCGCGCCAGTATCAGACCAAGGCGAAGAACGCACAGGAAGCGCACGAGGCGATCCGCCCGACCGACTTCACCAAGGACCGCGCCGGCTCGGGCGACCACAATCGCCTGTACGAGCTGATCTGGAAGCGCGCGCTCGCCAGCCAGATGGCCTCGGCCCGTATGGAGCGCACCACCGTCGAGATGGCAGACGGGACGGGCCGCAACGTGCTGCGCGCGACCGGCCAGGTCGTGCTCTTCCCCGGCTTCCTCGCGCTCTACGAAGAGGGATCGGACGATACGCAGGACGAGGAGGCGCGCCGCCTGCCCCGCCTGCGCGAGGGCGACGCACCGGCGAAGAAGGACGTGCTCGCCGAACAGCATTTCACCCAGCCGCCGCCGCGCTTCTCGGAGGCGAGCCTCGTCAAGCGGATGGAGGAACTCGGCATCGGCCGGCCGTCGACCTATGCCTCGATCATCAAGACGCTGAAGGACCGCGCCTATGTGCGCGTCGAGAAGAACCGCTTCTTCGCCGAGGAAAGCGGCCGTCTCGTCACCGCCTTCCTCGAACGCTTCTTCGAGAAATACGTCGGCTTCGACTATACCGCCGAGCTGGAGGAAGAGCTCGACGACGTCTCGGGCGGCCGCGCGCAATGGCAGGCGGTGCTCGAAGCCTTCTGGCGCGACTTCAAGCCGCGCACCAACGAGGTGATGGAGCAGCAGCCCAGCGCGATCACCGCCGAGCTCGACGTCTTCCTCGCGCCCTATCTCTTCCCCGACAAGGCGGACGGATCGGACCCGCGGCTGTGCCCGAAATGCGAACAGGGCAAGCTGGCGCTGCGCGGCGGCAAGTTCGGCGCGTTCATCGCCTGCTCCAACTATCCCGAGTGCAAATACACCCGCCGCTTCGCCCAGCCCGGCGGCGAGGAGGGCGAGGACAGCGGCCCCGAAGGGCTCGGCAAGGACCCGGCGACGGGGCTGGAGGTCGAGCGCAAATCGGGGCGGTTCGGCCCGTATATCCAGCTCGGCGAGGGCAAGGAGGCCAAGCGCGCCTCGATCCCCAAGGACCTGCCCGGCGAACTCGACCTCGAATGGGCGTTGAAGCTGCTCAGCCTGCCGCGCACGATCGGCAACCACCCGGAGACGGGCGAGCCGATCACCGCCTCGATCGGCCGCTATGGGCCGTATCTGGCGCACGCCGGCAAATATGCGCGGCTGCAATCGACCGCCGACGTGTTCGAGACCGGGATGAACGCCGCGGTGGTCAAGCTCGCCGAGGCGGCTGCGGGTGGCGGCCGTCCGGCACGCGGCGCCGCGCGCGCGCCGCTCAAGGAACTCGGCAAGCACCCGCGCACCGAGGCGGAGATCAAGCTGATGGAGGGCCGCTACGGCCCCTATGTCACCGACGGCGAGACCAACGCGACCCTGCCCAAGTCGATCACCCCCGACGCGCTGACGCTGGAAGAAGCGGTGCAACTGATCGACGACCGCGCCGCCGCCGCCCCGCCGAAGAAGAAGAAGGCCCCCGCCAAGAAGGCGGCGGCGAAAAAGCCGGCCGCCAAGGCGGCAGGGACGAAGACGGCAGCGGCCAAGCCCGCGGCGGCCAAGAAGGCGCCCGCCAAGAAGCCGGCGGCGAAGAAAGCCGCGGCGGAGTGATGCGAGGGGATCGGGGGTACGCCTCCGATCCCGTCGCTCTCAAAGCTTGATGCTGGCGTTCAGCCTGACCGTCCGTGGCTCGCCGACGAATACATAGCCCGAGCCGAGATACCCCCAATGGTGGAGGTTCGCGACGTTGTCGACTTCGGCACGAAGCGTCAGGGCATGGGGGGTGGACCCGATGTCATAGCTGGCGCGCAGATTGACCAACGTCGTCGACGGTACGCGGAAAGTGTTGACCGCATTGCCCCACAGTCTGGCCGTGTGGGATAGTTCGGCGGTGGTGCTGAAACCGGGCAGGCGCGATGGCCGCTCGGTCACCTGCACGGTGTCCTTGAAGCGCGGCACGCCCTCGACCTGTCGCCCTTGCAGATCCTGTTCCGACTTCCGGTAGGTCGCCTCCTCGATCGCGACGCTATTGGCGACGGATAGATCGAGCGGCAGTGCGACGCGCCAATTGGCTTCGACACCCTGATAGCGTTGCGTACCGTCGGACACGTAGACGTTGGCGGCATTGGCGTATTGGGCGCCCCGTTCGATGCGATACAGAGCCGTCGAAAAGAACCACGCCGGCCGTTCGACCTTGGCACCCACCTCGATCTGGTCGGACATCACCGGCGGCAGTGTCTCGCGGGCATTCGCGAAGCTGTCGGGGACCGTTATCCCGCTTTCGAGCGCCTGAACGTAGCTGACGTAGACGGTGGCGTCCGGCAACGGATGATACAGCACCGCCGCGACGGGCGTCACCGGTGACTTGGCATAGGTTTTGACAATGCCCTGTTTGCTGTATTGATGCTCGACATAGCGCGTCACCCGCAGGCCGCCGATCACCGACACGCCGCCGAGGCTGATCGTGTCGCTTGCGAACGCGCCTTCCTGCACCGAATGATAGCTGCGGTAGATCGCATCGGTGAACGCGCTGGGATAGTTCACCGGTGTTACCGGTCGATACAGGTTTTGCGACCCGATGACCGTGTTCAGCCGATCGCGAGGCAGATAGCGCTTGAGGTCCTGCCATGTCGCGCCGAGCGTCAGCTGATGGGCGAGCGGTCCGGTCGTGAAATGCCCTTCGAGCGTGACCTGTGCCTGATTGTAGCGCGACCACGACCGGGGATTGGTGTTCAGCTTCACCCCATAGTCGCCATCGCGGTTGATCAGCGGCATCCATTCCGCCTTGTAGGTCCGCCAGTCCAGGCTGTTGCTGTAGTCGGCCTTGACCGTCCAATGCGGGCCGGCGGTCCAGCGCAGACCGGTGGCGCCGTAGAAGACGTGGCTGTTGAAGAACAGGTCGGGATAGGCGGCGAGATTGGTGGTGCCGCTGATCGGCCGCGGCAGGGCGTTCGCGCCATAAGCGACGGGATCGTCGATGAAGAAGTCCTGCGTTCCACCCTTTATGCGGCGATCCTGATAGATCAGGTCGCCGGTCCACAGCAGCGTGTCGGTCAGTTGCGCGTCGAGACCGAGCGAACCCGAATAGCGCAGGACGTGCGACCCGCTGTAGGTGCCGCCCGCTTCGTGCGTCAGGTTGAGACGATAGCCCAGACCCGCGGCGACGGGACCGCCCGTGTCGATATGTTGCAGCAAGACCGTGTTGGACGAATACCCCAGGTCGGCGGTGACGAAAGTGTCCGGCGTGGGTCGTTTCGTCTGATAGTTGATCAGCCCCCCCGGCGCATTGAAGCCATAGAGAAAGCCGGACGCGCCCTTCAGCAACTGCACGGCCTCGAACGATTCGAGGGGCAGCTCCACCGTCGTCATGTAAAACGGGTCGCCGTTGATCCGGTAGCCGTAGAGATCGTCGAGCGGGATGCCGCGGATCGTCTGGGAATAGCTGTTGAAGGTATAGGTGTCGCCGTTGGCGACCACCGAAGCATCCTGACTGAATACCCGCGCCAGCGACCGGACCTGACGTTCCTCGATCTCGTCCGCGGTTACCACGCGTGCGGAGAATGGCGTGTCGAGGTCGGACCGCACGCCCAAGGCTCCCCCCGTCACCGTATCGCGACGTGCCGTCCCGGTAACGACGATGGTCTGTGGCGCCGCATTGTCCTCGCCCGTCGCCGCGGCGGCGCGGGATGCATCGGCATCCGCATTTGCCCCCACCTTCGATTTGCGATCGGATGTCTTTTTCTCGACCTGCTCCGCGCCGGCCGGCGAAGCCATTGCAATCGAAATATAAAGTACAAATGCCCACTTGTTAGGAATCACGGCTACATACACCAGTCGACTAGGATTTAACCTGCCTAACTATGCCACCTCTGATCTATACCATTACTTTTTATAGGCTGATCTAAACATCAGATTACATGCATGGTAAGACCCTGAAAAAGTGTTTTTCTGCTGTTGCTTGCGCACACGCTGTCGCGGTGCGAGGCCGGAATTCCGTTTGCGGGCGCGCCGGCAGGGTCGGTGTTCCCCAGCCGATTACGGCCAACATCCTCCCCACAAAAACGTCAGCCTTCCCCACCGATTACCCGCCCCCTCTTGCACCGCGGGCCGGACCCTGCGACGGAAGCTCCAAAGCCGACCAAAGCGGCACGAAGGAGCGAGGATGCGTATTATCGATCATCTCATCGTCGGATCGGCCGGCGGTGATGCCACGCGCTTCGGCGACGTGTTCGATCCCAACAGCGGTGAGATCCAGGCGCGCGTGCCGCTCGGCACCGCGGCCGATCTCGATCGCGCCGTCGCGGCGGCACAAGCCGCGCAGCCCGGCTGGGCCGCCACCAATCCGCAGCGCCGCGCCCGCGTCATGTTCCGCTTCAAGGAACTGGTCGAGGCGAACATGGACGCGCTCGCGCATCTGCTCTCCTCCGAACATGGCAAGGTGATCGCCGATTCGAAGGGCGACATCCAGCGCGGGCTGGAGGTGATCGAATTCTGCTGCGGCATCCCGCACATCCTAAAGGGCGAATTCACCCAGGGCGCCGGCCCCGGCATCGACGTCTATTCGATGCGCTTGCCCGTAGGGATCGGCGCGGGGATCACCCCGTTCAACTTCCCGGCGATGATCCCCATGTGGATGTTCGGCGTCGCCATCGCCACCGGCAACGCCTTCCTGCTCAAGCCGTCCGAGCGCGATCCTTCGGTGCCGGTGCGGCTCGCCGAGCTGATGCTGGAGGCGGGCGCGCCCGAGGGCATCCTGCAGGTCGTCCACGGCGACAAGACGATGGTCGACGCGATCCTCGATCACCCCGGAATCGCGGCGGTGAGCTTCGTCGGGTCGAGCGACATCGCGCATTACGTCTACCGCCGCGGCGTCGAGGCGGGCAAGCGCGTGCAGGCGATGGGCGGCGCCAAGAACCACGGCATCGTCATGCCCGACGCCGATCTCGACCAGGTCGTCGCCGATCTGTCGGGCGCGGCGTTCGGCTCGGCGGGCGAGCGCTGCATGGCGCTGCCCGTGGTGGTGCCGGTCGGCGACAAGACCGCCGATGCGCTGCGCGAGAAACTGATCCCGGCGATCGCCGCGCTGCGCGTCGGCGTGTCGACCGATGCGCAGGCGCATTACGGTCCGGTGGTCAACGCCGCGCACAAGCAGCGCGTCGAAAACTGGATCCAGACCGGCGTCGACGAGGGCGCCGAGCTGGTCGTCGACGGCCGCGGCTTCACGCTGCAGGGGCATGAGAACGGCTTCTTCGTCGGCCCGACCTTGTTCGACCACGTCACGCCCGGGATGTCGGCATACAAGGAGGAGATCTTCGGCCCCGTCCTCCAGATCGTCCGCGCGCCCGATTTCGACACCGCGGTGCGGCTGCCGAGCGAGCATCAATATGGCAACGGCGTCGCGATCTTCACCCGCAACGGCCATGCCGCACGTGAGTTCGCGGCGCGGGTCAATGTCGGCATGGTCGGGATCAACGTGCCGATCCCGGTGCCGGTCGCCTATCACAGCTTCGGCGGCTGGAAGCGCAGCGCGTTCGGCGACACCAACCAGCACGGCATGGAAGGCGTCAAATTCTGGACCAAGGTCAAGACGGTGACGCAGCGCTGGCCCGATGGCTCGGCGCTCCCCGGCGGCAGCGAGGATGGCGGCCCGAGCCGCATCCAGGATGCCTTCGTCATCCCGACGATGGGCTGACCGACATGCGCTGCACGATCCTCCTCGCCGCCGCGCTCGGTCTCGCCGCCTGTTCGGGCGGCGAATCGGCCAACAACGAATCGTCCGGCGGCAGCGCCGCGGTTGAGCCGACGCCGACCAACCTCACCGACGATCCGCAGAACAGCGTGGTGCCGATACCCGCGGTCAGCCCCTCGCCGATCGCCGCGATTCCCAGCGGCTTCCAGGGCCATTGGGGCATGGTCTCCGGGGACTGCGACGCATCGAGCGGCGCCGACAAGGGCGCGCTGACCATCGCCGGCAACCGCCTGTCCTTCTTCGAATCGCGCGGCACCGCGGGCACGATCCGCCAGATCCGCCCGGCCCAGATCGCCTTCGACCTGCCGATGAGCGGCGAGGGCATGACCTGGTCCGAACCCACCACGCTCACCCTGCTCGACGACGGCAAGACGCTGGTGCGCGAGGCCAAGGGCGATGCCAATCGCGCCGGCTCGTTCCGCTACAGCCGCTGCCCGGCCTGAGGATATCATGGAAAACCAGTTCGACTTGACCGACGACCAGCGCGAGATCCAGGACCTCGCGCGCCGCTTCACCGCCGACCGGATCACGCCCCATGCGGCGGAATGGGACGAGAAGCACATCTTCCCGCGCGACACGATCAAGGCGGCGGCCGAACTGGGCTTCGCCGCGATCTACGTGTCGGAGGAGAGCGGCGGCATTGCGCTCGGCCGGCTCGAGGCGGCGCTGATCATGGAGGCGATGGCCTATGGCTGCCCCTCGACCAGCGCGTTCATCTCGATCCACAATATGGCGAGCTGGATGATCGACCGCTTCGGGTCGCAGACGGTGAAGGACAAATATCTCCCCAGCCTCGTCTCGATGGACCGGCTCGGCAGCTATTGCCTCACCGAACCCGGCTCGGGCAGCGACGCCGCCGCCCTGAAGACCAAGGCGGTCCGGGACGGCGATTATTACGTCGTCACCGGCTCGAAACAGTTCATCTCCGGCGCCGGTGAGAACGAGGTCTATGTCACGATGGTCCGCACCGGCGAGGAGGGGCCCAAGGGCATTTCGGCGCTGGTCATCGAGAAGGACATGCCCGGCGTCTCGTTCGGCGCCAACGAGCGCAAGCTCGGCTGGCATTCGCAGCCGACGCGGCAGGTGACGTTCGACAATGTGCGCGTGCCGGCCGAGAATCTCGTCGGCGCCGAGGGCGAGGGCTTCCGCATCGCGATGATGGGGCTCGACGGCGGCCGGCTCAACATCGGCGCGTGCAGCCTCGGCGGCGCGCAGCGCTGCCTCGACGAGGCGATCCGCTATACCAAGGATCGCAAGCAGTTCGGCACGGCGATCGCCGATTTCCAGAACACCCAATTCACCCTCGCCGACATGGCGACCGAGCTGGAGGCGGCGCGCGCCTTGCTCTACATGGCGGCGGCGAAGGTGACGGCAAACGCCCCCGACAAGACGCGCTTCGCGGCGATGGCCAAGCGGCTCGCCACCGATACCGGCAGCAGCGTCGTCGACCGCGCGCTGCAGTTGCACGGCGGCTACGGCTATCTGATGGACTATCCGATCGAGCGCTTCTGGCGCGACCTGCGCGTCCATTCGATCCTGGAGGGCACCAACCAGGTGATGCGGATGATCGTCGGCCGCGACCTGATCCGGCAATAGGAGAGAGACATGGCACGCGTCGCCTTCATCGGCCTCGGCAACATGGGCGGCGGCATGGCCGCCAACCTCGCGAAGCACGGCCACGACGTCCGCGCCTTCGATCTCAGCGCCGCGGCGCTCGACAAGGCGCAGGGTGCGGGCTGCCTGCCAGTCGCCACCGCCGCCGAGGCGGTCGTCGACGCCGAGGCGATCGTCACCATGCTCCCCGCCGGCAGCCACGTCGAAAGCGTCTATGCCGATGCGGTGTTCGGCCGGGCCGAACCCTCGGCGATCCTGATCGATTGCTCGACGATCGACGTCGCCACCGCGCGCCGCGTCGCCGAGACCGCAGGCGCCAAGGGCCTCGCCGCGGTCGACGCGCCGGTGTCGGGCGGGATCGGCGCGGCGAACGCCGGCACGCTCACCTTCATGGTCGGCGGCGCGCAGGACGCGTTCGACCGCGCGCGCCCCTTCCTCGCCGACATGGGCAAGGCGGTGATCCACGCCGGGGCGAGCGGCGCCGGACAGGCCGCCAAGATGGCCAACAACATGCTGCTCGGCGCGACGATGATCGCGACCTGCGAGGCGTTCAAGCTCGCCGAACGGCTGGGGCTCGATGCGCAGACCTTCTACGACATCTCGTCGGTCAGCTCGGGCCAGAGCTGGTCGATGACGAGCTATTGCCCCGTCCCCGGCGTCGGCCCGGAGACGCCCGCGGATCACGATTATCAGGGCGGTTTCGCCGCTGCGCTGATGCTCAAGGATCTGCGCCTCGCGATGCAGGCCGCCGAAGGCGCCGGCGCGACGACGCCGTTGGGCGCGCATGCGACGCAGGTGTACGAGGCGTTCGTCGCGGCGGGCAACGGCGGGACGGACTTCTCGGGGATCATCCGCACGCTGTGATACGCGAGGGGCGGCGGCCCCCCGCCCCTATCGTCATCCCGGCGAAAGCCGGGACCCATGGACACGCGCGGCGGATGGCAGCGCGCGCCATCGGCTACACCGCGACCATGGGTCCCGGCCTGCGCCGGGATGACGAAAGAGGGAGGTGCCTCTGCACTTCCCCCTCACCCCGCCTGCCGCCGCCGCACCGCGCCCACCGCGGCGGACCACAGCAACGTCTCGACCCCCGCATAGCCGAGGCCGAGGTGCGCCGGCCGCGCCGCCAGCACGTCGCGCAGCCGCACCGAGCCCGAGCGCAACCCCGCGCGCCCGATCCGCGCCCAGCGCCGCGCCGTTTCCCAGCGGATCAGCTTGCGACTCTCCGCATCGGGTCGCTCCTGCGCGAGGAACGCCGCCTGCAACGTCGCGATTCCCGCCCCGAGCCGCTGTAGCGTCGCGCGGTCGGGCACCGGCACGCCGCCCATATTGTGCAGCACCAGCAGCCGCGCCATCGTCGCCGCCTCCTCGACGCCGAGCACCCCGGCATGCCGCTCCGCCAGCACCCGCATCGCCGAATCGCGCATCGTGTCGGTGAACCGTTTCGAGGCGCCGCCGGCATGCTGGCGATAGCGCAGCAGCGGCACGTCGATCCGCGCGATCCGCCCGAACGCGCCGACGCGGTGATAGAGGTCGAAATCCTCGGCATAGAGGATCTCGGGCCGGGTGAACGGATCGAGCGTCCGCGCCACCTCGGCACGCACCATCACCGTCGACCAGACCAGCGGATTCTCGATCCAGCTCAGCCAGGCGATCAGCTCGGGCGTGGTGTGCGGCGCATAATGCATTGCCGAGACCTTGCCGTCGCGCAACTGCTCCGCCTGCGTGCCGACCAGCACCACGTCGGGATGCGCGTCGAGATAGGCGACCTGCCGCGCCAGCCGCTCGGGCAGGCAGAGGTCGTCCTGGTCGAGCCCGGCGACGAACCGCCCGCGCGCCGCGGCGACGCCGCGGTTGCGCGTCCGCACCGGGCCGCCGTTGACGTCGTTCTCGATCAGCCGCACGCGCGGATCGCGCCAGCCGCGCACCAGCTCGCGGGTGCCGTCGCTCGACCGGTCGTCGACGACGATCGCCTCCCAGTCCGCCAGCGTCTGCGCGGCGAGCGACTCGAGCGTCTCGCCGATGAACGCCTCGCCGTTATAGCCGGGGATGACGACCGAGACGATCGGCGCGCGCGAGCCGCCGGTCATGCCGCCGCCTGTGCCTCCCGCTCGAGCAACTGGTCGACGATCATCTGGCCGACGTCGTTCTGCCATAGCCACAGGCCGTTGGCCTGACCGCGGAAGCTCGCCTCGCCGCCCAGCCGGCCCCATGGCACGAACCCCGCCGACAGGCCGATGCCATAGGCGCCGGGCACCGGCCGGTCCTGCGCGTCGAGGATGCGGCAATGGCGATCAACCATCGGCCGGCCGGCATGATGCGCCAGCGCCAGCGGCGCGCCGTCGACGCCGAGCAGCGGCACCGCGCGCGGCCGGTAGCCGAGCGCGCCGATCACCAGATCCGCCTCCGCGATGATCGTCCGCGCCGCCGCATCGTCGTCGCCGGCGATGCGGTGCGAGGCGACGCGCGGATCGGGCGTGCGCCCGCCGAGCGACAGCATGCGCAGCACCAGCTCGCGCGATTCGAGCCGCAGCCCGGCGAGCCGCAGCACGAAGCCGCTGACCGGGCAGATGTCGTCGTCGTCGAAATCGTGGAAGCCGTCGGCATGCGCCGCGGCGATCGTGGGATAGAAGGGCTTGAGCGGCTGGCGATGCAGCAGCGTCACCGCCCCCCCGCCGAAGGCGAAGCCCGGCTGGCTCTTGAGCAGCAGCACCGCCGCGGCGATCGCGCTGGTCGAGGCGCCGATGATCGCGACCCGCGGCGACGGGATGTCGCGCAGCCGTTCGTGCACCTGCTCGACCCCGCCGAGCCGCAGCACCGTGTCGGAACGGATCAGCCGTTCGCCTGCCAGCTCGCCGAGCGCGACGCCGGCAACGCGCTTGGCTGCGACCTGTTCGTCGGTCTGCACCCCGCCGGTCGCGACCACGACGTTGCGCGACACCAATGCGCGCGTGACGCCCGCACCGTCGCTGACCGTCGTCTGCCAGCGGCCATCGGAAGTGCGCTGCACGCGCTGCGCGGCATGACCGGTCAGCACCGCGCCGCCGTGCCGCACGACGATGTCGCGCAGCCGGTCCGCGGTCGCCGAGAGCAGCGGCGCGGTATCGACCAGCGGCGCGCCGAGTTCGGCGACGTAGCGGCCCATCAACTGCCCCGCGGGGTGATGCTCCAGTTCGGCGAGTTCGGGATGCGGATTGTTCTTCACCGCCGACAGGAAGGTCTCGGCGGTGGTGTCCGAACGGATCGCATAGGAGCCGAGTTCGCCCGCGCCCATCCGCGCGCGCTGTTCGACGATCGCGAACCCCGCCTCGACCAGCGGCGCCAATTTGCCCTGTTTGCTCGCCGAGGTCAGCATCGCGGTGCCGGCCGGGCCGCCGCCGATCACCACCGTCGTCAGATCCTGCATCGCCGTCTCCCTGTTGCCCGCGGTCAGCCGTGCGACCGCGCGTGCCATTCGCGCGGCGATCACCGGCGCGTCGGCGGGGGTCATCGCATCGGTGATCGGCAGGCTCAGCATGCGGCCGCCGATCGCGTCGGCGACCGGTGTCGGCTCGATCAGCGCGGTGTCGCGGAACAGCGGCTGCTCGCCGAGATGCGGGCTGAAATATTGACCGACGCCGACGCCGTCCGCGGCGAGCGCCGCGACGATCGCGTCGCGTTGCGCCGCCAGTTCGGGCGGCAGCAGCACCGGCATGAACTGCGTCGCCTGCCGCTGCCCCGACGGCCGCTGCATCGCGAAGCCGGGCAGCGCGGCACGATAAGCGGCGTCGATTGCGGCGCGATGGTCGCACACCGCATCGATCTCGGCGAGCTTGGCGCGGGCCATCAGCGCGATCACCTCGGGCAATTTGGCGTTGATGCCGGGCAGCGTCGCGCTGCGCCCCCGTTCGAAGCCGAAATTGATCATGCCGCGCAACTGGTCGATCCTGGCGACGTCGCCGCTGTGGATCAGCCCGCCCTCCGCGACCGAGAAGGTCTTGGTGGCATGCATCGAATAGACGAGCGTGAACGGCGCCCCGCTGCCGAACCCGCGCCCGTCGGCATCGCGCGTGCCGAGCGACGCCGCCGCATCGATCACCACGCCAACCCGATAGCGGTCGGCGAGCCAGGCGTAGCGGTCGAGGTCGATCGCGGTGCCGAACGTCGCATAGGGCACGATGACGCCGATCCGCGCGCCGTACCGCGCGAGCAATGCCTCCTCCTGCCGCGGATCGGCGGTCCAGCCGTCGGGTTCGATGTCGCAGATCAGCGGCGTCAGCCCCGCCCACAACGCCGCCTGCGCGGTCGCCGCAAAGGTCAGCGCGGGCATCAGCGCCAGCGTCCCCGGTCGCAGCTGCATCCCGGCGGCGAGATTGCCCGCCGCCTGCCGCAAGGCGACGATCAACCCCAGCGTCGCATTGCCGACCGCTAGGCAGGCGCCGGCGCCGCCGAACAACCGCTCGGTCGCCTCCGCCTCGAACGCGCGCACTTCCGGCCCGTTGTTGCTGAACACGCCCGACGCCTCGATCCGGCGCAATCCGTCGCCAAGCTCGCTCAGCCGCGGCGGTCGTGGCGCGATCAACGGATATTCCATGAAATGTCGTCCTGACAGTCGAACCGCGGAAGTAGGCCATCCCCCCTAAGAACCGGTTAGCATCCGGAAAACCGCCGCTGTACGCCGGCGAAGGCCGGAGCCCGGTTGGGAAGGCCGTTGTACGTCATTCCAAACCGTCACCCAACTTCGCCCCCGCCTCCGCCGGGGTACGGCGTCGTATCAGCCGAAACGCCCCGCAGGGAAACACTTCGCAACATTCTATTGACTGCTTAGGCAACCATTGCCATGGCAACGACATGGCCTATTATTCCGAATCGAACTTCAATCCGGAAAACTCGATCGGCTATCTCCTGCGCCGCTCGGAGCAGCTCGGCTCGGCGGTGCTCGAACCGATCTTCGTCGCCGCCGGTATCACCAAGACGCAGTGGAGCGCGCTCGCCGCCCTGCACTTCAACCGCGCGTCGACCTGCGCCGAGATCGCGCGCGACCTCTGTCACGACAAGGGTGCGACCACCCGGCTGGTGGACACGCTCGAGGAGCGCGGCTGGGTGATGCGCGATCGCGACGGCGGCGAGGATCGCCGCGTCGTCCGGCTCACCCTGACGCCCGCCGGCGAAGGCATCGCCGGCACCGTCCGCGATGCCGTGATCCGCGTCTGGAACCATTGGTTAAGCGATTGGAATGAGAAGGATATTACGGATTTGATCCGCCTCCTCCAACGGCTCCGCGACACCGTCCAACAGGCCCCCGACGAAGGCGTCTTTGCGTGAAGATAGCGAATATATCCCCTGCCGCGCTGCTGCTCCTCGGCGGCTGCGCCATTCCCGCCAGCCCGCCCGCGGTCGCGCCCGTCGCGCCCGCGTCGCTCGGCCTCACCGGCGCTGCGGCCCCGGTCGTCGCCGACGATTGGTGGACCGGCTTCGGCGACCCGCAGCTCGACCGGATCGTCGCCGACGCGACCGGCGGCAACCCGACGCTCGCCGCCGCGCTCGCCCGCATCGCCCAGGCGCAGGCGGTCCTGTCGAGTCGCCGCGCCGACACCGGCCCCGACGTGACGCTCGACGCCAACGAGCAGCTCCAGCGCCTGTCCGGCCGCTACATCATCCCGCCGCCCTACGGCGGCTCGGTCCGCTTCGTCGGACAGACCCAGGCCAACCTCACCTGGAACCTCGACCTGTTCGGCCGGCAGAAGGCCGCGATCGAGGGCGCCCGCGCCTCCGCCCGCGCCGCCGCGCTCGACCTCGCCGCCGCGCGCCTCGCGATCGCCGGCTCGGTCGCACAGACCTATATCGACCTCGCCCGTGCCGAGGCGGAGGCGAAGATCGCGCGGCGCACCATCGCGACGCGACAGGACTCGCTGCGCCTCGTCAACATCCGCATCCGCAATCGCCTCGCCAGCAACCTGCAGGCGACCGCCGCGCAGACGTTGCTGGCACAGGCGCAGACCGCCTTGGTCCGCGCCGACGGCGCGCGCGCGCTCGCGACCAATGCGCTCGCCGCGCTCGCCGGTCGCGGCCCCGATTACGCCGCGGCGATCCGCCCGGCGACGCTGCGTCTCGACGCCGTCCTGCCGCTGCCCGCGCAGGTCCCCGCCGACCTCCTCGCCCGCCGCCCGGACATCGCCGCGGCGCAGGCGCGGATCGAGGCCGCCGCCGCCGGTCGCCAGGTCGCGCGCCGCGCCTTCTATCCCAACGTCAACCTCACCGCGCTCGCCGGCTTCCAGGCGATCGGGCTCGGCAATCTGGTCAGCCTCGACGCCGGCACCGCCGGCGCGGGTCCCGCGATCCACCTGCCGCTGTTCGACAACGGCCGCCTGAAGGCCGACCTCGCCGGCGCCACCGCGGCGCTCGACCTCGCCACGGCCGATTACAACGATCGCGTCATCGGCGCGGTCCGCGACGCGGCGGACGCGATCGCGCTCGTCGCCAATCTCGGCGAACAGCGCGCCCGCACCGCCGAGGTCGTCCGCGGCTTCGGCGAGACCAACCGCCTCAATGCGATCCGCGTGTCGAGCGGGCTCGATAGCAAGCTCGACCTCGTCGACAACGACGTGCGCCTGCTCGATGCCGAGCTGACGCAAGCCAATCTCGCCGCCGATGCGGCCCGCCAGCGCGTCGCGCTGGTGCTGGCGCTCGGCGGCGGCTTCTCCGCCGCCCAGGAACCCCGCCGATGACCGACACGCAAGCCCCCACGCCCCAACCCGCGAGCGCAGGCGGCAAGCCGCGCGCGCGCCGTCGCGGCTTCCTGATCCTCGCCGTCCTCGTCGTCATCGCGCTGATCGTCTGGGCGGTGTTCCACTTCCTGCTCGCCAAGCCCGAACAGGAGACCGACGACGCCTATGTCGCCGGCGACGTCGTCGCGATCACCGCGCGCGATCCCGGCCAGATCACCGCGATCTACGCCGACAACACCCAGACGGTGAAGGCCGGCGCGCCGCTGCTCGACCTCGATCCCGCCACCGCCGACGTCGCGCTCGCCTCGGCCGAGGCGGAGCTGGCCCGTGCGGTCCGTTCGACCCGCGCCGACATCAGCAAGGTCAGCGAGAGCGGCGCCGCGGTCGTCCAGGCGCAGGCGCAGCTGTCCGCCGCCACCGCCGATTACGCCCGTCGCCAGGGTGCCGCGGCACAGGGCGCGATCTCGGGCGAGGAGCTCGCGCATGCCGCCGACGCGGTAAAGGTCGCGCGCGCCAACCTCAACCTCGCCCAAAGCCAGCAGGCGCAATCGCGCTCGACCGTACAGGGCACCAACACCAGCACCAACCCGGCGGTGCTCGCCGCGGTCGCCGCCTATCGCCGCGCCGCCATCACCCGCAGCCACATGCACATCGTCGCCCCGATCGACGGCGTCGTCGCGCAGCGCACCGTGCAGATCGGCCAGCAGGTCGCCGCCGGTACGCCGCTGATGGCGGTGGTGCCGCTGGCCAAGGTATGGGTCGACGCCAATTTCCGCGAGACGCAGCTCAAGGACCTGCGCATCGGCCAGCCTGCCACGGTCACCGCCGACATGTATGGCGACGACATCGTCTTCCACGGCCATGTCATCGGCGTCGGCGCCGGCTCGGGCAACGCCTTCGCATTGCTGCCGCCGCAGAACGCCAGCGGCAACTGGATCAAGATCGTCCAGCGCGTGCCGGTGCGCATCGGCCTCGATCCGCGCGAGCTGACCCGCAATCCGCTGCGCGTCGGCCTGTCGGTCAACACGACGGTGGATACCGCCAACCGTCAGGGCGCGCTGCTCGGCAAGCCCGCGGCGCAGGCCTATGCCGGCCGCCCCGGCGACGGCAGCGATCCCGCGGTCGAGGCGCATATCCGCCAGATCATCGCCGCCAATCGTTGACGCCCGCGTCGTCCTCACCCCTAGCCGCCTGCGGCGAAGGGTGAGGACGAACCGATATCCCGGAAGATACGCTGATGGCCGCCCCCACCCAAGCTCAAGGCCCCGCCCCGCTCGTCGGCGGGCAACGCGCGCTGATCGCCTTCGCGCTCGCGCTCGGCACGTTCATGATGGTGCTCGACAGCACGATCGCCAACGTGTCGCTGCCGACGATCGCGGGCAATCTCGGCGTCTCGTCCGACAATTCGACCTGGGTGATCACCGCCTTCGCGGTCGCCAACGGCGTCGCGGTGCCGCTGACCGGCTGGCTGATGGGGCGGTTCGGCGTCGTGCGCACCTTCTGCACCGCGGTGGCGGCGTTCACCGTCGCCTCCTTCCTGTGCGGAATCGCCTGGGACCTGCCCTCGTTGATCGCCTTCCGCATCCTGCAGGGCGCCTGCGCCGGGCCGATGATGCCGGGCAGCCAGGCGTTGCTGATCTCGATCTTCCCGGCGGACAAGCGCTCGACCGCGCTCGGCGTCTGGTCGATGACCACGCTGGTCGGGCCGGTGATGGGGCCGATCCTGGGCGGCTATATCAGCGACAATTATCATTGGAGCTGGATCTTCCTGATCAACATCCCGTTCGGCATCTTCACCACGCTGATCTGCTGGAACGGGCTCAAGAGCCGCGAGACGCCGACGCGCAAGCTGCCGATCGACACCATGGGGCTGATGCTGCTCGTCGTCTGGGTCGGATCGCTGCAGATCATGCTCGATCTCGGCAAGAACGCCGACTGGTTCAACGATCCGGCGATCTGCGTGCTCGCGGTCGTCGCCGCGGTCGGCTTCGTCGCGTGGATCCTGTGGGAGCTGACCGACGCCAATCCCGCGGTCGACCTGTCGCTGTTCGCCAACCGCAATTTCGCGATCGGCACGCTCGCCTTCTGCCTCGGCTATGCGGTGTTCTTCGCCAACACGCTGATCCTGCCGCTCTGGTTGCAGACGCAGCTCGGCTATACCGCGACCTGGGCGGGCCTCATCGCCGCGCCGAGCGGCGTCGTGGCGGTCGTCATCTCGCCGCTCGCCGCGCGGCTGTCGGGCAAGGTCGACGCGCGCATCCTCGCCACCATCTCGTTCCTCGCCTTCGCCGTCTCCTACTGGATGCGCTCCAATCTCGTCACCGGCGCGACGGTGTTCGACTTCATGCTGCCGCTGCTGGTGCAGGGGATCGCGATGAGCATCTTCTTCCTCGCGATGGTGACGATCCTGCTCGACGGCATCGCGCCGCCGCGCATCCCCTCGGCGACGGGCATCTCGAACTTCGCGCGGATCGTCGCCGGCTCGTTCGCCGCGTCGATCATCACCACCGCCTGGGACCGGCGCGAGGCGCTCCACCAGAGCCGCCTCGCCGAGGCGGTCGGCCAGGGCATGCCGTTGCAGATGGCGAGCGAGGCATTGCAGAAAATGGGCGCCAGCTCGACGCAGGCCGCCGCCGCGGTCACCCGGCAGATGGTGGGCCAGGCCTATCTGCTCGCCTCCACCGACCTGTTCCGCGTCTCGGCGTGGCTGTGCGCGGCGATGGTGGTGATCGTGTGGTTCACGCGCCGGCCCAAGGGGGGCCACGGACCCGTCGCGGCGGACTGATCGGCCGGGCCGCGGTTGACCACCCCGGCCCGCTTGCCTACCTCTCGCGCCATGACCGCCCCCACCATCCTCCTGGTAGAGGACGATCCCGCCCTCCGCACCCTGACCACCAGAGCGTTGCAGGAAAACGGTTATCTCGTCCGTCCCGCCTCCGCCGCGCCCGAGATGTGGCTCGCGCTGGAGGCCGGGCCGGTCGACCTCATCCTGCTCGACATCATGCTCCCCGGCACCAGCGGCATCGATCTGTGCCGCGCGCTGCGCCAGAAGAGCGAAGTCCCGATCATCTTCATCAGCGCCAAGGGCAGCGAGACCGACCGCGTCGTCGGGCTCGAACTCGGCGCCGACGATTATATCGCCAAGCCGTTCGGCAGCCGCGAGCTGATCGCGCGCATCCGCGCGGTGCTGCGCCGCGGCCAGCTCGAACGCCGCCCCGGCGAGCGCGAGGAGGGCGTGCTGACCTTCGACGGCTGGCAGGTGACGCTGCCGCGGCGCGAGCTGACCTCGCCGACCGGCGCGGTCGTCGACCTGACCGGTGCGGAGTTCGACCTGCTCGTCAGCCTCGCCGAACATGCCGGCCGCGTCATCGCGCGCGAACGGCTGATCGAGCTGTCGCGCACCCGGCTCGGCGACAGCTCCGACCGCAGCATCGACGTGCTGATCAGCCGCCTGCGCCGCAAATTGTCGAGCGCCGGCAAGGACGCGCCGATCATCACCGTCCGCGGCGTCGGCTATATGCTCAACACCGAGGTGACGCGCCGGTGACGGCGCGCGCGGCGCGGACGGCCCGATCCTTCCGCACCCATCCATGAGACGCTTCGTCCGCCCCTCGATCGGCCTGATCGGCCAGATCGTCGCCATCCTGCTGCTGACGATGGTGATCGAATTCGGCGTCAGCACGATCCTCTACGAACGCGCCAGCCAGTTCGCGGTCCGCGACGACGAGGCGCGCCGGCTCGCCGAACATCTCGTCATCGCGCGCCGCCTCGTCGCCGAACAGCCGCCCGAGCGGCGCGACGCGATGGCGGAGGACCTCACCACCGAACGCTATGCGCTGCATTGGCAGCGCAACCTGCCGCCGCCGCCGCCGATCGCCCCGGCGCTCGACGGCATGCGGCATCAGGTGGTCGAATGGGAGCCGTCGCTCGCCGCCAGCGACCTGCGGCTCAAGCTCACCTCGCCGGGGCGCAGCTCGGTGGTCACCGGCGGGCTGCGGCTGCCCGACGATAGCTGGCTGTATTTCCGCACGCTCGAACCGCTGCACAATCTCGAACTCGCCACCGAGCGCATCCTGCTCGCGCTGATCCCGGCGCTGGCGCTGATGGTGATCGGCGGGCTGCTGATCCGCCGCGCGCTGCGGCCGATGCGCCAGCTCGCGATCGCCGCCGACACGCTCGGCGATGCCGAACACGACCCGATTCCCGAGGCCGGCCCGGGCGAGGTGCGCCGCGTCGTCGCGGCGTTCAACCGGATGGCGGCGCGCATCCAGCGGCTGATCGTCGACCGCACCCAGGCGCTCGCCGCGGTCGGCCACGATCTGCGCACGCCGCTGCACCGGCTGCGGCTGCGCGCCGACGCGGTCGAGGACGAGACGACCCGCGCCGCGATCCAGCGCGATATCGGCGAGATGGAGGCGATGGTGAATTCGCTGCTCGCCTTCCTCGGCGGCGGCAGCGATCCCGAGACGCCGGTGCTGACCGACGTCGCGGTGCTCTGCGCGACGCTGATCGACGATGTCGAGGATCGCGACCTGCCCGGCACCTACGATGGCCCGGCGCATTGCGAGGTCACCGTCCGCCCGGTCGCGCTCAAGCGCGCGCTCGGCAATCTGATCGAGAACGCGCTGCACTATGCCGGCAACGTCGTGGTGCGGCTGGAGAGCGACCGCAAAGGCGTCACGATGATCGTCGAGGACGACGGCGCCGGCATCCCCGAGGATCAGTTGCGCAGCGTCCTCGAACCCTTCGTCCGGCTCGACACGGCGCGGCCGCGCGATACCGTCGGCTTCGGGCTCGGCCTGCCGATCGTCGGTCGCATCGTCGAGGCGGAAGGCGGCGTGCTGACCCTCTCCAACCGGCCGGAGGGCGGACTGCGCGCCGCGATCTTCCTGCCGCGGTGATCGCACTTGCTTCGTCATCCCGGCGAACCTTTGCAAAAGCGTTCCCCGGCAACACTTTAAAACATCCCCGCCGCGTCCCGGCAAATTCGTTTCGGTAGTGTTCCCGATGGTCCGGCTTCCGCCGCGGCCGGGAGGATCACCCCCGTGAACGAATTGCTCGGACGCGTCGTCAGTTTCGGCAAAACGGTCTTCCACGGCCAGCATGCGCTTTATTCGACGCTGGCGCAGGGGCAGAGTCCGAAAGCGCTGATGATCTCCTGCGCCGATTCGCGGATCGTGCCGGAACATATCATGCAGGCGCAGCCGGGCGATCTGTTCGTCTGCCGCAATGCCGGCAACATCGTGCCCCCGTTCGCGCTCCAGACCGGCGGCGTCTCCGCCACGGTCGAATATGCCGTCGCGGTGCTCGGCGTGCACGACATCATCGTCTGCGGCCATTCCGATTGCGGCGCGATGAAGGGCCTTGCCGGCGATCCCGCCGCGCTCGCCGCGATCCCCACCGTCGCCAACTGGCTGAAACACGGCGCCGCCGCGCGCCAGATTGTCGACCAGACCTATCCCGACCTCACCGATGCCGAGCGTATCCGCGCGCTCAGCCTGGAGAATGTCGTCGCCCAGCTCGCGCATCTGCGCACCCACCCGTCGGTCGCCGCGGGCATCGCGCAGGGCAAGATCGCGCTGCACGGCTGGTTCGTCGACATCCACGACGGCACGGTGCTGGCGCTCGATGGCGAGACCGGCCGCTTCCGCCCGCTCAACGAAGGCGAGGATTTCCCCGTCGCCCAGCCCGCCGCGCCGCGTCAGGCCTCCGACGTCGAATTCCTGGCGGCGGCGGAATGAGCCGTCTCCGCGCCCTGCTGCCGAGCGGCCCGGTCGTCACGCGCGACCTCACCGCCTCGATCGTCGTCTTCCTTGTCGCGATGCCTTTGTGCATGGGGATCGCGGTCGCGTCCGGCGTCCCGGCCGAAAAGGGCCTGATCACCGGCATCATCGGCGGCATCGTCGTCGGCGCGCTCGCCGGATCGCCGTTGCAGGTCAGCGGCCCCGCCGCCGGCCTCGCCGTCGTCGTCTTCGAACTGGTCCGCGATCAGGGCCTGTCCGCGCTCGGCCCGATCCTCGTCCTCGCCGGGCTGATCCAGGTCGTCGCCGGCATCGCGCGGCTCGGCGGCTGGTTCCGCGCCATCTCGCCCGCGGTCGTCCACGGCATGCTCGCCGGCATCGGCGTGCTGATCGTCGTCGGCCAGTTCCACGTGCTGTTCGACGCCAAGCCGCTGCCGAGCGGCCTCCAGAACCTCGCCGCCGCGCCCGGCCGGCTGTTCGGCCTGTCGCCCAGCAACATCGCCGCGACCGAAATCGCCTTCGGCATCGGCATGCTGACCATCGCAGCGATGCTCGGCTGGGAGAAATTCCGTCCCGCCTCGCTGCGCCTCGTCCCCGGTGCGCTGGTCGGGGTGCTGACCGGCACCATCCTCGCGCTCGCCTTCGATCTCGACGTGGCGCGCGTCAACGTGCCGGCATCGATCGCCGGTGCGGTCAGCTTCCCCGGCATCGGCATGGTCGCCAAATGGGCGGATCCGTCGATCATCGCCGCCGCGCTCGCCATCGCCTTCATCGCCAGCGCCGAGACGCTGCTGTCCGCAGCCGCGGTCGACCGGATGCACGACGGCGCCCGCACCAACTACAACAAGGAATTGCGCGCGCAGGGGATCGGCAATCTGCTCTGCGGCCTCGCCGGCGCGCTGCCGATGACCGGCGTCATCGTCCGCTCGTCGGCGAACGTCCAGGCGGGCGCGACCACGCGCCTGTCGACGATCTTCCACGGCATCTGGATCCTCGGCTTCGTCGCACTGCTCCCCTGGGTGCTGCGCGAAATCCCGATGGCGGCGCTCGGCGCGATCCTCGTCATCACCGGCTGGCGGCTGGTCAGCCTCGCCCATGCCCGCCATCTGCTGTCGCATTACGGGCCGCTGCCCGCGCTGATCTGGCTGGCGACGCTCGTCACCGTGGTGGTTGAGGACCTGCTCACCGGCGTGCTGGTCGGTATCGGCCTTTCGATGCTCGAACTGGTGCCGCATCTCAAGCGGCTCGGCCTCAGGGTCTCGGAGGGGCCGCAGGGCGGCGCGCATGCGATCAACCTGTCGGGTGCGGCGACCTTCGTGTCGCTGCCCAAATTGTCGGACACGCTGGAGCGCGCGCCCGCCGGCACGCCGGTGCGGCTCGACGTCACCGATCTGTCGACCGTCGACCATACTTGCGCCGAACTGATCAAGGACTGGTTCCAGCGCCGCCGCGCGGCGGGCGACGTCGTCGAGCTGCTCGGCGCGCGTGGCAAGACTGCCGCACTCGCCCACTGAACCCGGTCCAGCAATGTTTCGTTACATAAAAGAAGCTTTTTGGCCATAATGCTGCGGTAGCGAATGGGCGTCAGGGAAAGACTGGTGCCCGTCCGCCACCGCGGAGCGAGCGCGCCGGCGGCCCGGACGCAGGAGGGACCCATCCAGTCGAAAGGGGTCCCATGAAATATACTCTGCTCGCGGCCGCGACGCTCGCTGCCGTCACCGCGCTCCCCGCCGCCGCGCAGGAGACCGCACCGCCCAAGCCGGTCACCGTCACCGGCAGCGTCGCGCTCGTGTCCGACTATCGCCTGCGTGGCGTTTCGCAGACCGACAAGGAGATGGCCGTCCAGGGCGGTATCACCGTCGCGCATGAAAGCGGCCTGTACGGCGGCGTCTGGGCGTCGAACCTCGCCGGCTGGGGCACGTTCGGCGGCTCGAACATGGAGCTTGACCTGATCGGCGGCTACAAACATGCGATCGGCGGCGGCGCGATCGACGTCGGCCTGACGTGGTACATGTATCCGGGCGGCGCGTCGAAGACCGACTTCGCCGAACCCTATGCCAAATTGTCGGGCACGATCGGCCCGGTCAACCTGCTCGCCGGCGTCGCCTACGCGCCCAAGCAGCAGGCGCTGGGCAAATATTACAACAGCGGCGCCTCGGCGCAGACCGGCATCTACGACAATCCCGGCAAGAAGAACGACAACCTCTATCTGTGGGGCGATTTCGCCAGCGCGATCCCGACCACGCCGCTGACCGCCAAGGCGCACATTGGCTATTCGAAGGGCAATTCGGGCCTCGGCCCCAACGGCACCTCGGCGGCGCCGACCGGCGAATATTGGGACTGGCTGGTCGGTGCCGACTATGCGGTCAAGGGCACGCCGCTGACGCTCGGCATCGCTTATGTCGATACCGACATCACCAAGCGGCAGGCGGCGTATCTCCAGCCGAACTTCTCCTCGACCAAGAACGGCAGCAGCATCGCGGCGAGCCAGGTCGTGTTCGCGGTAACCGCGGCGTTCTGACGTAAATTCCTCCCCGGCACGGGGAGGTGGCACGCCGAAGGCGTGACGGAGGGGGGCCTCCACATCCCGCCCGCCCGCGGAAGCCCCCCTCCACCACCCGGCTATGCCGGGCGGTCCCCCTCCCCGTACCGGGGAGGAATGGAACCACTCCCCCGTCCCGGCGCTAACGCCAGCATGCACGACGCGCTGATCTTCACCCCCGACCATGTCGATCTCACCCGCTCGCCGCTGCGCCGCGGGATCGCCGAGCCGACCTATGTGCTCGGCGCGTTCAACCCCGGCTTCACGCGGCTGCCCAACGGCAATCTGCTGCTGATGGTGCGCATCGCCGAGGCGCTGTCCGAGCCGGTGCGCGACGGCCACGTCCACGCGATCCGCTGGACGCCGGCGGGCTATGTCCTAGACGCCTGGCCGCTCGATCGCGTCGACATGACCGACCCGCGCCAGTTCGAACTCAAGGGCAGCCGCCACCGCATTCTCGCGCTCACCTCGCTGTCCTGGCTGCTCCCGGTCGAACTCGATCCCGCGGGCGAGCGGATCGTCGCCGTCCATTACGACGCGGCGATCGAACCCGCCGCCGGCTATCAATGCTATGGCGTCGAGGATGCCCGCATCACGCGCATCGGCGACATCTGGTACATGACGACCTGCTCGGTCGGCGCCGAGCGCCATTGCACCACGCTCCACATATCGCGCGACGGGCTGCGCTATCGGCTTGAGGGGATCGTCCTCGATCACCAGAACAAGGACATGATCCTGTTCGAGGGGCTGGTCGGCGACAAATTCATGGCGCTCACCCGCCCGCTCGGCGAGGTCTATTTCGCCTATCCGCCCGACAGCCCCTATGTCGGCGGGCCGTCGATCAATTTCGCGCAGAGCCCCGATGCGCTCCACTGGAAGCCGCTCGACGCCCCTGGGCTGCGCGCTCGCAAGGGATCGCAATCGGCGATGAAGATCGGCGGCGGCACCCAGCCGGTGCTGACCCGGCAGGGCTGGCTGATGATCTATCACGGCGTCGAGGCGCGCGAGAGCGTCGGCATCTATCGCAGCTTCTGGGCGCTGCTCGACCGCGACGATCCCGCGCACATCCTGCGGATCGAGGACGAGACGCCGCTGATCGAGGCCGACCCGGCGCTCACCGCGCCGATCGCGCATCAGATGTACCTGCCGACCCCGGTGGTGTTCTCGACCGGTCTGGTCGATACCGGCGACGACTATCTGGTCGCCAGCGGCGAGGCCGACCTCGCCTGCCGCATGACCCGGCTGCCGAAGGGGATGTTCGCATGACATGGTGGCGTTCGGGGACGATCTACCAGATCTACCCGCGCTCGTTTCAGGACAGCGATGGCGACGGCGTCGGCGACCTCAAAGGGATCGAGGCGCGGCTCGACCATCTCGTCGCGCTCGGCGTCGATGCGGTGTGGATTTCGCCGATCTTCCCCTCGCCGATGCGCGACTTCGGCTATGACGTGGCCGATTATTGCGGCATCGATCCGCGCTTCGGCACGCTCGCCGATTTCGACAGCCTGCTCGCCGCCGCGCATGCGCGCGGGCTCAAGCTGCTGCTCGATTTCGTCCCCAACCACAGCTCGACCGATCATCCGTGGTTTCAGGAGAGCCGGTCGTCGCGCGACAATCCCAAGCGCGACTGGTACATCTGGCGCGATCCCGCCCCCGACGGCGGCCCGCCTAATAACTGGATCAGCGATTTCGGCGGCTCGGCATGGGAATATGACGCCGCCACCGGCCAATATTATTACCACGCCTTCCTGAAGGAACAGGCCGACCTCAACTGGCGCAATCCGGATCTGCGGCGTGCGATGATGGACGCCCTGCGCTTCTGGTTCGACCGCGGCGTCGACGGCTTTCGCATCGACGTGCTCTGGCACATGGTCAAACACGCCGACTTCCCCGACAATCCCGCCAACCCCGACTATCGCTTCGAGATGGGCGAGATGCACGCCGTGCTCCAGCTCCACTCGACCGACCAGCCCGAGGTCCACGCCATCGCCGCAGAGATGCGTGGCATCGCGGATTCCTACCCCGGCGACCGCGTGCTGATCGGCGAGATCTACCTGCCGGTCGAACGGCTGATGCATTATTATGGCCGGGAAACGCCAGAGGTGCATCTCCCCTTCAACTTCCAGTTGATCGACGCGCGATGGGATGCGCGCCACCTCGCCGCGCTGATCGCGGAGTATGAAGCGGCCTTGCCGGCGGGCGGCTGGCCCAACTGGGTGCTGGGCAACCACGATCGCCCGCGCATCGCCACCCGCGTCGGTGCGGCGCAGGCGCGCGTCGCCGCCGTCCTGCTGATGACGCTGCGCGGTACGCCGACGCTCTATTACGGCGACGAACTGGGCCTCGCCGACGTCGCCATCCCCGCGGCCCGCGTGCAGGACCCGCGCGAACTGCGCGAACCCGGCCTCGGCCTCGGCCGCGATCCGGTGCGCACGCCGATGCCGTGGAACGCCAGCGCCCATGCCGGCTTCTCGACCGCCGAGCCGTGGCTGCCGCTCAACCCCGACTGGCCGACGCGCAACGTCGCGGCGCAGGGCGGCGATCCGCGATCGATGCTGGCGCTGCACCGCGACCTGCTCAACCTGCGTCGCAAGCATGACGCGCTGGCGATCGGTGCCTTCGCGCTGATCGACGCGGAGGGCGACGTGCTCGCCTACGAACGGCACGACGGCGACGAGCGGATCGTCGTCGCGCTCAACCTCGGCGCGACGCCGCAACCGGTGATCCTGCCCGCCGGCGAGATCCTGCTGACGACGCTGTCCGGCACCGGCGATCCCGGCGTGCTGCGTCCCGACGAAGCTATCATCCTGCGCGTAACCCGCTAAGTCCGCGTCATGAAGATCGCGATGCTCGCCCCCATTTCGTGGCGCACCCCGCCGCGCCATTACGGCCCGTGGGAATTGGTCACCAGCCTGCTCACCGAAGCGCTCGTCGCGCGCGGCGTCGACGTCACGCTGTTCGCGACGCAGGACAGCCTCACCGCCGGGACCCTTAGCGCCGTGGTGCCGGCGCCTTATTCCGAAGATCCGAGCATCGACGCCAAGGTCTGGGAATTCCGCCACCTCGCGCATCTGTTCGCGCGCGCCGGCGAGTTCGACCTGATCCACAACCAGGCGGATTTCCCCGCCCATGCCTTTTCGCATCTGGTGGCCACGCCGATGGTCACGACGATCCACGGCTTTTCGTCGGACCGTATCCTGCCGATGTACCAGCCCTATCAGGACCGCGTGCACTATGTCGCGATCAGCGACGCCGATCGCGCGCCGCAGCTGCGCTACGCCGCGACGATCCACCACGGCATCGTCCTCGACGATTTCCCCTTCGATGCGGAGGGGAGCGACGACCTGCTGTTCTTCGGCCGCATGCACCCCGACAAGGGCGCCGCCGAGGCGATCGCGGTCGCGCAGGCGACGGCTCGCGACCTCGCCATGTACGGCATCGTCCAGGATCAGGGCTATTACGAGCGGTCGGTCGTCCCGCATCTCGGCGAGCGTATCCGCCACCCCGGCGCGGTCGGCGGCGACGCCCGCACCGCCGCGCTCGGCAAGGCGGCGGCGCTGCTCCACCTCATCAATTTCGACGAGCCCTTCGGCCTGTCGGTGATCGAGGCGATGGCCTGCGGCACGCCGGTGATCGCGATCCGCCGCGGCTCGATGCCCGAGCTGATCGAGCACGGCGTCACCGGCTTTCTGGTCGACAGCGTCGACGAGGCGATCGCGGCGGTCGCGCGCCTGCCCGAGATCGACCGCGCCGCCTGCCGCGCCGCGGTGGCGGCACGCTTCACCGTCGAGCGGATGGCGGACGCCTATATCGCGCTCTACCGCGACATTCTGGGTGGCTGAGCGACCCGGCGATTGCTTGTCACCGTCCCGCGTGGCGCGGCACATCGCCCCGGTTGAACCGCCCGCCCCGATCGCGCGTATAAGCAGGTCATGATCGCCCGCCTGCGCCGCTTCCTGTCGGAGGAAGACTGGACCTTCGCGCCGCACGAACTGCCCGTGCTCCCCGGCTCGCCGGGTACGGTCGAGCATCGCACGCGCCATCGCATCGCTTATGGCGTCATCTCGGTGCTGCTCGGCCTGACCGGCGGCTTCGGCAACGCGCTGATCTCCGCCAACACCTATACGCTGCAGGGCGCGCTCGGCCTCGATCCCGCCGAGATCGCGTGGCTGCCGACGGTCTATGTGATGACCAACGTCAGCATCAACCTGCTGCTCATCAAGTTCCGCGCGCAATTCGGCCTCCGGCCGTTCGCGATGATATTCCTCGGCGTCTATGCGGCGCTGACCTTCGCGCATCTGTTCGTCCGCGGCTTCGACACCGCGATCCTCGTCCGCGCGGCGAGCGGCATGGCGGGCGCCGCCGTCTCCAGCCTGTGCCTCTATTACATGATGCAGGCGCTGCCCGCGAAATGGCGGCTGAAGGCGGTTGTGATCGGCATCGGCATCCCGCAATGCGCGACGCCGCTTGCGCGGCTCTTTTCGCCCGATCTGCTGGCGATGTCGCAATGGCGCACGCTCTATCTGTTCGAACTCGGGCTGGCGATGCTCAGCCTCGCTGCGGTCGCCTTCCTCCGCCTGCCGCCGACGACGCGATCGAAGGCGTTCGAGCGGCTCGATTTCGTCACCTTCGTGCTGTTCGCCGGCGCGATGGCGCTGTTCGCCGCGGTGCTCGGCCAGGGGCGCTACGTCTGGTGGACCAACGCGCCGTGGCTCGGCTGGGCGCTGATCGCGGCGATCCTGATGCTGGCGGCAGCGCTCGCGATCGAGCATCACCGCGTCAATCCGCTGCTCAACACGCGCTGGCTGGGCAGCGCCGACATCGTCCGCTTCACGGTCGTCACGATCATGGCGCGCATCGTCCTGTCGGAACAGACCTATGCCTCGGTCGGCCTGCTCACCGTGCTCGGCCAGAACAACGACCAGCTCGTGCCGTTCTTCACGATCATCTTCCTCGCCTCGGTCGCCGGCGTGGTGTTGAGCGCGGTGACGCTCGACGTCGACCGCCCGGCGCATCCGATCATGCTCGCGATCGGCCTCGTCGCGATCGCCGCCTTCGCCGACAGCCACGCGACCAGCCTCACCCGCGCGCCGCAGATGTACGCCAGCCAGGCGCTGATCGCCTTCGCCGCCACCTATTTCCTCGGCCCCGCCCTGCTGTTCGGCATGACCCGCGCGCTGCAACAGGGGTCGGGCCATATCATCAGCTTCATCGCGTTGTTCGGGATGATCAATTCGATCGGTGGCCTCGCCGGCACCGCCTTGCTCGGCAGCTATCAACAGATCCGCGAGAAGACGAACAGCGCCGCCTTGGTGCAGGCGATCGACCTCACCGATCCGATCGTCGCACAACGCTTGCAGGCGGGCGGCGCGGCGGTGTCGCGCGTCGTCGGCGATCCGGCGTTGCGCAGCGCCGAAGGCGGCGCGATCCTGTCGCAGACCGCGACGCGCGAAGCCAACGTCCTGGCGTTCGACGATGTCTTCCGGCTGATCGCGGTGCTCGCCGCGCTCACCTTCTGTTATCTCCTGTTCCTCATGATCCGCCGGGCGCGCCGCGAACGCCGTGCCGCGCTCAACCAGAGTCCCGCATGACCGATAGCCGCAGCCCCGTCGATCCCGCCCCCGCCACCGAGGAGGCACGGGCCGCCGCCACCGCACCGGTGCCGCCCTCCGCCGCCCCGGTCGGGTCGGGCTGGCGGCCGCAGCCGCCCAGCCGCACCGCGCTGATCGTCATCGTCGCGCTGGCGCTCGGCGGCGTGCTCGCGGTGCTCGCGGCATGGCGGCTGCCGCCCTTCGCCAACGCCAACCAGTCGACCGACAATGCCTATGTCCGCGGCCGCACCACGGTGATCGCGCCGCAGGTGTCGGGCTATGTCACGCAGGTGTTCGTCCGCGACTTCATGGACGTGACGCCGGGACAGCCCTTGGTGCAGATCGACGACCGCATCTATCGCCAGCGCGTCGATCAGGCGCAGGCGCAGGTCGATGCGCAGGCGGCGACGCTCGCCAACGCCCGCCAGACCGAGCGCAGCCGCACCGCCAGCCTCGCCGCGCAGACCGCCGCGGTCGCCAACGCCGAGGCGCAGCTGATGCGGGCGCAGGCCGACATGAACCGCGTCAACGACCTCGTCACCGATGGTTCGGTCTCTTTGCGCGAACGCGACCAGACGCTCGCCGCATTGCGCCAGGCGCAGGCGGCGGTGCAGCAGGCGCGCGCCGCGCGCGAGATCGCGCGACAGGACATCCGCACCGTCCAGGTCGGCCGCGGCGGCCAGCAGGCCGGCGTCTCGGGCGCCGAGGCGGCATTGCGCCTCGCCCAGATCGACCTCGCCAACACCGTCATCCGCGCGCCCGAGCGCGGCCGGCTGAGCGAGGTCGGCGTGCGCGTCGGCCAATATGTCACCGCCGGATCGCAGCTCATGTTCCTGGTGCCGCCCGAAACCTGGGTGATCGCCAATTTCAAGGAAGCGCAGACCGCGCGGATGACGGTCGGCCAGCCCGCGAGCTTCACCGTCGACGGCCTCGCCAACGCGCGGCTGACCGGTCATATCGAACGCATCTCGCCCGCAGCGGGATCGGAATTCGCGGTGCTCAAGGCCGACAATGCGACGGGCAATTTCACCAAGGTCCCGCAACGCATCGCGGTGCGCATCCGCATCGACCCCGGCCAGCAACTCGCCGCGCGGCTCCGCCCCGGCATGTCGGTACAGGCACGCGTCGACACCACCACCGGCCCGGTGGTGAAGTGATGGGCTACCGAAAATTCCTCCCTCGCGTCAGCGGGGGAGGGGGACCGCGGCCGCAGGCCGTGGTGGAGGGGGCGTCTCCGCATACGACTCAGTTCGCCGTATCCTCCCCCTCCGTCACGGCTCCGCCGTGCCACCTCCCCCTGGCGGGGGAGGATTTTGATCGAGCATCCGCTCTAAGCGCAGCACCTCTGCGCCTCTGCGCCTCTGCGCGAACCAATATCCGACCTTTCTCCGAAAGCGCCGATGATGATCGCGCGAAGGCGCGAAGGCGCAAAGATGTTGCGCTTCCGGCAGTCGCAACCCGTTCCATCACCCGCCGCGATAACAGGACCACGACCGCCGCAAACGCACCCCCTTCGCGCCTTCGCGCCTTCGCGTGCACCACCTTGCTCTGCCTCACGCTGGCCGCCTGTATCGGCCCTCGCCCGCAAACCCCCAGCGCCAGCGCGATCGTCCCGCCGCCCGCGTGGCGCACCGCGCTCGGCAACGGCGAGCCGATCCGCGCCGACTGGTGGAACGCGTTCGGCGACCCCGTCCTCACCCGGCTCGTCGACCGCGCGCTCGCCGACAACGTCGACCTCGCCGCCGCAATATCGCGGATCGACGAGGCCCGCGCCGCCGCCCGCCTCGCCCGCGCGCAGCAGACGCCGACGCTCGGCGGCAGTGCGCCGAGCACCACCGGCCAGACGGTCAGCCCGTTCGGTACTCCCAGCGACGCGATCGGCGCGCAGCCTTCGGTCACCGCCAGCTACGATCTCGACCTGTTCGGCCGCCTGCGCCAGGCGAGCCGCGCCGCGCAGGCGCAATTGCTCGCCAGCGCGGGCGCGCGCGACACCGTCCGCCTCGCCATCGCCAGCGGCGTCGCGACCAACTACGTCACGCTGCGCGCGCTCGACCTGCGCCTCGCCGTCGCGCAACAGACGCTCGCCGCGCGCAGCGAGGCGCTGCGCATCGCCCGCCGCCGCGCCGAGGCGGGCTATACCTCCAACCTCGAACTGCATCAGGCCGAAGCCGAATATCGCGCCACGCAACAGCTCGTCCCCGCCGCGCAGCTGGCGATCAGCCGGCAGGAGAATGCGCTTAGCCTGCTGCTCGGCACCAGCCCCGGCCCGATCCCGCGCGGTTTGCCGCTCGACCGGCTGCTCGCCCCCGCGATTCCCGACGGCCTGCCCGCCGACCTTCTGCGCCGCCGCCCCGACCTGTTCCAGGCCGAACAGACATTGGTCGCCGCCGACCGCACGCTCGACAGCGCGCGCGCGGCGATGCTGCCCAATCTCGCGCTCACCGGCTCGGCGGGCGTCGTGCTGTCGACCGCGCTCGCCAATCCGATCGGTGTCTTCTCGATCGGCGCCAGCGTCCTCTCGCCGATCTTCGACGGCGGCCGCCTGCGCGCGCAGACCGATATCGCCACCGCACGCCGCGACCAGGCCGCTTATGCCTATCGCCGCACCGCGCTGATCGCCTTTCAGGACGTCGACAATGCGCTCGCCGGGGTGCAGCGTTCGGGCGAACAGGCGGTCGCGCTCGGGTTGCAGGTCGATGCGCTCGCCGCGGCGTTGCGCAACGCCAGCAACCGCTATCGCGCCGGCTACACCTCCTACATCGAACAGCTCGATGCGCAGCGCGGCCTGCTCACCGCCGAGCTGGCGCTGGTGCAGGCACGCGCCGATCGGATCACCGCTTATGTCGCGCTCTACCAGGCGATGGGCGGCGGCTGGTCGCGCGACGATGTGGCCGCGACGCAACGCTGAGTTGGCATTGCGTCGCAATATAGCCTCGCGCCGGATCGCTCCCGGCCGCAGCGCGTTTGTGCAACCCATGTTGCAACCGGGAACCCTCTGCCGCCGATGGCCGACGACGATTTGAAGACCACCGGCCAGATCAGCGTCGGCAGTTGGGATTGGGACGTGGTCGCCGACCGCGTCACCGCCGACCCTGAATTCGCCCGCCTCTACGGTGTCGACCCCGCCGAGGCGCAGGCCGGCGCGCGACTGGACCGGTTCTTCACCGCGATGCACCCGGACGATCGGCCGCGGGTGCAGGCGGAGATCGCCGCGGCGCTCGCCAGCGGCGATCCGTTCGAAAGCGACTATCGCCTGCAACAGCCCGACGGCCGCGCGCGCTGGGTCGCGGCACGCGGCCGCGTCACCTACGATGCCGACGGGCGGCCGCTGCGCTTCCCCGGCATCAGCTTCGACATCGATGCGCGCAAATCCGCCGAACTGCGCCTCACGGCCTTGGTCCAGCTCAACGACCGGCTGCGCGATCCGGGCGACCCCGCCGACCTCGCTTATGCCGCATCCGAGATCCTCGGCCGCCTGTTCGACGTCAGCCGCTGCGGCTATGGCACGATCGACCGTGCGACGGAGACGATCGTCACCGAACGCGCGTGGTGCGCACCCGGCATCGCGCCGCTGCCCGGCATCCTGCATTTCCGCGATTATGGCTCGTATATCGAGGACCTGAAGCGCGGCGAGACGGTGGCGATCGACGACGTCCACGACGATCCGCGCACCGCCGCCACCGCCGAGGGATTGCGGAGCCTCGCCGCACTGTCGTTCATCAACATGCCGGTGACCGAACAGGGCGGCTTCGTCGCCTTGCTCTACCTCAACAACGCGCAGCCGCGCCGCTGGCTGGCCGAGGAGATCGCCTTCGTCCGCGACGTCGCCGAGCGGACCCGCGACGCGGTCGAACGCCGCCGCGTCGAGCACGAACTCGCCGCGCTCACCGCCTCGCTCGAACAGCAGGTCGAGGCGCGCACCCGCGAGCTGATGACCGCGGAGGCGCATCTGCGTCAGGCGCAGAAGATGGAGGCGGTCGGGCAGCTCACCGGCGGGCTGGCGCACGATTTCAACAATATGCTCACCGGCATCTCGGGGGCGATCGAGATGATGCAGGTGCGCATCCGCCAGGGCCGCGCCGACGAGATCGATCGATATGCCAATGCCGCGCAGGGTGCGGCGCGGCGTGCGGCGGCGCTCACCCACCGGCTGCTCGCCTTCTCGCGGCGCCAGACGCTCGATCCCAGGCCGACCGACATCAACCGGCTGATCGACGGCCTGCGCGACCTGATCCAGCGCACCGTCGGCCCCGGCGTGACGATCGAGGTGGTCGGCGCCGGCGGATTGTGGCCGGCGATGGTCGATCCCAACCAACTCGAAAATGCGCTCCTCAACCTCTGCATAAACGCGCGCGATGCGATGCCGGAGGGTGGCCGCATCACCGTGGAAACCGCCAACCGCTGGCTCGACGAGCGCGCGGCGCGCGAACGCGACCTCGAACCGGGCCAATATCTCTCGCTGTGCGTCACCGACACCGGGACCGGCATGACGCCCGAGGTACAGTCGCGCGCCTTCGACCCCTTCTACACCACAAAGCCGATGGGCGAAGGTACGGGGCTTGGCCTGTCGATGATCTACGGCTTCGCCCGCCAGTCGGGCGGGCAGGTGCGCATCTATTCGGAACTCGGCCAGGGCACGACGATGTGCATCTACCTGCCGCGCCATTACGGCGAGGCGGAGATCGAGGGCGAAACCGCCGCGGAGACCGTGCCGACGGCAAGCGAGGGCCGACATACCGTCATGGTCGTCGACGACGAACCGACGATCCGCATGCTCATAGTAGAGATCCTCCAAGACATGGGCCATATTGTGCTCGAAGCGGGCGACGGCGCCGCGGCGCTGCGCCTGCTGGGCACCGGTGCGCAGATCGACCTGCTGATCACCGACGTCGGCCTGCCCGGCCAGATGAACGGCCGTCAGGTCGCCGACGCCGCGCTCGTCCATCTGCCGGCGCTGAAAGTGCTGTTCATCACCGGCTATGCCGAGAATGCGGTGATCGGCAACGGCCCGCTCGCCCCCAATATGGCGCTGGTCACCAAGCCCTTCGCGATGGACGCGATCACCGACCGCATCCGCGCGATGCTGGAAGGCTAGGCCGCCGCGTCGAGCGCGTGCGGCGTCAGGATGCGGTCGATCAATCCCCAGTCGAGCGCGTCCTCGGCGGTGAGGAACCGGTCGCGATCCATCGCGCGTTCGAACGCCTCGTAGCTGCCGCCGCAATGCTCGGCGTAGAGGCGGATCATCCGCCGCTTGACGCGTTGGGTTTCCTCGGCGTGGATCAGGACGTCCGACGCCTGGCCTTGATAGCCGCCCGAGGGCTGGTGGATGAGGATGCTGGCATTGGGCAGCGCCGCGCGCTCGCCCGGTTCGCCCGCCATCAGCAGGAACGACCCCATCGACCGCGCCGTCCCCATGCACAGCGTATGCACCGGTGCGCGGATGTGGCGCATCGTGTCGTAGATGGCGAGGCCGCTGGTCACCACGCCGCCGGGCGAATTGATGTAGAGGTTGATCGGTTTGCGCGGGTTTTCCGATTCGAGGAACAGCAGCTGCGCACAGAGCAGCGCCGCGACGCCATCGTTGACCTCGCCGTTGAGGAAGACGATCCGTTCGTGCAGCAGGCGGGAGTAGATGTCGAACGAGCGTTCGCCGCGGCTGGACTGCTCGATGACCATGGGGACGAGTTGCATCGGACGCTCCGGTCTGCCGCGTCAGGCGGCGCGCATGAGGGTGTGGCCGTTGTCGTTGGCGATGCGTGCCGGCCGGTGGACGATGCGCAGCCGGGTGCCGCCATCCTCGGTTGGCGCGATATGGAAGGTGACGTGGCTCTCGATGAATGGCGGCGCCGCGTCGCGCATCCGGTAGCGGACCTCCTGCCCCGGCGTCACCGCGACCCCCTCGGAGTCGAGCAGGGCGGCGGCAGGCAGCCATCGGTCGCGAAGCGCCGGGAGGCTGATCGCACGCCAGACCTTCGCCGGTGGGGCGTCGAGGTCGTATTCGAGGATGAGGGCGTCGGCGTCGGTCATAGGTCCATGTCCTTCAGCAGCGTCTTGAGGGTGTCGATGCGAACGGGCCAATAGGCGCGGTAGCGGGCGAGCCAGTCGACGACGACGGCGAGGCCGTCGGGATCCACCTCGTAACGGACGAAGCGGCCCTGCCGCTGCTCGCGCACCAGCCGGGCGTGGCGGAGGACCGACAGGTGCTGCGACATCGCGGGTTGGCTGATCGTCATGCCCGATCGCAGCGCGCTGGCGTTCATCCCGCCCGACGCTAACTTCGCAAAGATCGCGCGACGGGTGGGGTCGGCGAGGGCCTTGAAGATCTGGGTCTCGGTCATGGCGATACATAAGCGCAAGCTTATGTGATTCGCAAGCGGCTAACCGGCGAGGATGCGTTGCGCCTCGGCGAGGTGGAGGCGTTCGACCATGGCGCCGTCGAGCCGGATCGCTCCCCTGCCCGCCGCGTCGGGGGCGGCGAAGGCGGCGACGACGGCTTGCGCCCAGGCCAATTGCTCCGCGCTGGGGCCGAATGCGGCGTTGGCGGGGTCGATCTGCGCGGGGTGGATCAGCGTCTTGCCGTCGAAGCCGAGCATCGCACCCTGCGCGCATTCGGCGGCGAGCCGGTCGGGATCGCCGATCGCGTTGCAAACGCCGTCGAGCACGACCAGCCCCGCCGCACGCGCCGCGATCACCACTTGCGTCAGCGCCGGCAGCAGCGGGGTACGATCGGCGTCGGTGCGGCAGCGCATCTCCTTGGCGAGATCGTTGGTGCCGGCGATCAGCAGCGCGGTGCGCGTCGCCGCCGCGGCACCCGCGATCTCGGCGAGGCGCAGGATCGCGCCGCAGGTCTCGATCATCGCCCAGATCGGCGGGCCGTCCGCGCCCAGCACGGCGCGGACCGCGACCAGATCCGCCGCGCTCGCCACCTTCGGCACGACCACGGCGGCGACGCCGCGCATCGCGGCGGCATCGTCCTGCCCCCAAGGCGTGTCGAGCGCGTTGATGCGCACCGCACAGGCGCGCGTCCCGAACCCCGCCGCCGCCGCCGCGACCGCCGCGCCGCGGGCGTCCGCCTTGGCATCAGGCGCGACCGCGTCTTCGAGGTCGAGGATTACCGCGTCGCAGGCGAGGTCGCGCGCCTTGGTGATTGCGCGGGGGTTGGAAGCGGGCATGTACAACACGCTGCGCCGGCGGCTGGTGGGAGGGTTGTCGCTCATCTTGCCGACCCTTAAAGCAGCGATCAGGCGCTCACCAGCCGTGCAAGGTCGATCAGCGCGCGCGGCATCGCCGCCCCGGTGGGCGTGGCGACGTAGCGCGACACCCAGACCGGGCCGAATTTGGCCTTGAACGCGCGCAGCCCGGCGAAACCGTAAAGCCGCTCGCCATTGGCGAACAAAGCGTGGCCGAGCCGCGCCCACACCGGCGCGAGCCGCCCGCTCGGCATGCCCGACAGCGGCGCCATGCCGAGGTTGAAGCGTTCGTATCCTTCCGCGCGGGCCCATTCGATCATGCGCACCAGCATCATCTCCATCGTGCCATAAGGCGCGTCGGGATGGTGACGCATCAGATCGACCGAGGCTTCGTCGCCGTCGCCCGAGACCCAGATGTTGGCGAAGGCGACGATCCGTCCCTCGACCCGCACCAGAGCGATCGGAAAGCGCGTCAGATAGGCGGCATCGAATGCCCCGAGACTGAAGCGCTTCTCGCGCCCCGCCTTGGCGGCGAGCCAGGCCGCGGAGACCTCGCCCAGTTCGGCCATCAGCCCCGGCACCGCGCTCGCCGGTTCGACCGAGAAGCGGCCGCCCGCCGCCTCGGTCCGCCGCACCGCGTGCCGCAGCGGCTTGCCGCGCGGACCGGCGGTGGTGAAATCGGCGAGCACGACATGCGCCTCCTCGCCATATTTGATCGCCTGCAACCCGAGTTCGACGAACAGCGGCAGCATCCGCTCGCTCGCCTGATAGAAGCACAAGCGCCCGGCGCGCGCGTCGCAGGCGCGGCGGATGCTCCACACCAATTCGCTCCACGCCGCCGCCGGGCCGACCGGATCGCCCATCACCACCCAGCTGCGCCCCTGCACGCGGTACATCAGGAAGGCATCGCCGGCGGCGGAGACAACGAAGCTCTTGTCGCCGGTGAAGGCGAGCGCGGCGTCGGTGCGCGGACAATGCGCCATCGCCGCCGCCAGCACCGGTTCGGGCGGCAAGGCGTCGGGCATCGTCCGCGTCCGGCTGGCGGTGAGCAATTGCCACGCCGAAACCGCGGTGAGCAGCACGCCGGCGGCGAAACTGGCGCGCAGGAAACGCGGCGCATTGGCATCGAGCGCGAACCGCCACCACAATTCGTCGCTGTACGGCGTGCGCTTATAGGCGAAGAAGCCCGCCCAGATGCTGAGCCCCAGCGCCGCGGCGGCGGCGACCAGCCACGGCCAGCGCGGCCGGTCGGTGAGGATGCCGCCTTCGCGATAGAAGCTCGCCTTGCAATATTGCAGCACGCCCGCGACGATGAGCTGGAGCGACGCCTCCTCGTAATCGAGGCCCTTGAGCAGCGAGAAGATCGCGCCGCCGACGAGCAGTATGCGCGCCGCCGCCCAGCCGGAGCGCAGCCGCGCGGTGAGCGCCGGCGCGACGAGCAGCATCGCGGTGCCGATCAGGCTGCCCGCCATGTGCGAGCCCTCGATGAACGGCAGCGGCACCAGATCGGTCAGCTCGGTCAGCCGCCCCTTCACCCCCGGCAAAGCGCCCGAGACGAGCAGCACGAAGCCGGCGACGAAGACCAGCACGGTGACCGCGCTCGGCGCCAGCAACTGCCCGGCGCGATCGACATAGGAGAGGCCGCGACGGATCGGGTGGCGCAGCCGCCAGCCCTCGCTCGCGGCGATGCCGATCGCGGCGACGAGCAGCGGCAGCAGATAATAGATCAGCCGGTAGAGCAGCAGCGCGGCGAACAGCGTCGGACGGTCGCCGGGCACGGTGGCCAGCACCACCGTTTCGAACACGCCGAGCCCGCCCGGCACGTGCAGCAGCAGCGCGACGACCACGGCCACCGCATAAGCGACGACGAAGCCGGGAAAGGCAGCCGGCGCGGCGCCCGGCACCAGCACGAAGAGCGCGGCCGAGGCCATGGTGAGATCGGCGAGCGACAGGCCGGCGAGCGCACCCATCTGGCGCAAACTCGGCAGTGCGATGCCGAACCGCGCCGGGCCGAGCGTCGTCGCCCCGCGCAGCCGCAGCACCGGCAGCACCGCGAGCAGCGCGAGCAGCACCGCGCCGAGCGACCGCGCCGCGAACGGCGACAGCGTCACCGGGCCGAGGACGATGCCGTCGCCGGTGACCAGCCCGATCCCCGCCGCCCCGGCGACGCCCGCCCAGAAGGCGATCGCGCAGATGCCGGCGACCTGCGCGATCTCGCCGAATGCGAGTCCGGCGGCGCCGTACAGCCGCAATCGTGCCGAGCCGCCGGTGATCAGCGACAGGCCAAGATTGTGGCTGAGCGTGTACGAAGTGAACGACCCCGCCGCGGCGACCCGCCACGGCAACGGCCGGCCGATCGCGCGCAGCGCCACCCAGTCGAGCCCGGTGAGCAGCAGATAGCTGGCGGTGGTCAGCGCGAGGCTGGCGGCGATCCGCACATCGGGGATCGCGGCGAGCGCCTTGCGCACGTCGCTGAGATGCACCTCGCGCAGCACCAGGCGCAACGCGGCGAAGCCGATGCCCGCGACGAGCAGCACCGCGGCGACCGTCAGGCTGCGGCGGTGATGCTGCGCGCGCGCCATCACCGCATCCAGACGGCCGGTCGTCACGCCACCCGATGCCAGATCTGCGATTTGCACAGGAAGGTGCCGACGACGCAGCCGGTGATGGTCAGCGTCGCGGGCGAGGTCTGGTGGATGCGCGAGGAGAAGGTGCGGCCCATGTCGGGCACGAACACCCGGCCCTCCCAGGCGCCCGATTTGTTGCGGCGGTAGCCGCGCAGCAATTGCGTGCCGACGAGATCGGGCAGGCCGGCGCCGCGCGCCTCGGCGCGGGCCTGCGGGCTGGCCCAGACGATCTGGCCGCACAAGGCGCCGTCGGCGCAGCGCCCGGTCTGCACCGCCAGCGTGCCGCGCGGATTGGCCCAGCGGCCGATCACCGCCGGCGCGCCCGGGCGCACATTGGCCTGCGCCGCCGACGCCCCCGCCGCGACCGTCAGCATCCCCGCCAACACCGTCGTGATTCGTGCCATCGCCATGATCGTATCCCCCACCATCATACGATCATAGACGGCACGCATGCCCCGGAACCGCAGCATCATTTCAAATCATTGCGCGAAGGCGTCGGGCGCGGCGTGACGGATCGCCACGAGGATGTGCGCGAACAGACCGGCACGGTCGTCGTTGAGGACATGGCCGCCGGGCATCGCCACCACCGTCGCCGACCCCGCGCGCCCTGCCCGGCGCCCCGCCAGCAGGTCGGGGCAGGCGCTGTCGACCTCGGTCGCGCCGTAGATGCAGGTGAGGTGCGTCCAGCCGAGCCGGGAAAGCGTCGTGCGGCTCTCGCTGTCGGGGGTGCCGCGATAGACGAGGCCGGACGGGTCGGCGCGGAAGAACACGGTCTCGCCCGGCACCACCAGCACCACGCCCGCGACATGCGCGCGCAGCGCCACCGGCAGATCGGCGAGCCCGGTCTGAAGGACGTCGGCGCCATAGGATTGGCCGATCAGCATCAGCCGCGCCGCGCCGGTCATCGCCAGCGCGCGGCGTACGCCGTCGGCGACGATCCGGTCGACCTGGGCGCGCGTCCGGCGCAGGCCGAACAAGGCCGGCGAACTCAAGGCGACAACCGGGAATCCCTGTTCGGCCAAGGCGCGCACGGTGTGCGGATTGGGGCCGTAGCGCAGCCCCATGTCGCCCGACATGTAGAGCACGCCGATCGGCCGCGGCGTGCCCTGCGCGCCGAACAGATGCGCGGCGTCGCGATCGAAGAAGCCGGCGCTGGCGGCGATCCCGGCGAGGAGCGCGAGCACGCCGCCGGCGATGCCGCCGATCCAGGCGAGCCGCCACCGCAGCGATCGGGAGCGTTGCGATGCCATCGCGCCGTCCTGCACGCGCTGCGCTGTCCCGGTGATGGCGCGATCATGAACTTTTCGTCACCTGATATGGCAAGACACTGATAGGCTGATAGAAATTTCGGATATCGAGGGTGCCGCCATGTCGCCGATCCTGCTTCCCTTGTTGCTCGCCGCGCAGGCCGCGGTCGCCCCGCCGGCGACGCTTGGCGCGACCGACCAGCGCGTCGACCAGCCGATCGCCGCCCCCACGCGCCCGCCCGACGTCGCCGACGAATTCGACGGTCCGCGCATCGACTTACGCCTGTGGCGGTTCGACATGGCCCGGAACACGGCCGGCTGGTTCAACCACGAGCAGCAATATTACGGCCCCGACAACGCCCGCATCCGCGACGGCGCGCTGGAGATCGAGGCGCGCGCCGAGCGGGCGACCGCGCCGGACGCCGGCGGCCAGGCCTATACCTCGGCCAAGCTCGTCAGCCGCCGCGCCTTCGGCTACGGCTTCTACGAGATCCGCGCGCGGCTGCCCTGCGGGCGGGGGACGTGGCCGGCGATCTGGCTGCTGCCCTCGTCGGGCAAGTGGCCGGCGATGGGCGAGATCGACGTGATGGAGATGGTCGGCTGGGACCCGAACGTCGTCCATGCGACGGTGCACAGCGCGGCGTACAATCACGTCAAGGGCACGCAGCGCGGCGCGCAGGTGACGGTGCCGACCGCGTGCACCGCCTATCATCGGTATCAGCTCGACTGGCGGCGCGATGCGATCCTGATCGGCGTCGACGGACGCGCCTATATGCGCGTCGCCAACGATGCTCCCGGCGGCGCGGCGGCGTGGCCGTTCACGCGGCCGTATCAGCTGATCCTCAACCTCGCGATCGGCGGCGACTGGGGCGGCGCCAAAGGGGTGGACGAAGCGGCACTGCCGCAGCGGATGACGGTGGACTATGTGCGTTTCTGGCAGCAGCAATAGCGGCGGAAACCACGGTGATGGAGGCAGATACCCTATGATGCACAGATGGATCGCGGCGGCATCGTGGTGCGCGCCGTTGCTGCTCGCCGGCTGCGGCACCGCCGATGGCCGGGCCGAGCGGGCCGAGGGCGGCGGCGCCACCGCGACTGCCGCACCGGCGCCGCGACCGTCCGCCGCCGCCGCCGCTCCGGTCGCAGCGGCGACGCCGCGACGCAGCCAGCCGCGATCGTGCGCCGCGGAGATCGGTGCCGCCGCGGCCGCGCGCCGTGTCGCGATCTGCCGCAACGTCTCGCCGGCGACGCATCCGCCGTGCAACGCTGTCAACAGCTGCGCGCTGATCGACGACGAGATCGCGCGGAGTTGCGCGCTGTTCGACGGCAAGGGTGCGCCGATCGCGGGCTGTACGCCGCCGCCCAAGAGCGCCGCCGCCGCCGCGGGGGTGGTGCGGCGTTATTATGCCGCGATCGACGCGGGCGATTACGGCACCGCCTGGCAGCAATGGGGCGACGACGGCCGCCCCGGACAGACCTATGCCGCGTTCGCGCGCGGCTTCGCGCATACCCGCACGACGCGGGTGACGATCGGCGCGCTGCCGCCGGGCGATGCCGGGGCGGGATCGCTGTACCAGCCGGTGCCGGTCACCGTCGATGCAACGCTCGACGACGGGCGCCACCAGCGCTTCCGCGGCCGCTATGTCGTGCGCCGCGTCAACGACGTCGACGGCGCCAGCCCCGGCCAGTTGCGCTGGCACATCGATTCGGCGCAGCTCAAGCCAAGCTGAGCCGCGGCGGGCGTCATCACATTGTCATCATCGCCGCGCATCGCGACGGGATAGCGCGGCGATGCGGGACCTTATCGATGGTTGAGACGAGCAAGACCGCGCTGGTGCTGAGCCGGCGCGCGATGATCGGCGGTTCCGCCGCGCTGCTGACCGTCGCGGCGCGCGGGGCGGAACGGCTGCCGGCCGGATTGTTCACGCTCGGCGTCGCCTCGGGCGATCCGCTGCCCGATTCGGTGATCCTGTGGACGCGGCTCGCGCCGCAGCCGCTCGACGCGGCGGGCGGCATGCCGCCGGTCGCGGTGCCGGTGCGCTGGCAGGTCGCGACCGACGAGGCCTTCGCGCATGTCGTACGCACGGGCGAGGCACGCGCCGAGCCGCGCTGGGGGCATAGCGTCCATGTCGACGTGCGCGGGCTGCGGCCGGCCAGCCGCTATTTCTACCGCTTCCTCGCCGGCGGCGAGACGAGTCCGGTCGGACGCACGCGCACCGCGCCGGCGGCGGGGGCAGCGGTCGAGCGGCTGCGGCTCGCCTACGGATCGTGCCAGAAATACGAATCGGGCTTCTACGCCGCCTATCGGCATCTGGTCGCCGAGGACCCGGATTTCGTGCTGTTCCTCGGCGATTACATCTACGAGGGCGCGCCGACGGCCAAGGATGCGGTGCGCCTGCACCGGAATCCGGAGCCCAAGGACCTCGCCGGCTATCGCATCCGCTATGCGACCTACAAGAGCGATCCCCTGCTCCAGGCGGCGCATCATGCCGCGCCGTGGGTGCTGACCTGGGACGATCACGAGGTCGCCAACGACTATGCCGCCGCGCTCGACCAGAACAACACCGACCCCGCCGCCTTCCTGCTGCGCCGCGCCGCCGCCTATCAGGCGTGGTACGAGCATCAGCCGGTCCGCGCCGCGCCGCCGCTGGGGCCGGCGATGCGCATCTACCACACGCTCGACTGGGGCCGGCTGGCGCAGTTCCAGATCGTCGACGACCGCCAGTATCGCGGCGCCCGCGCCTGCCAGCCGCCGGGGCTGGTCGCGGCGCACGCGCGCTATCGCACGCTGATCGAGCCCTGCCCCGATCTTTACGCCGCCGACCGTACGATGCTCGGCGACGCGCAGGAACGCTGGCTGATGCAGGCGCTGGGCGACAGCCGCGCGCAATGGAATCTGCTCGCGCAGCAGACGCTGATGCACCAGCAGGGCCGGATCGACGCCGAGCATCCCGAACGCGGCGTACAATATTCGGCGGACAATTGGTCGGGCTATCCCGCCGCGCGCGATCGCATCTACCGGCGCTGGGCGGCGGCGGGCACGTCGAACCCGGTGGCGCTGGGCGGCGACATCCACGCCTTCGCCGCCGCCGACGTCCACGACCCCGCGCGGCCCGATGCGGCGCCGATCGCGGCAGAGTTCGTCGGCGGATCGATCACCTCGCTGTTCCACGACGCCAGCTTCAAGCAGCAGGCAGCGGCGAACGGCCTCGTCTTCGCCGAGAACGAGGTGCGCGGCTATGGCCTCGTGGACCTGACCGCGAAGGAGGGCCGCGTCACCTTCCGCGGGCTCGACGACGCGCGCGATCCGCAATCGGGCATCCGCGACCTCGTCCGCTTCGCGCTCGAACCCGGCCGCCCCGGCATCCGCGACCAGCGCAGGTGATGTCGGGATTGTAACAGCCGCGTAACGAAGCATGTCTAGCCCCGGTGGATTGGTTCTGGGGGAACAATCATGACGATCGAACGGGATGCGACCTGGCGCCGCCGGATGACGCTCGCCTGGCTGGCAAGTTCGGCACTTTTTGCCGCACTGCCGGCGCACGCGCAGACCGCGACGCCCGACAATCCCGGCACGGCCGATACCGCCGCCGCGGAGGAGGTCGAGGATCGCGAGATCACCGTCGTCGCGCGCAAGACCAGCGAGAATGCGCAGCGCGTGCCGATCCCGATCACGGTCATCGGCGCCGCGACGCTGACCCGGCAGAACCTCACCAATTTCACCAACTTCCAGTTCAAGCTGCCCGCCTTCTCGGTCTATCTGACCAATCCGAAGCAGCTCAACCTCGGCATCCGCGGCATCGGCAACAACGGCTTCAACACCGACGGTATCGACGGGTCGGTCGGCGTGTTCGTCGACGGCGTCTACACCGGCCGCCAGGGCATGGTGTCGAACGACTTCAACGACCTCGCCGACGTCGAGGTGCTGCGCGGGCCGCAGGGGACGCTGTTCGGCAAGAACACCACCGCCGGCGCGGTGCTGATCAACACGCTGAAACCCAGCTTCACACTGGGCGGCACGGCCGAGGCGAGCACCGGCAATTTCGGCCTCACCGAGGCGAAGGGCAGCGTCACCGGACCGCTGATCGCCGACAAGCTCGCGATCCGCCTGTCGAGCTTCTACAGCAACCGCGACGGCACCTATAAGAACCTCTACAACAACCAATATCAGAACGCGCGGCAGGGTATCGGCGTGCGCGGCCAGTTGCTGGCGACGCCGACCGACGATCTCGCCATCCGGCTGATCGGCACGCACGCGCGCCAATATTTCCCGACGATCTCGCCGGTGATCCTGTCGGTCTACAACCCTGCGGCGTTGCAGGCGCGGATGGCGGCGGCGGGCTATCCCCTGCTGACCAGCAACGCGCGCGATCGCTACGTCAACATCGACGGCCGGCTCGACGCGCGCACCAGCCTCGACAGCGCGAGCGGGCAGATCGACTGGTCGCCCGCCGATCTCGGCACCTTCACCGCGATCACCGCGTGGCAGCGGTGGAGCTGCTTCACCAACAACGACAATGATTACACGCAGCTCGACGCGATCAGCGATTACGGATCGTGCAACGTCGAGAAGCAGTTTTCACAGGAGCTGCGCTGGGCGACGCCGCGCGACCGGCCGATCGAGGCGACCTTCGGCGGCTTCCTCAGCCGCCAGAAGCTGCAGGTCGATTCGCGGGTCCGCTTTGGCCGGCAATATTATATCTGGGCGGCCAATCCCTCGGCCAGCGCCTTCCCCGCGATCGGCGGCCGCAGCTGGGCGCAGGGCGCCTATGCCGCGCGCGTCGCCGGCTTCGGCATCCGCAGCCAGGCGATCTTCCACACCGACACCGACGCGGTGTTCGGCAACGTCACTTGGCATCCCGAGGCATCGCGCCGGCTGGCGATCGACGCCGGCCTGCGCCAGACGTGGGAGCGGCGCAGCCAATTGTACGACGGTGCCGTCGCGTCCAATCCCGGTGCGCTCAACGCCGCGCAGATCGCCGTCCTGTCGGCCGCCGGTGCCAATGCGCAGCTCGGCCATGTCGACACCAGCCTGAAGGACAGCGCGCTGTCGGGCGAGATCGGCGCCAATTATCGCGTGACGCCCGACGTATTCGTCTACGGCAAATATGCCCGCGGCAACAAATCGGCCGGGTTCAACCTGTTGCCGTTCGATGCCGGCGCCGCGCTGCCGCCGGGGACCGGCCAGACGGTGAAGGGCGAGACCGCGGACAATTTCGAGGCGGGGATCAAATCGACCTTCCTCGACCATCGCATCCTGTTCAACCTCACCGCCTTCCACACCAAGGTGCGCAACTATCAGGCGAACCAGTCGGTCGGCGTCGGCAATACCGCGCTGAAGTTCCTCGCCAACGTCGGTTCGCTGACCTCGCGCGGCATCGAGCTGGAGAATGAGACGTGGCTGGTGCCGGGCCTGCATACCAAGGGGTTCATCGCCTATGACAAGGCGACCTATTCCTCCTTCGCCAATTCGGTCTGCCCCGGCCAGTTCACCGCGCTGACCTGCGACCTCACCGGGCGGCAGGTCGCTTGGGCGCCGGCGTGGACCAGCGACCTGACCGTCGATTATACGCAGCGGCTCGACGACACGACCAAGGCCTATGGTCTGGTCGACGTCAATTGGCGCTCGAAGCAGAATACAACGATCACGCTCGATCCCTCGGCGGAGATCCCGGCTTATGCGCTCGCCAGCGCGCGGGTCGGCGTGCTGCTCGACAACGAGCGGCTCGAGATGCAGCTCTGGGTCGAGAACCTGTTCGACAAGGCCTATTTCATCAACCTGCTCGGCTACACGAAGTCGACCGGCATCATCCAGGGCTATCCCGGCAATCCGCGCACCTATGGCGGCACGGTGCGCGTTCGCTTCTGACGGGGCGGGCCGGGTCGTCACAGAAGGTTGCGGGAGCGAGGTTCGTACGGCTTTCCCTCATCAGGCCGAGACGTCTGCGGATATTCGGTCGCTACACGCCACAGCCGTATCCCGGCGGCGGCCGGGGTCCATTTGGGTGAAGGGTCGTGGTGACTTACCGCGGCCTTCCCAACTGCGCCCCGGCCTTCGCCGGGGTACATCACGATCGCCCGGCGACAACGAGAGTGGCCGCCCGTCGCCGCGTCAGTCGTTGTCCGTCGCGGTCGCCGGGCGCGCCTTGTCGGGCGTCGTCCCGTCGCCGGTGAACGGCGCAAGGCGGAAGGCGACGCGGGCCGGCGCGAGCGGCACCCGATATTGCGGCAGCGGCTTGCCGAATTCGCTCCACTGCGTGTCACCGCCGACGCCCCATTGCGCGGAGTCGATCAACAGGGTCACCTGGCCGTGGGGGACGACGTCGGTCGATTTCCAGGTGCCGGGCTCGTGGCGGTCGAGATCGGCGTAAGGGAAGGCCAGCGCGTTGATCATCAGCGGCGTCGCACCCTGTACGCGCAGCCCGCGGCCGGCCCCCGAGAGTTCCATCCAGCGGACGTCGACCTTGTTGCCGGTCTCCTGCGGGCGGATGTAGTCGTGGTTCTGCTCGGCGATCGCACCGCGCCACAGGCCGATCGGCGCCGAGGTCTTGCGATCGACATAGCTTTCGTGCGGGCCGCGGCCATACCATTCGACCGTCGTGACGTCGGTCGGCATCGCGAAGGCGAGGCCGACGCGGAACGGCGGCGGCAGCTTGGTCTTCACCGGGGTCAGCGCGCCGGATACGTCGACCGTGCCGTCGCCCGCCATCGTGTAGACGCTGGTGAAGGTCGCATCGCCGTCGCCGAGTGCGTAATCGACCGTCACGCTCGCGCCGGCGTCGGTCTTCGCCGCGCGTATCGCGGTAACGCGGCGCGTGTCGCTCATCGTCTTCCACACCTTGAGCTGTTCGGCGGTGCCGATGCCGAGGTCGTTGTCGGTGACCGCACGCCAGAAATGCGGCGCGCCGCCCGAGGCGAGTTCGCGGCCGTCGGCGACGTAGCGACGCACCAGTCCGGTGGCGCGGTCGATCTCCAGGCTCGCCGGTCCGGCGGCGAGCGTGATCGTGCCGCCCGACTGGCGCACGTCGACCTTGCCCGCCGCCGCCGCCACCGCGACCACCGGTGCCGCGCCGAGCGCGAATTGCTCGAAGCCGACGGTCGCGCCGCCTGCCACCGCGGGCACCGCACCGGCCTTAGCGCGCACGCGCACCGTCACGAAATATTCGGCATCGGCCTTGCGCGCATAGGTTGCGACCGGCAGCACCATCGTGCCCGCGGCACGCGGCCCGACGCTCTGCGGCGGCAGCGCCCCCTGCGCGACGACGACGCCATTCTCCGCCAGCTCCCAGTCGAAGTCGAAGCCGGAGAGATCGCGGAAGTCGTGGCGGTTGCGCACGGTGACGCGCCCGCTCGCCGGATCGAAGCCGTCGAACTGCACCGGCGCATAGACCTTGCGCAGCTCGAACAATTGCGGATTGGGGGTGCGATCGGATTGTAGCAGGCCGTCGCCGAATTCAATGTCGCCGCCCGGATTGGGGCCGTATTCGCCGCCATCCCCCCAATAGCGCCGCCCGTCCCCGGTATAACGGTACATCGACTGGTCGACCCAATCCCAGGCGAACCCGCCCTGCAACTTGTCGGGATGGGCGTAGATCGTGTCCCAATATTCCTTCAGGTTGCCGCCCGAATTGCCCATCATATGCGCATATTCGCACTGGATCATCGGCTGTTTGAAGTTCCAGTTGGCGGCATAGTCCGCCATCCGCACCGCCGGATCGTACATCGGCGCGTAGATGTCGGCGAAATCGTTGGGGCGGTGATCGTGGATGCCGCCGAACGTCCCCCAGCCGAGATAGGAGATGAGCCGCCCCGGATCGCGCGTCTTCGCGGCTTCGGCGGCGGCACGGAAATTGGGGCCGATCCCCGCCTCGTTGCCGAGCGACCAGAAGATCACCGAGGGGTGGTTCTTGTCGCGCTCGACCATATTGGCGACGCGGCTGACGTGCGCGTCCTTCCAGGCGGGATCGAAGCCGATCTGATATTTGGCGCGCTCGTCGGGGACGCGATTGGCATAGTCCATATAAGCGTGGCTCTCGATATTCGCCTCGTCCATGACGTACAGGCCGTAGCGATCGGCGAGATCGTAGAGATACGGGTCGTTGGGATAATGCGAGGTGCGGATCGCGTTGATGTTGTTCTGCTTCATCAACTGGATGTCGCGCTCCATCGATGCGCGGCTGACGACGTGGAAGGTCTCGGGATCGTGCTCGTGGCGGTTGACGCCGCGGATCGTGATCGGCTTGCCGTTGACGGTGACCTGCCCGTTTCTGATCGCCACGGTGCGGAAGCCGATCGACCGGGCGGTGGATTGCAGCAGCGCGCCGCGCGCGTCGACCAGTTCGGTGACGAGCGTGTAGAGATTGGGCGTCTCCGCGGTCCACGGCTTCACCGCGGGTACGTCGGCGGTCAGCGTCAGCGTGCGCTCCGCCGCGGCGGCGGCGACTGGCTGCGTCCGGGTGAGCACCTGCCGCGCGCCGTCGAGCAGCACCAGCCGCACGCTAGCCGCATTGCCCGGCGTCACCGCGACGTCGACGGCGAGCCGGCCGTCGCGATCGGCCGCGTCGAGCCCGGCGTGGACGAACACGTCGCGCACGCGCAACTTGGGCGCCGCCATCAGATAGACCGAGCGCTCGATCCCCGAGACACGCCAGAAATCCTGATCCTCCAGATAGCTGCCGTCCGACCAGCGGAAGATCTGGATCGCGACCGTGTTCCTGCCCGGTCTGACCCAGCGGGTGACGTCGAACTCGCTTGGCAGCTTGCTGTCTTCGGAATAGCCGACCTTCTCGCCGTTCACCCAGACATAATAAGCCGACCCCGCCGCGCCGATGTGGAGGATGACGTCCTGCCCGCTCCAGCCGGCGGGCAGAGTGACGTCGCGGCGATAGGAGCCGACCGGGTTGGTCGCATGCGGGATCAGCGGGCGGTTGGCGGGGAAGGGATAAGTGATGTTGTTGTAGCGCGGCTGGTCGAAACCCTGCGTCTGCCAGTCGGCGGGCACCTTGATCTGCTTCCACGCCGACACGTCATAGTCGGGCCGCTCGAACCCGGCGGGCAGCCGGTCGGCGTCGGGGGAGAAAGCGAAGCGCCAGGTGCCGTCGAGCGAGACGTGGCGCGCGGACGCCGCCTCGTCGCCGGCGAGCGCCTTGGCACGGCTTTCGAACGGGAAGCCGGTGGCGCTGGCGGGCAGCTTGCCGCGCGCGAACACCGCGGGATTCTCCCAATCGGGGCGGGCCGGGTCGACCTGTACCGGCTGCACCTGCGGCGCGCCGTCCTGTGCCAGCGCCGCGCTCGCCACGACGCTGCCGATGATTCCCGCCCACAGCCACGTGTGCCGCATGGTTTCCGCTCCCTGTAATTGCCTTCGTTGTTGTCAGACATATCGGCTTATTCGGGCTGCGCAAGGCGCGACGGTGCGAGCGTATGCCGCCGCACGCCGCCTCGCCCGACGCCGCGACCACAGCCGCGTTGACGTGCAAAATCGCCGTCTCTAGTCTGACAAATCATAGGCCGGATACCGGCGCGGCAGCGATGCCTTTGGAGGGACGATGACGGGATCGACAGAGGCAGACACGCAGCATCGCCACCGCTGCGCATCCCCGGGGGTCACCCGCCGCACATTGCTCGGCGGGGCCAGCGCGCTGGTGCTCGCCGGGCCGGCGTTCGCCGCGGCGCTGCCCGTCGACACGGCGACCAAGGTCGAGCCGGTGCCGATGCGCAACGTCCGGCTCAAGCCGTCGCATTTCGCCGACGCCTTCGCCGCCAACCGCCGCTATCTGCTGTCGCTCGATCCCGAACGGCTGCTGCACAATTTCTACGTGTCGGCGAAACTGCCCGCGCCCAAGCCGGTCTATGCCGGCTGGGAGGCGCAGGGGATCGCCGGCCATTCGCTCGGCCATTGGCTGTCGGCCTGTGCGCTGGTCGTCGCCAACACCGGCGATCGCCAGGTCGCCGCGACGCTCGACCATGCACTCGCCGAGATGGCGCGCATCCAGGCGGCGCATGGCGACGGCTATTGCGGCGGCACCACCGTCGAGCGCGACGGCAAGACGATCGACGGCAAGATCGTGTTCGAGGAGGTGCGCCGCGGCGACATCCGCACCGGCGGATTCGACCTCAACGGCGGCTGGGTGCCGCTCTATACGTGGCACAAGGTGCATGCCGGGCTGCTCGACGCGCATACCCTCGCGGGCAACCCCCGCGCGCTGGGGATCGCGGTGGCGCTCGCCGGTTATCTGGCGGGCGTGTTCGAACCCTTGAGCGACGCGCAGATGCAGCAGGTGCTGCGCGCCGAACATGGCGGGCTCAACGAGACCTATGCCGAAACCTATGCGCTGACCGGCGATCCGCGCTGGCTGCGGATGGCGCAGAAGATCCGCCACAAAGCGGTGCTCGACCCGCTCACCGCGGGTCGCGACCAGCTCGCCGGGCTGCACGCCAATACGCAGATCCCCAAGCTGATCGGCCTCGCCCGCCTGTACGAACTGACCGGCGATCCCGCGCATGCCAGCGCGGCGCGCTTCTTCCACGACCGCGTCACCCACCATCATAGCTATGTCATCGGCGGCAATTCGGAGCGCGAGCATTTCGGCCAGCCCGACCAATTGTCGAAGCGGATCACCGAGGCGACGTGCGAGGCGTGCAACAGCTACAATATGCTGAAGCTCACCCGGCACCTCTATGCCTGGGAGCCCAAGGCGCAATGGTTCGACTATTACGAGCGCGTCCAGCTCAACCATATCCTCGCGCACCAGCGGCCCGATACCGGCCAGTTCGTCTATTTCATGCCGCTGTCGGCAGGCGCACGGCGCAGCTATTCGACCGCGGAGGAGAGCTTCTGGTGCTGCGTCGGTTCGGGGATGGAAAGCCACGCCAAGCATGCCGATTCGATATACTGGCACGACGCGGGTAGCGCGGGGACGCTCTACGTCAATCTCTACATCCCGAGCAGCCTCGACTGGCAGGGACTGGCGCTCGACCTCGACACGCGCATGCCGACCGAGGGCGAGGCGACGCTGACCGTCCGCCGTGCCGGCCGTGGCGCGCGGCCGATCGCCCTGCGCATCCCCGGCTGGGCGCAGGACGCGCGCGTCGAACTCAACGGCAAGCCCGCGCCGGCGACGATGCGCGACGGTTATGCGGTGCTCGACCGGCGCTGGCAGGCGGGCGACCGCATCCGCGTGACGCTGCCGATGCGCCTGCAGGCCGAACCGACGCCGGACGATCCCAATATGGTCGCCTTCACCCACGGCCCGCTGGTGCTCGCCGCCGACATGGGTGCGGCGGCGGAGGCGTTCGACGGGCTCGGCCCGGCGCTCACCGTCGACGGGCCGGTGACCGCCGCGCTCAGCGCCGCGGCCGGGCCGCATCGCTTCACCGCGCGCTCGGCGCTGGGCGAGCCGCTCCAGCTCAGCCCCTTCTACGCGCAATATGAGCGGCGCACCGCGGTCTATTTCCCGACCTTCACCGCGGCATCCTGGGCGACCGCCAAGCCCGATTATCTGCGGGCGCAGCAGGAGCGGCAGGCGCTCGCCCGCCGCACCGCCGACGTCGCCTATCTGGGCGAGATGCAGCCCGAGCGCGACCACGCCTTCACCGCGAGCAAGCCCGAGACGGTGCAGCTCCACGGCCGTTCGGCGCGCAAGCTGCGCGCCGGCGAGACGATCGCGGTGACGCTGCAACGCCGCCCCGGCCCCGCGGTGCTGCGCGTCGTCTATTGGGGCGGCGACGTCGGCAATCGCGAGCTGGCGATCAGCGTCGACGGCACGCCGCTCGCCACCGACGCGCGCGAGGCCAAGGCGCAGGAGGGCTTCGTCGCGATCGATTATCCGCTGCACAGCGCGGGCGAACAGGGCAAGGCCGCGGCGAAGGTGGTCTTCACCGGCAAACGCGGCGAGGTCGACATCTACGAGGTCCGCATGCTCGCCGCTCCGACCACGGCGCCGGGTTCGGTGGCGTGACGCGGCCCGGCGTGCTGCTGGCGGCGCTGCTGCTCGGCACCGCCGCGGCACCTGCGCCGTCGGTGACGCAGCCGGTGACCGTTGTATTGCGCCCGGCGGTGGAGCGGCCGTCGACGGTATTCGAGGGCTGGGGAACGGCGCTCGCCTGGTTCGCCAACGTCACCGGCGGCTGGCCGGAGGCGGAGCGCAGCCGGCTCGCCGATCTGTTCTACACGCCGCAGGGGCTCGGCTGGACGATCGCGCGCTACAATATCGGCGGCGGCAATGCCGCGGACGCCAAGCCCTATCTGCGCACCGGCGCCGCGGTGCCGGGCTTCTGGCGGCTGCCACCCGGCACGCAGGCCGACGACTGGCGTGCCGACGATCCGCGGATGTGGGACTGGTCGCAGGACGCCAACCAGCGCTGGTGGCTCGACGCGATCCACGCGCGCGCGCCGGGCGCGATCTTCGAGGCCTTCTCCAACTCGCCGCCGTGGTTCATGACCGTCTCTGGCAAGGTCTCCGGCGCGGAGAAGCGGACGGACGACAATCTGCGGCCGGGCGCCGAACGGGCCTTTGCCGAGTATCTCGCGCGCAGCGTGGAGGAATTGCAGCGGCGGCATCATATCGCCTTCCGCACGCTGTCGCCGGTCAACGAGCCCAACACCGATTATTGGTATGCCGCCAACACGCAGGAGGGCGCGCACTGGAGCCCGGCGCGGCAGGCGGCGATGATCGACGCAAGCGATGCGGCGCTGAAGAAGCGCGGGCTGGCGACGGTCGTCTCGGCACCGGACGAGACCAATGCGCGGCTGTTCCTCGCCGATATCGCGGCCTATCCGCCCGCGACGCTGGCGCGCGTCGGGCAGCTCAACGTCCACAGCTACGGCACGCTCTACCAGACGGGGGTGCGCGACGCCGCGCGCGCGGCGGGCATCCGGCTGTGGATGAGCGAGAACGATACGCCGCTCGACGGCGACCGCGAGAATTTCGACGGCATGCCCTCGGCGCTCGCCTTCGCCGATCACGTCGTCGCCGACCTCAAGAAGCTCGAGCCGGCGGCCTGGGTGTTCTGGCAGGCGGTGGAGAACCTGTCGGGCGGCAACGGCAAGCCGACCTCGAACTGGGGGCTGATCAAGGCCGATCTGGCGGCACCGGCGGCGGGGCCGCATGCGATCCACGTCACCCGCAAATATTGGGCGATGGCGCAGTTCAGCCGCTATATCCGGCCGGGCTATCGACTGGTGCCGGTCGACGATCTCGACACCGCGGGCGCGCTGTCGCCGGATGGCAAGACGCTGGTGCTGGTCCACGTCAACGGCGGGGTGACGCCGCGACGGCTGGCGGTGCCACAGGGCTGGCGCGCGCAGGCGGTGCTGACCGATGCGACGCACGATGCGCGCTGCGTGGCAGGGGTGGCCGCGCCGGCGCAGTCGGTGGTGACGCTGGTGCTGACGCGCGGGCGGGCGGCGGCGGCGTGTCCGGCGGGGTGAAGGGCGGCTTGGTGGGTCCGGTCAATGCGACTCGCCATCGCGGCGCGAACCGAGGCAGCGCGTCAGCATAGCGAAAGCAATATCTCCCTTCCCGCAAAGGGGCGAATTGGGAAAGTCAGCGTCGCTGCACCGTCATAGCATGCCGAGGTTGTGCAACCATTGTTTGACCTGTCCGGGCCACTCGCGGGAGATCGGATCGGCAGTTGGACGCATCCCAAAAGCATGCCCCCCCTTGGCATAGATGCGCATATCGACTGGCACACCCGCATCGTTGAGCGCCAGAGCATAGGCCAGCGGCTGCCGAACCGGGTCCGTGGGGTCGTTCATGGCGTGGAGGATCAGTGTTGGTGGCGCCTTGCCGCTGATCGTCACCCACGGCTTTAATTCGAGGCTGTTCCTACCCTTGCTGTCGTCCAACATGCGGGCTGTGTAGGCGATGATCGCGAAGTCGGGCCGTGGAGATTGCCGATCAGCCGCGTCTGTAATTGGATAGGTGCGCTCTTCGGTGTTGCTCATGTTCGCTGCAAGGTATGCACCTGCCGAAAAGCCAATGACACCGATCTTATGGGGGTCGAGTTCATAGGATGAGGCTTGCTGTCGGAGCAGCCCCATCGCGCGTTGTGCATCCTCCAATCCCAATAGCACCTTGGGCCGCTTCTGCTTATCGTTCTCCCTCGGCCATACCTGCGGCACGCGATATTTCAGTACGGCGCAAGTCATGCCCTGCAGCACCGCCCACTCGCAGATTTCGGTGCCCTCCAGATCAAGCGCGACTACTTCAAACCCACCGCCAGGCAGGACAAGCATAGCGCTTCCGACGTTGCGACCCTTGGGCCGATAAACTGTCATCGTCGGTCGAGTAACATAGCTCGACCAATGCCATTTACGTCCCCCGACAAGGCCTGTCCCGTTGCCGATCCCTTCGGGACGGTCGCCAGAATCTGGCTTCACGAGCGGCATGCTTGCCGGCCAGAGCGGTATTTGAACTCCACCCTGCGTAGATCGCCAGACGCCCGCCCGCTCATTCTTCGGCAAGGGTTCGTTCGCTGACGAACTATCAACTTTGCCAATCTGACCGCACGCTACGCTAGCGATTCCGGCTGCAAGGAGGATGGGCACAACAAACTGGAACCGCGACAAAGCTCACCTCCTGCTGCGAGAGCGCAATCCATTCGAGCGTCGGTCTGATTGCAGAAGCGAACCGTAACGGTTGGATCTTACCGTGCAACCAGTGCCTTCCAGTTTTGGAACGGGTACCGGGAAAGTCACCACGTCAATCTAGGCGATACCCCACGAGGGGCCGTCCTTCCTAAATGCGTCCCCTAATGCTTTTCCCCTCGCGCAAGCGCTTTTCACTCGATCGTCCACTCCCAATAACCGTCCTTGCCGCTGCCCGTCGTCAGCCGCAGGTAGCGCGTGCGCAGCGCGTGCGGGAGCGCGATCGGGGAGCCCGAGCGGGCCGCCGTCGGCACCACCGTGCGCCACGTCCGGCCGTCGTCGGACGCCTCGATCCCGATCGTATAGGCCTGCGTCGCATATTCCGGTCGCAGCCGACTGCCCGTCACCGCGCGGACCGCGCCGAGATCGGCGACCAGCGTCGCCGGCCCCTTGCCGCCGCCACGCCACAAGGTCGTGTAATTGTCGTCCGCCGCGCGCGCCGGGCCATAAGCCGCGTCGCCGCGCGTCCCCGACGCCTGCCAGCGCAGGCCCCGCGCCCGCGCCGGGGCGAAGCCGGTCACGGCGCCGCCATGCGACGGCGCCACCCGCGCCAGCGCGCCGTCGGCGCCGATGCGCAGCGGATCGACTGCGACCTGGCGCAACACCTCCTCGCCGCCGCGCGGCCACGGCAAGGCCTGACGATGATAGAGGATATACGCCTGCCCGCCGCTGCGGAACACCGCATGATGGCCGGGGCTGATGATGTCGCGGCTGGCGTCGGTGCTCAGGATCGGGCTGTCCGCCGCCTCCCTGAACGGGCCGAACGGCGTGTCGCCGATCGCATAGCGGACCTTGTAGGTGTCCTTGGTGGTGTTGCCGTCGCTATAGGTCAGCGCATAGCGCCTGCCCGCCTTCACCATGAACGGCCCCTCGAAATAGTTCGCGGGGGTGACGTCGCGGGGCGTACCGTCGAAGGTCACCATGTCGGGCTTCAGTTTGCCGACGAAGCAATGGCCGTTGGTCCAGTTGAGCCCCGATCCCCAATAGAGATACGCCTGCCCGTCGGTGTCGATGAACGCCTCGGCATCGATCATATGATATGCGGGGGCGAAATCCTTGGCGACCAGCGGCTTGCCGCCATTGGCGTCGGCCCAAGGCCCGGCCGGCGCGGGCGCGCTGCCGACCCAGATCTCGCTGCCGACCGAGACGTACATATACCAGCGGCCGTTCGCCGCCTTGACTACCGACGGCGCCCAGACCTTGGAATCGCCCGAGGTCGGGCTGGTCGCCGCGCGTTTGGTCGGCCAGTTCGGCTGCGAAAAGGTCCAGTCGCGGCCATTGTCCGAGGTCCACAGCCCCAGCGTATCGCCGCCCCACGGATCGATCGTCGCGAAGACGTACCAGCGGCCACGATCGTGGACGATCGACGGATCGGCGAAATAGCCGGGCAGCAGCGGATTGCCCGCCCCCGGTGCGTCCCAGCGCGCCGGCGCGTCCGCCGCCATGACCAGCAAGGCCGCGGCGGGCAGCAGCGCGCGTGCGACGAGGGATCGGATCGTCATCGGGTCAGCCTCCATGGGTGGGGTGCGTCTCGCCATCGAGTTCGCTCGCCTCGCGCACCACCGCGACGCTGTCGCCGGTGTCGCGCATCTCGTACAATTTGCCGCGCGCATTGTGGAACGGGCGGTGCAGCACCATCATCAGGCCGCCGTCGAAGCGGCGGAAGATCATGCCGTGGCCGCTGTCGGCGCGGACCAACGGCGGCAATTGCTCCCACGGGCCCGCGAGATCGCCGCTGCGCGAGCGGGCGACGCCTTGCACGTACGAACCGCGATCGTCATAGCTCGACCAGAGCATCAGCAGCCGGCCGGTACGGGTGCGGAACAGCTCCGGCCCGTCGGTGACGTAGATCTTGTCGCCCTCCTGCTGCGGCCGGCCCGATGCCCAGGGCGCCTCCGAGGCGCGGAACAGCAAGCGCGGCTTGCCCGCCGCCTTGAGCGTCGCGTCGAGCGGCAGCGCCTCGATCGTGCCGTCGCGCGCCTGCACCCATTCGTGCGCGTAGACCAGCCACGGCTTGCCGGCGCGATCGACGTGGAGCGTGCCGTCGAGCGTCATCAACTCCTTGGGCGCGATCGGGTCGCCGTCGCGCAGCAGCGTGAACGGTCCGCCGAGCCGGTCCGCCACCGCGAGCACGGTGCCGCGGCGATGCGTCCCCGGCTTGGCGAGCCCAGCGCTTTCGTTGTGGAAGGTCGCGAACAGATACCAGCGGCCGCGCCAGCGATGCACCTCGGGCGCCCAGGCGCCATCGTTGGCCCAGGTCCCCTCCGGCAGCGTGAAGACGATCGTCGGGCGCGTCCAATGCTGCAGGTCGTGGCTGGTATAAGCCATGATGCCGAGGCGCCGGTCGCCGGTCATCTCCGCCTGATTGGTGGTGAACAGCCAATAGGTGCGCGTCGCGGTATCGGCGACGATCCACGGATCGTGCAGCGGCATCGCCGGCATCGTCAGCGGTGCAGGGGCGGGCGCCGGCGCGGCGGCGACGGGCAGCGCGAGCGTCAGCGCCAGGACAGCACGCCACATCATCGATTCTCCTGCACGGTAACCATCAGCGATCTGCCCTCCGGCGGCAGGATCAGCCCGAACGCGGTCTCGTCGCCGTTGAGCAACCGCTCGCGCACCCAGCGACCGCCGTCGAAATGTCCCTCCTCGACGGTGACGAGCTGGACACTGCCGGCCGCGCCGAGCCTCGGCGCGAACGTCACATTGGCGCTCGCCCCGGTGAGCAGGAAACGATCGGGCGCGGCGCGCGCGACGATCACCCGCCCGGAGAGGTCCTTGTTGCCCTGCCCGCGGGGCCCGCCATAGCCGTCGCGCACCTCGCCGAAGCGCGCGACAAGATCCACGTCGCCGAAGACGAGCGGCACGTTGGCCATACCGTCTTCCTCGACCGCGACGCGCACCTGCCCCGCGTCGCGCAGCGGCAGCAGGAACGGGCCGGCCTCGCGCAATAGGCGATAGTCGAGCGCGATCGGCTCCTCCGCCGGCTGCCCGTCCTTGAGGCCGAAGCCCTCGCCGATGCCGAATTTGCCGATGCCGACGGCATAGGGCTGCGCCAGCGTCCAGAAGGCGTGGCGGGCATGCGCCATGCTGCCGCCCGTCTCGGGCACGAACAGCGGATTGCCCGGCACGTCATAAGCGCGCGCGATCTCGGTATAAGGCGCGACGTTGGTGTCGTAATTGTCGACGCCGACGACGTCGATCGCCGGCGCCAGCGCGCGCCATTGCGGCAGCAGCCACGACACCGCGCCGCCCGAAGGCGAACTGTCCCCCGGCCGCAGCAGACCGGGCTGCTCGCGCGGCCAGACGTTGACGTAGAGCGGCAGGTCGTAGGCGCGCTTCCCCGCCGCCGCGACCGCGCCGATATAGCGCGCGGTGTGATAGGCCATGAACGCCTCGGGCGCGCGCTCGGCGTAATTGGCGGTCCAGTCGCCGGGCCTGGCGCCCGGCATGTCGGCGGGCACCGCGGCGCGGAACAGCGACTCGGCGGCGGAGGAATGATCGCGATCGGCGCCGAGCGTCCCCGCCTCATTCTCCACCTGCACCATGACGACGGTGCGCCGCCCGTCGACGGCTTTCAGATGTGCCGTCAATGCCCCGAAGGCGCGCGCATCGGCGTCGCGGCTGGCGGCGGCGATCGGCGACAGCACCTCGACCGGCTTGCCGTCGGCACCGACCACCCGCGGGAAGCGCGCGGTGTCGCGCTTCACCCAGGCGGGCGTGTAGCTCATGTTCGCGTTCTTCCACGTGCCGAACCACAACAGCACCAGCCGCACCTGCTGCCGACGCGCCTCGGCGATCAGCCCGTCGACTACCGCCCAATTGAACCGGCCCTCAACGGGCTCGACCGTTTCCCAGCCGACCGGCGCCATCACGATATTGGCATGGCTGCGCGCGATCGCCGGCGCGAGGCGGCGCATCTCGTCGGGGAAGCCACTGGAATTGTTGAGCTGGATGCCGAGCAACAAGAACGGCTGGCCATCGACGCGCAGCGTCGGCTTGCCCGCGGCGGTAGCGACGAAGCGGCTGTCCTGCGCCGCCAGCGGCGTCGCCACCGCGCTGCCCGCGAGCAGCAGCGCGGCAGCGACGCGACCGATGCCGGACGTCCGGGCACGCTGCGTCACCGACCGTCGCTCCATCATCCGCTCCTGCCCTATTCTATATGTAGGACATGACTGGCGCCGTGAAAACGGTCAAGTTGCAACTTGGATCAGGCGATCCGCATCGCCTGTTCGGTGTCGCGCCGCGCCTGTTCGATCAGCGCGGTCGCCGCCGCATGCGCCGCCGCCGGGTCGGCGCGGGCGATCGTATCGAACAGGGCCTGATGCTGCGGGATCGAATCGATGTAATCGGCGACGACGCGATATTTGAAGAACGTCGTCCAGCGCACCGCCGAGGAGATGCTGCTCGACAGGCTGCCGAGCAGCTCGTTCGCGGTCGCTTCGAGCAGCACGGCGTGGAATTGCTCGTCCGCCGCCTGCCCGGCGACGCTCTCCAGGCCATGGTGCGTCATCAGCTCCAGCGCGTGGCCGAGCCGCGACAATTGCCGCGCGGTACGGTGTGTCGCAGCAAGCGCTGCGGCGGCGGGTTCGACGATCAGCCGCAGTTCGAACAGGCTTTTGACGAAGCCGACCGGCGGTTCGCCCTCGAACATCCAGCCGAGCATCTCGGTATCGAGCAGGTTCCAGTCGACGCGCTCGCGCACCCGCGTGCCGGTCTTGCGGCGGCTTTCGATCAGCCCCTTGGCGGTCAGCATCCGCAGCGCCTCGCGGATGACGTTGCGCGCCACCCCGAAGCGATCGGCGAGGTCGAATTCGCCGGGAATCGTCTCGCCCGGCGTATAGTCGCCGGTGACGATCGCGACGCCGAGCGTCCGTGCGATCGTCACGTGCGCTGGCCTGACCCGTTCGCGTTTCGCCAATTTTTTCGAGCCTTACCAAGGGTATGCGAAGAATCGCCGCACCATCGATAGGCCGCAACCGACCGGCCTGCAAATTTCATTTGTCCGGCATAAGAGCTTGGGTTATATGTAGGACATTACACGGCACTCATGTCGGTATCATTGGGGAGAGGGACCATGAAGGGCACATACGTGCGTCTTTTCGCGGGCGCATCGTTCGTCGCACTGGCCGGCGCAGCGCAGGCACAGACGGCGATACCGGCCGCACAAGCAACCGGCACTGTTTCACAGACCAGCGATCAGGCGGCGAGTGATCCCGCGAGCGATCAGGACATCATCGTCACCGGCGTGCGCGCCAGCTTGCGCTCGGCGCAGGCAATCAAGCGCAATTCCGATCAGATCGTCGATTCGATCAGCGCGCAGGACATCGGCAAGCTGCCCGACGTGAACACGACCGAGGCGCTCCAGCGCGTCACCGGCGTGCAGATCCAGCGCCGCTACGGCGAAGGCGCGACCGACTTCGATCACCGTACCTCGCCCGCGATCACCGTGCGCGGCCTCACCCAGGTGCAGAACTTCCTCGACGGCCGTGCGGTCTATTCGGCTTCCGGTGGTCGTGCCTTCGACCTCGAAGCCATTCCGCCGGAACTGCTGTCGGGCGTCGACGTCTACAAGAACGCGCCTGCCAACATCATCGAAGGCGGCGTCGGCGGCGCGGTCAATCTGCGCACCCGTCGGCCGTTCGATTCGGACAAGCAGGTCGTCAGTCTCACCGCGCGCGGCAATTACTACGACCGCGTCGACAAGCCGGGCTATTCGGTTTCCGGTCTTTACAGCAACCGCTTCGACACCGGCATCGGCGAGATCGGCTTCCTGGTGAACGCGGTCTATTCGAAGAGCCAATATCGCCAGGACGGCATCCTCGCCAACCAGCAGCAGCCGATTCCCGCGGGTTCGATCACGGGCGCACCGGCGAATGCCAAGGTACCGCTCGGCTTCCAAGTGTATGACGATCTCGGCGACCGCCGCCGGCTCGGCATCGCGAGCGCCCTCCAGTGGCAGGCGACCGACAATCTGCTCCTCACCGGTCAGTATCAATATACCAAATATTGGTTCAACCGTCGCGGCGCCTATTATTATTCGGTCAATGGCGGATCGCAGTCGCGGCCGTTGCCCGGCGCTACCTTCACCTTCAACGACGAAGGTTATGCCACCTCGGGCGCGCTGCAGAACCAGCTGTTCGAGACCGGCCGGTTCGACCAGGAACTGTGGAGCCAGAGCCAGAACTTCACCTTCGGTGCCGACTGGAGCCCGACCGATCGCGCGAAGATCCATTTCGATGCGCAATATCTCAAGAGCTATTATAGCGCCGATCGCAACGGCAACGTGCTGTCGCTGTTCACCGCTGCCGGCCAGACCGAGGCCAACGCGCCGAACCAGGAGATCGTCGACTTCGATCTTCGTGGCAGCCGGCCGCGCTGGGACGTGCGCAACAAGGCGCTGCTGACCGATCCCAGCAAATATGCGACGACCTTCATCGCGGATTCATTACAGCGCAACGACGCCGACCAGCTCGCTCTGTCCTATGACCTTGAATACGACCTTGAGGGCGGCTTCCTGAAGAAACTGCGCGGCGGCGCACGCTATTCGGACAATTCGATCGATCTGCGCGGCACCTGGAACGGCGTCTGCCTGTATCAGACCGGCCCCGACGGCAGCTGCTCGGCTCCGGCAGGGACGCCGTTCATCCCGCTCAGCCAGAATCCACAGCTCGCGATGCCCGGGCCTTCGAAGAACTTCTTCGACGGCAACAGCGTCACCGGCGGGCTGCTCTACCCCGCCTTCCCGCAGGGCAACGGCGTCTGGGCGCAGACCAAAGCGCTTTATGGTCTGTTCGGTGCCAAGACCAAGGACGCATTCACGCCCGGCGACCTCAATTTGCAGAACGAGAAGACCTATACGGCCTGGGGCATCGCCGATTACGCCTTCGATGTCGGCGGCATCCGCTTCGACGGCGGTGCCGGCGTCCGCTTGGTGAAGACCAAGGTCGTCTCGTCGGGCACGCTCTTCAACGCGGACGGGACGATCTCTCCGCTCTCGATCGACAAGAGCTACACGCGGGCGCTGCCCAGCTTCAACCTGCGTGCACGCTTCACTGACGAAATCCAGATGCGCTTCGCTTATTCGAAGGGCTTGGCGCGGCCCAACTTCGACCAATTGTCGACGAACCTGACGCTCAACAATCCCAATCAGGTAAGCCCAATCACCGGGCGGCCGAGCGCGAACTCGGGCAACCCGCGTCTCAATCCGATCGAATCGGACAATTACGACCTGACCGCGGAATGGTATTTCGCCCCGACCGGATCGCTGACCGCCGGCCTCTTCTACAAGAAGGTCGACGGCTTCCTCGCCAGCGGTGTGGTAGTCCAGAACTTCCAGGGTCGCGCTTACGACGTCAACACGGTGCTGAATTCGGGCGATGGCACGGTGAAGGGCGCCGAGGTCGGCTATCAGCAGTTCTTCGACTTCCTGCCGGGTCTGCTCAGCGGTTTCGGCATCCAGGCGAACTACACCTATGTCGATTCGAACGTCAGCAACCCGTTCGCCACGGCCGGGTCCAACATCCCGACGCAGGTGCCGCTCGAGAAGCTGTCGAAGCACAATTACAACCTGATCGGCCTGTATGAGAAGGGACCGTTGACCGCCCGCCTCGCCTACAATTGGCGGTCGAGCTACCTCGACCAGACGACCGGCGCCGGCGCCAACGGCATTCCGCAATATGCCAAGCCCTATGCGTCGCTCGATGCGTCGATCAGCGTCAACGTCACCGATCATGTCGCGGTGTCGGCCGATGCGGTGAACCTCACCAACCGGATGAACGTCACGTACATCGGCACCGCAGCGCAGCCGTTGCAATATCAGCTCAACGACCGCCGCTTTGGCCTGTCGCTGCGCGCCACCTATTAATCGGTTCCCCACTGCCGGCGCGGTCTTCGGATCGCGCCGGCTTTTTTGCGCCCGGCGCACAGGCATGAAAAACCGGCCGCGGCTGGGATGCCGCGGCCGGTCCGTTCGCGTGGTGCCTAGTTGATCATCGTCCAGCGCTGGTTGCCGCCGCCGTTGCACGGCCAGACGATCAGCTTGGTACCGGTGTCGGTCGAGGCTTCGTTGACGTCGAGGCAGGAGCCCGAGGCGCGGTTGACGATCGTCGTGCCGTTATACGTCCATTGCGACTTGTCGCCGATCGAGCAGGAGGTCTGCACCACCGCGCCGCCGCTGCCATTGTCGTCCGCCTGGGCGAGGCACAGCCCGCTGCGCTGCACGACATATTGCGTGTAATTGCCGATCGGGCGGCGCTCGACCAGTTCGTTGCTGGTGTTGGCGCAGGTCCACTGGATCGCCGTGCCGTTATAGTAAGGCGAATCGTTGCTGATGTTGGCGCATTGGCCGCTGTGCGCGACCTGCATCTTGACCAATTGCGTATTGGGCGAGCCGAGCGCGATCGTGCCCGCCGCCGCGTCGATCGTGATTTGCGACGCGGTGCCGGTGAAATCGAGCGACGTGTTCGACGGGAAGATCAGCGGCAGCCAGACATAGGTCGAATCGTTGACGATCTGGCCGATCGCCGGCCCCCAGCGATCGCCCATGTAGAGATAGGACGTGCCGCTCGATCCCTGCACCGGCAGGATATAGGTCGATTGCGAATTGTAGGTGGTGTCGTGACCGAAATAGGTCGGCCCGGTCCATGGCCCCGACAGGCTGGTCGCGGTGAAATAGGCGGCGCGATTGGGATTCCAGCCGGTGGCGCCTGAGGTGATCAGGAAATAGACGCCGTTGCGTTTGACCAGCCCGGGGGCTTCGCGGTGATAGCCCTTGATCACGGTGAGCAGCGAGTCGACCTTGGTATAGTCGGCACTCAGCTTGTACACATTGAGATCGTAGTTCACGTTCGACGACGAGATCAGATAGCCGGTGCCGTCGCTGTCCTGATACACCGTCATGTCGCGCGAATCATAGTCGAGCGGGCGGAAGCTGCCGAGATAGGTGTAATTGCCGTCGACGGTGTCCGACGTCGCCACTGCGACGCGCGCCTCGCCATAGTCCTTGCCGTTCTCCCAATGCGCCCACAGCACGTATTTGCGGGTCGCGGCATTGTAGAGGATCTTGGGCCGTTCGATGTTGGCGCCGTTCAATTCGGTCGCCGACGAGGATTTTAGCACGTCGTTGCGGAATTCCCAGGTCTTGAGATCGGTCGACCGGTACATCGACACCGCGCGGAAGGAATAATCCGGGTTCCGGTTCTCGCCGAGGAAATAATAATAGCCGCCGACCTTGATGACGCCGCCACCGTGCGCGTCGATCTGCCCGCCCGTCGTGGTGACGAACTGCGAACCGTTGTTGACGGTCTGCGCGCTCGCCCAGGCGGTCGCGGGCAGCGCCAGCGCCGCCATCGCGGCGCCCAGCGCCAGAGTTTTCCTGAACATCATTCCTCTCCTCATCAGCCGATCTCCGTCGGCGATTATGTATGACATATGATTTTCATGTTGAGAATAGACGCAGCCGCCGACGCTAGCGCTACCATAGGATTTCTGCCGATTTCGATGCCTTTACAGTCCCCGACCATCCTCTATCATGTCGGACAACAGGCGGAACGATCATGCCTGGGGAGAGGACGATGGAGAGGAAAGGCTGGACCGCCGTGTCCGCCGCCGCGGTGCTGGCGCTCGCCGGCGGCTATGCCGTGCAGCATGAAGATCGGCGGGGGGCCTCGCCGCCCGCCGCGGTCGCGGTGGTGAGCGCGCCGGTCGCCGTCGTGCGGCCGATCGCCACGCCGAATATCCCGCCCGCGCCCGCCGCGGCGCGGCAGCGGCCCGAGCGCAAGCTGGTCGAGACGCTCGCCAAGCACGATCGCCGCGGCGGCGACGTGCGGATGATGGCGGCGGTGATGACGACGCAGCCGCCACCGCTCGCCGCCGCCGCTCCGGTGGAGGCGGCGATGACCGCCGCGGTCGCGCGCCTGCCGGTGTTCGCCGCCGCCGCGCCCGTCCACGTCAGTTGCGTGCGCACCGCCTGCGAGGTTGCGGGGCCGCTGCCGGCGGGGCAGACGGAGGCGACGATGGTGACCGCCTTTCGCGACAAGCAGTTCGAGCATGATCTGCTCGCCCGCGGCTATACGCCGGGGCCGGTGCTCGTCGCCGATGCCGGCGACGGCAGCCGCGGCTTCGTCTTCTATATCAACAACGAGTTCTGAGACCGATGCCGACCGCCGCGCCGCACGCCCCCGCCCCGCTCTGGTTCGCCGCTCCGGGCGCGATCGAGATCCTGCACGTCGGCGAGGAGCGCGAGCCGGTTGTGGTGATCGACGGCGCCAGCGGTGATCCCGCGGCGCTGATCGAAAGTGCCGCGCGCGTGCCGTTCACCGCCGCGGCGCGTGCGGGCAGCGGCTATCCCGGGCTGCTCGGTCCCGCGCCCGTCGCGTATCTCGACGCGATGGTACGCTTCGTGCTGCCGCTGATCGCCGCGCATTTCGGCACCGGCCCGGTCGTGCCGGCGCGGGCGCGCGGTAATTTTTCGCTGGTCACCACGCCGGCGGAGGCGCTGAGCGCCGACCAATGCGTGCCGCATGTCGATACCGCCGACCGGCTGCAATTCGCCACCGTCCACTTCCTGTCGGACAATGCCGACGGCACCGGCTTCTTCCGCCATTGCGCGACCGGGTTCGAGACGATCGATGCCGAGCGCCTGCCGGCGTATCGCGCCGCGCTCGACCGCGAGCTCGCCGCGCCGCCGGCGCCCGGCTACCGGATCGACTCCGACGCGCGCTTCGAGCGGATCGGCGCGGTCGCGGCGCGCCACGACCGGCTCGTGCTGTATCGCGCGGCACTGCTCCATTCGGGACTAATCTCGCATTTGCCGGACGCCGCCGCCGATCCGCGGCGCGGACGGCTGACCGGCAATCTATTCCTGCAATGCCGGGCGGGCGCATGAGCGGGGAGGATGACGGCGCGATCCGCCGCATCGCGATCATCGGCGGCGGCACCGCAGGCTGGATGGCGGCGGCGGCGCTCGCCCGCGTGCTCGGCCCGCACGGTCCGGCGATCACATTGGTCGAATCGGAGGAGATCGGCACCGTCGGCGTCGGCGAGGCGACGATCCCGCCGATCCAGGCGTTCAACGCGTTGCTCGGTATCGACGAGAACGATTTCGTCCGCGCGACCGGCGGCACGTTCAAGCTCGGCATCGAATTCGTCGACTGGCGCGCGCTGGGGCACCGCTATTTCCATCCGTTCGGCGTCTACGGCATCGATCTCGGCGCGGTGCCGTTCGAGGCGCTGTGGCGACGGCTCCAGGCCGAGGGCGCAGCGGGTCCGCTATCCGATTATTCGATCTGCGCGGCCGCCGCGGCCGCGGGCAAATTCATGCGGCCGCAGCCCGGCAACACGCCGCTGGCGCATATCGGCTATGCCTTCCACTTCGATGCCGCGCTGTATGCGCGCTTCCTGCGCGGGCGGGCCGAGGCCGCCGGCGTCATCCGCCGCGAGGGCCGGGTGGTCGATGTCGTGCTGCGCGGCGCAGACGGCTTTGTCGAAGCGGTGACGCTCGCCGACGGCGGCCGGATCGAGGCGGACCTGTTCGTCGATTGTTCGGGCTTCCGCTCCGTATTGCTCGGCGACGCGCTCGGCGCGGGGTTCGAGGATTGGTCGGCGTGGCTGCCCAACGATCGTGCGGTGGCGGTGCCGAGCGCGGTGACCGGGCCGCCGCCGCCCTTTACCCGCGCCACCGCGCGGGCCGCGGGCTGGCAATGGCGCATCCCGCTGCAACACCGCGTCGGCAACGGCTATGTCTTCGCCAGCGACCATGTCTCGGAGGACGAGGCGACCGCGACCTTGCTCGCCAATCTGGAAGGCGAGGCGCTGGCCGAGCCGCGCACGTTGCGCTTCCGCACGGGGCGGCGATCGGCGCTCTGGGTGCGCAATTGCGTCGCGCTCGGCCTGTCCGGCGGTTTTCTCGAGCCGCTGGAATCGACAAGCATTCATCTGATCCAGTCGGGCATCGCGCGGCTGCTCGAGATGCTGCCGACGCGCGCGTTCGAGCCGGCCGACATCCGCCGCTACAACCGGCTCATGGCGACCGAGTTCGACAGCATCCGCGACTTCGTCATCCTCCACTTCCACGCCACCGGCCGCCGCGATACCGCTTATTGGCGACGGCTCGCCGAGATGCCGATCCCGGAGACGCTGGCGGAACGGATCGCGATCTATCGCCGCACCGGCCGTGTCTTCCGCGAGACCGACGAATTGTTCACCAAGACGAGCTGGCTGGCGGTGATGGACGGCCAGGGGCTGACCGCATCGGATTACGATCCGCTCGGCGCGGCCCTGCCGCTCGCCGAGGCGCGCGCGGCGCTCGACCGGATCGGCAAGGTCACCGCGGCGGCGGCGGCACATATGCCGCCGCATCGCGATTTCATCGCGCGACATTGCCCGGCGCCGCGTTAGGGTGGCGTGGGGCGACCAACGTCGGGCTAGCTGCGGTTGTCGCTTGCACGGGTGAACGATCCCCTCATAAGTAAAAGATGACACGGGCAAGTGATTGGTCCGGGGGGAGAGATTCGATGACCGAGCCGATGCATGCCGTCCGCAAGCCGTACCTTCTGCGCCATGTGCTGACCGCGGGGACGGCCATCGCCGCGCTCGCCGCGCTCCCCGCCGCGGCCGATCCAATCGCGATCGTCGACCGCAACGGCGGCATCGTCGCGATCGAACCGTATGCCCCCAACATCGTCCGCGTGACGATCGCGCTCGACAAGGCGCTCGCGGTCGCGCCGCCGGGCGAAGGCCCCAACGCCAAACCCGACGCCGCCGGCTGGAGCCATCGCAGCGACGCGAGCGGCGACGTCTTCGCCTCGCCGGCGCTGACCCTCACCGTCGCCGCGCAGCCCTGGCCCAAGGCGCCGACGCAGATGCAGCGCTATTTCGCGCCGTCGCTGCCGCCGGTGGCGATCTCGGTGCGCGGCGCCGACGGCCGCACCCTGCTCGACATGACCGGCTGGGAAATGGCGCCGCATACCGTCAACGACGAAAAGACCTTCCGCGTCGGCGCCAGCTTCGCGGTGCAGCCGGGCGAACATTATTACGGCCTCGGCCAGAATCAGGAGGGCGTGCTCGACCTCAAGGGCCGCACGATCGACTGCCGCCACAATTACGATGCGCCCGCCGGCGAGAGCGTCTGCGTGCCGTTCATGGTCACCAACAAGGGTTATGGCATTGTCTGGGACAATGCCTCGGCGACGACGGTTTCGCCCGGCCTGCACAATGCCACGCACTGGCAGTCGAACGTCGGCGAGCGCGTCTCGTTCTTCGTCATCACCGGCGACACCACCGACCAGCTGTATGCCGGCTATGCGAAGCTGACCGGCGCCACCCCGCTGCCGCCCAAGGCGGCGTTCGGCCTGATCCAGTCCAAGGCGCGCTACGAGACGCAGAAGGAATTGCTCGACGTTGCGCGAGGCTATCGCCAGCGCAACCTGCCGCTCGACGTGATGGTGCTTGACTGGTTCTATTGGTCGCGGATGGGCCAGCTCGATATCGACCGGACTTTCTTCCCCGATCCCAAGGGGATGAACGACACGCTCCACAATATGGGGATGCATTCGATCATCAGCGTCTGGCCGCGCTTCGAGCGGGAATCGCGCTATTACGACTTCCTCGGCGCCAAGGGCTGGCTGCTCCACGACAAGGACGGCAGCGTCGTCGACGGCCTGCCGATCCGCGCCGACCGCGCCGGCGCGCTGCTCGACTCGACCAATCCCGAAGCGCGGCAATGGTTCTGGACCAAGATCCGCGACAATATCGCCAGCCAGGGCTTCGACTGGTTCTGGCTCGACGAGACCGAGCCCGATCTGGTCCCCGACGGCCACCAATTCTCGATCGGCTCGGGCGATCGCTATCACAATCTCTATCCGCTGGTGCACACCAGCAGCGTCGCGGAGGGTTCGGCGAAGGACCGGCCCGACATGCGCAACCTGATCCTGTCGCGCGCCGCCTATCTCGGCACGCAGCGCAACGGCGCCTTGTTCTGGTCGTCGGACGTGCAATCGACGTGGGAGGCGCTGCGCCGGCAGGTGCCCGCCGGCCTCGGCTTCACCGCAACCGGCATGGCCTATTGGAGCAGCGACACCGGCGGCTGGCAATATCCCGCCGGCCCCAAGGCGGAGCATGCGCCGCTGCTCGACCCCGCGGGCGCGACCGCGATGGCGCCGAGCTATGCCGATTACCCCGAACTGTTCACGCGCTGGTTCGCCTATAACAGCTTCACGCCGACGCTGCGCATCCACGGCCAGCGGCCGGGCACCGCCTTATGGGATTACGGCACCGCCGCCGAGCCGGTGCTCGCCGGCTTCCTGCGGCTGCGCTATGCGCTGATCCCCTATCTCTACGCGCTGGGGCACCAGACCGCGGAGACCGGCGCGCCGTTCATGCGCGCGCTGTTCATGGATTTCCCCAACGATCCCGCGGTGGCGACGATCGGCGACCAATATATGTTCGGCCCGGCCTTCCTCGTCGCGCCGGTGACCGATCAGGGCGTGACCAGCCGCAAGGTCTATCTGCCCGCCGGCGCCGATTGGTACGATTACTGGACCGAGCGGCGCTATACCGGCGGCCAGACCGTCGACGCGGCGGCGCCGATCGACAAGATCCCGCTGTTCGTCCGCGCCGGATCGATCGTGCCGATGGGGGTGCAGGTGCCGAGCACCGCGACCGCGCAGCCGCTGGAGAGCATCCGCGTCTATCCCGGGCGCGACGCGAGCTTCACGCTCTACGACGACGACGGCGTTACCAACGCCAATCGCAAGACCGGCGGCAAGACCGCGACGCTGCGCTGGACCCAGTCGACGGGCAAGCTCGCCGCGTCGGGCCGCCTGCCGACCGGGCAGGACGCCGCCGCGCTCGTCCGCGTCGTGCAGGCCAAATAAGCCGCCACGCCTCCCACCTTCCCCGTCGAAAGCGGGGAAGGTGTGGTTTTCGAGACACATAGATTCACGAAGCCGACACAATCGGCTTCTAGCGCGAAGGTCCGCCGGGGGGCGGTCGCCATCATCGCCGGCAGGTCGCGCAAGGGAACACCCTGGCGACCGCCCGGCGGCCGGTCCCCCGTAACCACAAGGGGGACCCATCGTGACCACGCGCTTGCTCAAGACCATGTTGCTGCTCGGCGCCGCCGGCTTCGCCGCGCCCGCGCTCGCCCAGACCGCGACGCCCGCGACCGACGCCGCCGCCACCGATACGACCGCGACGCAGGACGCCACCGGTGATCTCGGCGATATCGTCGTCACCGCCGAGCGCCGCTCGGAGAACCTGCAGCGCGTGCCGCTATCGGTCGCCGTCGTCGGCGGCAGCGACCTGCGCACCTTCCAGGCGGGCGGCGAGGACATCCTGTCGCTCTCCGGCCGCGTCCCCGGCCTGTATATCGAGACGACGACGGGGCGCATCTTCCCGCGCTTCTACATTCGCGGCCTCGGCAACATCGATTTCTATCTCGGCGCCAGCCAGCCGGTGTCGATCATCCAAGACGACGTCGTCCTCGAGCATGTCGTGCTCAAGTCGAACCCGGTCTATGACGTCAATCAGGTGGAAGTGCTGCGCGGGCCGCAGGGCTCGCTGTTCGGCCGCAACACCACCGCCGGCATCATCAAGTTCGACACGATCCACCCCAGCCAGACCTGGCAGGGCCGCGTCTCGGCGTCGGCGGGCAGCCTCGGCACCTTCACCTATGACGCCGGCGTCGGCGGCCCGCTGATCGAGGACAAGGTCGCGGTGCGGCTGTCGGGCCTGATCCAGCATCGCAACGACTGGGTCGACAACCGCTTCGCCGGGGTCAGCGCCGACGGCACGCGCACCCCGCAGAAGGACGCGATGGGCGGCTTCGACGAGCGCGACGTGCGGTTGCAGGTGCTGCTCACCCCAACCGAGGCCTTCTCGGTCAACGTCTCGGGCCATGCCCGCGGCTATCACGGCACCTCGACGATCTTCCACCGCGCCGCGCTCAAGAAGGGGTCGAACTCGGTCTCGGCCGAGCCGCGGAGCAGCATCGCGCTCGACGAGGGCAACGACAATCCGCAGGATTACGACACCTACGGCGGCTCGGTGAACGCGGCCTATGACTTCGGGCCGGTCACGCTGACCTCGATCAGCGCCTATGAGACCACCTCGGGCTACAGCCGCGGCGACACCGACGGCGGCGCGGCGGCGAACTTCCCGGTCAACGGCGTGGCGAACGGCTTCGGCGAGAGCCAGGGCAACATCCGCGCGCTCGGCCAATATACGCAGGAGGTGCGCCTCGCCTCGCAATCGGACCAGCGGTTCACGTGGCAGGTCGGCGGTTTCTACTTCCGCCAGAACGACACGACCGAATTCTACCAGCGCACCTATTTCCTCACCACCGCGGCCCGCAATCCGAACAATTGGGTGCGCCTGCGCGACATCAACACCAGCTGGGCCGGGTTCGGTCAGGCGAGCTTCAAGGTCACGCCCGACTTCACGATCACCGCCGGCGGCCGCTATACGCAGGACATCAAGCGCACCACGCTGGTGAAGCCGGTGTTCAACGCCGCCGGGACGGTCGACCAGTTCCGCCTGCTCAATCCCAACGCCCCCAAAGCGGTCCGGCTCGAGGGCAAGGAGCCGAGCTGGGACGTCTCGGCGTTGTATCAGCTCGATCCGTCGAACAGCCTGTACGCCCGCGTCGCCCGCGGCTTCCGCGGCCCGACGATCCAGGGGCGTTCGGCGGTGTTCAACTCGCCCTTCTCGACCGCGAACAGCGAGACGATCACCTCTTATGAGGTCGGTGCCAAGGGCATCTTCCTCGACGGCCGGCTGCGCATCAATTCGTCGCTGTTCACCTATACGGTGAAGGACATCCAGCTGAACGGCAACGACGTGAACGGCAACGGCGTGCTGTTCAACGCCGACAAGGCGCGCGCCTACGGCGTCGAGATCGACACGCAGTTCCGCCCGGTGCGCAACCTGACCTTCACGCTGGGCGCCAGCGCCCTGGCCTCGAAGATCAGGGACAAGCGCGTCTATGCGCAGGTCTGCATCCTCAACGGCGTGGTGGTCTGCACCGTGCAGGATCCGACGATCCGCGTCGGTGCCAACACCTTCGCGCAGATCGACGGCAACCCCCTGCCCAACGCGCCGCGCTGGAACCTCGACGCCACCGCGCGTTACGACCTGCCGCTCGCCAACGACGGCAAGCTGTTCGTCGCGACCGACTGGAACATCCAGGGCTACACCAATTTCGTGCTCTACAAGACGCGCGAATTCTACGCGAAGGGCAATTTCGAAGGCGGCCTGAAGATCGGCTACACCACGCCCGACGACAATTACGAAATCGCCGCCTTCGCCCGCAACATCACCAACGAGAAGAACCTGAAGGGCGTGATCGAGAACTATATGGCCGCGGTGTTCAACGAACCGCGGATCATCGGCGTCTCGGTCAGCGGCCGGTTCCGCTGATCGGGCCGCGGCGGCGTCTCACGGCGCCGCCGCGGTCACCGTCAGTTCCATGTCGACGAGCGGCGTGCCGGTGACCGCGTCGATCACCACCGGCTCGACGACATGGCCGTCCGCCGCGACCAGCCGCACGATCGTCTCGTCGCCGAAATGCCGCGCGCCCCACGCACCCAGCGCGTGGAGCACCGGCAGATAATCCCGCCCCATCGCGGTCAGCACATATTCGTGGCGCGGCGGCCGCTCCGAATAACGCCGCCGTTCCAGCAGCCCGTCCTCGACCAGCGCCGCCAGCCGCCGCGTCAGGATGTTGGGCGCGATCCCCAGCCCCTTCTGCAGCGCGTCGAAACGATGCACGCCGCGCGCCACGTCGCGCAGCACCAGCATGCTCCAGCCATCACCGACCCGCGCGATGCCCCGGCCGAGCGGGCAGGCGCCCTTGGATAATTCGTCACAGTCCATTGCAATAAGATAGCGACTCTCTATCTTTTCGCAAGTCACCCGGCCCGGAGGCGGGGTGAAGGAGATGTGAGATGACCGATTCACCCCTGCCCACTGCCCTGATCACCGGCGCCTCTGCCGGCATCGGCGCGACCTATGCCGACCGGCTGGCGCGTCGTGGCCACGACCTGATCGTCGTCGCGCGCGACGAGGCGCGCCTGTCGGCGCTCGCCGATCGCCTCCACGCCGAGACCGGCCGCAGCGTCGCGGTGTTGCGCGCCGACCTCACGGACGAGACGGACGTCGCCAAGGTCGAGGCGCGGCTGGCGGAGGACGCCGGCATCGGCCTGTTCGTCAACAATGCGGGGATGAGCCTGACCGGCAATCTGCTTACCGCCGAGCCGGAGGCGATCGCGCGGCTGATCGCGCTGAACGTCACCGCCCCGACCCGGCTCGCCGCTGCGGCCGGCCGTGCCTTCGTCGCGCGGGGCGGCGGCGCGATCGTCAACGTCTCGTCGGTGCTGTCGCAGGTCGTCGAGACGTTCGACGGCGCGTATAACGGCACCAAGGCGCATCTGCTCACCGTCAGCCGCTGGCTCAACCGCCAGCTCGCCGATCGCGGCGTCTATGTGCAGGCGGTGCTGCCCGCCGCGACGCGCACCGAGATCTGGGAGCGGTCGGGTATCGACATCGACAGCTTCCCGGCGGAAATCGTGATGGAGGTCGGCGATCTGGTCGACGCCGCGCTGGTCGGCTTCGACGCGCGCGAGGAAGTGACGATCCCGCCGCTCGCCGACGAGGGGCTGTGGCTCGCCGCGGATCAGGCGCGCGCGGCGATGGTACCGGTGCTCGGCGGCAACCGCCCCGCCGCCCGCTATCGCGCGACCGTCGACGCCTGACGCAAAAGGGGCGCCCGATCGCTCGGACGCCCCCTTTTCGCGACGATCGCGGCCGGCTTACGCCGCCTGCTTCGACCGGCTCGCGCGCTTGCGCTCGTTCGGGTCGAGGAAGCGCTTGCGCAGACGGATCGTCTTCGGCGTCACCTCGACCATCTCGTCGTCGTCGATATAGGCGATCGCCTGCTCCAGCGTCATCTTCTTCGGCGGGGTGAGGCGGATCGCATCGTCCTTGCCGCCGCTGGCGCGGAAGTTGGTCAGCTGCTTCGCCTTCATCGGATTGACCTCGAGGTCGTCCGTCTTGGCGTTCTCGCCGATGATCATGCCTTCATACAGCGCCTCGCCGTGGCCGACGAACAGCACGCCGCGATCCTCGAGCGGGCCGAGCGCATAGCCCTGCGCTTCGCCGGCACCGTTGGAGATCAGCACGCCGTTCTTGCGGCCTTCGATCGTGCCCTTGTGCGGGCCGTACTTCTCGAACAGCCGGTTCATGATGCCGGTGCCGCGCGTGTCCGACAGGAACTCGCCGTGATAGCCGATCATGCCGCGCGACGGCGCGGAGAAGGTGATGCGCGTCTTGCCGCCGGTCGACGGACGCATGTCGGTCAGCTCGGCCTTACGCAGGTTCATCTTCTCGACGACGGTGCCCGAATGCTCCTCGTCGACGTCGATGATGACGGTTTCGTACGGCTCGGTCTTCTTGCCGTTCTCGTCCTCGCCGAACAGCACGCGCGGGCGACTGATGCCGAGCTCGAAGCCCTCGCGGCGCATCGTCTCGATCAGCACGCCGAGCTGCAACTCGCCGCGGCCGGCGACTTCGTAGCTGTCGCGGTCGGCGGCCTCGGTCACCTTGATCGCGACGTTCGATTCCGCTTCGCGGAACAGGCGGTCGCGGATCATGCGGCTGGTCACCTTGGTGCCCTCGCGACCCGCCATCGGCGAATCGTTGACCGCGAAGCGCATCGACAGCGTCGGCGGATCGATCGGCTGCGCGTGCAGCGGCTCGGTGACGGTGATGTCGGCGATCGTGTTGGCGACCGTCGCGACGGTCAGGCCGGCGAGGCTGATGATGTCGCCCGCCTTTGCCTCGTCGACCGGTACGCGATCGAGCCCGCGGAACGACAGGATCTTCGACGCGCGGCCCGCCTCGATGATGTTGCCGTCGTTATCGAGCGCGTGGATCGCCTGGTTGGTCCGCACCGTGCCCGAATTGACCCGGCCGGTGAGGATGCGGCCGAGGAAATTGTCGCGGTCGAGCAGCGTGACGAGGAAGGTGAACGGCACGTCCTCCACTTCCACCTTGGGCGCGGGGACGTGGTTGACGATCGTCTCGAACATCGGGATCAGCGTGCCTTCGCGCGCGTCCATGTCGGTCGAGGCATAGCCGTTGCGACCCGAGGCATAGAGCACCGGGAAATCGAGCTGCTCGTCGTTGGCGTCGAGGCTGACGAACAGGTCGAACACCTCGTCGAGCACCTCCTGGATGCGCGCGTCGGGACGGTCGACCTTGTTGACGACGACGATCGGCTTCAGGCCGAGCGCGAGCGCCTTGCCGGTGACGAACTTGGTCTGCGGCATCGCGCCTTCCGACGAATCGACCAGCAGGACGACGCCGTCGACCATGCTGAGAATCCGCTCCACCTCGCCGCCGAAATCGGCGTGGCCCGGCGTGTCGACGATGTTGATCCGGATGCTCTCGCCGCCGCCCGGAGGCGCCCAGTCGACCGAGGTCGGCTTGGCGAGAATCGTGATCCCGCGCTCCTTTTCGAGGTCGTTCGAATCCATCGCACGCTCTTCGACGCGCTGGTTGTCTCGGAAGGTGCCGGACTGGCGGAAGAGCTGATCGACCAGCGTCGTCTTGCCGTGATCGACGTGCGCGATGATCGCCACGTTGCGGAGGCTCATGGGAATTCCTGATAAGATGGAGCTTGGATTGCGCGCCCCCATAGCCGAAATGTTGCGCCGCGGGAAGGGGAGCCATGACATGCCCCGCCGGCACCCCGGCCGCCCCGCGCCGTGCCATTTGCGTGTTATCACGCCAATACACTTGCCGTCGGCATGGAAGACGGCCATTTTACCCGGCACGGCCTTGGAGATGAATGGAATGGCGACGAACGTGGAAACGCCCGAACGCGACCTGGTATTGACGCCGCCCGAGCCCGTGCCGACCGTCGCCGCCGAACGCGCCGCCGGGCTCGTGCCGATCGACGAGGCGAAAAAGACGCAGCTCGACACCCGCGTCGAGACCTTCGTCGACGATCTCGTCGCGCAGGACGTCAACAGCCCCGAATTCGGCAAGCGCGTCGATGCGATCACCGCGATGGGCGCCAAGGAAATCCGCGAGGCCGCCGGCCAGTCGAACCGCTTCCTCGACCGGCCGATCCGCGCGATGGACAAGGACACCGGCGTCGGCGCCGACCTGGCGCAGCTGCGCCGGGTGATCGAGGACCTCGATCCCGGCCGCAAGGGCGCGCTCTCCGGCCCCAAGAAGATCTTCGGCATCATCCCCTTCGGGTCGAAGATGCGCGACTATTTCGACAGCTACCAATCGTCGCAGACGCATATCAGCTCGATCCTCAAGAACCTCGCCGCCGGCAAGGACGAGCTGCTGATGGACAATGCCGCGATCGATACCGAGCGCGCCAATCTGTGGAGCGCGATGGGGCGACTGGAGCAGATGATCCACCTCAGCAAGGCGATGGACGCCAGGCTGGAGGACAAGGCCAACGAGCTCGACCATAGCGACCCCGCCAAGGCCAAGGCGATCCGCGAGACCGCGCTCTTCTACACCCGCCAGCGCACGCAGGACCTGCTCACCCAGATGGCGGTGACGGTGCAGGGCTATCTCGCGCTCGATCTGGTCAAGAAGAACAACGTCGAGCTGGTCAAGGGCGTCGACCGCGCCTCGACCACCACCGTTTCGGCGCTGCGCACCGCGGTGACCGTCGCGCAGGCGCTGACCAACCAGAAACTCGTGCTCGAATCGATCACGCAGCTCAATACGACGACCGCCAACATCATCGATTCGACCGGCAAATTGCTGCGTTCGAACACCGCGGCGATCCACGAACAGGCCGCCGCCTCGACGATCCCGCTGGAGACTCTGCAACGCGCCTTCCAGAACATCTACGACACGATGGACGCGATCGATTCCTTCAAGCTCAAGGCGCTCGATTCGATGAAGACCACCGTCACCGCGCTCGGCAACGAGGTGGAGAAGTCGAAGGGCTATATCGCGCGTGCCGAGGGCGCCAATCAGGCCGCGCTCAAGGGGCCGGGCGCGGGCGATTCCTACCGTCTCGAATCGGTGTGACGATATGACCGAGGTCGACCAGCAGATCGAACGCGCCCGCGCCGCGATGGCGCGGATCAGCGAGGATTATCGCGGACAGGTCGGCGCGACCTATCGTGCGCACGGCAAGCGGCTGAAACGCAAGGCGACCAGCGTCGGCACGCGGCTGGCGATCATCTGCGCGGTCGATGCGCTGATCCTTCTTGCCGCCGGCGTCGCCGGCATGTTCATCCCCTTGGGCATCTTCGGCTTTTTGGCGGTCATGCTGCTGATGGCGGCGGTGACGATCGGCATCGCGCTCGCCCCGATCGCGCGCGCGCCGAGCGAGAAAGTGCTGCGCGAGGTCGACATCAAGGCGCTGCCCGCGAAGACCGAACGCTGGCTGGAGGCGCAGCGCCCCGCCCTGCCCGCCCCCGCGCGCGGGCTGATCGACCAGATCGGCGTGCGGCTCGAGACGCTGTCGCCGCAGCTCGGCCGGCTCGACGGCCGCGAAGAGGAGGCGTTCGAGGTCCGCCGGCTGATCGGCGAGCAATTGCCCGCCTTCGTCAACGACTATGCCCGCGTTCCCGAACCGCTGCGCCGCGTCGAGCGCAACGGCCGTACGCCCGACGCCGAGCTGGTCGCGGGGTTGCGGCTGATCGAACAGGAAATCGCCGACATGACCGCGCGGCTGGCGCAGAACGACCTCGACACGCTGTCGACCCGCGGCCGCTATCTCGAGATCAAATACCGCGACGAGGCCGGCGGCACGCAGTGATGGTGGGCGATGACGGGCTCGAACCGCCGACATTCTCGGTGTAAACGAGACGCTCTACCAACTGAGCTAATCGCCCCCTTGCGGGTTCGCCTGCCCTGCCAAAGCGCGCGGCGATCCGCAAGGGGGTGCGGTCATCCCGCCGCCTCGATCTTGCGTAGCGCGATCATATAGGCCTGCATCGCCTCGCTGGCGCGCGGCGAGAGCGTCATGAAGGCGCGGCGGCGGTCGGCGGGGTCGGGATGGCGGATGAACAGCTCCATCTCGGTCATCTTGGCGATCCAGCGCAGCGCGGTGGTCGGCGCGACGCCGGCGGCGATGCACAGGCTCGACACGCTGACCTGCGTGCCCTCCAGCTCGGCGGCGAAAAGGTCGAGCAGCATGTCCCAGGCCGGGTCTTCGAACAGCGCCTCGCCGCCGAACTGGCCGAAGAACTTGCTGCGCAATTGCCGGCGATGGATGACGCGGCGCACGTCCTGCGGACGCACGGCGTGGCCGATCGCGGGCTCACTGTCGAAGCGCACGCGGCGGTCGCCGAGCTCGGCCGTGCCCGTCACCGGCTGGTTGTGGACGAAATCGGCGGCGAAGCGCGAGATGCGCGCCATGCCGTCGGTGAGCCGTCGCAACCGCTCCTCGTCGCTCTCGCGGCCGGCGTGGAAAAAGGGCTCGCGGTCGCTGCGCACCGTATCGGACAGGCCCTCCTGCAGCGTCGGCGGCATCCGCCGAGCCGCCTCGATTAGCGCGGCGAGACGCTGCGCCGGGCTGGGATCGCAGAGCAATTCGATGCGCTCGCCGAGCAGATGCCGGGCGACGAGATCGATCTGCGCGGTGCCGAGCGCGAGCACCGCCCTCCCCTCCTCCGCCGCGAGATGATCGGCGAGGAGCGGCAGCACCGCATCGAGCGTCGCCGCATCCACGTCGCGCGCCTCGATCGCGAACACCGGCCGGCCGCCGAGCCGCGGCAGCAGCGCCGCGACCTCGGCCCAGCCGACGCGCTGGAGCAGGCGTACGCCCGCGGCGTCGATCGCGGCGTGGAACGGCCCGGCGGCGGCGGCGTCGGCGATCAGCAGCATGGGGTGGCCGCGATCGCCATAAGGACGCGCCGGGCGTCTCTCCGTTTTGGCATCAGCCAGCGTTGTGATCCCCATAGACGCAGAATAAGCGGCACCGCGAACGGTTCGCCCGCATTCATCTCCGTTCCGGCATCATCGCGACGGCGGTAAGCATGTTTAGAAGGTTATCACCTCCGAATCGGATGCACCATGATGTCAGTCGAGCGATTTGACGATCTCGTCGACCATTTTCTTCGCATCGGCGAGGAGCATCATCGTATTGTCCATGTAAAACACGTCGTTATCGACGCCGGCATAGCCGACGCCGCCCATCGACCGCTTGATGAACAGCACCGTTTTCGCCTTTTCGACGTCGAGCACCGGCATGCCGTAGATCGGTGAGCTCTTGTCGGTCTTGGCGGCGGGATTGGTGACGTCGTTGGCGCCGATGACGAAGGCGACATCGGTCTGCGCGAACTCGGAATTGATGTCTTCGAGCTCGAAGACCTCATCGTACGGCACGTTGGCTTCGGCGAGCAACACGTTCATATGGCCCGGCATGCGTCCGGCGACGGGATGGATGGCATATTTGACGCGGACGCCGTGCGCCTTCAACTTGTCGGCCATTTCGCGCAGCGCATGCTGAGCCTGCGCGACCGCCATGCCATAGCCGGGAACGATGATGACCTGTTCGGCCTGGCTCATCAGGAAGGCGGCGTCCTCGGCGCTGCCGCGCTTCCACGGCCGGTCGACCTTGGCGCCGTCGCCGCCCCCGCCGCCGCTCTCCGCGCCGAAGCCGCCGGCGATGACGCTGATGAAGCTGCGGTTCATCGCGCGGCACATGATATAGCTGAGGATCGCGCCCGACGAGCCGACCAGCGCGCCGGTGATGATCATCGCGCTATTGTGCAGCGTGAAACCCATCGCCGCCGCCGCCCAGCCCGAGTAGCTGTTGAGCATCGACACCACCACGGGCATGTCCGCCCCGCCGATCGGGATGATCAGCAGGAAGCCGATCGCGAAGCTGAGGATGGTAATCGTCCAGAAGATCCAGGGGCTCTGGTCCTGGGTGAAGGCGACGATCAGCAGCAGGATCGCGGCGAGTACGCCGAGGTTGAGGAGGTGGCGGCCGGGCAGCAGGATCGGCTTGCCGCCCATATTGCCGTTGAGCTTGAGGAAGGCGATCACCGAGCCCGAGAAGGTGATCGCACCGATCGCGACGCCCAGCCCCATCTCGATCCGGCTGACCGGATGGATCGCCGCGAACGGCCGGCCGAGCATCGGGATCACCATGTCGGCGATGCCGAAGGCGATCGGGTTGAGGAAGGCGGCGGCGGCGACCAGCACCGCGGCCAGGCCGACGAGGCTGTGGAAGGCGGCGACGAGCTGCGGCATCGCGGTCATCGCGATCCGCCGCGCGGTGACGAGGCCGATGGCCGCACCGATGCCGATCGCGGCGAGCAGCTCGACGACGGTGACGAGGTCGATGCCCGACACCATGGCAGCGGCGCCGGGTACTTCGACGAAATCAAGCGTCCGCGGCACGTGCGTCACCAGCGTCGTCACCAGCGCGATCGTCATGCCGATCATGCCGAAGCGATTGCCGCGCTGGCTCGACACCGGCGACGACAGGCCGCGCAGCGCGAGGATGAAGCACACCCCCGCGATCAGATAGGCGAGCGCCGCGAACGAACTGCCTGCGGTTGCGTGTTCCATCCTACCCCCGGATCCTCGAAAGACGATGGCCGTCGGCGCCGCGCATCACGGCTTGGCCGACACCGGCCGCTCCTTCTTCTTGTACATGGCCAGCATCCGCTGCGTCACCGCAAAGCCGCCGAAGATATTGATGCTGGCGAGCACGACGCCGAGCAGCCCGAGCCATTTCGACGAAGTGCTGCCCGCCGCCGCGCCGGCGATCAGCGCGCCGACGATGATCACGCTGGAGATGGCGTTAGTCACCGCCATCAGCGGCGTGTGCAGCGCGGGCGTCACCGACCAGACGACGTAATAGCCGACGAAACACGCCATCACGAAGATCGACAGGATCGCTACGAAGTCCATTCCTAATCCTCCCCGGCACGGGGAGGGGGACCGCTCGCCGCCGGCGAGTGGTGGAGGGGGACCGCCGCAGACGCACGGATCGCGGTGATCACCGCATCCATGTCACGCAGAATGTCGGCGGCCCCGATCCGGAGCACCCTGTACCCGTTTTCCAACATGAAACCGTTACGCGATGCGTCACGCCGGGGCTGGTCGCCGCGGTCATGGGCCTCGCCGTCCACTTCGATCACCAATCTGGCTTTCGCGCAGTAGAAATCCGCAGTGTATGGCCCGATCGGATGCTGCTTGCGGACCTTCACCCCCAGCTTGCGACCGCGGACCTGCTCCCAGAGCAGCACTTCCGCCAAGCTCATCTCCCGCCGCAGCTTGCGCGCGAGTGCCACTTCGGGGCGCAACATGCGCGGCACGCCCCCTCCACCACCCGGCTTCGCCGGGCGGTCCCCCTCCCCGTGCCGGGGAGGATTGCTCACGACAGCAACCGCGGGCTGACGATCCGTCCGTCCTTGGTCAGTCGCACCGCGTCGCCGATCTCGGCGTCGAGCACCGGGCGGCCGGCGTCCTTGTCCCAGAAGGTCGACAGGAAATTGTAGAGGTTGCGGCTGAACAGCGCCGAGGCGTCGGCGGGCAGGCGCGAGGCCGTGTTGCGGTGGCCGATGATGCGGACGCCGTGGCGTTCGACGATCTCGCCCGCCACCGCGCCCTCGACGTTGCCGCCCTGTTCGACCGCGAGGTCGACGATCACGCTGCCCGGCTTCATCGACGCGACCTGTGCGTCGCTGATCAGCCGCGGTGCCGGGCGGCCGGGGATCAGCGCCGTCGTGATGACGATATCCTGCTTGGCGATATGGCTGGAGACGAGCTCGGCCTGCGCCGCCTTATAGTCGTCGCTCATCTCGCCGGCATAACCGCCGGTGCCCTCGCCCTCGATGCCGGCGACCGCCTCGACGAAGATCGGCTTGGCGCCGAGCGACTGGATCTGCTCGCGCGTCGCGGCGCGCACGTCGGTGGCGGACACCTGCGCGCCGAGCCGCCGCGCCGTGGCGATCGCCTGCAGCCCGGCGACGCCGACCCCCATCACGAACGCCTTGGCGGCGCTGACCGTCCCCGCCGCCGTCATCATCATCGGAAAGGCACGGCCATATTCCGATGCGGCGTCGAGCACCGCCTTATAGCCGGCGAGGTTGGACTGCGACGACAGGATGTCCATCGATTGCGCGCGGGTGATGCGCGGCATGAACTCCATCGCCAGCGCCTCGTAACCGGCGGCGGCATAAGCGTCGATTCGCGCGCGGTCACCGAACGGATTGAGGCCGGCGACGATCCACGCCCCCGGTGCCGCCCCCGCCAGCCCGGCCGGATCGGGGCCCTGTACGCCGAGGAGGATATCGGCACCCGCCAGCGTCGCGGCGCGATCGGCGACCGCGGCACCGGCCTCCGCATAGGCCCGGTCGGCGTAGTTGGCGCCGGCGCCGGCCCCCGCCTCTACCGCGACGGTCGCCCCTAACGCGATGAACTTCCTGGCGGTTTCCGGCGTCGCTGCGACCCGCCGCTCGCCGTCTGCATGTTCCCTGAGGACGGCGATCTTCATGCCATCGGCGCCTATGCGATCGCCCAGATCACCAGCGCGACGATCACCGCGCAGGCGATCGCGCCCCAGAACAGCATCTTCGTGACGCTAAGATAGGTCGATTCATGCGCCTTCAGGTCACCATTGCCGGCCATCATCCAACCCTCGTCTGCTCGTGGCGTCTGCGCCCTTGTGGCAATACCTGCCCGCAAAGCGCCGCGGCCGTCAAGGCGGGCGCCGGACGGTGGGCTTAAGTCCGCCTTTACCGGTAGCTTGTATCAGGTGCCCCGAACCGGGACAGGAAAATACCATGACGCGCAACGGACAGCGCCTGCTTCTGCTGATCGACGACGAGCCCGCGCAGCGCCGGTTGGTGTCGGCGCTTGCCGCCCGCGCGGGCTGGCGGTCGATCTTCGCCGCCGACGGCGAGATGGCGCTGGCGCAGCTCGGCACGCAGGACGGGATGCAGCTCGATGCGATCCTGCTCGACCATTGGGCACCCGATGCCGATGCCGCACCGCTGATCGCCGAGTTGCGCGAACGGCGCCCGGCGCTGCCGATCCTGATGCTCACCGCCAACGGTTCGGTGATGCACGCAGTGGCGGCGATGCGCGCCGGCGCGACCGATTTCCTGGTCAAGCCGCTCGCCCCCGAACGCCTGCTCGCCGCGCTGGAAGCCGCGGTGGCGGGCACCGCCGCGGGCGAGTTGCGCCCGCTGACCGAGAAGATCCCGGCGCTGCTCGCCTTCGACGAGATCGTCGGATCGTCACCCGATTTCCGCGCCGCGCTGGCGATCGCCGCCAAGGCGGCGCGCGCGCGGGTGCCGGTGCTCGTCGAGGGCGAGAGCGGCGTCGGCAAGGAGGTGGTCGCCGATGCGATCCACGCCGCCAGTCCGCGGTCGAAGAAGCCGATGGTCACCGTCAATTGTGGCGCGATCCCCGCCAACCTCGTCGAATCGGAGCTGTTCGGGCATGAGAAAGGCGCCTTCACCGGCGCGTTCGAGCGCAAGATCGGCAAGTTCGCCGACGCCGACGGCGGCACCATCCTGCTCGACGAGATCGGCGAGATGCCCTTGGAGACGCAGGTCAAATTGCTGCGCGTGCTGCAATCGGGCGAGATCCAGCCGATCGGTGCGCGTCATGCCCGCGAGGTCGACGTGCGCGTCATCGCCGCGACCAACAAGAAGCTGCTCGAAGAAGTCGAGGCGGGGCGGTTCCGCGAGGACCTCTATTACCGGCTCAACGTCGTCCAGGTGACGATCCCGCCACTGCGCGAGCGACTGGGCGACGTGCCGGCGCTCGCCCGCCATCTGCTGGCGCGGATCGCGCAGCAGCCGGGGTTGCGGCCGCTCGGCATCACCGACGATGCGCTGGCGCTGCTGGTGCAATACGACTGGCCGGGCAACGTCCGCCAGTTGCAGAACGCCTTGTTCCGCGCCGCGGTGCTCTGCGAGGGCGCGGCGCTGACCCGCGCCGACTTCCCGCAGATCGCCGCGCTCGGCGACCGCCGCACCGGCACGGCCGGCTCGGCGAGCGCCTCCCCCGGCGGCATCACGTTGTTCCGGCCGGACGGCAATCTGCGCCCGCTCGAGGATATCGAGGCCGACGTCATCCGCCTCGCGATCGGCCATTACCGCGGCCGGATGACCGAGGTCGCCCGACGCCTCGGCATCGGCCGCTCGACGCTCTATCGCAAGCTCGGCGAACTCGGCATCGACAACGCCGCCTGACTTCCCCCGGCGGCGGGGCGGGGTTAGCATCGGCGGATGCCCTGTCACCACATCCTCGTCACCGGCGCCGCTTCGGGCATCGGCCTCGCCACCGCGCAGCATCTCGCCGCAGCGGGAGCGGAACGGCTGGTGCTGGTCGATGCCGATGCCGCGGCGCTGGCGCGGGTCGCTTTGCCGTGTCCGATCAAGGCGCTGGCGGGCGATGTCGCCGACGAACAATTTTGGGACGATGTCGCCGCCGATCTCGCGGGGGTCGATAGCGCGGTGATCAATGCGGGGGTGGCCGGCGCGGGGCCGATCGCCGACCTGTCCTTCGCCGAATGGCGACGCATCCTCGGCGTCAATCTCGACGGTGCGTTCCTGACGCTGCGGGCCGCGATGCGGGCGATGACCGGCGGCGGTGCGATCGTCGCGACCGCGTCGGCGGCGGGGATCAAGGCGGAGGCCGGCGTTGCCGCTTATGGTGCGTCGAAAGCGGCGCTGATCCATCTCGTCAAGGTCGCCGCCAAGGAAGGCGCGGCGAACCGCATCCGCGTCAACGCGATCGCCCCGGCGGGGGTCGAGACGCCGGTGTGGGATGCGGTCCCGATGTTCGCCGAGCGCGTCGCCGCGGTCGGACGCGATGCCGCCTTCGCCGAACTCGCCGCGCTGGCGACGCCGCTCGGCCGCTATGCCAAGCCGGAGGAGATCGCCGCGCAGATCGGCTTCCTCCTTTCCGACGCGGCGGCGCTGATCACCGGCACCTGCCTGGTCAGCGACGGCGGCTATACGTTGTGATCACCACAGGACGCCCTTGACCGGTTTGGTCGGCTCGGGCGCGGGATCGCCGATCGACTGGAGCAGGTCGATCTCGATCGTCCGGCACATCGCGGTCAGCGGCACGTCGTGGACGGTGTTGGCGAAGGGATCGACGAGATCGTCGCCGATCTGCAGCACCGCAAGGAACATGAGCCCCGCCAGCGTCGAGCCGAGCGGCGTCGCATAGCCCAAAGTCTCGACCAGCCCGATCGGCAGCAGGATGCAGAAGATGTGGGTGAACAGCGTCGGGAAAAACCGATATTGATTGGGCAGCGGCGTGTTCTTGATCCGCTCCATCCCACCCTGCGCATTGGCGATGTCGACCATCGTCGATTCCATCCGCGTCTGCTGGATGGTGTCGATCCAGCCGCGGCGGCGCGCATCGTCGATGCGGCGGCCGGTGCCGTCGAGCAGGCCGTTGGCGATGTTGCTGCGCGTCAGCGCCGGTTCCGCCTCGCCGCGAGACAGGAATTTGAGCACCTGTTCGTCGACCGGCTGGCGGCGCAATTGGCAGCGCAGCGCGTTCACATAGGCGATCTGGCGGATGACGATCGTGCGGCGCAGATCGTGCGCCTCGTCGACCGGCAGGAAGTTGCGCGCCTCGCGGCTGAGGCTGCGCGAGGCGTTGATCATCGCGCCCCACAGCACGCGGCCTTCCCACCAGCGCTGATAAGCGGAATTGTCGCGGAAGCCGATCAGCAGCGCGAGCACCGTGCCGAACAGCGTCAGCGGCAGCGACGGCGCCTTGAATTCCAACGCATAGTAACTGACGGTGACGATGACATCCCAGATGAACAGGATCACCAGCGGCTTCCAGACTTCGGCGACGACGCGGGTGAAGCGGGGGGTGGTTGCAACGATCATAGCGTGTCCAAATGGGATCGGAACGGCCCGAACGCATCAACAATCGATCTGCCGCAACGCAAAATCACAATTCAGCCACCGACCAGCGCCCGGTCGCGCAGGCCACGCCAGATCCGCAGCGCCTGGACGGTCGCGGCGACGTCGTGGACGCGGAGCAATTGCACCCCCGCCTCCGCCCCCTTCAGCGCCAGCGCGAGGCTGCCGCCGAGCCGCGCCTCGACGGGCGCTTCATTGTCGAGCGCGCCGATCATCCGCTTGCGGCTGGCACCGAGCATGATCGGGCAGCCGAGACCGTGGAACAGCGCCAGGCCGTTGATCAGCGCGAGATTCTCGGCGAGCGTCTTGCCGAAGCCGATGCCGGGATCGACGATGATCCGCGATTGGTCGATCCCCGCCGCGACGACCGCGGCGATGCGCGCGTCGAGCCAGTCGAACACCTCGGTCAGCACGTCGCGATAGCCGGTGCGCGCGTGGCCGCCCTCCTTCGGGTCGGGCGAGTGCATCAGCACGACGGGGCATTGCGCCCGCGCCACCACGTCGAGCGCGCGCTCGTCCCAGAGCAGCGCCGAGACGTCGTTGACGATATGCGCGCCGGCGGCGAGAGCGGCTTCCATCACCGCGGCCTTGCGGGTGTCGATCGAAACGGAGGTGCCGCTGCGCGCGAGCCGTTCGACGACCGGGACGACGCGGGCGATCTCGTCGCCCTCCCAGACCTGTGCCGCACCGGGCCGGGTCGATTCGCCGCCGAGGTCGATCAGCGCCGCACCGGCGGCGGCCATGTCGACGCCGGCGGCGGCCGCGGCGGCAGGGTCGCCGCCGTGGCGGCCGCCGTCGGAGAAACTGTCCGGCGTGACGTTGAGGATGCCCGCCACGAGCGGCTGATCGAGCCGCAGCGTGCGCGCGCCGAGCTGGAGCGGCGGGCGGGGCTTCGTGATCGCGGCGTGGAGGCGGACCGCGCGGTCGCCGAGGGTGGCGACGTCGGCGACGGGGACGGTGCGGCGGTGGCCCGCTTCGATGACCTCGTAAGCGGCGAACCATTGCAGGCCGCCGGCGAGGCGCGCGACGGCGCCGTCGGGCTGGGTGACGGGGGTGTCGACGAACTGGACCGGGCGAAGATGGAGACTCATCGCCGGTCCTTCCGACGACGGCCCCGACAAGGCAATATGTCTAATTCCTCCCCGCGCAGGGGAGGAATGGCTTACGGCTGCGTCGCCAGCAGATACGTCTGTCGCAACGTGTCGATCGGCTTGAGCTTGCCCTCGCCGTCGTGGTGCCAGAAGGTCCAGCCGTTGCACGCCGGCGCGCCTTGCAGCGCCGCGCCCAATTTATGGATCGATCCCGCCGCGCCGCAATCGGAGAGCAGGCTGCCGTCGGCACGCACCGTCACGCGGAAACGGCGCTTGGCGTCGGTCAGCACCGCGCCGGGCGTCAGATAGCCGTTCTCGATCAGCACGCCGAAGGCGACCTTGGGCTGCTGGCGCGGGCTTTGCATCGTCGCCAGCGCCGATTCGTCGAGCGGCAGCGCCGCGGCGATCCGCTCCTCGGCCGCGGCGATATAATCGCCCTCGCGCTCGATACCGATCCAGCGGCGCCCCAGCCGCTTCGCCACCGCGCCGGTGGTGCCGGTGCCGAAGAAGGGATCGACCACGACGTCGCCCGGCTTGGTGCAGGCGAGCAGGATTCGGTACAGCAAGGCCTCGGGCTTCTGCGTCGGGTGGACCTTGACCCCGCCCTTCTTAAGCCGCTCGCCGCCGCCACAGATCGGGAATTCCCAGTCCGAACGCATCTGCAATTCGTCGTTGAGCGTCTTCATCGAGCGATAGTTGAAGGTGTATTTGGCGCCCTCGCCCTTCGCCGCCCAGATCAGCGTCTCGTGCGCGTTGGTGAAGCGGGTGCCGCGGAAGTTGGGCATCGGATTGGCTTTCCGCCAGACGATGTCGTTGAGGATCCAGTAGCCGAGATCCTGCACCGCAGCGCCGACCCGGAAGATGTTGTGATAGCTGCCGATCACCCAGATCGTGCCGTCATCCTTGAGGATGCGGTGCGCCTCGGCCAGCCAGGCGCGGGTGAAGGCGTCATAAGCGGCGAAGGTGTCGAATTTGTCCCAATCGTCGGTCACCGCATCGACGTGCGTGCCGTCGGGACGGAACAGCTCGCCGCCGAGCTGGAGATTATAGGGCGGGTCGGCGAAGACCATGTCGACCGACTTGTCGGGCAGCGCACGCATCGCCGCGATGCAATCGCCGCGGATGATACTGTCCAGGGGAAGGGGTGCGGCCGGGCACGCCGGCAACGGCGCCGCTTTGCGCGCCGCGACCCGCGACTGCCTGACCTTCTCGATAACCGCCATTACGTCCCCCTTGCCGCCCTATTCGCGCGAAACACCGGACTCACGTCAAGGGATCATTGGTTAACGTTATGCCCCATCGTGCGGCCGACGCGACCGGCCGCCGCGCATTCGATCCAGATGTTGGGAAGCGCGGCCATCGCCGACCCCAAGTGCTGGGGTCTGTGACTCAAAAGACTCAGCGCGCGACTTGCTGCAAATTTTTGCCGTCGGCATGCTCGAAGTCGAGCTGCAACGAAGCCGAACCACCGCTGCCCGTGATTCGGGCATAAGCGGCGGCGACCGGCGCGAAGCTGCGCCGGTGGAGCGGCGTCGGTCCGTGCTCGCGCAGCGCGGCAAGATGATGTTTGCAGCCGTACCCCTTGTTCGAATGCCAATTGTATTGCGGATGGACCGCGGCATGCTCCAGCATGATGCCGTCGCGCGTATGTTTGGCGACGATCGAGGCGGCGGCGATCGACAGGCTGTGCGCGTCGCCCGAGACGATCGCGGTCGCCGGATAGGTCCAGCGCGGCAGGCGGTTGCCATCGACCAGCACATGGCCGGGATCGCAGCCGAGCCGCGCCACCAGCGCGTCGACCGCGAGCGTCATCGCCTTCATCGTCGCCCAATAGATGTTGAGCGTATCGATCTCGGCGGGCTCGACGATGCCGAGGCCATAGACGCCGCGGGTGGTGATGAGGCCGTACAAGCGCTCGCGTTCGGCGGCGCAGAGCTTCTTCGAATCGTCGATGCCGCGCGGCGTGCCCTTCGCCGGCAGCACCACCGCGGCGGCGACCACCGGCCCGGCGAGCGGCCCGCGCCCCGCCTCGTCCACCCCGGCGACGGGGGGCAGGCAGGTCTTCTCATGCTTCCAACCGGGCATTCAGCCCTCCAGTTCGTCGAAGGGGACGACGCCGAGCGTATGGCCGATCGGGCCGTGGCCGCCGCCCAGACCCGGCGCGTTGACGATCGCGATCCGCACGAAGCGCACCGCCTGCTCGAACGCCGCCTCGATGCCGAGGCCGCTGGCGAGCCCGGTGGCGAGCGCGCTGGCCAGCGTGCAGCCGGTGCCGTGCGTATCGACGGTGTCGAATCGCTTGCCGATCAGGCGGCGGATCTCGCCCTGCGGCGACAGCAGCCGATCGGTGATCTCGGCCGCCTCGCCATGGCCGCCCTTGGCGACGACATGGCAACCGTGCGCGAGCACCGCCGCCTCGCCGCCGAGCGCCGCCATCTCCGGGATATTGGGAGTCACGACCGAGGCGACGCCCATCAACCGTTCGAAGGCGGCCATGGTGGCGGCATCGGCGAGCACCGACCCGCTGGTCGAGACCATCACGGGATCGAAGACGATGGGCACGTCGAGCTGGTCGAGCAGGTCGGCGACCGCATGCGCGATTTCCGCCGAACCGATCATGCCGATCTTGACCGCGTCGACGCCGATATCCTCGATCACGCTGCGCATCTGCGCGGCGACCATGTCGACGGGGACGGCGTGCACCGCCTGCACGCCCAGCGTGTTCTGCGCGGTGATCGCGGTGATCGCGGTCATCGCATGGCCGCCGAGCATCGTGACGGTCTTGATATCGGCCTGGATACCGGCGCCGCCGCCCGAATCCGAGCCGGCGACGAGGAGCACGCGCGGGATCATCGTACGCGCCGGACTTTGGCGGGACGTCGGCATCGGAAAGATCCCGCGTCCGACAGTGCGATGCCGATAGGGTGGCTGATCGTGTGCGCCATGGCGGCGACCCATGCCACAGGTCGGGGGCAACAGAACAGAAGAAGGTGGTTCACGCGAAGACGCAAAGGTGTTGCGTCCGGCACTGCGGCAGCGCTTCCTCCCGGCCGCGGCACTGGCCGCAGCTGCAGAAGGTGAAGCTGCCGCGCGCGCTCCACCTTCGCGTCTTCGCGCGAAAACCGCTCAGCTCTGGAAGCGGCGCTCCGCGGCGGCCGGATGCGCCTTCAGGACCTTGCCGGCGCGGGTCGGCCGGTCGAGGAGTTCGCCGCCGCAGTCGGGGCAACGCTCGTCGAGATCGTCGGCGCATTCGCTGCAATAGGTGCTCTCCAGCGAGCAGATGAACGCGCCGGGCGCATCCGCCGGCAGGTCGGCGCCGCAGCGTTCGCAATCGGGGCGCATCGCGAGCATCAGGCGGCGGCCTGCCGCACGGCGTCGCAGATGCGATCGACGATCGTCTCGACCTGGCGCGCGTCGTCGCCCTCCGCCATCACGCGGATCACCGGCTCGGTGCCCGAGGGGCGGATGACGAGGCGGCCGGTGCCGGCGAGTTCGGCCTCGGCGGCGGCGATCACCGACTGGACCGACGCGTCGTCGAGCGGCTTGCCGCCGGCGAAGCGGACGTTCTTGAGCAATTGCGGCAGCGGCTCGAACCGGTGGAGCACCTCGCTCGCCGGCGCCCCGGATCGCTTGAGCTCGGCGAGCACCTGCAGCGCGGCGACGAGGCCATCGCCGGTGGTGCCGTAATCCGACAGGATGATATGGCCGGACTGTTCGCCGCCGACATTATAGCCCGAGCTGCGCATCTTCTCGAGCACGTAGCGGTCGCCGACCTTGGTGCGGACGAGCCCCAGTCCCTGCGCCTTGAGATGGCGTTCGAGGCCGAGGTTGGACATCACCGTCGCGACCAGTCCGCCACCCGCCAGCCGCCCGGCACGCGCCCAGCCGGCGGCGATCGTCGCCATCAACTGGTCGCCGTCGACCACCCGGCCGGTCTCGTCGACGATGATCAGCCGGTCGGCGTCGCCGTCCAGCGCGATGCCGATGTCGGCGCCCGCCGCGACCACCGTCTCGGACAGGGTCTGCGGCGCGGTCGAGCCGACGCCGTCGTTGATGTTGGTGCCGTTGGGCGTGATGCCGATCGAGACGACGTCCGCGCCCAATTCCCACAGCGCCATCGGCGCGACCTTATAGGCGGCGCCGTTGGCGCAATCGATCACGACGCGCAGCCCGTCGAGGCGGAGGTTCTCGGGGAAGGTCGCCTTGGCGAAATGGATGTAGCGCCCCTGCGCGTCGTCGATGCGGCGGGCGCGACCGATCTGCGCCGAGGGCGACAGCGGCACGTCGCCCTCCTTGGCGCTGTCGATCAATTGCTCGATCGTCTCCTCCGCCTCGTCGGACAATTTGTAGCCGTCGGGGCCGAACAATTTGATGCCGTTGTCGGCGAAGGGATTGTGGCTCGCCGAGATCATCACGCCGATGTCGGCACGCATCGACTGGGTGAGCATCGCCACCGCCGGGGTCGGCAGCGGGCCGACCATGATGACGTCCATGCCGACGCTGGTGAAGCCGGCGACGAGCGCGGATTCGAGCATATAGCCCGACAGCCGCGTGTCCTTGCCGATCAGCACGCGATGCTTGTGCTCGCCGCGCTGGAAATAGGTGCCCGCGGCCATGCCGACCTTCATCGCCATGCTCGCGGTCATCGCGCCGGCGTTGGTCGCGCCCCTGATGCCGTCGGTGCCGAAATATTTCCTTGCCATTGCGTGCGATCCGTTCCGCTATGCCGCTTGCTCGATCTCCCGATGCGCCAAGGAACCCGATGTCGCAAGCCACCCGTATCCTGCTGGCGCTCGTCGCCGGCATCGCGCTCGGCATCGCCGCGGTGGCGCTCGACAAGGATTGGGCGCTGCGCGTCACCAGCGTCAGCCAGCCGATCGGCGAGGCGTGGCTGCACGGTTTGCAGATGGTGATCGTGCCGTTGATCGTCGGGCTGCTCGTCACCGGCATCGCCGCCACCGCGGAGGCGGCGAAGGCGGGGCGGATCGCCGGGCGCGCGGTGGTGCTGTTCGTCGTCGTGCTGTGGTGCACGACGCTGATGTCGGCGGTGGTGATGCCGCTGCTGCTCGAACTATGGCCGTTGCCCGAGGCCTGGTCGGTGGCGCTGCGCAGCGCGCTGACCGCGGCACCGGCGATGGGCAAGGTGCCGACGCTCGCCGATTTCTTCGCGACGATCGTACCGACCAACGTCGTCGGCGCGGCGGCGGGCGATGCGTTCCTGCCGCTGACGGTGTTCACGCTCGCCTTCGCCTTCGCGATTACCCGGCTGGAGGAGGCGGCACGGCGGCGGCTGACCGACCTGTTCCAGGCGATCACCGATGCGATGCTGGTGATCATCGGCTGGGTGCTGAAACTGGCGCCGATCGGCATTTTCGCGCTCGCTTACGGCGTCGGCGCGCGCACCGGGGCGGCGGCGTTCGGCGCGCTGCTCCATTATATCGTGATGGTATCGACGATCGGGCTGATCGTGCTGCTCGCCGCTTATCCGGTGGCGCGCTTCGCCGGCGGCGTGCCGCTGCGCCGCTTCGCCCGCGCGGTCGCGCCGGCGCAGGCGGTGGCGATCAGCACGCAAAGCTCGCTCGCCTCGCTGCCGGCGATGCTGAAGGGTTCGGCCGAGATCGGCGTCGCGCCGGCGACCGCGGGGATCGTCCTGCCGGTGGCGGTGGCGATCTTCCGCGCGACCAGCCCGGCGATGAACCTCGCGGTGGCCTTGTACGTCGCGCATTGGCTCGGCGTGCCGATCGGGCCGGGGCAGCTCGCCGCGGGCATCGCCACCGCGGCGATCACGACGATGGGATCGGTGTCGCTGCCGGGAACGGTCAGCTTCTTCGCCAGCGTCGCGCCGGTGGCGTTCGCGATGGGCGTGCCGATCGAGGCGCTGGGGCTGCTGGTCGCGGTGGAGACGGTGCCGGACCTGTTCCGCACCGTCGGCAACGTGACGATGGACGTCGCGGTGACCGGGGTGGTGGGGAAGCGGAGCTAATTCCTCCCCGCTTGCGGGGAGGGGGACCAGCGCAGCTGGTGGAGGGGGGCCGTCACAGGCGGTGTATTGCGTGGAGAGCCCCCTCCACCACCGCTGCGCGGCCGTCCCCCCCCCGTATCGGGGAGGAATTAAGGCTTGCGCTCCTCGCGCGTGTTCACGCCAGCCGCCGCAGGCTCGCCGATCGCTGCCTCGCCCGCCAGCGCGTGCGCATCGTCGCCGATCGTGTCGAGGTGCATCAGCCGCGTCACGAACGGTGCGAGCACCAGCACGACGACGCCGACGCCCATCGAGAACCAGCCGATCCGCCCATAGACCTCCAGCACCTGCGCCGGGCCGGCGCCCTCGCCGCCGGTCGCCTGCGCGATCAGGCCGGCGATGAAATTGCCCGCCGCGGTGGCGAGGAACCATGTGCCCATCATCAGCCCGGTCATGCTCGCCACCGACAGCCGCGTCATCGACGACAGACCGATCGGCGAGAAGCACAATTCCCCCATCGAATGCAGCATGTAGAGCAGGATGACGAAGATCGCCGGGGTCAGGCCGCTCGCCGGCGCGCCCATGATCAGCGCGAAGAAACCCGCGCCGACCAGCACGAGGCCGATGCCGAACTTGAACGGCGCCGACGGTTCGATGCCGCGCTTGCCCATCGCGGTCCACAACAGCCCGAACAGCGGCGCGAGCGTGATGATGAAGAACGAATTGACCGACTGGAACCACGATGCCGGCATCTCCCAGCCCAGCACCGTGCGATCGACCGACTGGTCGGTGTAGAGGTTGAGCGACGATCCCGCCTGTTCGAACAACGCCCAGAACAAGGGCGACAGCGCGACGAGGAAGAGCGCGGCGAAGATGCGATGCCGCTCGACCTTGGGCAAGGCGCGGAACGAGGTGAGCAGGATATAGCCGACGGTAAACACCGATCCGGCGATCAGCAGCGTGCCGACTGCGCCCTGATTGCGCACCAGCGACCAGGCCAGCAGCACAGCGACGAATGCGCCGACATAGATCACCCATTCGACAGAAAGACCGAGCGGCGTCCGTGCCTTGAGCGCCGCCGGCACCGGCGGCTCTCCGACCTCGTGCAAGTCGCGGCGGAGCAGAATGAAGACGATCAGGCCCAGCGCCATACCGACGCCGGCCGCCCCGAATCCATAAGACCAGCCCATCCGCTCACCCAGATAGCCGATCAGCAGCGGGCCGATGAACGCGCCGGTGTTGATCCCCATGTAAAAGATGGAAAACGCGCCGTCTCGACGCGTATCGTCGCGCGGATACAGCTTGCCGACCAGCACCGAGATATTGCCTTTGAGGAAGCCGGTGCCGACGATGATGAAGGCGAGCGCGAGGTAGAAGCCATTCAGGGCGCTTCCCTGCACGCCTGCTGGCGCTTCTACTGCGGCGATAAGCAGATGGCCGACTGTGATGAATATTCCGCCCGCAAGCACGGCCTTGCGCGGCCCCAGATAACGGTCTGATACATAGCCGCCAATAATCGGCGTGATATAGACCAAAGCCGTATAGGCACCATATACTGCGAACGCTGGCTGTTCGCCGAACAGGAAGTGCTTGGTCAGATAGAAGACCAGGATCGCCCGCATGCCGTAATATGAGAACCGTTCCCACATCTCGACGAAAAACAGCAGGAACAGTCCGAGCGGATGTCCGAGGAAGGTGCGCGCGTGGGCCGGTACGCCGCCCCCGCTCGCTGATGCGATGGCCATAAGGTCTGACAACTCCAACACATTCATGGCGCCGGCCCGACCGGGCGGCGGATCGCGGCAACCTAACGGCTGATCCCCTGCTGTAAACATCGCCGCCACGGGCTATGGTGACGGCATCATGTTCAACGACACCAGCACGCCGCTTTCGCTGCTCGCCACCCGCCGCTCGGGCAAGCCGCGCGACCTCGTCGCCCCCGGCCCCGACGCCGCGCAGCTCGACCAGATGCTCGCGATCGCCGCGCGCACGCCCGATCACGGCAAGCTCGCGCCGTGGCGCTTCGTCGTCATCGACGATCGCGACGCGCTGTCGCGGCTGCTCGCCGACGCCTATCGCGCCGAACGGCCGCAGGCGCCGCGCGGCGACATCGACGCGCTCGACCAGTTCGCGCGGCAGGCGCCGACGCTGGTCGTGGTGCTGTCGTCGCCGGTGACGAGCAGCCCGATTCCGTTGTGGGAGCAGGAATTGTCCGCCGGCGCGGCGACGATGAACCTGCTCCACGCGGCGCATGCGCTGGGCTTCGCGGCGGGCTGGCTGACGGGATGGCCGACCTTTTCCGATGCGGTGCGCGACGGGCTCGGCGCCGCACCCGAGCGGATCGCCGGTTTCGTCTTCATCGGCACGCCGAGCCGGCCGCTCGACGAACGGCCCCGCCCGGATCCGGCACGAACCGTCTCGCACTGGCCCAACATGGGATAGGACGGACAGGTTGTTATGGACCTTTCTGGCGGTTGGTGTATTAAGTCAGCATGACAGCGTTCAGCAACGAGGACAGCCCGGTCTATATCCGGTTACGCGGCACCATCGCAGCGGGCATCCTGCGCGGTGACTATCGCGCCGGCGACCAGCTCCCCTCGGTGCGCGCCTTCGCCGCCGAACATGGCGCCAATCCGCTGACCGTCGCCAAGGCCTATCAGAGCTTTCAGGACGACGGCTATGTCGAGGTCCGCCGCGGCGTCGGCATGTTCGTGCTGCCGGGCGCGTCCGAGAAGTTGCGCGCGGCGGAGCGCGCGGCGTTCGTCGAGACGCAATGGCCGCGGATCCGTGGCTATATCGACCTGCTCGGCTTGGACGCCGCCGACCTGCTGGAATGCGAGCAGGCGTAGGAAGGCGTGTCCGCGCAGTCTCGTTTTCCCCGAGCTGCGTGATAGACCAAATGCGCGGCTGGCGAGACGTCTTCGCGTCATCGCGCGAACCCGCTCTTCTTCAGAACAGCCCCAAAGTCGCCACTTCCTCGGTGGTCAGGTCGATGCCGAACATCAGCGACATGCGCATACGATAGACGCGCGGGTCGGTGATCTCGGCGGCGCTGCGGTTGTCGCCGGCACGGCGGTGGTAGCGGCGGTCGGTGAGTCCGGCGAGACCGTGCGGCAGGACGATGCTGGCGATGGTGTGCTGGGTGAAGCGGCTCTGCGGCGCGGTCGACGCCCAATGGTTGGACAAAGCGAGATCGGCGTCGAACACCGCGGTCTCGTGGAAACTATATTGCGGCTGCCAGCCCTCGCCGGTGCCGCGGCCGTCGGTCGAGCCGGGGTCGCCCTTGCGGCTGAGCATCCAGCCGTGCTCGGCGTGGCGGTCGAGCCGGAACCAGGCGCCATCGGACGCCTCCGCCTCCCAGCCGTCGGCGAGCGCCATCACCGGCGCGTAGCTGCCGCCGAAGCCGGCGTCGGCGATCCAGTCGCGGCCGTCGATCGTCACCAGGCTGAACGTGTGGGTCAGCGGCGGCGCGTCGGTGACGCCGAGCCAGACGCGCGCGAGCAGCGGCCGGACGGTGAAATCGAGCGCAGTCAGCGCGTCCATGAACAGGCGGTTCTGTTCGAAACAATAGCCGCCGCGCTTCGCCGTCACGAGCTTGGCGAAGACCGAATCGCCATCGATCGCGATGCCGCGGCCGAGGCGGACGTCGAGATTCTCGAACGGGATCGACAGGCGATGTTCGCGCTGGAGGCGGCCGAGCCCCTCGGCGTCGGGCGTGACGCGGGCAGGCAGGCCGATGCGGGCGAGATAGGCGTCGAGGTCGAACATGGTGGGTCCTTGGAGACAATTCCTCCCCCGCAAGGGGGAGGGGGACCGCTCGGCGTCAGCCGAGTGGTGGAGGGGGCGGATAGGCGGCGCTATATAGCGATAGCTGCCGCCCTTTCCTCCCCCTCCGTCAGCGCTGCGCGCTGCCACCTCCCCCTGGCGGGGGAGGACTTCAGTTCAGGCGGCGAACGCCTCTGCCGGGACGGCGTAGAGCACTTCGGCGCTCGCCGTTGCCGCGGCCTTGAGGCCGTGCGCCTCGGGAACGATCTGGTCGAGGTAGAAGCGGACGGCGGCGCGCTTGACGATCGCGAACTCCTCGTCGCCCGTCGCATGCCGGCCTTCGCGTTCCATCAGCCAGCCGCAGACCGCGACCGACGTCATCGTCAGGAACGGATAGCTGGCGGCGAGCTTGTCGTCGGCGTCCGCGGTGGCGAGGCGGCGGGCGATCGCATCGACCGTGTCGATCAGCGCGACCAGTTCGGGATGCGCCGCCTCGGCGCGCATGTCGGCGACGAGCGCGGCGAAGGCGCCGCCATTGTCGAGCGCCAGCTTGCGGCCGACGAGGTCGGCGGCCTGGATGCCGTTGGTGCCTTCGTAGATCGGGGTGATGCGCGCATCGCGGAAATATTGCGCCGCGCCGGTCTCCTCGACATAGCCCATGCCGCCGTGGACCTGGATGCCGAGCGAGGCGACCTCGTTGCCGATGTCGGTGCCGTGCGCCTTGGCGAGCGGCGTCACCACCTCGAGCCGGTTCTTCGCCGCGCCGTCGCCGAGCCCGGCACGATCGACCTGACCGGCAGCATAATAGACGAGCGCGCGCGCCGCCTGCGTCTGCGCCTTCATCCGCAGCAGCATGCGGCGGACGTCGGGATGATCGACGATCCGCACCGCCTCCTTGTTGGACGAGCCGGCGCGCGCCGACTGGACGCGTTCGAGCGCATAGCCGACCGCCTTCTGTGTCGCGCCCTCGGCGATCTGCACGCCCTGCAGGCCGACGTTGAGCCGCGCATTGTTCATCATCGTGAACATGGCGCGCATGCCGGCATGTTCGGCGCCGATCAGCTCGCCGATGCAATCGTCGTGATCGCCGAACGACAGCACACAGGTCGGCGAGGCGTGCAGCCCCATCTTGTGCTCGATCGAGACGACGCGGACGTCGTTGAAATCGCCCGGCGTGCCGTCGTCGTTCAACCGGAATTTGGGCACGAGGAACAGGCTGATGCCGCGCGTGCCGGCGGGCGCATCGGGCGTCCGGGCGAGGACGAGGTGGACGATATTGTCCGCCATGTCGTGGTCGCCGAACGAAATGTAGATCTTGGTGCCCTTGATCGACCATTTGCCGTCACCCAGCGGCTTGGCGGTGGCGCGGAGCGCGCCGACGTCGCTGCCCGCTTGCGGCTCGGTGAGGTTCATCGTGCCGGTCCAGTCGCCGGTCGCCAGATGCGGCAGATAGAGCGCCTGCTGCTCCGCGCTGCCGTGGTGGATCAGCGCCTCGATCGCGCCGACGGTCAGCGTCGGGCAGAGCGCGAACCCCATATTGGCCGAGCCGAGCGTGTCGAGCACCGCGGTCTGGATCGCGAAGGGCAGCCCCTGGCCGCCGAAATCCTCGGGCACGCCGATCGTGCCCCAGCCGCCCTCGACGTAATCCTTATACGCCTTGACGAAGCTCGCCGGCATATGGACACCGTCGGGCGACCATTTCGCGCCGACCGTATCGCCCTCGCGGTTGAGCGGCGCCCATTCGCCGCTCGCGAACTGGCCGACGCCTTCGAGCACCGCGTCGACCACGTCCGGGCTGGCGGCGGCGAAGCGCTCGGTCGCGGCGATTTCTGCGATGCGGACGACATGCTCCAGCACGAAACGCTGGTCGGCCACGGCTGCGGTAAAGGACATCATTCTCTCCTAGGATTGCACGCGATATAGGCCGGACGGATGGCCGATCCAAACCCGCGCATCTTACCCTACGGCACGGCCGCGCTCGCCGAGGCGGCGGCGCGAATCACCCGCGGCGAATGCGTCGCGGTGCCGACCGAGACGGTCTATGGCCTCGCCGCCGATGCCGGCAACGCCGATGCGGTGGCGGGCATCTATGCCGCGAAGGGGCGGCCGAGCTTCAATCCGCTGATCGTCCATGTCGCCGATCTCGCCGCCGCCGAACGGCTCGCGGTGTTCGACGACGATGCGCGCGCGCTGGCGGCACTGTTCTGGCCGGGGCCGCTGACGCTCGTATTGCCGCTGCGCGCGGGCGCGCCGATCGCGTCGCTGGTGACCGCCGGCCTGACGACGGTGGCGCTGCGGGTGCCGCGGCATCGCGCGATGCAGGGTCTGATCGCCGCCGCCGGCCGCCCGCTCGCCGCGCCGTCGGCCAATGCGAGCAACGCGATCAGCCCGACGCGCGCCGCGCACGTCGCGGCGAGCCTGGGCACGCGGGTGCCGCTGATCCTCGACGACGGGGCGACCGAGGCGGGGCTCGAATCGACGATCATCGCCGGGCGGACGATCCTGCGGCCGGGGCCGATCACCGCCGCCGAACTGCCGTTCGCGACGACCCCCTATATAAAGGAGTCTGCGGTCACCGCGCCGGGGCAGCTCGCGACCCATTATGCGCCGCGCAAACCGCTAAGGCTGGAGGCGGGTGCGGCGCGTCCGGGGGAATGGCTGATCGGCTATGGTGCCGTAACGGGCGACGATAACCTCTCGGCGTCGGGCGACCTGCGCGAGGCGGCGGCGCGGCTGTTCGATGCGCTGCATCGCGCCGATGCCAGCGACCGGACGGCCATCGCGGTCGCGCCGGTGCCGCACGACGGGCTGGGCGAGGCGATCAACGATCGGCTGGGCCGCGCGGCGCACCGTTAAAGCGGGGTGGATGTTCGATCAAAGTCCTCCCCTTGCGGGGGAGGATTTTTTCCAAAACCCTGCGTGTCGATCCGGCTTAGGGACCGGCAGCGTCCGCCGGACCGACATAGCCGAAAACCCCGGTGGCGGTGGCCACCGAGGTTCTGGCTTTGCTCGTCCTTGGGGGGAGAGCTCGGTCGGCGCCAACGCCCTTGGGGGGCAGCGCCGGCGCCGGTCTTGGGATTACTGGAGGAGCTTCAGCACGCCCTGCTGGCTCTGGTTGGCCTGCGAGAGCATCGCGGTCGACGCCTGGCTGAGGATCTGCGCCTTGGCGAGGGCGGTCGTTTCGGCCGAGAAATCGGCGTCTTCGATGCGGCTCTTCGCGTCGGTCAGGTTGGTGACGTTGGTGGTCAGGTTGTTGACGACCGACTGGAGACGGCTCTGGCCGGCACCGATCGAGGCGCGGGTGGTGTTGACCGACTTCTGCACCGCGTCGATCGTGTCGATCGCCGTCTTGGCGCCGGCGGCCGTGCTGATGTCGATACCGCCGGTGTTGTCGCCGGTCGTGGCGGCGGTGTAATAGGTGTCACCGGCAGCCAGCGTCTTCGTCGTGCCGATGTCGGTCGAGGTCAGCGCGGTGGCACCGCCACCCGTCTTGGCGCCGTAAGCGACGTCTTCCGCGGTGATCTTGCGGCTGGTGCCGACCAGCGAACCGGCAGCGACGGTCGCCAGGCTTGCGGCGACCGTGGCACCCGCCACGCCGCTGACCGACGCCATGTCGAGCTTGCTGATCTTCAGGTTGACCTGATCGGCCGAACCGGCACCGGCCTGGATCGTCACGCTCTTGTCGTTCGCCGAGTCGAACAGGCCGACGCCGTTGAAGGTCGTGCCGGCGATGTTGGTGAGCTGCTTCTGCAGTTCGGCGACTTCGGTCTTCATGTTCGAGCGGTCGTCGGCCTGGTAGGTGCCCGATGCCGACTGGACGGCCAGTTCGCGCATCCGCTGCAGGATGTTGGTGGCTTCGCTGAGGGCACCGTCGGCGGTCTGGGCCAGCGCGATGCCGTCGTTCGAGTTGCGGATCGCCTGGTTCATGCCGCGGACCTGCGCGCCCATCGAGGTCGAGATGGCGAGGCCGGCGGCGTCGTCCTTCGCCGAGTTGATGCGCTTGCCGGTCGACAGGCGCTCCATGGCGGTCGAGAGCTGCATGTTGGCCGAGGTGGAAGCGTTCGCGGAACGCAGCGAAGCGATGTTGGTACCGATGACGGTCATGTGAATTCTCCAAAAGCTGCGGCGCTCCCCGCCGCCCCCAGAGCGGAGGGCCGAGCCGCCAAATGAGAGAACGGCCAGTCCCGACGGGGATTTAGCGAAAAAATGCAGCAGCCCGATTTTGCCGGTCCCTCGCATGCGTACACGCGCGCGTAGAGGCGCGGGCGGCACGCGCGCGGCGCGCCCGGAAAAATTTTGCCGGTCAGGAACGAATTTTAATCCGGCATTTACTCTGGAACCCGCATTGGAGAGCTCGTCCTTGGGGGATAGCAATGCGTTCGATTTTCTCTTCCGCTGCGGTGTTGCAGCGTCACTATCCACTCGTCTCCAGCCTGCGTGCGCAGGGCTTCGGCCTCGGCTCGTACGAGACCGGGCAGCCCGGGGCGGCCGATCTGTTCCTGATCGCCGAGGGCGAGGCGCCGCCGGCGCCGGCGCGGTCGGTGATCATCGGTAGCGAGGGCCGGCACGTGCTGCCCTCGCGCAACGGCAATCCGGCGCGCATCGCCTTCGGGCCCGAGGATGCCGCGGTCGGCAACGGCTTCGCCCGCGCGCTCGTCGCCGGTGCCGAGATGCCGACCGCCGCCGATCCGGAAAGCCTCGCGCTGCTGGCGCTCGCCGAGCGCGTCGCGCAGGCGGACATCACCGTGCTGATCAACGGCCCGACCGGCACCGGCAAAGAAGTGCTCGCCCGCGCGATCCACAACCAGTCGCCGCGCCGCAACGGCCCGTTCATCGCGATCAACTGCGCCGCTTTGCCCGAGACGATGCTGGAAGCGCTGCTGTTCGGTCACCAGAAGGGCGCGTTCACCGGCGCCTCGTCGGGTGGCGAGGGCTTCTTCCGCGCCGCCGACGGCGGCACCATCCTGCTCGACGAGATCGCCGAAATGCCGCTGCAACTGCAGGCCAAGCTGCTGCGCGTGTTGCAGGAGCGCGAGGTGGTGCCGATCGGCGCCTCGGTGCCGCAGGCGATCGACGTGCGCGTCGTCGCCTGCGCCAACCGCGACCTGCAGGGCGAAGTCGCCGCCGGCCGCTTCCGCGCCGATCTCTATTACCGCCTGTCGGTCTTCCCGCTGTCGACCAAGCCGCTCGCCGAGCGGCCGCAGGACATTCCCGCGCTCGCCGCGACGATGATCCTGCGCCATGCCGGCACCCGCGCGGTCGTGCCGTGGCCGACCGCCGAGGCGGTCGAGACGCTGGTCCGCCACGACTGGCCGGGCAACGTCCGCGAGCTGGAGAATGTGATCCAGCGCGCGCTGCTGTTCGCCGGCGGCGACACGATCGATGCGAGCCACATCGTGTTCGATCGTCCGGTCAGCTTCACCTTCCACCGCGAGCCCGCACCGGTGACGCAGCTGTTCCCGCAGGCGGCGAATCCCGCTGCGCCGGTCGCGAGCGAGCCCGCCACCTTGGGCAACGTCGTGCAGATGAGCGAATTCCAGGCGATCCGCGAGACGCTGGCGGCCTGCGGCGGCAGCCGGATCGAGACCGCGCGCCGGCTCGGCATCTCCGAACGCACGTTGCGCTATCGCCTCGCCAAGGCGCGCGAACAGGGTAACGACCTTGCCCGTCCGCTCAGCATGGCGGCGTCGGCATGAGCGGCGTGGCCGGAGTCGGCGGCGCGATGAGCGTCGACCGCGTGATGCAGCTGCGCGCGCAGATCCTCGAACGCAACCAGGCGCTCAGCCGCGCCAGCGCCAGCGAAGGCGCCGCCCCCGCGGGTGCGACGAAGCCGACCAGCTTCGCCGACACGCTGCAGGACGCGCTGAAGGACGTCAACGCCGGCCAGAACAAGGCCTCGGCGCTGTCCGAAAGCTACGAACGTGGTGAGACGGTCGACATCGCCAAGGTCATGCTGGCCCGCCAGCAAGCCTCGGTCGGGTTCGAGGCGACGCTGCAAGTCCGCAACAAATTGCTGTCCGCGTACAAGGACATCATGAGCATGCCGGTGTAATCGATGAGCACTGCCCTCGCCCCCGCCTCGCCCTCGGCCCTGCCCGAGAAATTCGCCAACCCGCTGTTGCAGATCAAGGGCGTGCTCGCGCAGCCCGCGGTGCGGCGCAGCCTGCCGATGGCGATGCTCGTCGCGCTGATCGGCGCCGCCGCGCTCGCCTGGATGACCTTCGCCACGCCGACGCAGAAGACGCTGTTCACCGGCCTGACCGATGCCGACAAGCAGGCGGTGACCAGCGCGCTGACGCAGGCGAACATCGCCAGCCGCATCGACGACGGCACCGGTGCGCTGACCGTCGACGAGGACCAGTTCAGCAAGGCGCGGATGCTGCTCGCCGGCCAGGGCCTGCCCAAGCAGGCGCCGGGCGGCTATGCGATCCTCGACCAATTGCCGATGGGCGTCAGCCGCGCGGTCGAGGGCGAACGGCTGCGCCAGGCGCGCGAGACCGAACTCGCCCGCTCGATCGAGGATATCGACGCGGTCGCCGAGGCGCGCGTCCATCTCGCGATGCCCGAAGCATCGGTGTTCGTGCGCGACAATGCCGCGCCGTCGGCGTCGGTGGTCGTCAAATTGCAGGGCGGGCGTGCGCTCAGCCAGGCGCAGGTCCAGTCGATCGTCAATCTCGTCGCCTCGTCGGTGCCGGGGATGAAGCCCGAAAGCGTCACGATCGTCGACCAGATGGGCGCGCTTCTGTCCAAGCCCGGCGCCGGCGGCGTCGACGGCGACAGCGACGCGCGGCTGGAGATGCAGCGCAAGACCGAGGACAAGGTCCGCCAGCAGCTGGTGCAATTGCTCACTCCTCTGGTCGGCGCGGGCAATTTCACCGCCGAGGTGCAGGCCGACATCAACCTCGACCAGACGCAGGCGACGCGCGAGACCTATGACAAGGCGGGCACGCTGCGCGCCGAGACCGGCAATTGGGTCGGCAACCAGGCGAACGGTCCGGCGACGCCGGGCGGCATCCCCGGCGCGCTGTCCAACACGCCGCCGCCCGCCAGCCAGTTGCAGACGCCGCAGCCCGCCAATGGCGCGAGCGGTGCGCCCGCCGCGGCGCCGACGCCGGTCGCGGGTGGCCCCGCCCCCAATCCCAACAAGCAGAGCGACAGCTTCCAGCGCGCCTACGACCTCGGCAAGGAAGTGTCGGTGACGCGCCAGGCCCCCGGTTCGGTCAAGCGGCTGTCGGTCGCCGTGCTGCTGCGCGATCCCGACAAGACGCGGCGCACCGCGATGGAGATCGGCCAGATCACCGATCTGGTGAAGAGCGCGGTCGGTTTCGACCAGGCCCGCCAGGATCAGGTGACGGTGATCAGCCGCAAGTTCGCCGACGCCTCCGCCGACACCGGCGGCCCGGCCTGGTACGACAATGCCTGGCTGCCGGTGCTCGCGCGCAACGGCACCGCGATCCTGATCGCGCTGCTCGTCCTGCTGCTCGGCGTGCGCCCGCTCGCCAAGGGCCTGATGAAGAAGCGCGACGATGCGACGCCGGCGCTCGCCGGGCCGGGCGGTTCGCCGGGCGGCGGCGCCGAGAACGACGGCATCACCGTGCACGAGGCGGTCAGCCTCGACCGGCTCGAGGCGTCGCAGACGGTCGATGACCGGATCGGAGCGGTCCGCGGCTTCACCCGCGACAATCCGGCGCGCGCCGCGCTGGCGATCCGCGACATGATCAAGGCGGACGCCAAGTGACCACCGTCGCCCCCGCGCGCACCTACACCGGCGTCGAGCGCGCCGCGGTGCTGATGATGCTGGTCGGCGAGGACGAGGCCGCGGCCATCCTCCAGAAGCTCGACCCCGAGGAGGTGCGCCAGCTCGGCTCGGCGATGTTCGCGGTCGCCGACGTCTCCGAACAGGAGATGGAGGACGTGCTCGACGATTTCGTCGGCAAGGCGCGCGAGCGTACCGGCGTCACCTTCGAACCGCGCCCGCGGATCGAGGCGGTGATGAACCGCGCGCTCGGCGCGGAGAAGGCGGAGAGCGTGCTCGCCCGCATCACCCCGCCCGAGGCGGCGTGCGAACTCGAATTGCTCGACTGGCTCGACGCCAGCGAGATCGCGCAGATGATCGAGAAGGAGCATCCGCAGATCGCCGCGGTGATGATCGCCAATCTCGATCCCGCGGTCGGCGGCCAGGTGCTCGAACTGCTGCCCGATGCGGTGCAGCCCGACATTCTCCACCGCATCGCGCGGCTGGGGCCGATCAACGCCGATGCGATCGACACGCTGAAGACGGTGCTCGCCAACCGGCGCGGCGGCAGCGGCGGCGGCAGCTCGGCGAGCGGCCTGTCGCTGGGCGGCACGCGCGAGGCGGCGAAGATCCTGCAAGGTGCGCGCAAGGCGACCGAACAGCGGGTGCTGCCGAAATTGTTCAAGATCGACAAGGACGTCGCCAAGGCGATCGAGGAGGCGATGTTCGTCTTCGACAATCTGCTCGACATGGACGACAAGAATCTCGGCACGCTCATCCGCAACGTCGACGGCGACATCCTGTCGCGCGCGCTCAAGGGCGTCGACGAGACGGCGCGCAACCGCTTCCTCGGCTGCATGTCGGCGCGCGCCGCCGACGGCATCCGCGACGAGATGGAGGCGCGCGGGCCGATGAAGCTCGCCGAGGTGCTGGAGGCGCAGAAGGCGATGATCGGCATCGCCCGCAACCTCGCCAAGGACGGCACGATCATGATGGGCGCAGGCGACGACGATTATGTCTGACTTCGTCGCGGGTTTCGCCGCACGCCACGACACCGCCGCGCATCTGTTGCAGGCCGCCTTCGCGCCCCCCGCCGGCTTCTCGCCGCGCGAGATGTGGGCGACGCTGGAACGGACGATGGGTGGCGGCGCCGCCGCCGCGCCGGCATCCGAGCCGCGCAGTGGCCCGCGCCATTTCAGCCCCGCCGACCCCGGCGGCGACAAGCCGACGCGCGGCTGGGACCCGCTCGACACCGAGGCGGAGCCGAGCGGCTTCATCGATCCGGTCGAGACCGCGCATGCCGCCGGCTATGCCGAGGGCCTCGCCGCCGCCGCCGCCGCGGCGCGCGCCACCGGCGACCGCGACCGGGCGCTGCTCACCCAGCTCGCCGCGGCACTCGCCAACGGCCACCAGCTCGATCGCGACCATATTGCCGGGCAGTTGCGCCAGACGGTGCTGCTGCTGGTCAACAAACTGGTCGGCGAATGCGGCGTCGCGCCCGCGGTGCTCAACGCGCGGATCGAGGCGGCGGCGGAGCTGCTGGCGGAGGCCGGTGAATCGGCGCTGTTGCGGCTTCATCCCGACGACCTGCCGCTGGTCGAGGGATCGCTGCCCAAGACGATCTTCGCCGCCGGCGACGCCTCGCTGACGCGCGGCAGCTTCGTGCTCGAAAGCGCCTCGACGCTGGTCGAGGACGGCCCCGAATTGTGGCTCGGCCAGCTCGCCGAGGCGATCGACCGCGTGCCCGTACCGCCGCTGGAGGCGCGCGCGTGTTGAACCGCTTCACCGCCGATTATCTCGAAACGCTCGCCGCCGCCGACTTCCGCCCGACGCCCAAGGTGTCGGGACGGCTCTCGTCCTACGACGGGCTGCTGATGGAAGCGATCGGGCTGTCGCTCCCCGTCGGCACGATCTGCGAGATCGGCGGCCATGGTGACGCCAAGGTCGAGGCGGAGGTGATCGGCTTCCGCAACGGGCGGACGCTGCTGATGAACCTCGGCGGCCCCGCGGCCTTGCTGCCGCGCGCGCCGGTGCGCCCGATCGGCTCGCCCGGGGAGGCCGAGGTGGGTGCGGCCCTGCTCGGCCGCGTCGTCGACGGCGCCGGGCGACCGATCGACGGGCTCGGCCCGATCCGCGGCGCGGGAACGTGGCCGCTTGCCGGCAAGCTGCAATCGCCGCTCGACCGTGGCCGCGTGCTCGAACCGATGGACGTCGGCGTGCGTGCGATCAACGGGCTGCTCACCATCGGCCAGGGCCAGCGCGTCGGCATCATGGCCGGCTCGGGCGTCGGCAAGTCGGTGCTGCTCGGCATGATGGTCCGCGCCGCGCAGGCGGACGTGATCGTCATCGGCCTGATCGGCGAGCGCAGCCGCGAGGTCGCCGACTTCCTCGAAACCAAGGTCGCCGGTGCCGCGCGCCAGCGCTCGGTCGTGGTCGCGGTGCCCGCCAACCATTCGCCGGTGCTGCGCATCCGCGGCGCGCTGCGCGCCACCGCGATCGCCGAAGCCTTCCGCAACGAGGGCAAGAAGGTGCTGCTGATCATGGACAGCCTCACCCGCGTCGCGCATGCCGGCCGCGAGATCGGGCTGGCGCTCGGCGAGCCCGCCTCCGCGCGCGGCTATCCGCCGTCGGCGATCGCGATGCTGCCCAACCTCATCGAACGCGCCGGCACCGACGTGCGCACCGGCGGCTCGATCACCGCGATCTACACCGTGCTCGCCGACGGCGACGACGGCAACGATCCGGTGGTCGATTCGGCGCGCTCGATCCTCGACGGGCATATCGTGCTCAACCGCCATCTCGCCGAGCGCGGCGTCTATCCGGCGATCGACATCGGCCCCTCGGTCAGCCGCGTGATGACCGACATCGCGCATGCCGACCACGTCCATGCCGCGCGCGTGCTGCGCCGCCATCTCGCGACCTATGAAGAGAATCGCGATCTGGTGCTGATGGGCGCCTATCGCCCCGGCGCCGATCCGGCGATCGACGCGGCGATCGCCGCGCATCCGGCGGTGATGGAATATATCAAACAGGGATCGGACGAGATCGTCTCGCTGGGCGATGCGATCGGCGAGCTGACCGGCGTGTTCGGTGCCTGACGCCAGGAAGCTTGCGCGCATCCATCGCGTGCGCACGCTCCAGCTCGGCCTGACCCGCGCCGACGAGGTGCGCGCGCACGAGAAGTTCGCCAGCGAGGAGCATCTCGCCCGCCGCATCCAGGCGCTCGCCGATGCGGTGTCGCCGACGCCGGACACGCACGCCAGCGCGGCGGCGATGGGCGCGCAGGCGCATTTCCGCGACCGGCTGCACCAATCGTCCGCGGCGGCGCAGGCGCGGCTCCAGTCCGCCGAAGCGTTCGTCAACCGCGCCGCCGAGGCGACCCGTTCCGCCAAGCGCGACCAAAGCGCGATCGAGAAACTGCTCGACCGCGCCCGCCGCGCCGCCGCGGTCGCCGAGATGCGCGCGCTGGAGGAAACGCCGCCCGTTTCGCCGCTGAAGGCAAAACGGCACGATCCTTGCTGATCGCAGCGGGACACCCTCTCGACGAGATTGCCCCGATGATCACTCCCGCCACTGCCGTCGCCACGATCGCCCCCGGCCTGCCGGGCAAGGGCGCGTCGCCGGCCGGCGGCGAGATGTTCGCGCTGTCGATGCTGGCGGTGGGCGGCGAGGCGGATGTGGTGCCCCTGTCCGCCCCGCCGGCTGCCGCCCCCGCGGCCATGACCGTAACCATCACGCCGATCGACACCGGCCGGCAAGGCCTTGCCGCTCCCGGCATGCCGCTGCCGACCGCCACGGTGACCGCAAGGGTCGATCCCGCGCTCGCGTGGCTGGCGGCGGTCGACATTCCCGTACCCGCGCCGCTCGACGTGCCGCCGGCGCTCGCCGCGATGCCGGTGGCAGAGGCGGTGCCGGTCGCGACGCCGCGCAGCTTCCGGCCGGTTGCGAACAACGGCGCTTCGGTGGTGGCGCTTGCGGCAACGGTGCCCGCTACGGACGTCGCGACCGCCGATCCGTTGCCGGTCGCAGCCGCACCGGCGACGCCGGCAACCCCCGAGATCCCGGCACAGCAGTCCGACGCAGCCGCGCGCCTTGCCGCCAAGACCGTCGAACGTCGGCCGACGCCGGCTGCCGCACCGTCGCCCGATCCGGCACCGGTGGTCGCGACCCTCCCGGCGGCGACGTCGATCGCTTCGCAAGCCGGCGACGCCCCGCGACCCGCGCCGGTCGCGGATGCCGTCGTCGTCACACCCGAAGCGCCGACGAAACGCGCCGCCGGCAAGGCCGAGGCGCCGGTGCGCGGCGCACGCACGGCCACACCGCGTGTAGCCGATCCCGCCATGCCAGCGCCGTCTCAACCGGACGAGGCACCCGCCACCCCCAGCGATCAGAGCGACGAGGCCGCCGTCCCGGTAGCCATCGACACGCCGGCGTTGCCGCAACCGGACGCCGCGGTGATCGCCCAGGCCGCCCCGACGCCGGCGCCCACGCCGACGCCGACGCCGGTCGTCTCGGAACAGCCGCAACAGGTCCGTCGCGTCGCGGTGGCCACCAAGACGGCGGTCCCCGCCCCGATCGCTCCGCCGGCGGTGCCGCAGCCCACGGCACCGACCGCCACACAGCCACCGCGAGCGGATGCTTTCGCGGCCGTGACCACGCCGGCGCGCGCGCCCGAACCGACGCCGCCGGCGGTCGCACGGACGCCCGCCGCGCCGACGCTCCTGCCGGACCAATTCCAGCCCTCGCCGGCCACGCCGAAGCCATCCGACGACGCCGCTCCGGTCGCGCCGCGCATCGCCGATACCGCACCGCCTCCGATGCCCGCAGCGCCCGCAGCGGCCGCGCCGGTCGTGGCCGAGGCGGTAGCCACGGCCGCCGCGCCGGTGCAGATCGCCCGATCGCAGCCCGTCGGCAACGCAAGCGCCGGTCCGGCGACGACGCGGGTCCGCTCGGCGCAGCGCCAGACGACGACGCCGATCGCCTCCGCGCCATCTGCCGCGCCTGTCCCGCCGACGGTGGCGGACCGGGCCCCGCCTGCCGTCATCGGCGATCGTCCGGCAGTCGCGGCCGCCGATGCGCCGCTCGCACCGGCCCCCGCCCCCGCGAGCGCGCCGCAGCCGATCACCATCGCCGCGCCGGTCCCCACCGCGACCACACCGGCAGAGGCCACACCGGTCACCCCCGCTACGCAGCCGGCGGTCGCTGCGCCGGTGCCCGCAACCGCGTCGGCACCTGCCCCCGCCACGTCCCCCGTCATCGCGGCGGTAGCGCCGGTCGCGATCGCCGCCGCGCCCGTGATCGCCGCCCCTGCGCCCGCCACCCCGGTGCCGCAGCCGCGCGCGTTCGTGCGGGAGGTCGGCGGCACGACGCGCCAGACGGTCGCGTTGCGGCCGCAGGCGGCGGCGTTGCCGCAGGCGCCCGCGGGCACGACCGCACCGGCCTCGCAGGTGTTCGGTGCCGCGATCCACGCCGCCGCCGGTGCCGACGAGCGCCGCGCCGCCGAGCCGGCCGAGCTGGCGCCGACCGCGACGTCCGCGCTCGCGCCCGTCGCCGGCAGCAGCGCCATCGCCGATCCGCAACCGACGCTCGACCTGCGCCAGAACGGCTGGCCGGCGGCGATGATCGACCATATCGAGACGCTGCGCGACGCCGCCAATGCCAACGACACGCGCATCCGCCTCGTCCCCGACGCGCTCGGCGTGATCGATATCGCGGTGAAGACGGTCGGCGATGCGATCCACGTCCGCTTCGCCGCCGCCGATGCGACGACGCGCACGCTGATCGAGGATGCCCAGCCCCGCCTCGCCGCGATCGCCGAGGAACGCGGCCTGCGCATCGGCCAGACCGTCGTCGAGGCGGCACCGGCCGGCCAGACCAATACCGGTCAGTCACAAACCCAGTCACAGGGCCAGTCGCAAACCCAGTCGGAGGGCCAGCCCTCCGGCCAGGCGTCGGCGCAGACCGCCAGCGGCCAGCCGCAACCCAATCAGGCGCAGACCGGCCAACAGCAGCCGCGCCAGAACCAGACCTCCGCGCGCCAGCCGGCCTCGCCGGCCCGGGCGCCCTCCCCCGAAACCGACGCCGCCGCCGACGGCCGCGTCGCCTGACTTCCTGAGGATATGAGACGATGAGCGACAAACCCGAAGACGCCCCCAAGAAGAAGAAGGGCGGCATGAAGAAGATCGTGATCATGGTGGTCGCGCTGGTCGTCCTGGTGGGCGGCGGCGTCGGCGCCGGCGTCTATGCGGCGAGCAGCGGCCTGATCGGCGGCGGCCATGCCGCGGCGCCCGAGGAGCACGGCCCCAAGCTGATCCCCAAAGCCGAACAGAAGCGCCCCGCCGCGGGCGGCGAAGGCGGCGAGGGCCATGGCGGTGACGCGGCGGCGAGCGGCGGCAAGCACACGCCCTCGGGCGGCGACGGCGACAAATACGCCTCCAATTACTACGCGATGGACCCGCAGTTCACCTCGAACCTGCAGGATTCGGTGCACGTCATCCAGGTCGGCATCGCCGTCTCGACCCCCTATGATGATACGGTCATCGAAAATCTGAAGACCAACGACATCGCGATCCGTTCGGCGGTGCTGCTCACCCTCGGCGACACGCCCGAGGAGCAGGTGTTCAGCTCCGCCGGCAAGCAGCAGATGCAGCAGCGCATCGCCAAGGCGATCAACACGACTCTCGAACAAAAAGAAGGATTCGGCGGCATCAGTAACGTCTACTTTACCAATTTCGTTGTTCAGTGAGCCCATGGTTAATGCCGCAGAAACCTCCGAACGACGGGCAAGGGAACGCCGCCCCGCCGCGCATGCGGCGCGGCTCGGCGAGACCAAGCTCAATCCGTTCGGCGACCTGCACACGCTGCAGCATCTGTCGGCGCGGCTCGCGCGGGCGTTGCGCGGCGTGTTCGAGCCGCTGTTGCGGCGCGAGGTGCGCGCCTGGGCCGAGCCGCTCGTCGTCCAGCGATTCGGCGACTATCGTACGGAGCGTGCCGACGGGCTGACCGCGTGGCTGCCGCTGATCATGTCGCCGCAGGGCGCGACCGGCCTGTGCGTGCTCGACGGCGTGTTCGTGCTCGAGATGCTCGACCTGTTCTTCGGCGGCACCGGCGCCGCGCCCGCGGTGGTGCCGGCCGAATTCTCGCCCGCCGCCGAGGCGATCGTCGGCAAGATCGGCGCCGCGATCGCCGGCCCGCTCCGCTCCGCCTGGGAGCCGCTGGCGCGGATGGACTTCACCCCGACGCGGGTCGAGATCAACCCGGCGATGCTCGCTACCGATACCGACGATGCGATGATCGTCACCCGCTTCGGTCTCGCCGCGGGCGACGACAAGCCGGTGTTCATCGACCTGCTCTACCCGGTGACCGCGCTCAAGCCGCACGCGCCGACGCTGACCGGCAAGGTGCTCGACAAGCAGGAGGCGGACCCCGCCTGGCGCACGTCGCTGACCCGCGCCGCGATGAACGTCCGCTTCCCGATCCGCTCGGTGCTCGCCGAGCCGGTGGTGCCGCTGTCGATGCTGATGAACCTCAAGCCGGGCGACGTGATCCCGATCAGCTTCGGCCCGGAAGTGCCGGTGATGGTCGGCAGCGACTGCCTGGGCAAGGGCACCGTCGGCACCTCGAACGGCCACGCCGCCGTCCGCCTTACCTCCATTGCCCGATTCGACGACGAAGGACCTGACGCATGAACGATATGACCGGCGGCTTTCCGCTCGATGCGGGGGTGGCCGCCAATTTCCGGCTGCTCCAGGACGTCGATGTCAAGCTGACCGTGGAGATCGGCTCCACCCAGCTCACGCTGCGCGAATTGCTCGCCCTGGGCGAATCGAGCGTGATCGAGCTCGACCGGCAGGCGAACGAACTGCTCGACGTCTTCGTCAACGGCACGCTGATCGGCCGCGGCGAGGTCGTCACCGTCGGCGACCGCTTCGGCGTGCGGATGACCGAACTGGTCACCCCCGACAAATCCGCTCCCTCGCGCGGCTGAAGGCAGACTTATGCTCTGGTCCTATATCCTCAAGCTCGTCATCCTGCTGCCGCTGGTCTGCGGCCTGATGATCGGCTGCCTCTACGCCTGGCGCAAGCTCGAGACGCGGATGCCCGGCAAGGCGCCCAACCGGCTCATCGCGATCAAGGAAACGATGATGATCTCGCCGGGCCTGCGGCTCGCGGTGCTCGATTTCGAGGGCAAGCGGCTGCTCGTCTCGGTCGGCCGCGGCGGCGTCACGCTGATCGACAAGGTGGACCAGTGAGCATCACCGTCACCCGCAACGGCCATGGGCCAGCGCTGATCCGGCCCGCGCGCGCGTCGCGCCGCGGTGGCCGCGACCGTGCGCACAAATGGCTGTGGGCGATCCTCGCGATCGCGCTCGCGCTGCTGATCGCGATGCCCGCCTTCGCGCAAGGCACACCCGCCGCGCCGGCGCCTGGTGTCGGCGACGCGGTCGATCGCGCGCTGGGGCAATTGAGTTCGGGCGCCGCCTCGGGCGGGACGCAGTCGGCGCCGCTGTCGCTGTCGCTCCAGGTCCTCATCATCATGGGCCTGCTGACGATCCTGCCCGGCATCCTGCTGATGATGACCAGCTTCACTCGGATCGTCATCGTCCTCGCGGTGCTGCGCCAGGCGCTGGGGTTGCAACAAACGCCGCCCAATCAGGTGCTGATCGGGCTCGCCCTGTTCCTGTCGCTGTTCATCATGGCACCGACGATCAGCCAGATGAACACGCAGGCGATCCAGCCTTATGCCGCCGGCCAGCTCGCCGGCACGCAGATGATCGAACGCGCCGGCGCGCCGCTCCACGCCTTCATGGTCAAGCAGACGCGGATCAAGGACGTCACGATGTTCGCCGACATGGCGAAATCCGGCCCCTATGCCTCGCCCACCGACATTCCGTTCGCCGTGCTGCTGCCCGCCTTCGTCACCTCGGAGCTGAAGACCGCGTTCCAGATCGGCTTCCTGATGTTCCTGCCGTTCATCGTCATCGACCTCGTCGTCGCGACGGTGCTGATGGCGCTCGGCATGGCGATGCTGTCGCCGACGATCATCTCGCTGCCGTTCAAATTGCTGCTGTTCGTGCTCGTCGACGGCTGGGCGTTGACGATGGGCAGCCTCGCCAATTCGTTCGCGACCTGAGGAGCGCAGCCATGGACGCAGATTATTTCCTCACCGTCGCCAACCAGACGATGTGGGTGCTGGCGCTGGCCAGCGCGCCGATCCTGATCCCGGCGCTGCTCGCCGGGCTGATCCTCGGCATGATCCAGGCGGCGACGTCGATCAACGAACAGACGCTGAGCTTCGTGCCCAAGCTGCTCGTCGTCGCTTTCTCGATCATGATCTTCGGCAGCCTGATCCTCGGCCTGCTCACCGATTTCACCGTCGGCATGTTCGAACGCATTCCGGATCTGGTGAAGTAGGTCGATGCTCGGCTTCGGCCTCGCGATCGAGCCCAAACTCTGGGCGTTGATGTTCGTCATGGTGCGGATCGGGGCGGCGTTCATCGTCGCGCCGGTGTTCGGCGCGGTGGCGATCCCGTTGCCGGTGCGCGTCGGCCTGTCCGGCGCGATCGGCATCTTCGTGCTCGCCGTCCACCCGATCGTGCCGCCCGCGCAGATCTTCGCGGTCGCGACCTTCCTCGCGATCTTCGCCGAGGCTCTGGTCGGCTCGGCGATCGGCTTCATCCTCCAGATCGCCTTTGCCGCGCCGATGATCGCCTCGGAGATCATCGGCGGTTCGATGGGGATCGGCTTCGCCTCGTCGGTCGATCCGCAGAACGGCCGTTCGACCCCGGCACTCGGCCAGTTCTTCAGCGTGATGCTGACCTTGCTGTTCCTCTCGGTCGACGGCCATCTCGTCCTCGTCGAACTGCTGGTGAAGAGCTATGAGACGATGCCGCCGGGCACCTGGATCGCGCCCGACCAGCTCAAGCAGATCGCGTTTTTCGGCGGCTATGCCTTCCTCGCCGGGCTGCTGCTCGCGCTGCCGGTCGGCTTCCTGCTGCTCTGCCTCAACATCATCGTCGGCATGGTCAGCCGTGCCGCACCCGCGCTCAACCTGTTCTCGGTCGGCATGCCCGCCAGCCTCGCGGTCGGCGTGATCGCGCTCGCCGTCGCCTTCCCGGCGATGGGCGACTATATGCTCGTCATTGTCCGCGAGGGCCTCGCCGCGACGCAAGCGCTGGTGAACGGCTGATGTCGGAGGGTGGCGACAAGACGGAAGCCCCAACCGCCAAGCGCAAGCAAAAGGCGGCCGAAGACGGCAACATCCTCAAGTCGAAGGATTTTGCCACCGCGCTGGTGGTGATGGCGGGCGTCGCCTGGCTGATCTTCGCCGGCCCCTCGCTGCTCGCCGCCTGCAAGGCGGTGATGGCGGCGAGCTTCCAGTTCGACCGGGCCGACGTCGAGGATTTCTCGCCATGGCGGCCGTTGCAGGAGGCGGGGCTCAAGCTGTTGCCCTCGCTCATCACGTTGTTCGCGGTCAGCGTGATCGCGACGATCGTCAGCTCGGCGGGCCTCGGCTCGCTGACCTGGAACAACAAGCTGATGGCCTTCAAGGGCAATCGCATCAACCCCGCCTCCGGCCTCAAGCGGATCATCGGGCCGCAGGGGTGGATCGAGCTCGGCAAGTCGCTGCTCAAGGTCGTGCTGCTCAGCGTGATCGGCGGCTATATGCTGTGGAAATCGAGCCGGGCGACGCTAGGCCTCACCTCGTCGAGTCTCGGCGATGCGGTGAGCGAGCTGGGCGGCACCTTCACCGGCATCATGATCGCGATGGCCGGCGGCCTTTTCGCGATCGCGCTGTTCGACGTGCCGGTGCAGATCATGCAGCTGCTGAGCAAGCTGCGCATGACCAAACAGGAAGTGCGCGACGAGCATAAGGAAACCGAGGGCTCGCCGGAGGCGAAGGGGCATCAGCGCGCGATGCAGCGCGCGATGGCGACCGGCGGCGTGCGCAAGGCGGTGGCGGAGGCGCATGTCGTGCTGACCAATCCGACCCATTTCGCGGTCGCGCTGCGCTACGATCGCGGGCAGGACCAGGTGCCGGTGGTCGTCGCCAAGGGCCGCGGCGCGATCGCGCTGGCGATCCGCGAGGCGGCGGGCGAGATGCGCGTGCCGGTGCTCGAATATCCGCTGCTCGCCCGCGCGGTCTATTACACCAGCCGCGAAGGGCAGGAAGTACGCGACGATTTGTACGTCGCGATCGCCACCGTCCTCGCCTTCGTCTTCAACGTCAACGCCGCGGCGGGCGGCATCGTCCAGCCGCCGATCGACGTGCCCGAAGGCGCCCGCTTCGACGAACACGGCATCAAGATAGCGCCAAGGAAATCCTAAAATCCCGGCGGCTGCGGTCGTTAACAGGAATGAAGCGCGGAGTGCGACGATGACCACCACGACTGCCACGACCAGCACGCCGACGCCGACGCCCACCCCGGCGGCGACCACCGGCGCGGGCGTCACCAAGAATGCCGCGCAGCAGGTGCTGACCTCGCTCAACACCGGATCGGGCGTCGATACGGGCTCGCTGGTGACGGCGCTCGTGCAGGCGCAATTCGCCGCCAAGAACGCCGCGATCGCCAGCCGCAACACCGCGCTCACCGCGCAGATCTCGGCGGCGAGCACGCTCAAGAGCACAATCGCCACATTCTCAACCGCGCTCGGCTCGCTGAGCGGTAACGGCACGTTGCAGACGCAGCCGGTCAGTTCCAATCCGACCGCACTCGGCGCTACCGCGATCAGCGGCGGCAAGGTCGGCAACCTTAGCTCCAGCATCACCGTCACCGCGCTCGCCTCGGCGCAGGGTGCGCGCTCCGCCGCGGTCGCCGACCGCAGCGCGACGATCGCCACCGGTACGCTGACGCTCAAGCTCGGCACCGCGACCTACAATGCCGCCGGCACCGCGATGACCGATTTTACCGCGACCAGCGGGTCGGCGGTGTCGATCAACGTCACCGACGGCAGCCTCGACGGCATCGCCAGCGCGATCAACGCGGCCAAGGCGGGCGTCACCGCCAGCGTCATCACCGATGCCGACGGCAAGGCGGTGCTGTCGCTGAAGGGGACCACCGGCACCAACCAGGCGTTCACGCTCCAGGCCGACGATGCCAACAGCAAGCTCAGCCAGTTCAACGTCGCCCCCGGCGCCGCGACGACGCTGACCGGCACCGCCGCCAACGCCAGGCTGACCGTCGACGGCGTCGACGTGCAGCGCAGCAGCAACACCGTCACCGACCTCGTCAGCGGCGTGAAGCTGCAGCTCAACGCGGTCTCGAACGGCCCGGTGGCGCTGTCGAGCACCCGCCCGACCAGCGCGATCGCGCAGGCGGTCAGCGATTTCGTCGACACCTACAACCAGGTCTTTGCGAGCGCGAAGGGCGTGACCGACGCGGGCACCGGCGACCTCAAACAGGATACCGCCGCCAAGACGCTGCTGCGCTCGCTCCAGTCGCTGACCACCAAGTCGCTGGTATCCACCGGCAACGGCAATGCGCCCACGACGCTCGCGCAGCTCGGCGTCTCGACCAACCGCGACGGCACGCTGAGCGTCAACACCGCAACGCTGAACAAGGCCATGGCGGCCTATCCCGACGAGGTCGAGGCGATGTTCGCGACGACCTCGGGCAACGCGCTGGGCCTGGCGAGCACGTTGAGCGGCATCTCGCTGGCGGCGGCGAGCAGCATCACCGGGCTGGGCGCATCGACCGCGCGCTACACCAAGGCGCAGGGCGCGCTGACCGACGAACAGGCGAAGATCACGACGCTGTCGGATGCGATGTCGACCCGGCTGACGCAGCAATTCTCGACGATGAACAGCAAGGTCGCCGCCTACAAATCGACCCAGACGTTCCTCGAAAACCAGATCAAGGCTTGGAATTCGGACAAGTAATGGCCTACGCGACCACACTTCGGGGCGATCCCTACGCCACCTATCGCCAGATCGACGTCGTCGGCCGCACCGCCGATGCGCAAGGCCCCGGCCTCGTGCAATTGCTGTACGAGGAACTGGTGTCGGCGCTGCGCGCGGCGGCCTGGGCGGTCGAGCACAACCAGCTGCGCACCAAGAGCGAGCGCGTGACCCGCGCGACCGCGATCCTGTTCGCGCTCGAATCGGGCCTCGATTTCGAGCGCGGCGGCGAGGTGTCGACCACGCTGGCGCGGCTGTACGCGGGCATCCGGCAGACGGTGATCCACGCCTCGGTCGGCTACGACCCCACCCCGTTCCGTGAAGCGGCGAGCAGCCTCAGCGAGATCGCCGAAGCCTGGCGCACCGCGCGCGCGGCGTAACCATCCGCCCTACCCCCGGGATGGCGATCGCATATTGGTGTTCCTGTTGGCCCCGCACTTTCCCAGCCCACGCCGTCACCCCGGACTCGTTCCGGGGTCCACCCCGCGGCGAGGAGAGAGGCTTGAGGCGAAATCGCTCTCTTGCGGCCCGGTGGATCCCGGATTGTGTCGAGACCTCTGCGAAAGTCGTATGTTGCACACCAGAGCCGTACCCCGGCGAAGGCCGGGGCCCAGTTTGGTGAAGCTTTGTAATGACTTACCGCGGCCTTCCCCACTGGACCCCGGCCTTCGCCGGGGTACATCGGGCTTTTCGCAGGATGCTCGAAGGAGCCCGTGGTGACAGACTATTTCTGGAACCAGTGCCGGCGCGAGAAATAGCCGAGCACCAGCACCGCGATCGCCGCGCAGAGCCCCATGATCGCGTCGAACGCCCAGGGCTTCTGCGCATAGGGCAGATCGGCGACGTTCATCCCGTAGACGCCGGTGATGAAGGTCAACGGCAGGAAGATCATCGCGATGATCGAGATGACCAGCGAACGACCGTCGATCTGCTCGCTCCTGAGGTCGGTCAGCGCCTCGTGCATCAGCGAGGCGCGCTCGCGGATCGATTCGAGCTCCTCGGCCATGCGCGCGGCGCGATCGGCGGCGGCGGCGAGGTGGCGGCGGTCGTCCTCCGCCAGCCACGCGCCGGGCAGCGTCGCCAGCTTCTCCAGCGCGGCGCGCTGCGGGCTGAGGAACCGGCGATAGCCGATCGCGGCGACGCGGACGCGGGTGACGGTACGGCGCAGGTCGAAGACGCGGTTCGCGTCGAGCCGCTCCTCGCAATCGTCGAGTTCGTCGCCGAGATCGGCGACATGCGGGTCGAGATCGCTGGTGATCGCGGTCGATACCGCGGCGATGAAGTCGCCGGGATCGACGATCTCGCCGGCCTCGACCTCCTTCTCGACCTCGGCGATGCCGATCAGCGCGCGGCGCGTCACCGAATAGACCCGGCCCTTGATCGCCCAGATCCGCACCGAGGCGAGCGCATCGCCGGAGGTGACCTCCTCGGTCGAGCGGCCGCGCAGGTTGAGCAACGCGCCATCGGCGAACGCCTCGCAGCGCGGCCGCGTTTCGCTCGCGGTGAGCGCATCGACGACGTAATCGTCGAGCCCCGCCGTATCGTGCAGCCACGCCTGCGCCTCCGCCTCGTTGCTGGTCAGATGCACCCAGACGAAGTCGGCGGTGCAGGACAGCGCCGCCTTGACCGCCACCCGCTCGACCTTGCCGTCGGTGATGCGATAGCCGAACCCGCTCATGCCATCACCAGCTCGACGGTGAGGCCGTCCGACGCCGTGTCGGGGCACCACGGTTCCCGCGCCGCATCGGCCCGCGCGCGATCGAGGATCGCCGCGGGTACGCCGGGGTGGTGGAGCACGCGGTCGGCGTTGGCGAGCGCGCGCGCCTGCCGCAGCGTCAGGTCGTCGGGATCGGTGGAGGTCAGCACGATGCGGACATGGCCGGTGGCGCGCGCCTGATCGGCGGCGAGCCAGCGCTCGACATCGCCCTCCCCGACCAGCGGATCGAGCGCGCCGCCCGCCGCCATCGCCGCCCCAAGCGCCCGGCGTCGCTCGCCGCCATCGGGGTAGCGCCGGCGCAGCGCCGGCCGCGCCGCCTGCAACCGGTCCGCCAGCGCGCCGAGGCCCGCCGGCAGCAGCGCCTCGAGCCGCTGGCGCAGCGCCGCCGCCAACCCCGCCGACACGCCGCCGGTGCCGATCGCGATCAGCACCGGCGCGCGATCAACGATCGCCGGCGTGGTGAAGTCGCAATGGTCGGGCCGATCAACCGCATTGACCAGCAGCCCGCGCGCCTTGAGCCGCGCCACCGCCGCCAGCGCCTCGCCCTCGTCCTCGATCGCGATCACCGCGAGCGCCGCCGCAGCCTCCTCGCCGACGATGACGGCGCCGGCACGTTTGAGCAGCCGGCGCTTGGCATCGGCGGGCTCGCCGCTGCCGAGCAGGATCACCGGGCGGCCCACCAGCCGCACGAACAGCGGCAGGCTATGCAGCGTCACCGCGCCACGCGTCCCGGCGTCAGCCATTCGGGCACCCGCTCGGCGGCGAGGATCGTCTCCGCCGCGATCCGGTCGGCGACCACCGCGAACCGATCGCCGTCGACCAGCACCTCGGGCACCAGCGCGCGGCTGTTGTAGGTCGAGGCCATCGTCGCGCCATAGGCGCCGGCGGTGCGGAACACCGCGAGGTCGCCGCTCTTCACCGCGTCGATATCGCGACCCATCGCGAAGGTGTCGCCGCTTTCGCAGACCGGGCCGGCGATATTGGCGGTCATCCGCTCGCCGCTCGGCGCGACCGCGTCGAAATCGTGCCAGGCGTCGTAGAGCGCCGGGCGGGCGAGGTCGTTCATCGCCGCATCGACGATGACATAGGGGTTGGTGACGCCCGGCTTGACCCAGATCACCTCGGTCAGCAGCACGCCGGCATTGCCGGCGATGACGCGGCCCGGCTCGAACATCAGCTCGACGTCCCAGCCCTCGGTGACGCGCGCGACCATCGCGCCGTAATCGGCCGGGCTCGGCAGCACATCGCCCGCCTTGTACGGGACCCCGAGGCCGCCGCCGAGATCGACGCGAGTGATCGTGTGGCCGGCGGCACGCAGGTCCGCGACGAGCTGCCCGATCCGGCGATACGCCTCTTCCAGCCGCGAGAGATCGGCGAGCTGGCTGCCGATGTGGCAGGCGACGCCGCGCAGGTCGATGCCGTCCAGGGGCGCGAGCCGGTCGAACATCGCCGGCGCCCGATCGATCGGCACGCCGAACTTGTTCTCGGCGCGCCCGGTCGAGATCTTGGCGTGCGTGCCGGCGTCGACGTCGGGATTGACGCGGAGCACCGCGGGCGCGCTTTTGCCCTTGGCGTGCGCGATCTGCGCGAGGACGACGCCCTCTTCCTCCAGTTCGAGGTTGAACTGGCCGATCCCCTCGTCGAGCCCGCGCGACAGTTCGGCGCGGGTCTTGCCGACGCCCGAGAAGACGATGTCCGCCGCCGGGATGCCCGCCGCCAGCGCGCGCGCCATCTCGCCGCCCGAGACGACGTCGGCGCCATAGCCTTCCTCGGCAAGGACGCGCAGCACCGCGACATTGGGGTTGGCCTTGATCGCATAAGCGAGGTGGACGCGGCCGAGGTCCTTCAACCCGTCGCGGAACACCTGCGCATGGCGGCGGAAGGTCGCGGTCGAATAGACGTAGACCGGCGTGCCGACCTCGTCCGCGATGCGGGTCATCGGCACGTCCTCGCAATGGAGAATGCCGTCGCGGTAATCGAAATGGTTCATCGGGCCTTGATCTATCTCGCGATCAATTGGGGGGCAGGTCGAAATCGTCGCTGCGCCGCTGTTCGGAGTTGCTGAGCAACTCGTCGCTGCGCTGCGGTCGCTGCTGCGTCGTCGGAGTGAGCAATTGCGCCGGGGTGGGCGTCGCCTTGGCGCCATAGGGCGCAGGCGGCAACGACGCGCCCGGTGCGGGCTGCAATTGTTTGGCGGCGCCGCAGCCGGCGAGCGCCAGCACCAGTGCGAGGGGGATCAGGCGCTTCATGACAGGCTCTCCCGCGCAGCCGCGATCGCGGCGCGCACGTTGGCGGGCGCGGTACCACCGAAGCTGGTCCGGCTGGCGACCGAGGCATCGACCGACAGCACGTCGTACAGGCTCTCGTTCACCCGCGCGTCGATCGCCTGGAATTCGGCATAGGGCAGTTCGTCGAGCCGCACTCCCAGTTCCTCGGCGCGTTTGACCGCGCGGCCGGTGACGTGATGCGCCTCGCGGAACGGCAGGCCGGCCTCGCGCACCAGCCAGTCGGCGAAATCGGTCGCGGTGGCGAAGCCGCTCTCGGCCAGCCCGCGCATCCGGTCGGTGCGGAAGGTCGCGCTCTCGATCATGCCGGTCATCGCCGCGATCGACAGGCCGAGCAGGTCGTGCGCCTCGAACACCGGCGGCTTGTCGTCCTGCATGTCCTTCGAATAGGCGAGCGGCAGGCCCTTCATCGTCACCATCAGCGCGGTCTGGCAGCCGAGGATGCGCCCGGCGTGGCCGCGCACCAGCTCGGCGGCATCGGGGTTGCGCTTCTGCGGCATGATCGAGCTGCCTGTCGACCATTGGTCGGACAAAGCGACGAAGCCGAACGGCTGCGACGCCCACAGCACGAATTCCTCGGCGAGCCGCGACAGGTGCAGCGCGGTCTGCGTCGCGGCGGTGAGGTAATCGATCGCGAAGTCGCGGTCGCTCACCGCATCGAGGCTGTTGCGCGTCGGGCCGTCGAAGCCCAAGGCCGCCGCGGTCATCTGCCGGTCGAGCGGGAAGCTCGTTCCCGCCAGCGCCGCCGAGCCCAACGGACACAGGTTCATCCGCGCCCGCGCGTCGCGGAAGCGCGAGATGTCGCGTGCGACCATCTCGACATAGGCCATCAGATGGTGGCCGAGCGTCACCGGTTGCGCCGATTGCAGATGCGTGAAGCCGGGCATCACCGCATCGGCATGCTCCTTGGCGCGGGTCAGCAACGCCTGCGTCAGCGCGTCGAGCGCGGCGAGCACCTGATCGATCGCATCGCGCACCCAAAGCCGGAAATCGGTCGCGACTTGGTCGTTGCGCGAGCGCGCGGTGTGCAGCCGGCCCGCGACCGGGCCGATGCGGTCCGCCAGCTTCGCCTCGGTCAGCATATGGATGTCTTCGAGCGCCAGATCCTCGGGCACGCCGTTCGCCGCATAATCGGCGGCGACCGCGTCGAGCCCGGCATCGATCGTCGCGGCGTCCGCGGCCGAGACGATGCCCTGCTGCGCGAGCATCGCGACATGCGCCTTCGATCCGGCGATATCCTGTCGCCACATCCGCTTGTCGAACGGGATCGATGCGTTAATCTCACGCATCACCGCCGCCGGGCCTTCGGCGAACCTGCCGCCCCACATCGAATTGGAACCGCTCATGCTCTTGGCCTCTTCCGCGCGCGTCGCGATCGTCTGTCTCCTGGCGCTCACCGCCGCGGGCTGCGATAGGCAAAGCACGCCCCCCGAGCAAGCAAACGCGCAAGCGAACGTGAGCGCAGCGTCTCCGGACGAGGCGACCGGGGCCGCCGCGACCGCGCAGATCGGCCTCGATCGCAGCCACAAGGGCGAGGCCGCGCCCGCCACCGGCTTCAAGGACGCGACCGGCAAAGCGACGACGCTGGCGGCGTTCAAAGGCAAGCCGGTGCTGGTAAACCTTTGGGCAACCTGGTGCGGACCGTGCGTCGCCGAGCTGCCGACGCTCGAAGCGCTGGCGAAGAGCGGCAATATCCGCGTCGCCGCGATCAGTCAGGACACCGGTGCGGCCGCGGAGGTGCCGGCGTTCCTGAAGGATCATGGCGCGCCGACGCTGACGCCCTACCTCGACAACAAGATGGCGCTCGCCTCGGGCTGGAGCGCGAATCTGCCGACGACGATCCTGTTCGATTCGGCGGGCAAGGAAGTGTGGCGCTGGAACGGCGGCAACGACTGGAACAGCGCCGCCGCGGCCAAGCTGATCGCCGAAGCGGGGTGAGGTTCAGACCGTCATCCCACCCACCCCGTCACCCCGGACCCGTTCCGGGGTCCCCTCTGCGGCGAGGAGCGGCTTGAGGCGGAACCGCACATCTGCGGATCGGTGGCGCGTCCGGGGTGACGGGTCTGGTCGGGCAGAGGTCGCTACCTTCGGCAAACGGGATCGTTCAAGTCCCTCACCCCAACGTGACCGTCTCCACCGTCACCACCCGCGCGATCTGCGGCAGGATGTGACGGATCGCGAAGTCATGCAGCTCGGCGGAGCGCGAGGTGCACGCATCCTCGACGATCACCACGTCATAAGACAGCTCCCACGCCGCCCGCGCAGTCGATTCCACCCCGAAATTGGTCGCGATGCCGGCGATCACCACCGTCTTCACGCCGCGGCGACGCAGTTGCAGGTCGAGGTCGGTGCCGGTGAACGCCCCCCAATGGTGCTTGAGCACGACGACGTCGCCGTCCTGCCGCAACCCGTCGACCAGCTCGCTGAACCCCGGCGGCGTCCCTTCTGCGGGCAGACGCGGCTGATCGACGTTCAGGCTCGGCATCGTCTCGGGGGTGAACCCGACATGGACCAGAACCACCGGCGCGCCCTGCGCACGGAAGCGTGCGGCGAGCGTCTTGCCCGCGGCGACGACGGCGTCGGCGCCGTGTGGCCCCTTGTCGCCGGCGACGATGCCGGCCTGCAGGTCGATGAGGATGAGGGCGGTGGAGCGGGGGTCGAGCGTCGGCATGCCGCGTTCAACCGGTCGCGCGCGCCCCGGTTCCCGGCTCGATCTCCGGCCCGATTTCCGGTAACGCCCGCGGCACCCAGATCGCCGAATCGTCGTCGCCATAGGCGTCCGCCGCGCCTTCCAGCGCGGTGACGCCGACCCAGGCGCAGACGATCGCGTCGAGCATGTCCTCATGCGCCTTCGCGGCGATGCCCGAGGGATGATCGGCGAGCGGCGGCAGGTGATCGGCAAGCGCGTCGAACCGCGTCGCGAGCAACGCCGCGATCCGCCGCCATTCGGCATGGAACAGCCCGCGCCGCACCGCGAGCGGCGCACCCGGCCAATATTTGGCGCTGTTGCCGGCCTTGTACGGCAAGCGCCGGCTGCCGCCCGCGAGGCGCACCAGCGCCGGATGCGGATAGACCTCAATCAGCCCGCCCGCCTGCGCATCGCGTGTCCGCAACGGATAGCCCGCCGCGGCGAAGCCGGCACGCAACGCGTCGCTCAGCGCCCCCGGCCGTTCCGCGCTGGGCGAATGCGTCGCGCAATGCCACGCGCCGAACGCCCGCGCGATCGCATTGTCGGACGGCCGCCGCGCGACGATAGGCGTGAGCGCCAGCGGCATGTCGATCGCGACAAGCCCGACGGGCGCACCCGCCAGCGCGCGTGCCGCATCGAGCAGCGCAGCCACGTCCGGCACCGCCCCCATCGGCGCACCGTCGAGCATTTCGCCGCGCGCGAGCGCCAGGAAGTACGCATAGGACGGCGCCACCGCGCATAGCGTCCACCGCCCCGCCCGCCGCACGGCGAGCGCCACCCCGCTCGGCCGCATCGCGGTCCACGCCGCGTCGATACCGAGCACGACGAGATCAGGGTTCAGCGGTGAGGAGAGATCGCACATGTGGCGAAAATGCCGACCAAATTTATCTGCCACATAAAAATCTTCCGCATTTTGAGTAACATAACGAACTGAGATAAATTAAGTAACCTTCGCTTGGCGGAGCCTCAAAGTTAAGTGCCTAAGATACCGGATCTTCGAACGACTCCATGCCGCAGCCCGCATCGAGATCGCAGCCATAGCAAAGTCCTGCAATCCATTAACGCGAGCGCCGGACGCTTTACGGGACAAGTGGATGACGTGGGTGGCCGTGCCGGTCCAGCCCGACGTGCTCGCGCGCGTGCTGGACCGGCACGACGACTACAGGGTCCTGAGGCGGATCCGTACCATGGACCGAAGCCCCCCGCATGGTGGGCGGGTCGAGGGGATGATCGGCCTGGCGCTCGACCTCGAGACGACCGGACTCGATCATCGCGAGCACGAGATCATCGAGCTGGCGATGCAGCGGTTCAGGCTGGATCAGCATGGCAGGATCATCGAGACGGGCAGACCCCGCACCTGGTTCGAGCAGCCCTCGATCCCTATTCCCGCACACATCACGGAGATCACGGGACTCGCCGACCCGGATGTCGCCGGCCGGTCGATCGCGGACGGCGAAGCGGGCGCGATGATGCTCTCCGCCGACTTCGTGGTCGCACACAACGCCCGCTTCGATCGTGCTTTCGCCGAGAAGCGGCTGCCGATGGCCGCCGGTCGGCCTTGGGCCTGCTCGCTCAACGATGTCGACTGGACGGGAATGGGGTTCGAGAACCGCACCCTGTCCGGACTTCTGGGACGCATGGGCTGGTTCTTCGATGCGCATCGAGCGCAGACCGACGTCACCGCCCTCCTGCATCTGCTCGATCACCCGCTGGACGACGGCGGCACGGTCGCAGGGCGGATGGTGGAGCGCGCCCGGCGATCCGATTGGATCGTTGATGCCGTCGACGCCCCGTTCTCGGCCAAGGGGGTCCTCAAGGAGCGGGGTTACAGATGGATCGCCGAGCGGAAGCTCTGGTCCGCGGCCGTAGCGGACGAGGCGATCGCCGACGAGATCGCCTGGGCGAGTCTGATGCTGTATGGCGGGCGCCGCGAGCCACGCACGCGCAGGATCACCTGGACTGAGAGGTATTCGGCGTCGGACTGAAGTCGCATCCGCTTCTGCTCCGAGAGATAGTTCGATCTGACTCAGATAAAGCCGATACTGTCATTTGACCTTCACAAAAGGGTTCCAACTTGCCGATGCCGAAGGAGCCATCGGAAGGGATAACCATGTCGAAGGTCGTAGAACTGGATGCCGTCGAAACGTCGTCGATCAGCGGGGGCGGGTTCTTCCAAAGTCTGGGATGGGCATATGACAATCCGGGTGAGGCCGTCGGTATGGGGGCCGACAAATTCCTTGCCTGGTACAGGCTTACGCCGAACGAGGATCCCAACCTCTTCATCGGTTGATTTCCAGACGATGCAAATGGTAAGGCTGCAGCCCGCTGCGGCCTTACTTATATAATTGTGATTTTGATGAGCATCCGTATCGCAAAGTATGTGGCATTGCTCTTCGCGTCGATGATGCTTCTCGCCGGCGTCGCAAGTCTGATCAACCCCGCCGCGGCAGCTCAGAATCGCGCCGTTCGTAGCGGAGTTCAGCACAAGATCCTCAACCTCCTTCTGATATCACCCGTCGTGGAAAGCTTGATCGTCCTTCTTGTCTACCGCATCTTATTTCGGAATGGAGCAGGCAGATCAAGGACCATCGGGTTCGTAGCTCTGATCTCCATTATAGCCTTCATGTCCCATGGTGCAGACCTCGGAGCCTTGTTTCCGGCGCTCATGTTTGCAGCGGGCTCGACATTCATGCTTCGCACGGTCCAGATCCACGGACAGAATGCGGTTCAAGGCTTCATCGGCATGCTGGCGATACATCTATGCTATAACGCGGCATACCTCTTGGTTCCGGCATAGCGGATCAGGTCAGTTTTCCGTCCCTAAGGGTGAGACAGTAGTCCGCGGATTCTATCGTCTCCGCCCGGTGCGCTATGACGATCCGGGTAATGTTGAGGTCTCTGATAGCTCGGTTGATCACCTTCTCGTTCTCGGCGTCCAGATGGGCGGTCCCCTCGTCCAGCAACAGCAGCCGGGGCTGGCGATATATCGCCCGGGCCAGCAGCAGGCGCGCCTTCTGACCGCCGGACAGCGCCGACCCCATGTCCCCGACGAGCGACTCGTACTTCATCGGCATCGCCATGATCTCATGGTGGATCGCAGCGATGGCGGCGGAGCGCATGATCCTTTCGGGATCCGCGGCGTCGTCGAAGAGAGCGATGTTGTCGGCGATCGAACCTGCGAAGAGGCTGTCCTCTTGGAGGACCGCGGCGATCTGGGACTGATAGTTGCGGTGGCCGAAACGGTGCAGCGGCGTCTCGTCGATGAGCACTTCGCCTTCATCCGGCTCGACCAGCCCGAGGATCAGCTTAGCAAGCGTCGACTTGCCGCCCCCCGAAGGTCCTGTGATCGCGATGTACGATCCGGCCGGGACATCGAGATCGATACGGTTCAATATCATGGGATCGGTGGGAGAGTAGCGATACATGATGCCGCTCAGACGGATCCGGCCGCTGAAGGGCGTCTCCTGCCCCGAACCGGCGGCGAAACCCCTGTCCTCGTCCTCCAGTGCGATGTCGCCTAGACGTTCTAGGTGCAGTCCCAGCATTCGGAACGCGATCCCTTGATCGATCAGGGACGCGGCGCGCGTGAGGAACTGCTGCTTGTAGGCTAGGTACGCGACGACCATGCCGACGGAGAACCCCCCGGACAGGACCAGCCTTATGGCCAGCCAGATCGTCACGACGTTTTCGAGACCGAAGATCAGCGTGTTCGCAGCCTGCTGCCAGATGCCGATGCGCGACACCCCGATCGCCGCATTCGTCGCGTCCGCCAGGCGGTTCTGCCAAAGGACGTGTCGTTCGGCCTCACGTCCGAACAAACGCAGCGTGACGATCCCCCTAACCGTCTCGATCAACGTGGACTGCTCCTTCGCCACCGTGACGATCCCCGCTTCGCGCGCATCCCGTTCGAACCCGAACGAGATGAGGCGCACCACGGCATAGGCAAGGAAGGCCGCCAGTGCGATCAGAGCGAGCCCGGTGCTGTACCAGAGCATGAGCGCGAATGTCAGAACCGCGAGGATGCCGTCGACCAGAGATCCGACCAGCCCCTGCGTCAACGCGTCCTGTATCGGCTGCACCGACTGGAAGCGCGACAGCACGTCGCCCACATGTCGGCGTTCGAACCATTCGACCGGAAGACGGAACAGACGCCGCGCGAGATTGGTCGCCAGCGTGTAACCCATGATTGTGCCGACCGAGAGCAGCACGAAGCCGCGCAGCAACGACGCGCCTGCGTTGAAGACGGTGAATAGTCCGAACCCGAGCGCGAGAACCGCGAGCAGGTTGCTGTCAAGCGCCGGCACCACGCTGTCCAGCGCGAGCTGCATGTAGTACGGCGACGCTAGCGTGTACGCCTGCAGCACTATGGTCAGCGCCAGGGTCTGCGCGGCCGCCCGCTTCCAGCCCCGCATCCGTCCACAGAGGTGGCGGAGATGAAGTCGCTGACGGTGATTCGCGGGCTCGAAGCCGGTTGACGGGCGGAGTTCCAAGGCCACGCCGGTGAAGTGACGGGAGACTTCCGCCAGCGGCATGCGCCGTGCCGCGCCCGATGCCGGATCGAGGATGAGTGCGCGACCGCGCTCGATCCGCTCCAGAACCACGTAATGGTTCATGTCCCAGTGCAGGACCGCCGGAAGATGCAGGTCGGCAAGCGCGTCCAGGGGCAGCTTGACCGGCCTGGATGCGAAGCCGAGATCGTCCGCCACCGCTATGAGGCTCTTCAGAGACGCCCCCCTGAGGGACGGCGCATGACGCCGCCGCAAGGTGTTCAGATCGACGTCGAGCCCATGGTATCCTGCCACCATCGCAAGGCAGGCGAGTCCGCATTCGGCGACCTCCGTCTGCCGAACGTGACGGACCGTACTGCGCCCGAAGAGACCAAGGTCCAGCTTGGCCATGTCAGCGGCGGCGAACGGCGAGAATGGGTTCGAACAGCCACTCGGCCAGCGTGCGCTTCTCCGTGACGATCCTGGCGGTCAGGGTCATGTCGGGTTGAAGACGATGGAAGCGACCGAAGGCGTAGATCCGCGGTTCGTCGATGGAGGCGATCACCAGATAGACTGGTTCGGAACGTCCATTCGCCGAAGCGCGATTGACGGCGGCAGAACTGATCCTGCTCACGGCGGCTCGGACCGAACCGAACCGCGTGTAGGGGAACGCATCGACCTGCAGACGGACCTCCTGCCCGACCGTCAGGAAGCCGGCCGCCTCCGTCGGAACATACAGCTGCGCCTCCAGCCTAGCGCCCGCCGGCACGATCGTCATCAAGGGGGCGGCCGGCTGTGCGGGTTGTCCTATCCGGGCGGTCACCGCAGTGACTACACCGGCGATCGGAGATGTCAGCGTATAGCCGCGTGACGCTTCCACGTCGAACCGCCGCTGAGCGACCGAAGCCCGGTCTCCTGCGATCCCCGCCGCTGCCGCCTGTGCGGTGCGGCCCGCTTCCTCGATCGCCCGGCTGGCCTCGATAAGGCTTGCCTGCTTGTCGGCACGCGTCTGTGCAAGACTGGCCAGCTGCTGCTGACGTCCGACCAAGGCCTCCTCCCGGGTCTGTAGGTCACGCCTGCTGAGAAACCCCTTTGAGGCGATCACCTGGGAACGGTCATAGTCGCCCTGAGCCACCTCTACCAGGCGGCGCTGACTGACGATCTGCTGATCGAGCGCCGCCGTCTCTGCGCGCAGTCCGGTGATCTGGGCTGCGAGGCGCTGACGAGTGGCGCCAGCGCCGGCGAGGGTCGATCGCTGCTGCGCGGCTAGCTGCGCATCCTGCTCGCCGAGTGCCGTGAGTACCTGGGTAGGACCGGTGCCCCCCGCGCGCCCGATCTCCTCCACCCGAACGGAGACCAGAGGCGACGCGGCTCGCACATGCTCGCCTTCCTTCGCCGGAATGGCGGTTACGATGCCTGCTCGTGAGGGTACGATCTGAGCAGCGCCGAGATCGGGCTCTATCTGCCCCACCACCGTCTCGACCCGCGCATATGATCCGGCGAATAGAAATGCGATCGACGTAGCCAGCATCGCGAGCATGCCATACCCGATCAGATGCCATGAGACGGGCATCGCCAAAGAAACGTCGCCATGCAGTCTGTTCTGTTGAGCCAGCTGTACTTCGCGTCTAAACATAAACCTCACATGACCCGACGCCAACCAAACAGCAAGACCTCTTAAGATGCCAGAAGCATCTTTCCATAGGTCTGAGGTCCGACCTTCCCGCCGCTCCGATCTGTCAGAAAGACGTGTGGGATCAAAGGCGGCGTGGAAGAGACGGATCGACGTTCGGGAAACCAGAGTGTCGAGACAACGTTACGGGCCGGCACCATCGCAGCCGCCGGAGGCGATCAAAGCAGCCAGGTGCAGACTTCGGGACGGTTACGATGGGTCAGCTCCATCATCAAGGAAGACCGGGTTACCGGTTCAACCCGACCAAGTCATGCCGATTCGCACTGCGACGGAGCCGGCCGCCGTAGACGATTGATCGTCAACGGTCGGCACGCATGCTCATCCAGATCTGCTTCAAGCAGAACAGGACGATGGCGAGGAGAATGGTGACTATGGCTACCGGGCCGAACGAACCCAGCCAGTCGACCACCGACTGGTCGGGGGAAACCGTTCCGCTCAGCAGCTTCAAGGATGCGAAGGGGACGGAGATGAGCATGATCACGCTCACGTAGAAGAGAACCGTTTTCCTCGCGTTCGGTATCAGAGAATCCGAAACGGTGCCCGAGGCCCCAGACGCTCGGAACCAAGCGAGCGAGGCTACATACGACAGATACACGATGAGGCTGAATGCGGTCGACGCAACCGCGACGAATTGGTCGTCCTTCCTGGAGGATGTCGACCAGTGCGTGGATTTGAAGAGAATCGCGGTCAGGCAGATAAGAGATCCCGCGACGCCCGCATTGATCAGGATGTCGGACAGGATCGCCTGCTTCCGTGACAGCCTGAACACCTTCGTCAGGATGGCTCCTTTGGGGCGAATAGAGAACGAGAACACCTCGTCTCCGTGATCAACGAAGAATGCCATCTATTCGCCCCGGGGATCGTCCGTTACTCGTAGAAGGATGCAGCTACGATCGACGCCGATCCACCAGCCAACGCTGCGCCGGCGATGCTGATCGGAGTTCCCAGGCCCGCCGCGGCGATGCCGCCGCCGGCCATGACGCCGAGAGTGCCCCAGATGAAGTGGGTGGCGCTGAAACCGCCGTTGATCGCTTCCAGTTCGTCCGCGTTAAGTTCTACAACTTGCATAAGAACCCCTCTTTTGCCGGAACGGCACGTCACAGTACTACGATCAAACACCGGATCAAGAGAACGTTGGATCCAAAATGATTTAATCGAGGCCGACGTCGATTTTGCGACCGCAGGCTGCCCAGAGGCGAAGGTAGATCCCGTTTGGCTTCGGTGCCCTTGCGCTTGGTGGACGGTAGAAGCTCGTGCTTTTGCTGCGGAATCGCGCTCTAGCCTCCGAGGGCTTGGAGTCGATCCATACGAACGTCATCACCGACTATCGTCCGCCAACGACGCGCTATCAGCCAACTCACGGTGAGCGACAGCGCCCAAGCTGGGAACGAGCTCATGATGATCCCAGGCCCCGGCGGACCATGTCGTACTGCACGTCTGACTGACGTCAGGGCCAAAGCCATGCGCACGTTAGACCGTAGCCTAGCATCGCTATTGGCATGATGGACCCCACTACGATGATTCGAGCACTCGATACCGCCGGGGCCATCATCAAAACATGCGATTATTCGGCGTTTTGCTGCTCATTGACGATCATGTCGGATCGTCGCTTAGCCCTCGTTGGCGAAAACTGCTCGTTCTAAAAACCAGCTGTAGCGCATGTTCGCCACATAGCTCTCGCGTAACTGCCAGTTAGCTTTGCTCGGCAGAAAACTGGATGCCCGACAAGGACTCGAACCTTGATTGACGGAGTCAGAGTCCGCTCTCTTACCATTAGAGGATCGGGCAATCGCAGGCGGCGCATTTAGGGCGCGGGTGCCGGGCTGTCAACGGGGCAAAGCACCTCCGCTTGTCGCAAGCGCCCGCACGCGCTACCTAGGGGGCAAGCACCGAGCGGGTATCGTCCCGCGACGGCAGTACAAAACAGAAAGTCACCACGGCTATGGGGGATCGATCCGCCCGAATGCCGTACCGGCAGGAGCCCCCTGCCCGTCCGGCGCCGAGCCGGCCGCCCCGCGGCCGCTGGTCCGACGCGCAGGCGTTCGCCGCGCTGGACCTCGGCACCAACAATTGCCGCCTGCTGATCGCGCGCCCGCAGGGCGACGGTTTCGCGGTGGTCGATGCCTTTTCGCGGATCGTGCGACTTGGCGAAGGGCTCGCCGCGACCGGGCGGCTCAGCGACACAGCGATCGAGCGTACCATCGCGGCGCTGCGCGTCTGTGCCGACAAATTGAAGCGCCGCAACGTCACGCTCGCGCGCTCGGTGGCGACCGAGGCGTGCCGCCGCGCCGCCAACGGCACCGACTTCATCGCCCGCGCTTATGCCGAGACGGGCATCCACCTCGATATCATTTCCGCCGAGGAAGAGGCGCGGCTCGCCGTGCTCGGCTGCCATGCGCTGATCGAGCCGGGCGACGATCCGGCCCTGATCTTCGACATCGGCGGCGGCTCGACCGAGCTGGTGCTGATCGACACGACGCCGGGCGCGATGCCGCGCGTGCTCGACTGGCATTCGGCGCCATGGGGCGTGGTGTCGCTGACCGAACATGCCGGCGGCGGCGAGGGCGAGAGCGGCCGGCTCGCCGCTTACGACCGGATGCGCAGCATCGTCGCCGAGAGCTTCGCCGATTTCGCCGCGCGCCTGCCCAAGGACGTGGCGCGGCCGCGCCTGCTCGGCACCAGCGGCACGGTGACGACTCTGGGCAGCGTCCACCTCGGCCTCAGCCATTACGACCGCGCGCAGGTCGACGGGCTGATCGTGCCCGCCGATGCGATGCGCCGGATCAGCGCCGATCTGTCGCGCAAGTCGGTGCGCGAGCGCGCGCAGCTCGCCTGTATCGGGTCGGAGCGCGCCGATCTGGTCGTCGCCGGCTGCGCGATCCTCGAGACGATCCTCGATCTCTGGCCGGCCGAGCGGCTCGGCATCGCCGATCGCGGCATCCGCGAGGGCATTTTGCGACGTCTGATGGGGAGTCCCCGACCGTGAAGAGGAAGATCGCTTGAGCCGGGATGGTGGCGGCCTGCGCACGCGGGTGAAGACGGCGCGCGGCCGCACCGCGCAATCGACGCGCTGGCTCGAACGCCAGCTCAACGACCCCTATGTCAAGCGCGCGCGCGCGGAGGGCTATCGCAGTCGCGCCGCGTACAAGCTGATCGAGCTCGACGAGCGGTTCGGCATCATCCGCGGTTCGAAGCGCGTCGTCGATCTCGGCATCGCGCCGGGCGGCTGGAGCCAGGTGATCAAGCGCCGTCTGCCCAAGGCGGCAGTGGTCGGCATCGACCTGCTGCCGGTCGATCCGATCGACGGTGTGACGATCTTCGAGATGGACTTCATGGACGATGCCGCGCCGGGCAAATTGATCGAGGCGCTGGGCGGCGCGCCCGATCTGGTGCTGTCGGACATGGCGGCGAACACCGTCGGCCATCCGCAGACCGATGCGCTGCGCACGATGGCGCTGGTCGAGACCGCTCTGGCGTTCGCGGTCGAGGTACTGGAGAAGGGCGGCACGTTCGTGTCGAAGGTGTTCGCCGGCGGCGCGGACCAGCAGCTCGTCGCCGAGATGAAGCGCAATTTCACCACGGTGAAGCACGCCAAGCCACCGGCGAGCCGCAAGGGCTCGGTGGAATGGTTCGTCGTCGCGCAGGGGTTCAAGGGCAGGTCAGCGGAGTAGCGCAGCTAGTCCGCGTCGCGGACCTGCCCCGGCCAGCGTCGCGGCACGCGACGACTGACGACGCGGCTTCGCCGCGGCGCGGACCGGTGCCGTCCCTCGACCCCACCCTCGTCATCCCGGCGAACGCCGGGATGACCGATGCGCGGATGCACATTCCCCCAAACGCAAACGACGCGGCAAAGCCGCGTCGTCAGTCGGGCTTGGCGCCCGCTGGCCGGCATTCGGCCGATCCCGGTTTAGCGTGGCTAAACCGGGGCCTCATGCTCACCCGTCGTAATCTGCACCCAGATTCTGGTTCCGCGGCGGCGCGGCGGCGGTCAGGCGGAGCGCCTCGGCCGAGGCCGAGAGCGAGCCGACCGCGTCGACCTCGTCGTCGTCGTCGATCTGGACGCGCTGCAGGCTGTTGATCACCGCCTCTTCGAGATTGTCCGGACGGACCAGCTCGTCGGCGATCTCGCGCAGCGCGACGACCGGGTTCTTGTCGCGATCGCGATCGAGCAGCAGTTCTGCGCCGCCCGAAATCTGTCGCGCGCGCTGTGCGGCGAACAGGACCAGATCGAAGCGGTTGGGGATCTTGTCGACGCAATCCTCGACAGTGACGCGCGCCATGGACGCTTTCCTTCGCAAATACCGATGCAGTGAAGGCGGGGGCGTAAGCGGGTGCGTCCGCAAAGTCAAGAAATGCGCAGTTGCGCTTGTACGGCGGCGGCGCAATCGCCACAGACGGGCGATGGCCGACCCCGCCCCCCAGCCGACCTTCACCGTCGACGGCAACCGGTTGACGCTGCTCGACACCGGGCCGCGGCGGCTCGACGCCTTGCTCGCGCTGATCGAGGGCGCGCAAACCGACCTGCGCATCCTTTATTATATCTACGCCGACGACGCGACCGGCCGGCGCGTCAACGCCGCAATGATCGCGGCGGCGGAACGCGGCGTCGCCACCGCGCTGATCGTCGACGGCTTTGGCAGCGAGACCGACGATGCCTTCTACGCACCGTTACGCGCGGCGGGCGTGTCGGTGTGCCGCTTCTCGCCGCGCTTCGGCCGGCGCTATCTGCTGCGCAACCACCAGAAGCTCGCGCTCGCCGACGCGGGCAGCGACGAGCAGCGGATCATCATCGGCGGCTTCAACGTCGAGGACGATTATTTCGGCACCCCCGCCGATGCCGCGTGGCGCGATCTCGGCCTGCTCGTCGAGGGGCCGGCGGCGGGGCGGCTCGCCGGCTATTTCGACGCGCTGCACGATTGGGTGCGCGAGCCCGGCGGCAAGGTGCGCCACCTCAACGCGGCGCTGTCGCGCTGGAGCGAGACGCGCGGCCTGACCCGCTGGCTGATCGGCGGCCCGACGCGGCGGCTGTCGCCCTGGGCGCGCGCGGTGCGCGACGATCTGCGCCGCGGCCGGCGGATCGACATCATCGCCGCCTATTTCACCCCCTCGCCCACCATCCTCCGCCGGCTCGACAAGGCGGGGCGGCGCAAGGCCAAGGTGCGGATCGTCACCGCCGCCAAGTCGGACAATGCCGCGACGATCGCCGCCGCGCGGTTCACCTATGCCGGGCTGCTGCGCAAGGGCGTGCAGCTCTTCGAATATCAGCCAACCAAGCTGCACACCAAATTGTACGTGATCGACGATGCGGTGCACGTCGGCTCGGCCAATTTCGATATGCGCAGCCTGTTCATCAACATGGAGCTGATGTTCCGCGTCGAGGATCGCGCCTTCGCCGACCATGTCCGCGGCTATGTCGAGGGGGAGATCGCGCGGTCACAGCCGATCACCAGGGCGTGGTACAAGGCGCATACCGGCCCGGTGCAGCGCATCCGTCAGTTCTTCGCCTATCTGATGATCGCGGTGGTCGACCCGAGCGTGTCGCGCGGGCTCAATTTCGGGATCGATGAATAGGGCGAGCGCCTATCCTGCCCCCTCAGCGCCCGAGCGCGTCGACGTGCACGCGCGACGCCTCGGGGATCAGCGCTTCGAGCACCGACCAATAGCCCGCCACCGCCTCCTGGCCGGCATGCGAATAAGCGCGCGCCATCTTCTCGCGCTGTTCCTCGTACAGCGCCTGTTCGAGCGCCTCGCCGGTGTCGGTCAGCCGCAGCAGCCGGTGGCGGCGGTCGAGATCGCCGTGGCGCATCTGGACGAGGCTGCGATCGACCAGGTCCTTCATCACCCGGCCGAGCGATTGCTTGGTCACGCCGAGCAGGTTGAGCAGCTCGCCGACGGTGATGTCGGGCTTGCGGCCGATGAAATACATCGCGCGATGATGCGCCCGCCCCAGGCCGATCTCGGCGAGCTTGTCGTCCGCGCTGCGCACGAAGCGCGATTGGGCGAAGATCATCAGCTCCATGCCCCGGCGGATCGCCGAATCGTGCAGGAACAGGGCAGATGACAGCTTTGGTGCGTCCATAACGGACGGGCTAACTTAACCCCGGATAAAAGGGAAGTGGTTTCGCATCCGAAAACGCATCTAAATTTCGCAGATACGGCGTTTCGCGATCAATCCTTCCATGCCCAATAGAGCTGCGCGGGGGGCACGTTCCACCATTCCATGTCGTGATCGATCGATTCAAAATGCGGGGTGAGGAAATCCTTCACCTTCGGCGAAAACTGATAGACGAGGAACGCGCCGCCGGTGCGCAGCACGCGATGCGTCGCCGAGGCGATCGCCGGACCGACGCCGGCGGGCAGCGTCGAGAACGGCAGGCCCGACAGCACGTAATCGGCGTGATCGTGGCCGTGATCGCGGACGATCTGCTCGACGTCGGCGGCCGAGCCCTCGACCGCGGCGAACCGCGAATCGGTAATGGTATGATCGAGATAGCGGACGAAATCGGCGTTGGTGTCGATCGCGATCAGCGTCGCGTCCGGCGCCATCCGCTCGAGGATCGGGCGGCAGAAGGTGCCGACGCCAGGACCGTATTCGACGAACAGCTTGCAGGCGGTCCAGTCGACCGGGCCGAGCATCTTGCGGATCAGTTTGTCCGACGACGGGATGATCGAACCGACCATCACGGGATGCTTGAGGAACCCCTGGAAGAACATCGCGACCGGACTCGGCACGCCGGCTGGACGGGAATTGCGCCGGGCGGCGGTGGTCGGACTGGGCATCGTGTTCCTGTCGTTCTCGTAATCGGCCCGCGTCGACACGCGGGTGACACCCCGTGCCACGTTTTCCGAACGCGTTTCAAGACGCACGGTTGCGTTTGGCAACGCGGTTCATCGCAGCGGCCCGCACTTGCCCCGCCGCCGCAGTGGCCTAGGACGGACCCGGATGGGCTCGAAACGGGGGTGAACGGCGATGCAGCGGGCGGTGGAAGGCGAGGTCGCGGTGATCTTCATATCGCGGCGCAACGGCGAGGATGCGGCGGGCTACGACGCCGCCGCCGCGGCGATGGACGCGCTGGCGGCGGCGCAGCCCGGCTATCGCGGCGTCGACAGCGTCCGCGACGCCGATGGAATCGGCATCACGATCAGCCATTGGGCCGACACGGCGAGCGCGCAGGCCTGGCGCGACCATCCCGACCACGTTGCGATCCGCAATCAGGGCCGCGCGCGCTGGTACGATTGGTATCGCGTCACGGTGACGACGACGACGCGCGCTTATGCCTGGACGCGATCGTGAGAACGCGGCGGTGAGGGCGGACCCGCGCACGATCGATCCGCATTTCGCGTTGCTGTTCCTCGTCATGCTGACCATCGCGGCGGGCAATACCGCGTTGCAGTCGATCCTGCCGGCGCTCGGCCGGTCGCTCGGCGTCGCCGACCGGGCGGTGGCCGCCGCCTTCTCGGTATCGGCGCTGCTGTGGGTGATCGCCGCGCCGTTCTGGGCGAACCGGTCGGACCGGCATGGCCATCGCGCGCTGATCCTGCTCGGCGTCGGCGGCTTCGCGGTGTCGCTGGGCCTGTGCGGGCTGTTCCTGGCGGCGGGGATCAACGGCTGGATCGGCGGCACCGCGGCGTTCGGCTGCTTCATCGGCGGTCGATTGATCTACGGCACGTTCGGTTCGGCCGCGCCGCCGGCGGTGCAGGCGCTGGTCGCCGGCGAGACCAGCCGGCAGGATCGCACCCGTGCGTTGACGTTGCTGGCGAGCGCGTTCGGCCTCGGCACCATCCTCGGCCCGGCGATCGCACCCTATCTGTTGCTCGGCACGATCGGCGGGGTCGTGATCGGGCTTGCCGGCCCCGCCTTCGTTTTCGCGCTGTTCGGCGTCGGCGTGTGGATCGCGGTGCGGGCGCTGCTGCCCGACGACCGGCGCGCGGGGCATCGCGAACACGGCGCCTCCTCCGCTTATCCGTCGATCGGCGGCGCGCCGACCGGCGCTAGCGTCGCCGCCGCGACCCAGCCGCATGCCGAGCGGGTCGGCTATCTCGACCGTCGCGTGCGCGGCTGGATGATCGCCGGGTTGGTGATGGGCCATGCACAGGCGATGACCAGCCAGGCGATCGGCTTCCTGGTGATCGACCGGCTGGCGATCCCGCCCGATCAGGCGCTGGAGCCGACCGGCATCGTGCTGATGATGGGCGCGGGCGCCGCGCTGCTGGTGCAATGGGGGGTGATCCCGCTGCTCGGCCTCGCGCCGCGGCGGCTGGTGCTCACCGGGCTGGTCCTCGCCGCGGCGGGGGTGGCGCTGACCGGCGTGGCGACGTCGTTGTACGGCATCGCCACCGCCTATGCGCTCGCCAATCTGGGCTTCGGCTTCACCCGGCCGGGCTTCACCGCCGGCGCGAGCCTCGCGGTCGGGCCGGCGGCGCAGGGATCGGTCGCGGGCAAGGTGACCAGCGTCAACGGCGCCAGCTTCGTCCTCGGCCCGTCGATCGGCGTCGGGCTGTACGAGATCGCACGGCCGCTGCCGTATCTGACCGCGGCGGCGGCGCTGGTGCTGCTCTTCGGCTATGCGTGGGCGAGTTTGAAGGAGCGGATCTAATTCCTCCCCGGTACGGGGAGGGGGACCGCGGCCGCAGGCCGTGGTGGAGGGGGATCACCGCAAGCGCAACGCCTGTGGACGCCCCCTCCGTCACCGCTTCGCGGGGCGCCACCTCCCCGTTCCGGGGAGGGCCTTACACGTCCGCCTTGCCGCCGCGGCTCTGCAACTGCCCCGGCGAGATGAAGCCCAATGGCTGGATCGCCGCCGCATCCTGTTTCAGGCGCGAGGCGATCTGCTCGTAATCCTTCTCCATCTCGGGCGTGACGCTCGCCCGCGATTCGGTCAGCGCCTCCTCGAAATCGGCCATCGTCACTTCGGTCGATTGCAGCGACCGCCGCAGCGCGACCAGACCCGCGCGCCGCACCACGTCCTCCAGATCGGCACCGGTGAAGCGATCCGTCCGCTTCGCCACCACGTCGAGATCGACGTCGCCGGCGAGCGGCATCTTCTGCGTCTGGATCGACAGGATGCGCCGCCGCCCCTCGGTATTGGGCACCCCGACATAGACCAATTCGTCGAACCGCCCCGGCCGCAGCAGCGCCGGATCGATCAGATTGGGCCGGTTGGTCGCACCGATCACGACGACCGATTGCAGTTCCTCCAGCCCGTCCATCTCGGCGAGGATGGTGTTGACCACGCGCTCGGTGACCTGCGGCTCGCCCGCACCACTGCCACGCGCCGGCACCAGACTATCGAGTTCGTCGATGAAGATCACGCACGGCGCGACCTGGCGCGCGCGCTGGAACAGCCGGGTGATCTGCTGCTCGCTCTCGCCATACCATTTCGACAGGAGATCGGAGGATTTGGTGGCGATGAAATTCGCCTCCGCCTCGCGCGCGACCGCCTTGGCGAGCAAGGTCTTGCCGGTGCCCGGCGGGCCGTAGAGCAGGAAGCCCTTGGCCGGCCGGATGCCGAGCCGCCGGAACGCATCCGGGTCCTTGAGCGGCAGTTCGACGCCCTCCTTGAGCCGGGTCTGCGCGGCATCGAGCCCGCCGACGTCCTCCCAGCGCACGCGCGGCGCCTCGACCATCACCTCGCGCATCGCTGACGGCTGCACCCGCTTCAGCGCGCCGAGGAAATCCTCGCGCGTGACTGACAGCGTATCGAGCACCTCGGGCGGCACGGTGCGCTCCTCGAGGTTGAGCTTCGGCATGATCCGCCGCACCGCCTCGATCGCCGCCTCGCGGGTCAGCGCGGCGAGGTCGGCACCGACGAAGCCGTAGGTCGTGCGCGCCAGCTCGGCGAGATCGACCTTCTCACCCAGCGGCATGCCGCGGGTGTGGATGCCGAGAATCTCGCGCCGGCCGCGTTCGTCGGGCACGCCGACGACGATCTCGCGATCGAAGCGGCCCGGCCGGCGCAGCGCCTCGTCGATCGCCTCGGGCCGGTTGGTCGCGGCGATGACGACGAGGTTGGCGCGCGATTCGAGCCCGTCCATCAGCGTCAGCAACTGCGCAACGACACGCTTCTCCGCCTCGCCCTGCACGTTGCCGCGCTTGGGGGCGATCGAATCGATCTCGTCGATGAAGACGATCGACGGCGCCGACTTGGCCGCCTCCTCGAAGATCTCACGCAGGCGGCCCTCGGACTCGCCATAAGCCGAGCCCATGATTTCCGGTCCGTTGATCAGGAAGAAGCTGGCGTCCGATTCATTGGCCACCGCCCGCGCGAGCCGCGTCTTGCCGGTGCCCGGCGGGCCGTAGAGCAACAGCCCCTTGGGCGGATCGACGCCGAGCCGCTGGAACAATTCGGGGTAGCGCAGCGGCAGTTCGACCATCTCGCGCAACTGGTCGATCGTCTGCGCCATGCCGCCGATATCGTCATAGGTGACGTCGGCGCGGCGCTGCGTCGGCTCCTCATATTCGGGACGCAGCTCGATCTCGGTATTCTCGTCGATATGGACGACACCCTTCGGGCTCGCCGAGACGACCGCGAGGCGGATCTCCTGCAAGGCATAAGCGGGCGCGTTCATGAACTGCTGGATGCCCGGCGGCATGTTGCCGACGCGCTGATGCCCCGCAGTCGCGACGACGTCGCCCTGGCACAGGGGCCGGCCGAAGAAGGTGCGCTTGAGCGCCTGCGGCTGGCCCTGCAGGCGCAGATTGGCCTGCGCCGGCGCGAAGACGACGCGCGTCGCCGGCTTGGATTCGACCTTGCGTACCTCGACGAAATCGCCCGCGCCGACGCCGGCATTGGCGCGCTGCAGACCGTCGATGCGCAGCACCTCGATCCCTTCGTCCTCGGTATAGGGACCGACCGCGCGCGCCGGGGTCGATTGTTTGCCGACGATTTCGATCACGTCGCCTTCACCCACCCCCAGCGCCGCCATCAGACTGCGCGGCAGATGCGCGAGGCCGCGGCCGGAATCCTCCGGGCGACTGTTCGCCACCTGGATCTTGCGAGTGGTGGTATCGCTATCGGCCATGCACGTTGATCCTCGAAACCGTTTCGAGCGTGCGAGATAGGGAGACGGTTCCGCCTGCGCCACCGCCCGCCGGACCAAAAAAAGGGCCAGCCCCGAAGGGCCGGCCCGTGAAAGTTTTAGGAGAGGATGCCTGAAAGGCCCGTCCCTTTTGTCGTCCGCAGCTTTATGTTGCAAGTGCGAAAAGATGCATTACGATTGCAGAAGTTGCATTCACTGGCACGATAGGTCAGAAACGGATGCGGGAGGATCGTCATGCGCAGACTGCCGCCGCTTGGCGCGATCGAGGCCTTCGTACAGGTCGCACGACTGGGTTCGGTCAAGGCCGCAGCGACCGAATTGGCCTTATCGGCGCCGGCGCTCAGCCGCCGCGTCCAGTCGCTGGAACGCTTTATCGACAGGCCTTTGTTCGAACGCCGGCATCAGGCGATGGTGCTGAACGCGGATGGCGAACGGCTGCTCGGGCAGATCGCGCCGGTGCTCGACAGCCTGTCCGACGCGGTCGAGGCGATGACCGGGACGGTCGAGGTGCTGCGGCTGCGGCTCGGCATCCTGCCGCTGTTCGCGTCGCAACGGCTGTTTCCGCGGCTGGGCGAGTTGCGCGCGGCGCATCCGGAACTGCATCTCGATATCGACACCGCCGGCCACGGCGTCGCCCGACTCGGCGAGGGGCTGGATGCGGTCATCGCCCTGTCGCGCGAGATCGAGCCGACGCTCTATGCCAAGCGGCTCGATCGCAATTCGGTCTATGTGATCGGCGCCCGGACGCTGCTCGACGGGCCGGACCCGGTGACGCGGCCCGAACAGCTCTCCCGCCTCACTGCGCTGATCCACCGCGAGATGCCCGACAATTTCACCGCCTGGCGCGAGGCGGCGAAGGTCGATCCCGGCATCGAGCCGCTGGCGATCGACTATTTCGATTCGGGGGCGCTGATGCTCGAGGCGGCGGCCCAGGGGCTCGGCGTCGCCTTCATGCACGAAAGCCACTTCCAGGAGGCGCGCGATCCGCGGCTGGTGCGGCTGTTCGATATCGTCGTCGAGAGCCCGTACAGTTACTGGTTCGTCTGCCGCCCGCGCGCGCTGCACCAGCGCCCGGTGCGGATGTTCCACGACTGGCTGATCCAGACCCTCGGCGAGGTGTGAAGCCGTTCCTCCCCCGGCACTGGGAGGTAGCAGCGCGTCAGCGCTGACGGAGGGGGGCTCTCACGAACGGCACGCCCGCGGTGCGCCCCCTCCACCACGCCTGCGACGCGGTCCCCCTCCCCGTGCCGGGGAGGAGTTTGCGGCTTACTCGGCGCGGGCCTTGACGATCTTGCCCGGCTCGCGCGGCGGCTCGCCCTTGGGGAGCGCGTCGATCAAGTCCATGCCGTCGGTGACTTCGCCCCAGACGGTATATTGGCTGTCGAGGAAGCGCGCATCGTCGAACACGATGAAGAACTGGCTGTTCGCCGAGTTCGGATCGCTGGTCCGCGCCATCGAGCAGACGCCGCGCACGTGCGGCTCCTTGCTGAATTCCTGCTTGAGGTTCGGCTTGTCCGACCCGCTGGTGCCGGTGCCGGTGGGGTCGCCGCCCTGCGCCATGAAGCCGGGGATGACGCGGTGGAAGACGACGCCGTCGTAAAAGCCTTCGTTCGCCAGCTCGGCGATCCGCGCGACGTGGTTGGGCGCGAGATCGGGGCGCAGCTTGATCGTGACGTCGCCGTCCGCGAGCGTCAGCGTCAGGGTATTGTACGTATCGGCCATGGTCTGTCCTCTTATGGTTGACGTGCAGGTAGTATCGCTGACGCCGAAGGGCAAATCCGCGAGGGTGGCCAATCGTGCCGCAGCGCGGTAGAGCGCGGGCTGACAACGCCGGGAGGAGGCAGCGATGAGCGAGACCGAACTTCCCGAGGCGCCCGCGCCCGAACAGGACGAGCTGGACGAGGACGACCGCCTGCGTCCCGAATTCGTCGATGCGGTGCTCGACGCGGTCGCCGAGGGCGACGACGAGGCGGCGCGCGCCTTGGTCGAGCCGCTCCATCCCGCCGACATCGCCGACCTGTTCGAGCTGACCCCGCACGAGGATCGCGGGCCGCTCGCCAAGGCGCTCAAGGACCTGCTCGACGCCGACGTCTTCGCGGAGATGAACGATTACGTCCGCGAGGATTTGATCGACGCGCTGACGCCGACCGAGGTCGCCGATCTCGCCTCCGAACTCGATACCGACGACGCCGTCGCGATCATCGAGGACATGGAGGAGGCCGACCAGCGCGCGGTGCTGCGCGCGCTCGACCCCGACGATCGCGCCGCGATCGAGGAGGCGCTGTCCTATCCCGAGGAATCCGCCGGCCGCCTGATGCAGCGCGAGCTGATCGCGGTGCCCGATCACTGGACGGTCGGCGACGCGATCGAATTCCTGCGCGGCCACGAGGAACTGACCACCGATTTCTGGGAGATCTTCGTCGTCGATGCCGGCCATCACCCGGTCGGCACCTGCCAATTGTCGTGGATCCTGCGCACCCCGGGCAATATCGCGATCGCCGACGTGATGAAGCGCGAACAGACGCTGATCCCGGTCGACATGGACCAGGAAGAGGTCGCGCTCCGCTTCCAGAAATATGCGTTGATCAGCGCGGCGGTGGTCGATGCGGCCAATCGCCTCGTCGGCATGATCACCGTCGACGACATCGTCCACATCATCCAGGAGGAAGCGGGCGAGGATACCCTGTTGCTCTCCGGTGCGGGCGACGGCGATATCAACGAACCGATCCGGCTGACCGTGCGCACGCGGCTGATGTGGCTGGTGGTCAATCTGGGCACCGCGATGATCGCCTCGTCGGTGGTCGGCGTCTTCGAAAGCACGATCGCCGGGTTCGCGACGCTCGCCATCCTGATGCCGATCGTCTCGGGGATGGGCGGCAATGCCGGGACGCAGACGCTCGCCGTCGTCGTCCGCGCGATCGCCACCAACCAGCTCACCGATTCCAACACGCGCTGGATGGTGTTCCGCGAATTGCGCATCGCCGCCGCCAACGGCGTCGCGCTCGGCGTGCTGATCGGCATCGGCACCTTCCTGATCTTCGGCCGCTCGGATCTCGCTCTGGTCATCGCCGCGGCGATGTTCACCAACAACATTACCGCGGGGCTCGGCGGCGTGCTGGTGCCGGTGACGCTCGACCGGATGAACATCGATCCCGCCGTCTCCTCGGCGGTGTTCGTGACGACGCTGACCGACACGATGGGCTTCTTCTCGTTCCTGGGTCTGGCGACCTTGTGGGGACTGCACGCCTGACCCACATCGCACGTCCATGTTGCACCTGACGAAAGTGGCCTTCGGCGCGACCAGTGTCGAGCATCTCGCCGAACGCCTTGCCCTGCGCGCCGCCGACGGGCCCGTGTTCCTCACCACCCGCTACCTTCCCAAGCGGCACGAGGAGGTCGCCGGACAGGGCTCGCTGTTCTGGATCCTGAAGCATCAATTGGTCGCGCGCTCGGCAATCCTCGGCTTCGGCGAGGCGGAGGGTGGCCGCGTCGCGATCCATATCGATCCAGCGCTGGTGCTGGTCCAGGCGCGGCCGAAGCGCGCGCATCAGGGCTGGCGCTATCTCGAGGCGGCAGACGCCCCGGTCGACCTCGGCGGCGAAACCGACGGGCTCGCGGCGATGCCGCCGGCGTTGGTCGGCAAGCTAGCGGAACTGGCGCTCATCTGAGCCCCCCGCGCGGATCCCCCGTCATGCCGGACTCGATCCGGCATCCCGCTTCTTCCCACCGTTCCGAACAAGCGGGACACCAACGCGAGGCGGGGTGACAGAAGGAGAGCGAGGCAATCAGCGATATGCGATAGCCGTCGCTATTCCCCCGCCCCGCATGTCACCGGCGCACCGGCGGCGGCGATGACCCGGCATTTCGGGCGACCGGTCACCGTGACCGTCCCCAGCCCGCTGCTCGCCACTACCGCGGTATAGCGCGCGCGGGCGCTCACCGTGCCCGGGCCGTCGAGATGCACGTCGAGGTCGTTCGCCTCCAGCGCCGCCGCATCGATCGTGCCCGCGCCGCTCGCGACCAGCCGCACCGTGGTGGCGCGCCCGGCGAGGCCGATCCTGCCGTCGCCGGCGAGCTGCACCGAAAGCTGGTCCGCCTGCACCGCCCCGACCTGGATCGCACCGGTGCCGGCGGCGGCAAGATCGACGCGCGATCCGATCAGCCGCGCCACCGCCACTTTGCTGCCGCCGTTCACCATGACGCCGCTCAGCCGCGGCGTCGCGAGCAGGATGCGCACCGGTACCTTCGCCGCCGCCTGCCGCTGCTCACCCCAGCGCCCGGTGCTGGTCTGGCGGACGGTCAACGTCGTGCCCTCGGCGTGCAGGTCGATGTCGCCGATCACGCCGCGATCGCCGATCACCGTGGCGCCGGGCGAGCCGCTGGTGATCGTCACCTCGAACGCGCCGTTGATCCGCACCCGTTCGAAACTGCCGAGTGCGACGCGGCGCTCTTCGGCCATCGCCTCGGAGGGCAGGAGCAGCAGCAGCGCGAGCAGACGGATCATGGCGATGAGCGTCGCACCGCTGCACCGGTGCAGCAAGGGTTTAGCGCCCGCAGCGCACCGAGCCGGTGCCCGTGTTCGACACGGTGCAGCGCGCCGCCGCGCCGAGGTCGACGTCGCCCGTCCCGGCGACCTGCACCTTGGCGGTTCCGGATACCGCAGCGCGCACGTCGCCGGTGCCGTTGACCGAGACGTCGGCACGCGCGACGCGCAGCCCAGCGGCATCGAGGCTGCCGGTGCCCGCGACCTCGACCGTCAGCTCCTTGACCGCGCCGCCGGCGCGGACGTTGCCCGTCCCGGCGATCGAGACCTCGACACGATCGGCGGTGAGTGCGGCGATGTTGAGATCGCCCGATCCCGTCACGTCCGCCTTGAACGCGTCGCCCGCCACGCGATCGACCGCCATCGTCCCCGATCCGGTGACGCTCGCCTGCGCCAGCCGCGGCAGCGTCACGTAGACGGTGACCTTCCCGCCGTGCCCCCAGCGGAACGACCGCTTGCGCCCGATCTCCAGCGTCGCCTCGTCCTTGGCGATGCGCAGCGTGTCGAGATCCTCGGGCTTCCCCTCGGCGCGCACCGAAAAGGCCTTGCCGGCGCGCACCTCGACCTCGTCGCTGCCAGTCAGATCGATGTTGGAGAAGTCCGCGACCGCATAGCTGCGCGTCGTCCCGCTGCCGGTCGGCGTGACGCCGGGACCGTCGCCGTCACTCATCGAACAGCCGGCAAGCATCGCACCGAGCATGACAATCGCGACCATCTGCATCGTTCGTTCCTCCACGTGTATTGCCATGATAATACACGCTTGCGGTGAGGGCAAGCCGTCCCTCTTGGTGCAGGGCTATCGCAGATGATCGGTTGCGGTATTGCAACGGCACTTCCGTCATGCCGGCCTTGATCCGGCATCCCGCTTCTTTTCGCGCCGTCCGAAGAAGCGGGCCCCGGCGCAAGGCCGGGGTGACGGTATCGGGTTGGAAACACGATCGATCGAATACAACCGCCCTGCCTCTTCATAGGCGCGGCACCCGCCCCAAAAGACAAAGGGCGGCCCCGCGGGACCGCCCTCTTGCTTCACCGAAGAGGTGGACGGCTTACGCCGGCACCTTCTCCTTGTTGTAGATCGCCGCCGCGGCACGGAGGATGTCGAGGATCTTCTCCTGCGCCTTGGGCTCGTCGACCTCTTCCATCGCGGCGAGTTCGCGGGCGAGGCGGCTGCACGCCGCTTCGAAGATCTGCCGCTCCGAATAGCTCTGCTCGGGCTGGTCGTCGGCGCGGAACAGGTCGCGGACCACTTCGGCGATCGACGCGAGGTCGCCCGAATTGATCTTCGCCTCATATTCCTGCGCACGACGCGACCACATGGTGCGCTTCACCTTGGGCTTGCCCTTGAGCGTCTCCATCGCCTCGCGCATCGTCTTGTCCGACGAGAGCTTGCGCATACCGACCGATTCGGCCTTGTTGGTGGGGACGCGGAGCGTCATCCGCTCTTTCTCGAAACGCAGCACATACAGCTCGAGGCTGGTACCGGCGATCTCCTGCTTCTGCAGCTCGATCACACGGCCGACGCCATGCTTCGGATAAACAACGTAATCACCGACATCGAAGGACAATGCCTTGGCAGCCATGAACGGGCCTTTCTGGATCGCATCCGTCGCGAGGATCGTCCGGGGCGGGATACCCGCGGGTCCGGACGGCGAGGATGGTTGGTACGAGTGTCTCCTGACGGGCAGGACTCATCATGCCCGTCGTGGACACTTTTAACACAGTCGCAACAAAATTACCAGCGTGGATAAGCCAGTTGGACTGACTTACCGGCAAGGATCGCACCCGATTCGGGCCGCGCCCCGCGGTTCACCGTGTCGGCGCGCGCTTTTTCCGCGGCCGGATCGGGGGTTCAGTCCCCGGTGCCCGGCTCCGGCGAGAAGAATTGCTCGTATTTGTTCTCCACGCCCTTCATCGCATCGGCGTCGGGCGGCGTCTGGTCGAGCTTGCGCGTGACGTTGGGCCATTGCGCCGAGAAGGTCGTGTTGAGCTCCAGCCATTGCTCCAGCCCGCTCTCGGTATCGGGCAGGATCGCCTCGGCCGGGCATTCGGGCTCGCACACGCCGCAGTCGATACACTCGCTGGGGTTGATGACGAGCATGTTCTCGCCTTCGTAGAAGCAGTCGACCGGACATACCTCGACGCAGTCCATATACTTGCAGCGGATGCAGGCATCGGTGACGACGTAGGTCATTCTGGTTCCTTGCGGCCTTATGCGTCGGCTCGGGAGAAGCCGGGTATGAACGCGAGGCTGCTATGCCGCGTTCCCCGCCGCGTCAATCGAAGCCGTTCGGTTGCGACACGTTTGCAGCGAGCTCCTGGTAACAGCCCTGCGCCTCGGGCGCCGGTCCGCGCCGCGTCGGCAGCGCCTCGACGCGCAGCACGCGCACCCGATCGTGCAGCGCGAAGGTGAGGATATTGCCGACCCGGACCGGTGCCGCGCTCCGTTCGATCCGCCGCCCGTCGATACGCAGCCGGCCATCGCAGGCGAGATCCTGAGCCAAGCTGCGCGTCTTGGCGAGCCGCACGAACCACAGGAAATTGTCGATCCGCATGCTGTCAGCCATGGCCGCTCCACGCGGCGAGGGCGGCGAAGGCGCCGGTCGGCGACGGCGCGGGTCGCTCGGCGCGCTGCGGCGGCCGGCGGCCCCGCCACACCCAGGCGGGCGCCTCGCCCCTACCTCCGGCCTCACCCTCGTTCTGGCGCGGCGCGGTACGGAAGCCGAGTTCGGCCATCAGCCGCTCCAGCGTCGCCGGCACGATCCCCATCGAGGTCGCGAGCGCAGGATCGGGGACGAACGGCTTGCGCCCCTGCCGCGCGTCATGCGCGGCGCGCGCGATCCGCTCGACCAGATCGACGCGCACCGCCTGCGCGGCGAGCGGGCGGAAGCCGGTGGCGAGCTGCGCCCCCGGTACGCCGCGCGGCAGCACCGTCGCCCCCTCGCGCGGCAGCGCGCCGCTCTTGCCGCGCACGCCGAGCAACGCCTGCCGCCAGCGCGCCGCCCCGGGCTTGAGCAGGCGCGGGTCGAACAGGTCGAGCGCGCCGATGGTGACGCCGATCCGCCGCAGCCGTTTGCGCTCGTCCTGTCCCAGCGCGTCGAGCGGCTCGTGCAGCGCCAGCCGCGGCATCAGCCCGCCCGCCGCCTCCAGCTCGCCCGCGACGACGCGCAACGCCGGCGTCGCCTGCGGATCGCGCGCGGCCTCGGCGAGCGCGACCAACGCCGGCAGATGACGGCCGAGCATCGCCGCGAACCACGTCGCGAGCCGCGCCGCCACCGCCTCGCGCTGCGGCTTGGCGAGACAATCGAGATCGCGATCGAGCTTGAGCTGCGGCCGCGCGAGCGACGGCCCCGGCGTCAGCAGCGCCACCGCATGGCCGTTCCACACGATCGCGTCGTCGACCAGATGGAACGCCGCATCCTCCGCCGCGACCAGCGCCTCGCCGCGCCGGCGCCGCTCGCCGCTGAGATGCTTCTCCGCCGCCGCGAGCAGCAGCCGCCGGTCGGTGGCGCGCGCGGCGGGGTCGACGGTGAAGCGGAAGCCGTCGAGTCGCCCGATCGGATGATCCTCGACCAGCACCTCGCCCTCCGGCCCGATCACCACCGGCAGCAGCGAGGCGTCGGCGCCGATCTGGCGGATCAGCGCCGTGGTGCGCTTGTCGACGAAACGCTGCGTCAGGCTGGCATGCAGCCCGTCGGACAATCGCTCCTCGATCGTCTTCGTACGCTCGGCACCCGCCGCGGGATCGGCGAGCCAGTCGGGACGCTGCGCGATATAGGCCCAGCTGCGAATCGCGGCGATCCGCCCGGCGATCGTCTCGACGTCGCCCGCGATCGTGTCGAGCCGCGTCACCTCGTCGGCGAACCATTGGTTGGGCACCACGCCGCGGCCTTCGCTGAGATAGCCGAAGATGCGGCTGACGAAACGCGTGTGCGGATCGAGCCCGAGCTTGCGGAAATCCGGCAATCCGCACGCCGCCCACAGCCGCTTGACCATCGCGGGCGAACGCGACCGATCACGCACCCAGGGTTCGTCCGCCATGCGCTTCAATACCGCGAGATCGGTCGACTGCGGCGCGGCGAGCAGCACGCCGGGCTCGGGCCGGCGTTCGAGGCTGGCGATCAGCGCGTCGACGCTGGCATAATCGGGTTCGCCGTTGCGCCAGTAGAGCTGTTCGATGCGTGGGAAGCGATGTTCCTCGATCGCGAACACCTCCTCGGGCAGGAACGCGCCCGGCCCCTCTTCGGTGACGCCGCCGAACGTGCCGTCGCGCTGGTGGCGCCCGGCGCGGCCGGCGATCTGCGCCATCTCCGCGACCGTCAGCCGGCGGCTGCGGCGGCCGTCGAACTTGCTCAGCCCCGCAAAGGCGACGTGCGCGACGTCCATGTTGAGCCCCATGCCGATCGCATCGGTGGCGACGAGATAATCGACCTCGCCCGCCTGGAACATCGCAACCTGTGCGTTGCGCGTGCGCGGCGACAGCGCGCCCATCACCACCGCCGCGCCGCCGCGCAACCGGCGCAGCATCTCGGCGACCGCATAGACCTCCTCGGCGCTGAACGCGACGATCGCCGAGCGTTTGGGCAGCCGGCTGATCTTCTTGGCGCCCGCATAGCTCAGCTTCGAGAAGCGCGGCCGGACGATGATCTCGGCATCGGGCACCAGCGCGCGCACCATCGGCCGCAACGCCTCGGACCCGAGAATCATCGTCTCCTCGCGCCCGCGCCGCCGCAACAGCCGATCCGTGAAGACGTGGCCGCGCTCCGCGTCGGTGCCGAGTTGCGCCTCGTCGAGCGCGACGAAGGCGGCGTCATGCTCGGGCATCGATTCGACCGTGCACAGATGCCAGCGCGCGTTGGGCGGGACGATCTTCTCCTCGCCGGTGACGAGCGCGACGCTGTCGACGCCCTTCAGCTTGACGACGCGGTCATAGACCTCGCGCGCCAGCAGGCGGAGCGGAAACCCCATGATCCCACTCGAATGCGCACACATCCGCTCGACGGCGAGGTGGGTCTTGCCCGTGTTGGTCGGCCCGAGGACCGCGGTGACCGCCGCTTTCATGCGGGCAACATCGGGTGTCCCAGGCGATCGCGCAATGAGGCAAAGCAAGGGGAGCGAAGCCCCTCCCTCAAATCCCCCGTCACCCCGGACGTGTTCCGGGGTGACGGCGAGGAGGAGCAACCCGCCTCCCCACCGCACCGGCAAACCCGTCCACCGCAGCGCACCCCCCGGTTAATTTGACTTTAGACTTTGCCCCCCACAGTGCTGCCACCCGACGCCGGGGATGATCGGCGACCAGTTCCACGATGAGGCGCCTTTCCGCGTGTTCCTGCGCACCGACCAAGGTTTCGATCTCGCCGGCGGCACCGCCGCACGGCCGTTCGGTCGCGCGCTCGCCGTGCCGCGCCGGCTCGGGCCGGTCGAGCGGCTGCGCGGGCTCGACTGGACGCCCGATCTCGGCACGCAGATCGGCAGCGGCGATTGGTGGCGCGGCCTCGCCACGCTCGGTACGCTGGTCGGCGCGGTCTGGCTGCTCGCCCCCGGCGTCCCGCCGCTGACCGGTGCCACCCCGGCACCGCTCGCCGGCACCGCCTTCGAGGAAAGCCGCGCGCTGGCGATCGCGCCGCTCGCCTGGGGCGGCGACACCGGCCATCGCATGGCGGCGAACGACCTCGTCGCGCCGCTTGCCGAAGCCCCCGAACGGCCCGTCGTCGAGCTCAACGCGACGCTCGGCGAAGGCGACGATTTCGATCATGTGCTGATGCGCGCCGGCGTCGGCCGCAACGATGCGCGCGCCGCCGCCGGGCTGGTCGCGCAGGCGGTGACGCTCGGCGACATCGCGCCGGGCACGCGCATCGCGCTGACCCTCGGTCGCCGCCCGGCGAAGACGGTGGCGCGCCCGCTCGACAAACTGGCGTTGCGCGCGCGCTTCGATTTGGCGCTCAGCCTCGACCGCAATGCCGGCGGCCTGGTCATGACCCGCAAGCCGATCGCGGTCGACAGCACGCCGCTGCGCATCCAGGGGCTCGTCGGCTCCAGCCTATACCGCTCGGCGCGCGCCGCCGGTGCGCCGGCGCGCGTCGTCGAAAGCTATATCAAGGCGCTCGCCACCCGTCTGTCGATCGGCCGCGACGTCAGCGCCGCCGACGGCTTCGACCTGATCGTCGAACAGCAGCGCGCCGCCACCGGCGAGGTGCGGCTGGGCGATTTGCTCTACGCCGGTATCGACCAGGAGCGGCGCAAGGTGCAATTGGTGCGCTGGGACGACGACGGCAAACCGTCGTGGTTCGACGCGCACGGCCAGAGCGAACGCCGCGGTTTCATGGGCATGCCGGTGGCGGGGCGGATCACCTCGTCGTTCGGCTATCGCATGCATCCGCTGCTCGGCTATCTCAAGATGCACAAGGGGCTCGACATCGGTGCGCCCTATGGAGCGCCGATCTTCGCCGCGCTCGACGGCGTCGTGCAGGGCGCGGGGCGCTCGGGCGGCTACGGCAATTTCGTCAAGCTCGTCCACGGCAGCGGCCTTGCCAGCGGCTACGGCCACATGAGCCGCATCGCGGTGGTACGCGGCGAGCACGTCCGCCAGGGACAGGTGATCGGCTATGTCGGCTCGACCGGCCTGTCGACCGGGCCGCATCTGCACTGGGAAGTCTGGCGCAACGGCCAGACGATCAACCCGCGCTCGATCTCGTTCGCGAGCGTGCAGGCGCTGTCCGGCGAGAGCCTGCGCCGCTTCAAGGCGCGGGTGGCGGGATTGCTCGCGGTGAAGCCGGGGCACACCTCTTAAGTCCTCCCCCGCAAGGGGGAGGGGGACCGCCACGCGTCAGCGTGGTGGTGGAGGGGGAGGACAGGGCGGGAGCTTCGTAACAATGCTCCCGCCCTGTCCTCCCCCTCCGTCAGCGCTTCGCGCTGCCACCTCCCCCTTGCGGGGGAGGAATTTGTATTAGCGCCCCTGCGCGCGCCAGCGCAGGACGGTGCGCTGGATGATCGCATCCTCGCCGCCCGCATCGCGCCACAGCGCGGAGAATAACGGATCGCCCGATGCCGGGCGCTTGCCCTCTTCGAGCGCGTCGAAGCTCACCCGGATCGGCACCGCGACGCCCTCGCCGCAGATGATCGATTCGCGGTTGCGCAGCGCAGGGATCGAATCGAGGAACCCGCGCGCGCCCTCCGGCATCGCCGCGCGCACGAACGCCTGATCGCGCTCGTTGTTGAGGCGCATCGCGATGATCGTGCCGCATTGCGACAGCACGCCTTCCTCCAGATCGGACGGCCGCTGCGTGATCAGCCCCAGGCTGACGCCATATTTGCGCCCTTCCTTGGCGATCCGGCCGAGGATGCGCCCTACCGAGGCGTTGCGCCCCTCGCCGCGCGCGCTACTTGGAATGTAGCGGTGCGCCTCTTCGCAGACGAGCAGGATCGGTCGCTGCGGCTCGTTGCGCGACCAGATCGCGAAGTCGAACGTCATCCGGCTGAGCACCGCGACGACTACCGAGGTGATCTCCGACGGCACGCCCGATACGTCGATGATCGAGATCGGCTTGCCGCCGCCGGGCATGCGGAAGATCCGCGCGAGGAAGTCGGCCATCGTATCGGCGACCAGCATCCCCGAAAACATGAAGCTGTAGCGCGGGTCGGCCTTGATCTCGTCGATCCGGCCCTTGAGCCGCAGATAGGGCGAGGTATCGCCGGCACGATCCATCTTGCCCATCTCGGCGCTGATGATGTTGGTGAGGTCGCTGAGCAGATAGGGGATCGGCGCATCGACCGTCAGCTTGGCGATCTCCTGCCCCAGCCGGTTCTTGGCGCGCGCCATCAACAGGCATCGGGCGAGGATGTCGCTGTCGGCCTGGCGATCCCCGCCGCTGGCGGTGACGAACACCTCGCAATGCTCTTCGAGGTTCATCAGCCAATAGGGCATGGCGAGATTGTTGACGTCGTAGATCGCGCCATTGGTGCGGAACGCCGCGGCATATTCGCCATGCGGATCGATCATCACGACATGGCCCTGCGGCGCCAGCTCGCAGATGCGGTGGAGGATCAGCGCCGCCGCGGTCGACTTGCCGGTGCCGGTCGAGCCGACCAGCGCGAAATGCTTGCCGAGCATCGCGTCGACGTAGAGCGAGGCGCGCACGTCGCGGGTCGGATAGACGGTGCCGATCTTGATATGCGGCTGGTCGGCGGCGGAATAGATTTGTTCGAGGTCGCGCGTCGTGATCGCGAAGACGTCGCAGCCGGGAATCGGATAGCGCGTCACGCCGCGGCGGAAATGGTAGAGCTTGCCGGTCAGCCGCTCCTCGTCGCCCTCGCCGAGGAAGTCGATGTCCGCGGCGACCCAGTCGTTGCCCGCGCCGTCCAGCACCAGGCTGCGGATGTTGGCGATCAGCCACGCGCCACCGACGCGCATCTTGATCTGGCCGCCGACCTGCCCGGCGGTAGCGACCACCGGATCGGCATCCTGCGCGACGAGCTCGAGCGCGTTGCGGTCGAACAACACGCGGCTGCCGCCGCCGCCGACCGCCAGGACGCAGCCGATCGCCGCCGGCCCGCCGCCGTGGCCGACCGCCGCCGCCGCCGAAAGGGGCATCGCGCCCGCGAATACGCTCGGGCCGGGCATCTCGGTCATTGCGGCAGCATCCTGTCCATCGTCCGCCGAGCGCTAGCCGGGAGCCGTTAAGATACCGTCATCGCGTCATTATATCCGGCGCGCGATCCACCCGGCGGCAAGCCCCAGCCCGACCGACAGCGCCACTGCCGCCAGCCCGTAGAGGATCGACTGACGCTCGGCGGCGCGCGCGACGAAACGCTCGAATCCCGATTTGCGGATGTCGATCTCGCGCACCGCGGCGGCGAGCACGCGGCCGTTGCGGATCAGGAAGGTTTCGGCGGTGAACCGCCCGACCGGCACGCGCGCCGGGATGGTCAGCCGGGCGCGATACAGCACGCCCTCGCTGATCTCGACCGCATGCGGCGCCTCCAGATACAGGCCGGCGCGGCGCTTGAGGTCGACCAGCCCGTGCTGGAACCCCTTTTCGACCGCGGTCGCGGTGTTCGATCCGGGCGACAATTGCAGGCTGTCGAGCCCCAATTCGTAGATCGCGCGGGTGCGCTCGTCGACGATGCGCTGGATCGGCCGCGACGAGGCGAGCGCGTAGAAGCTCGGCACCGAACTGTAGCGCTGATGCTCGGCATTGACCCAGATGCCGGCGACCTTCTTCTTCTCGCGCACCAGCACCGGCTGCGTCGGCCCCTTCACCACGACGACGATGTCGGTCGGCGCCTCGCCGCGCGGCAGGCGGCCGCCGGGGTAGAGGATCGCGCCGAACAGCAGCAATTCGGCACCGGTGAAGCTGTAGGCGATCTCGATGTCGCGCTGCGACACGTCGGGGACGAGCACCGGCTTGTCGGCCGGGGCGGACGCCTGCGCCGACAGCAACAGCGCGGCGAACGGCAGCCAGCGCCTCACGTCAGCTCGACCGTGAAGATCTCCTCCGGCCGCCAGACGAGGCCGAGCAGGATGCGCAGACCGACGAGCAGCACCATGATCGCCAGCGCGAGGCGGAGATATTCGGGCTTTACCTTGGTCGCGAACCGCGCGCCCAATTGCGCGCCGATCACCGAGCCGATCAGCAGCAGCCCGGCGAGCACGATGTCGACCGCCTTGGTGGTCAGCGCGTGCACCATCGTCGCCACCGCCGTGACGAACAGCGTCTGGAACAGCGAGGTGCCGACGACGACGCTGGTCGCCATGCCGAGCAGATAGATCATCGCCGGCACCAGGATGAAGCCGCCGCCGATGCCGAGCAAGATCGTCAGGATGCCGGTCCCGAAGCCGAGCAACAAAGGCGCCAGCGGCGAGATGTAGAGGCCCGAGGCGTAGAAGCGCGTGCGTAGCGGCAGCGCGGCGACGAGCGGATGATGACGGCGCTTGCGCGGCTTCACCGGCCGCCGCCCCCGCGCGACGCCGATCGCGCCGATCGATTCGCGCGCCATCAGCGTGCCGATCGAGCCGAGCATGACGACATAGACGACGCCGATCACGGTATCGATCTGCCCGCTCGCCTGCAGCAGGCGGAAGATCCACGCGCCCGCGAAACTGCCGACGATGCCGCCCGCGACGAGCACGCCGCCCATCTTGGTGTCGACGCCGTTGCGGCCGAAATGCGCGATCACGCCCGATACGCTCGCGCCGGTCACCTGACTCGCCGAAGAGGCGGCGGCGACGGTCGGCGGGATGCCGTAGATGATCAGCAGCGGCGTGGTGAGAAAGCCGCCGCCGACCCCGAACATCCCGGACAATAGCCCGACGCCGCCGCCGAGCAGCACGATGACCAGCGCGTTGACCGACAGATTGGCGATGGGAAGATAGACGTCCACGGACCGGCTTTATACGCGGCTGGCGGCTGCGGACCAGCCGTCACCAGCCGGTGCCGAGCGACAAAGCCGGCCCCGACCCCGGCCGCGACGGCCCCGCGACGCGCTGCCGCCAGTCCGCGACGAGGCGCATACGCGGTTCCAAGGGGAGGACGAGGCCGATAGTCGGCCCGATATCGAGCCTCCCCGCACCGGGCTGGACCCCACCCCAAAGACCGGCCCCGGCGTCGATCGTGACACGGCGGATCGCGCCGAGCGGACGTGCGGCGCGCAGCGCCCCATCGGCAAAGAAACCACCGCCGCGCCGGACGACCACACCGGATTGGCCATAGCCCTCCAGCACCAGATCGCGCCTGACTGGCGTCGGCCCGAACCCTCCGACCAGCCCGAGCATCGGCCCGCTCGCACCGCCGTCGACCGCGAGCCGCTGTTCGGCGAGGATATGGAGCGGCGCGCGCGTCGGCTGCCAGTCGATCCCCAGCGCGATCTCCTTGCCCGTACCGGCAAGCGGCGCCGATACCCGTGCGGACAGCGCCACGTGCTGCGCGCTATCCAGCGGATAGGTCAGCCGCAATCCCGCCTGCGATCCACCAATCTGGCTTGCCGGTACGCTCGCCTCGCCACCGGCGCGGACGATCAGCCAGCCGCTGCCGGCCACCCGACGGAGGATCGGCAGCGGCAGGGCGACCAGCGCCAGCCTCGCCACCGGTATGATGACGTTGCGCTCGTGCAGCGGGCCGGGTGGCGCGCCGGTCAGGGGCGGCGTTGGCGCCCGCGCGATGTCGATCGGCGGCTGCGGAACCTGGCGTCGTGTCTGGACCTCCCGGGATACCCGGACGATGCCGACTGCCTCCGGAATCCTCCTGTCACGGGACGCCGGCTGCTTCGCGGGAACAGGAACAACCATAGCGGCATCCGATCGGGCCCGGCGCTTGCGGGAAGAAGCCGCCATCCGCCGCTCGCGACCGACGTTCAGCGCCGTCGGCGCCCAATCCGTGACGCCACGGCGCCAGACATCCGTCGCCCGCAATCCCGTCCAGAACCCGAGCCACAGCAGCAGAAACCGGAACGGCCGGCTGGCCTTCATCCCAGCGCGTGGAGGTCGGGAAACGCATGGACCGTCTTGTCCCACACCGGCACGTCCCCGCGCAGGAACTGCCCGTAGCGGCGCAGCGCCAGCCGTGTCGCAAGCAAGGCGATGACGTTGCCGACGACGACCCGCGGCACCGACCGGCACGCCTCGCACCAGCCGTACGCGCCCCCCGTGCACGCGATCCGGACCATCACGCGCCAGAGGAGCAGCAGCGTCGTCGTCCACCGCAACCAGCCGGCAAGAGGCAGCCCGGTATCGGGGGCACCGGTCAGCCAGTGGAGCGCCGTGGTCATCACCAGCAACACGATCGCACCATAAGCGACGCCGAGCACCACCACCGAAACCAGCACCCGCCGGTCACGCATCCGCATCCAGTGATCGGCAAACGCCCCCGGCAGTCCCCAACCGATCCGGTCCCAGCCCGCCAGCGCGATACCGGTCATCCACCGCGCCTTTTGCCGGATCGCGGTCTGAAGCGTCTCGGGGAAATAGGCCCGGACCGCGACGAGGCCGCCATCGCGCCGGTCCCATATCCGCGCGAAACAGACGCCGCCGCCACGCCCGGCGATGTGAAGGCCGAGTTCGTAATCCTCGGTAAGGCAGGACGCATCGAACGGCGCGCCACCGCGCTCGACCGCGATTTCGGTGAGGATATCCGTCCGGATCGCGCATCCGGTGCCCGCCAGCGGCAACGGCGCGCCGAGCAACGCGCGCACCGGCTGCTGTATGCCATGCGCATAGGCGAACTCGTCGGCATAATGGCCCGACACCAACGATCCCGGCCGGATCAGCGGCACGACCGGCACCTGCACCACCGCATAGGTCTGCAACAGCGCGTCGAAGACCCGCAATTCCGCGGAGTGGACGACATCCTCGGCGTCATGGATGACGATCGCCTCGGTCCGGCGGCCGGCGGCGGCGTCGTCCCGGTTCAGCGCGAGCCACAATGTATTGAGGCAATCCGCCTTGGTCGTCGGGCCAGGACGCGTGCCGACGACAACGCTGATGCGCGGATCGCGACGGGCCATGTCCTGTGCCGCCCCGATCGTCGCGGGATCGTTGGGATAGACACCGACGTAGACGCGATAATCCGGATGATCGAGCCGCGCGGTCGTCGCCGTCAGCATCGCGCCGATCACCGCCTCCTCGCGCCAGGCCGCGACGAAGACCGCGAACGATCCGGGCACCGCGCGTTCGGGCAGATCGCTCACCCACCGGCGCGGTGCCCGCCAGTGCCGCAGCCGATCGATGAAGAAACAGATGTCGACACCCAGATCGTCGATCCCGCCAATCAGCAACCAGGTCGCGGCGAACAACATCGACTCGCGAACGGCGCCGTCCAAGACGAACATCAGAAAATCCAAGACCCCCGCCCCACATTTCCGGATGACATCATCTGTTATGGATGATCTTCCGGCAAGAGGAATCGATCAAGCCCTTAGGAATACTGGATCTTCATTATCGAGCGCGCATGCAGGCCGGCATCCTTAGCTTGCATTTCCAATATCATGCACGCCAGTGGCGAAATACGATGCACGAGAGCAGCACCGGACAAGCCTGGCGAACGACGGACATCGCCGCCAGTGGCGCCTGCAACGTGACCGCCGCAAGCTGAGCGCACTCACCGGAACGTTCGTCGCTGCGCACAAAAATTGCGTCGGACTGCCGCAACCGTGCGAACCATTCCGCGGTCGGCGCGTTACTCGCCACTGATCCCTTTTCCCCTTTCGGGATCAGTGCCGGTCCAAGCACGGCACGGTCGCGCCGATGCGTAGCAGGCGGCGCGACCAACGTGCTGGACGGTTAGGGCGTGTCGCGCCCGCCGCCGGTGCCGCGACCCGCGCCGCCACCCGCGCCCGCCGCGCCGACCGTGCCGATGTTGCCGAACAGATCCTCGAAGAAGCCGCGCTTGCGCCCCAGCGTCGGCGTCGTCTTGCCGTAGGGATCGATGCTGGCGATCTGCTCGACGCCGGTGCGTGTCACCGTCTTGACGGTGCCGTTGGGATCGAAGCTGATCTTCAGCGCGATCTGGTCCTTGGCCTTAGGCTTCTGGAAGTTGAGGTTGCGGCTGTCGCGCGCGACATAATACCAGTCCCGCGTGCCGAACTGGCTCGCGATCGTCGGCTGGCCGAGCGTGCTCGCCACCGACTGGCGATTGTCGACGCCGGGCTGCACCGAATTCACCAGATCGGCATCGATGATATAGCCCTGATGCGACCGCAGCGGCGCGCAGGCGCCCATGGCGACGGTCAGCCCGAGGGTCAGCCCGAGGCCGATACGGGCAAAGGATACGCTCATCACTATCTCCAGCGGCAGCGCCACGCCATGTCGATTGCATCGCCCGCCGATCGCCTCGATATGCGAAGCACGGGCGGGCTTCAAGCGCCGGGGCCATGTTGGCGCGATTGGTGAGGATATGCCGTGGGTTGGTGGGGACGATTGTTCGGGGAACGTCGCGAGGAGGCGTTGCCGCTCTACAATGCGGTGGTGACGCGCGGACGGGCCGAACGTTGGTATCTGGCCGGCGGCGTCCCCGACACGGTCGACGGCCGCTTCGACATGATCGCCGCAGTGCTGGCGATGGTGCTGCTGCGGCTGGAGCGCGAACCCGCCGCGGCGGCGCTGTCGGCGCATCTCACCGAGCGGTTCGTCGACGACATGGACGGGCAATTGCGCCAGATGGGTATCGGCGACATCGTCGTCGGCAAGCATATCGGGAAGATGATGAGCATGCTCGGCGGCCGGATCGGCGCCTATCGCGACGGACTTGCGGCGGGTGATCTTGCCCCCGCGCTGGTCCGCAACCTCTATCGCGGGGCGGCGCCGGCGCCGCAGGCGCTGGCCGCCGTCGCCGCCGACCTGACCGCGCTGCACGGCGCGCTCGCCGCGACCCCGCTCGACCGCCTCGTTGCCGGAGACCTGCCATGACCCCCGAATTCAGCCGCCCGGAACGACTCGACGCGATCGGCGCGGGCGAGCGCGAGGTGCGCATCGCCGCCACCGAGGCCGAACGGGCAGCACTCGCAATGCGCTTCGGCGTGCTGTCGGTGGAACGGCTGGACGCCAGTTTTCGGGTGAAGCGCGAGACGGCGGGAATCGCGGTGCGCGGCCGCGTCACCGGCGCGTTGGTGCAGGCCTGTACGGTGACGGGCGTGCCGCTCAATGCCACGATCGACGAACCGGTCGCGCTGCTGTTCGTCGAGGCGCTCGACGATCAGGAGGAGGTCGAGCTCGACGCCGGCGCGCTCGACACGGTCGAGATCGAGGGCGGTGCGGTCGACCTCGGCGAGGCGGCGGCGGAGACGATGGCGCTCGCGCTCGATCCCTTCCCGCGCAGCCCCGACGCCGAGGCGGTGCTGCGCGAGGCCGGCGTGATCAGCGAGGACGATCATCGCCCGTACAGTCCGCTACAGGACCTCAAGGCGCTGATGGAGAAGCGGTAACGCTTCCACCCCGCCCCCCCTTCGTCATCCCGGCGAAGGCCGGTATGACGAAGGGATGCGCGGTACACGCAATCCCTACGCCGCCTCCGCCCCGCGCCCGCCATGGCGCTGTTCGGTCAGGATCTGCAAGCCGGTGATGAACAGCGCGGCGACCAGCGGGCCGACGACGATGCCGCTGATCCCCGCGACCTCGATCCCGCCCAGCGTCGTCACCAGCACCAGCCAATCGGGTATCCCGGTATCGCGCCCGACCAGGATCGGCCGCAGGATATTGTCGGCGAGCCCGATCACCGCGACGCCCGAGACGACGACGACGACGCCCTGCCACACCGCACCGGTGGCGAGCAGGTAGATCGCGACCGGCACCCAGACCAGCGCGGGGCCGATCGCGGGCAGCAACGCCGCCAGCGCCATGAACAGGCCCCACAACAGCGCCGCCGGCACGCCGACGATCCAGAAGGTCACCGCGCCCAATGCGCCCTGCACCAGCGCGACGACGACCGACCCCTTGATCGTCGCGCGGACGACGGCGACGAATTTGTCGATCAACCGGTCGGCGACCGGCCGCTCCAGCGGCAGCGCGTCGCGGATCACCGGCCCGAGCCGGTCGCCGTCGCGCAGCAGGAAGAAGGTGACGTACAGACCGACGCCGAAGGCGAGCAGGAACGCTGCGGCATTGCGCCCGATCGACAGCGCCTGCGACGCGATCGACTGGAAGCTGCTGCGCAGGCCCTGCGCGATCCGCGCCTGCGCGGTGTCGAAGCTGCCGAGCCCGGCGCGATCGAGCGGATGCTGCACCCATTGCGGCAATGCGTCGTGCACCTGTTGGAAATAGCGCGCGAAATCGATCTGGCCGCTCTGCACCTTGGCATAGACGCCGGCCGATTGGTCGACGACCATGCCGGTGATCGCCAATGCCGGGATGATCACCGCGACGAGGATGATCAGCAAGGTCGCCGCCGCCGCCCAATTGCGTCGCCCCGGCATCTTGGCGAGCAGCCAATGGAACAGCGACTGGAACAGGATCGCCGCGAGCACGCTCCACAGCAGCGCCGCGATGAACGACGATACGACGAGCAACAGCCCGCCGCTGATCAGCGCCAGAAACAGGATCAGCCCGCCCGATTCGAGCCGTCGTCTATCGATCACGTCGTTCCCCTTCGTCGTCCGTCCCCGTGCGGATCGGGGCAAGAACCCGTCAGGACCGTTTCGGGTCCGTCTCGGTCCTGCGCTGAATCACGCGAAAGCGCGAAGCCGCGAAAAAGAAGATTTGTTCGCGCGGAGGCGCGGAGGCGCGGAGAGGTCGCGCCTGTGGGACGGTCACCGCGCACCACAAGCGTGGTCCTGACCAAATTGGCGCGCAGAGGCGCAGAGGGACGAGCGCGATTTCATCGCGATGCCGATCCGCGCCAGAGAGATGAAGCGCCTTCGGCGCAACGGCACGCCTCTCTGCGCCTCCGCGCTTCTGCGTGCCAAATCCTTCTTCTCTCCGCGCCTCCGCGTGAACCAATCTCCTTCGCGTCTTCGCGTCTTCGCGTCTTCGCGTGAATCAACTCGCAACCGAGTTTGCCCCCCACGTGCGCTGATTGTCACGCGAAGCCGCGAAGAAGAAGAGTTGTTCGCGCGGAGGCGCGGAGGCGCGGAGGGGTCACGCCTGTGGGGCGGTCACCGCGCATCACAAGCGTGGTCCTGACCAGATTCTCGCGCAGAGGCGCAGAGGGATGAGCGAGATTTCATCGCGATGTCGGTTCGCCAGAGAGATGAAGCGCCTTCGGCGCACCAGGCGCGCCTCTCTGCGTCCTCTGCGCCTCTGCGCGCACAATCCTTCTTCTCTCCGCGCCTCCGCGTGAACCGATCTTCTTCGCAGGCTCGCGCGAAAGTCAGCGTTCGTCGGGGCCGAGGCTAGGATCGAGATCGCGCGGCCGTACGAACCGGCGCAGATCACCGCCGCCCGCCGCCACCGCCGACCAGTCGGCGATGTCGAAGCGCATCTCCGCCAGCGTCGCGGTCGGGTATTTCTCCTCGACCAGCGCGCGCAGCCCGTCGGGTGCCGCCGGCACCAGCATCAGCACCAGATCCTCGAGCCCCGGATTGTGCCCGACCAGCAGCACGTGCTCCGCGGCGGCGGGCAGTTCGTGCACCACGTCGAGCAAGGTCGCCGCCGAGGCGAGATAGATGCGCCGTTCCCAGACGGGCGCCAGCGTGCGGCCATAGCCCGCGACCACCGCGTCGAGCGTTTCGCCGACGCGCACCGCGGGCGAGGCGACGACGTGATCGAACGCCAGGTCGAGCGACCGCATGTTGCGCCCCACCGTCTCGGCGGCGCGCTTGCCCTTGGCGTTGAGCGGACGGTCGAAATCGCGGGTCACCGGATCGTCCCAGCCGGACTTGGCGTGGCGCAGCAGCGTCAGCGTCTTCAACCGGCGTCTCCGTGGGCAATCGCGGGAGCCGCCTCATGCCCGATGGGAAGCGATAAGGAAAGCCGCGCCTGCACCCGCGCCACCGCTTCGTCGAGCGTCACCCGCGCGATCCCGACGCCGGGCGGAAACGCCGACAGCAGCCGCGACGGCATCGCCGAAGACAGCATCACGAACGCGCCGCGGTCGTCGGCGCGGCGGATCAGCCGCCCGAACGCCTGCGCCAGCCGCGCGCGCACGATGCGGTCGTCATAGGCCGATCCGCCCCCCGCCAGCCGCCGCGCGGCGTGCAGCACGCTCGGCTTGGGCCACGGCACGCCCTCCATCACCACCAGCCGCAGCGACGATCCCGGCACGTCGACGCCGTCGCGCAGCGCGTCGGTGCCGAGCAGCGAGGCGTGCGGATCGTCGCGGAAGATATCGACCAACGTGCCGGTATCGATCGGATCGACGTGCTGCGCGTGCAGCGGCAGCCCCTCGCGCGCCAGCCGGTCGGCGATCCGCCCGTGCACGCCGCGCAGCCGCCGGATCGCGGTGAACAGCCCGAGCGTACCGCCGCCCGCGGCGACGATCAGCCGCGCATAGGCATTGGCGAGCGCGGGCAGGTCGCCGCGCTTGACGTCGGTGACGATCAGCACCTCGGCATTGGCGGGATAGTCGAACGGGCTCTTCGCCTCGAACCGCGACGGCGCGCGGGCGAGATGCGGTGCGCCGACGCGCGCCTCCGCCGTCTCCCACCGTTCGGACTCATTGGCGCCGCCGCCGGTCAGCGTCGCCGAGGTGACGAGCGCACCATGCGCGGGTTTCAGCACGATCTCGGCGAACGGCCGCGTCGGGTCGAGCCAGTGGCGGTGCAGGCCGATGTCATATTCGCGCCCCTCGATCCGGTCGACCGCGAGCCAGTCGACGTGCGCCGGATCGACCGGGCCGCCGACGCGCGCGAGCAGCGACAGCCACGCCGCCACCGTCTCGGCGCGCCAGCCGATCGAGGCGATCGCGCCCTCGACGCGCGCGCGCGCCGGCGCATCCATCCAGTCGGGTGCCTCGGCGAGCACCGCCTCCAGCCGCCGCCCCAGCGTCACCAGCGGGCGCACCAGCGCATCGAGCGCCGCCGCGGCGGGCGCCGCCGCCTCGATCAGCTCGGGGGTCGGCTCGGCGAGTTCGGTCTCCAGCCCGTAACCGGCATCGCCCGGCTGTTCGGCGCGCGCATAGGTCAGCCCGCGGACGGCAGCGAGCAGATGCTCGATCGGCCCGAACGGCGCGCCTTCGTTGATCCGCCCCAGCCAGCCGTCGCTGGCGAGGTGCCGCGACGCCTCGATCGCATCCTGGATCGCGATCCCGCCCTGTTCGTCGTAACTGGCGACGTCGGACAGGCGTGCCTGCAGCCCGCGCCGCCGGCCGCGGCCGCCGCTTTCCGGCCCGAGGATCCAGCGCCTGAGTTCGATCGTCTCCTGCCCGGTCAGCGCGGTGGCGAACATCGAATCCGCCGCCTCGAACAGATGATGGCCCTCGTCGAAGACGTAGCGCGTCGGCCGCGTCGTCGTTTCGCGCCCGCGTGCGGCATTGACCATCACCAGCGCATGGTTGGCGATCACGACGTCCGCCTCCGCCGAGGCGCGCGCGGCGCGCTCGATGAAGCATTTGCGGTAATGCGGGCAGCCGGCATAGACGCATTCGCCGCGCCGGTCGGTCAGCGCGGTCGGGCCGTTGCGCCGGAACAGCGTCGGCAGCCAGCCGGGCAGGTCGCCGCCGACCATGTCGCCGTCGGCGCTATACGCCGCCCAGCGCGCCACCAGTTGCGCGAGAATCGCAGCGCGGCCGGCGAAGCCGCCCTGCAACGCATCCTCCAGATTGAGCAGGCACAGATAATTCTCGCGGCCCTTGCGCGTCACCACCTTCTGCCGGCGCAATGCCGGGTCGGGGAACAGCCGCTCGGTCTCCTTCGACAATTGGCGTTGCAGCGCCTTGGTATAGGTGCTGATCCACACCGCACCGCCGGCCCGCTCCGCCCACAGCGACGCGGGCGCGAGATAGCCCAAGGTCTTGCCGATCCCCGTCCCCGCCTCGGCGAGCACCAGATTGGGCGCGTCGCGCATCGCGCGCGGGGCGAAGGCATCGGTCGCCGCCGCGGCGAAGGCGCGCTGGCCCAGCCGCTCCTCGGCACCATGACCGGTGAGGTCGGCGAGCCGCGCCTCGGCGTCGGCCGGCGGGATCGCCACGGTCAGCGGTGCCGGTCGCGGCGCCTGTTCCTCCCATTCGGGCAGCGTCGCGAACAGCCAGCGCTCGTTGACCTGCGGCTTGGCGAGCAGCGGTCCGATCGCCGGCGCCCACGGCCAGCGCAACCGGCCGAGCGACTGCGCCGCGGTCCATGCGCCCTCGCGCTCGGGCCAGTCGCCCTGGGGCACCGCGAGCAGCGCCGCCGCCGCCTCGCGCAGGAAGGCGGCGACGCCCTCGTCGGTGTCGGGCGGCGACAGGTCGACCGCGCGCGCCAGACCCTTGGGCGTCGGCACCGCGAACCGCGCCGGATACAGAAAGGCGAACAGCTCGAGCAGGTCGAGCCCCGACAATTCGGGATAGCCGAGCCTTTGGCCGACAAGCGGCGCGTTGAGCAGGATCACCGGCGTATCGGCGGCGATGCGGATCGCCTCGCCGCGCCCGATCGGCCGCGTGCCCTCGACAGTGGCGATCCAGATGCCGCCATGGCTGGCGTGGAGGGCAGGATAAGGGATCACGCCATCGGCCATAAAGGTCGGGAACAGAATGGCAACCGCCGCCGGGTGCAACCGGACCGCCGGCCGGACGTTTGGCAGCGATCATCTGTTCGAAAAGGTCCGGTTCATGCGTACTCTGCTCTTCGCGCTCGGCGCGGCCTCGCTCGCCCTTCCCGCCAGCATCGCGCTGCCGGTCAGCAAGGCGGAGGCGCGCCATCATTATCGCAATTCGCACGAGCGCGGCTATCGCCACGTCAAGCGTTGCCGCCATTCGAGCGGCACCACCGGCCTCGTCGCGGGCGGCGTCGGCGGCGCGCTGCTCGGCAATTCGGTGCTCGGCCATGGCGCGCTCGGCACCGTCGGCGGTGCCGTCGGTGGCGCCTTCGCCGGCCGCGCGATCGACCGCACGATCACCGCGAAGGACCGCTGCCGCTAAGTCGCTTCTGCCAAGGGAGTTGCCGTGAGCGCGCGGGGTGCTTAGTCCCGCGCGCATCATGACCGATATCGACCTGCGCCCAGAAAGCCTCAGAACGGCTGCCCTCGACTCCAAGGCTTGGCCCTATGAGGAGGCGCGCAAGCTGCTCAAGCGCTACCCCGGCGGCAAGCCCGGTGGTGCACCAATCCTGTTCGAAACCGGCTATGGCCCCTCGGGCCTGCCGCATATCGGCACGTTCAACGAAGTGCTGCGCACGACGATGGTGCGCAACGCCTTCCACGCGCTCTCCGACCAGCCGACGCGGCTGATCGCGTTCAGCGACGACATGGACGGCCTGCGCAAGGTCCCCGACAACGTCCCCAACGGCGACATGCTGCGCGAACATCTCGGCAAGCCGCTGACGCGCATACCCGATCCGTTCGGCAAGTTCGGCAGCTTCGCCGCGCACAATAATGCGATGCTGCGCCAGTTCCTCGACCGCTTCGGCTTCGACTACGACTTCGCCTCGTCCACCGACTATTACGAGGGCGGCCGGTTCGACGACGCGATTAAGAACGTGCTGCGCCACTATCAGGGCATCCTCGACGTCATGCTGCCGACGCTGCGCGCCGAGCGCCGCGGCACCTATTCGCCGGTGCTCCCCGTCAGCCCAACGACCGGCATCGTGCTGCAGGTGCCGGTCGAGGTGGTCGACGCGCAAGCCGGCACGATCGCCTTCACCGACGAGAGCGGCGAGCGCATCGTCCAGTCGGCGCTCGGCGGCCTGTCCAAGCTGCAATGGAAGGTCGACTGGGCGATGCGCTGGGTCGCGCTCGGCGTCGATTACGAGATGGCGGGCAAGGACCTGATCGATTCGGTGACGCAAAGCTCCAAGATCGCGCGCGTGCTCGGCGGCCGCCCGCCCGAGGGCTTCAACTACGAGATGTTCCTCGACGAGAAGGGCGAGAAGATCTCCAAGTCGAAGGGCAACGGCCTCAGCCTCGACCAATGGCTGACCTATGGCCCCGAGGAGAGCCTCGCCTTCTTCGCCTATCGCGAGCCCAAGAAGGCCAAGGCGCTGCACTTCGGCGTCATCCCGCGCGCGGTCGACGATTACTGGCAGTTCCGCGGCAATTATCCGACGCAGGCGATCGCGCAGCGGCTCGGCAACCCGGTTCATCATGTCCATGACGGCAAGGTGCCGACCGCGACGCTGCCCGTCACCTTCGGCCTGCTGCTCAACCTCGTCGGCGTGATGGGCGAGGCGAGCAAGGAGCAGGTCTGGGGCTATCTGCGCAACTACGTCCCCGACGCGACGCCCGAGCGCGACCCCGAACTCGACCGGCTGATCGGCTATGCGCTGGCTTATGCCCGCGATTTCGTCGCGCCGACGCTCAAGCGCCGTGCGCCCGAGGGCGTCGAGGTCGCGGCGCTGCGCCGGCTCGACGCCGACCTCGCCGCGCTGCCCGCCGAGGCGAGCGCCGAGGATATCCAGAACGTCGTCTACGAGATCGGCAAGACCGCCGGCTTCGACACGCTGCGCGACTGGTTCAAGGCGCTGTACGAGACGCTGCTGGGGTCCGAACAGGGTCCCAGGATGGGCAGCTTCATCGCGCTGTACGGCATCGCCAACAGCCGTACGCTGATCGCCGAGGCACTGGCGAAGGCTTCTTAATTCCTCCCCTGCTAGGGAGTGCCGGGTCGAAGGCCTGACGAAGGGGGGTATACGGTGAGGTCGCCGTATGCGGAAACGCCCCCTCCACCATTCGCTTACGCGAATGGTCCCCCTCCCCCGCTGCGCGAGGGAGGACTTTGCGTTGGAACACCCCGGCCCGCCGGCCGTTGATTTGCTGCAACGCAGCAACGGCGGCTAAAAGACCCTCATGACCCTACGCCAAACCGCCGAGGCCCATCCGGGCCTCGTCCACCTCGCGCTCGCCGTCGGCGGGTTCGCGATCGGCACGACCGAATTCGCGGCGATGAGCCTCGAACCCGATCTCGCGCGCGGGCTCGGCATCGATGCGCCGACCGTCGGTCATGTCATCAGCGCTTATGCGCTGGGCGTCGTCGTCGGCGCGCCGACGATCGCGGTGCTCTCGGCCAGGATGTCGCGGCGCACGTTGCTGATCGGGCTGATGGCGTTGTTCGCGATCGGCAATTGCCTGTCCGCACTCGCGCCGAGCTACGGCTGGATGCTCGTCTTCCGCTTCCTCGCCGGGCTGCCGCACGGCGCCTATTTCGGCATCGCCTCGCTGGTCGCCGCCTCGCTGGTGCCCGCCGACCGGCGGACGCAGGCGGTGGGAAGGGTGATGCTCGGCCTCACCGTCGCGACGATCGTCGGCGTGCCCTTCGCGACGCTGCTCGGGCAGGTCGCGAGCTGGCGCTGGGTGTTCGGGCTGGTCGCATTGCTGGCGCTCACCACCGCCGGCCTCGTCGCGCTGCTCGCGCCGATCGACGCGCCCGATCGCGACGCCAGCCCCTTGCGCGAACTCACCGCGCTGCGGCGCACGCAGGTCTGGCTGACGCTCGGCACCGGCGCGATCGGCTTCGGCGGCATGTTCGCGGTCTACACCTATCTCGCCGCGACCCTGGTCGACGTCACCGGCCTCGCGCCGCGCAGCGTGCCGCTGATGCTCGCGGTGTTCGGCACCGGCATGACGCTCGGCAACCTCGTCGTGCCGCGGTTCGCCGACCGCGCGCTGATGCCGACCGCGGGGGCGCTGCTGCTCTGGTCGGCCGGCGCGCTGTTGCTCTATCCGCTCGCCGCGGGCAACGTCTGGACGATGACGCTCGACGTGTTCGCGATCGGCCTCGGCGGGGCGCTCGGCACCGTGCTCCAGACGCGGCTGATGGACGTCGCCGGCGACGCGCAGTCGCTCGCCGCCGCGCTCAACCATTCGGCGTTCAACACCGCCAATGCGATCGGGCCGTGGCTCGGCGGCCTCGCCATCGCCGCCGGCTTCGGCTGGACCGCGACCGGCATCGTCGGGTGCGGGCTGGCGCTCGGCGGGCTCGCGATCTGGGCGATCTCGCTGATCGTCGAGCGCGGCCTGCCGGCGTTCGCGGTCGGGCGGCGCCATGCCCGCCAGTGACCTGAGGCTGGCGAAGGGGACGCCCGCCTATCGGCGGCTGACGCTCGCCATGCTGTTCGCCGGCTTCTCGACCTTCTCGTTGCTCTATTCGGTGCAGCCGCTGCTGCCGCTGTTCGCCGCCGATTATCATCTCAGCGCCGAGGCGGCGTCGCTGGCGGTGTCGCTCGCCACCGGGCCGCTCGCGATCGGCATCCTGTTCGCCGGCATCCTCTCCGACCGTGTCGGGCGGCGGCCGCTGATGGTCGCCGCGATGTTCGCCGCCGGCGCGCTCACCCTCGCCGCCGCGCTGGTGCCGGGCTGGACCGCGCTGCTCGCGCTGCGGCTGCTCACTGGCGTCGCGCTCGCCGGCGTGCCCGCGGTGGCGATGGCCTATGTCGCTGAAGAGGTCGACGTCGCCTCGGTCGGCGCGGCGATGGGGCTCTACATCGCCGGCAGCGCGATCGGTGGCATGGGCGGGCGGCTCGTCGCCAGCCTCGTCGCCGATATCGCCGACTGGCGTTGGGCCCTGGGCAGCGTCGGCCTCGCCGGCCTCGTCATGGCGGAGGCGTTCCGCCGCCTCGCGCCGCCGTCGCGCGGCTTCGTCGCCGGTGGCGGCGGCAGTCCGCTCGCCGGCGCCGCCGCGCTGTTCCGCGACCGCGCGCTGCCGCTGCTCTATGCCGAGGCGTTCCTGCTGATGGGCGTCTTCGTCACCATCTACAATTACGCCGGCTTCCGCCTGCTCGCCCCGCCCTATGGATTGAGCCAGGCCGCGGTCGGCGGCGTCTTCCTGCTCTACATCCTCGGCTCGGCGAGTTCGGCGCTGTTCGGGTCGTTCGCCGGCACCGTCGGGCGGCGGCGCGTGTTCTGGCTGCCGATCGTGCTGCTCATCGCCGGCGTCGCCGCCACCGAGGCGCGCGCGCTGACGCTCGTCATCCTCGGCATCGCCCTGGTCACGATCGGCTTCTTCGGCGCGCATTCGATCGCCAGCGCCTGGGTCGGCCGCCGCGCGCGCGCCAACCGCGGCCAGGGCGCCGCTTTCTACCTGTTCTTCTATTATCTGGGATCGAGCGTGCTCGGCTCGGCCGGCGGCTTCGCCTGGACGCACGCCGGCTGGCCGGGCGTCGCGCTGTTCTGCCTCGCGCTCGGCGGCCTCGCGCTGCTGCTCGGCATCGTGCTCGCGCGCATTCCGCCGTTGCCCGACCCCGAAATCCGCCGGCCTGCCGCGGTCGAGCCGTGAGGCGATGAGTCGTTCTTGACGGCGGGATAGCTTTTCTTCCTATTCCCACTAAGCCGATGGGATATCTTCCACGGTGGAGGTATCGGACGATGACGACGCGCTATTCCGCCGATCGAACGCGCCGGGTGCGCCGGTGACGATTGCCGCCGCCCCGCTGCCGTCGCGCGCACCCGGCGCCACGCTCGGCGAGGCGGTCGATGCGCTGCGCGCCGCCCGCGCGAATTGGCGCATGCGACAGACGCCGGCACGCGCCGCCGCCGCCTTTCCCTCGCGCGGCGCGATCGAGCGTATCGTCCTGCTCCTCGCCGAAGCGCTCTACCCCCGCCGCCTCGGTCTGCAGCAGATCGCACCGGCGGACGAGGACCGGTTCGTCGCCGCCAAGCTCGGCAGCGCGTTCACCGAACTGGAACGCGAGATCGGCCATGAACTCGGCTATTGGCAGGCGGAAGCCCGCACCGCCTTCGACCCTGATCAGGCCGCGACGATCGTCCGCCTGTTCGCCGACACGTTGGGCGACATCCGCCGGCTGATCGACAGCGATGTCGAGGCCGCCTTCCTCGGCGATCCCGCCGCGGGCAGCACCGACGAGATCCTCGTCTGCTATCCCGGCGCGATCGCCAGCCTGCACCATCGCATCGCGCATCAATTGTACGACCTCGGCGCGCCGATCGTCGCGCGGCTGATCTCCGAACTCGCCAACGAACGTACCGGGATCGACATCCATCCCGGCGCGCGGATCGGCGAACGCTTCTTCATCGACCACGGCACCGGCGTCGTCATCGGCGAGACCGCGATCGTCGGCAACGGCGTGCGCCTCTACCAGCATGTCACGCTCGGCGCGCGCAGCCCGCTCGGCGCCGCCCGGCGCGGTCCGCGCGAACGCTACGCCCGCCATCCCATCGTCGGCGACGACGTCGTCATCTACGCCGGTGCGACGATCCTCGGCCGGGTGACGATCGGCGCGGGTGCGACGATCGGCGGCAACGTCTGGCTGCTCACCGACGTGCCGCCCGGCGGCGTGGTGGTGCAGCCGGAGGCGACTTTGCTCGCGCCCTCCGCCGGCCATGCGCTCCGCGACACGCTCGTCGCGGCGGTGGTGTGATGGGGCGCCGCGCCGATCCCGAACGTCGCCCGGTCATCGGCGTGCTGTGCTGCAACGAAGTGGCGGAGCGTCCGGTGCAGGTCGTCGCCAGCCGCTTCGTCGCGCCGCTCACCCGCCTTGCCGGTGCGACGGTGCTGCTCGTCCCGGCGCTGCCCGATGCCACCGACGTCGCGACGCTCACCGCGGTGCTCGACGGGCTGCTGCTGACCGGGTCGCGCTCGCACGTCGCACCGTGGCGCTACGGCGCCCGGCCGCTGCCCGACGACCAGATCGTCGACGAAGGACGGGACGAGGTCGCGCTGGCGCTCGCCGGCGGGATGATCGAGGCGGGCAAGCCGGTGTTCGGCATCTGCCGCGGGCTGCAGGAGATCAACGTGCTGTTCGGTGGCAGCCTGTGCGCCGCAGCCGATGCCGACCGTCATCATCGCGGTGCCTGGTCGGGCGATTACGATTCGCTGTTCCACCACGGTCATGACGTCGAATTGTGCGCGCGCGGCCGGCTTGCCGACGCCACCGGCGTGCAGCGCGTCCGGGTCAATTCGGTCCACCAGCAAGGCATCGACCGTCTCGGCAGCGGCCTGACGGTGGAAGCGATCGCGGCGGACGACGGGCTGATCGAAGCCGTCTCGGCGCGGCCGTGCGGCGCCGACGTGCTCGGCGTCCAATGGCATCCCGAATGGGATACGGCGAACTCGCCCGCGAGCCGCGCCTTCTTTTCCCTGATCGGCGCCGGCCTGCGTGGCGGCACCGACATCGTTTCAACACGGAGGACTGAATGAAGATCACGATCCCAGCGCCGGCGCTTGCGCTAGCCGCCCTGAGCCTTGCCGCCTGCGGCCCCAAGACCGACGCCGGCAACAACGCCGCCGCCACCGACACGCTGACCCTCAACGAGGAAGGCGACGCGGGCCTTGGCAATGGCGGCGACTTCGCCACCGGCAACGACATCACGCTCGCCAACGACGCGGCCGCCGACAACGCGCTCGCCCCTGCGGCAGGCAACGCGCTCTAGGCTTTCGGTTTGACGAACACGCCAGGTCAGCTCCCTAGGCGTAGACTGCGGCTCGACATTGCTGGTGTCGGGCCGCTTTTTTGCGTGTGGCGGCGGACAGCGCTCGCTACCCGCCGCCATCGCGTCACAGCTTCTCGGTCAGCTCCGGAACGACCTTGAACAGATCGCCGACGAGGCCGATGTCCGCGACCTGGAAGATCGGCGCATCCTCGTCCTTGTTGATCGCGACGATGACCTTCGAATCCTTCATCCCCGCCAGATGCTGGATCGCGCCCGAGATGCCGACCGCGATATAGACTTCCGGGGCGACGATCTTGCCGGTCTGGCCGACCTGATAGTCATTGGGCACATAGCCCGCATCCACTGCCGCGCGGCTCGCGCCGACGCCCGCGCCGAGCTTGTCGGCGAGCGGCTCGATGATCGAATGGAAGTTCTCGCCATTCTGCAACGCGCGGCCGCCCGAGACGATGATCTTGGCGCTGGTCAGCTCGGGGCGCGCGTTCTGCGCGATCTCGGCGTTGACGAAGGTCGATACGCCGGTCTCGCCCTGCGACGGGACCGCCTCGATCTCGCCCGAGCCGCCCTCCGTCGCCGCCTTTTCGAAGGCGGTGCCGCGGACGGTGATCACCTTCTTGGCGTCCGACGATTGCACCGTCGCGATCGCATTGCCGGCGTAGATCGGCCGGGTGAACGTGTCCGCGCTCTCGACCGACAGGATATCGCTGATCTGCATGACGTCGAGCAGCGCGGCGACGCGCGGCGCGACGTTCTTGCCGGTCGTGGTCGACGGCGCGACGAAGGCATCATGATGCCCCATCAGCTCGACGACGAGCGGCGCGATATTCTCGGCCAGCGCATGCGCATAAGCGGCATCGTCGGCGACATGCACCTTGCCGACGCCGGCGATCTTCGCCGCCGCCTGCGCGACGCTATCAACGCCCTGGCCGGCGACCAGCAGATGGACCTCGCCGAGCTGCGACGCGGCGGTCACCGCGGCGAGCGTGGCATCCTTGACGGCGCTGCCGTCGTGTTCGACCCAGACGAGCGTCTTCAGGTTGGCGGTCATCGGGCAATCCCCATCGCATGCAGCTTGGTGACGAGTTCGTCGACGTCGGCGACCTTGATGCCCGCCTGCCGCTTGCCCGGCTCGACGACCTTGAGCGTGGTCAGCCGCGGCGTGACGTCGACGCCGTAATCCGCGGCGGTCTTCTGCGCGAGCGGCTTAGACTTGGCCTTCATGATGTTGGGCAGCGACGCATAGCGCGGCTCGTTGAGGCGCAGGTCGGTGGTGACGATCGCGGGCAGCTTGAACGAATCGGTCTCGAGGCCGCCGTCGACCTCGCGCGTCACCGTCACAACGCCGTCGCCGAGTTCGACCTTCGACGCGAACGTACCCTGGCCCCAGCCGAGCAGGCCGGCGAGCATCTGGCCGGTCTGGTTGTTGTCGTCGTCGATCGCCTGCTTGCCGAGGATCACCAGCTGCGGCTGCTCCTCCTCGACGATCTTGGCGAGGATCTTGGCGACGCCCAGCGGCTCGACCTTGGTGTCGCTGGTGACGAGGATCGCGCGATCGGCGCCCATCGCCAATGCGGTGCGCAGCGTCTCCTGCGCCTTGGGCTCGCCGATCGAGACCACGACGATCTCGGTGACGCCTTTTTCCTTCAAACGGATGGCTTCCTCGACCGCGATCTCATCGAACGGGTTCATGCTCATCTTGACGTTCGCCAGATCAACACCCGTCCCGTCCGCCTTCACGCGGGGCTTCACGTTGTAATCAAGCACACGCTTGACCGGCACCAGCACCTTCATCAGCTTCCTTCCGATTGCGCCCTCGACACCCGTTTCCGGCGTCGCATCGGCGGGTGAGATGGCTATTTTCCGCGGCTTTCGCAAGTCCGGTACGGGAAATGCCGCTTGCCGTAGCGGCAGTCTTCCTGTGCCAAACGAATCGGGCCCGGACATGACGCCCGGGCCCGAGAATATTTTGCGTGTATCCCCGTCGCGGGGGAAGACGTCAGATCACGCCGCCTTCTGCACCTCGGCGACGATCTTCTTGGCGGCGTCGCCCAGGTCGTTCGCCGGTACGATCGCGAGGCCCGAATTGGCGAGGATGTCCTTGCCGGCCTGCACGTTGGTGCCTTCGAGGCGGACGACGAGCGGCACCGAGAGGTTCACTTCCTTCGCCGCGGCGACGATGCCCTCGGCGATGATGTCGCACTTCATGATGCCGCCGAAGATGTTGACCAGGATGCCCTTCACCGCGGGATCGGCGAGGATGATCTTGAACGCCGCGGTCACCTTCTCCTTGTTGGCGCCGCCGCCGACGTCGAGGAAGTTGGCCGGGAACATGCCGTTGAGCTTGATGATGTCCATCGTCGCCATCGCCAGGCCGGCGCCGTTGACCATGCAGCCGATGTCGCCGTCGAGCTTGATGTAGGCGAGGTCGTACTTCGACGCCTCGAGCTCCATCGCATCCTCTTCGGTGGTGTCGCGCAATTCCATCAGGTCCTTGTGGCGGAACATGGCGTTGCCGTCGAACGCGACCTTGGCGTCGAGCACCATCAGCTTGCCGTCGTCGGTGACGGCGAGCGGGTTGATCTCGATCTGCTCGGCATCGGTGCCGAGGAAGGCGTCATACAGCTTCGCAGCGACGTTGGCCGCCTGCTTGGCGAGGTCGCCGGTCAGTTCGAGCGCGGCGGCGACGGCGCGGCCGTGATGCGGCATGAAGCCGGTCGCGGCGTCGATGTCGATCGAATGGATCTTCTCGGGCGTGTCGTGCGCGACGGTTTCGATGTCCATGCCGCCCTCGGTCGAGGCGACCATCGAGACGCGGCCGGTCGCGCGGTTGACGAGCAGCGCGAGGTAGAATTCCTTGGCGATGTCGACGCCGTCGGTCACGTAGAGCCGGTTGACCTGCTTGCCGGCATCGCCGGTCTGGATCGTCACCAGCGTGTTGCCGAGCATGTCGGTCGCCGCGGCGCGGACTTCGTCGGCGGTCTTGGCGAGGCGGACGCCGCCCTTGGCGTCGGGCCCGAGTTCCTTGAACTTGCCCTTGCCGCGCCCGCCGGCGTGGATCTGCGCCTTGACGACGTAGAGCGGTCCGGGGAGTTTCTCGGTCGCGGCGACGGCGTCTTCGACGCTGAGCGCGGCGAAACCGGCGGGAACGGGGACGCCGAACTTGGCGAGCAGTTCCTTGGCTTGATATTCGTGGATGTTCATGGCCTGCCTCGCGTTATGCTATGAAGAGGAGATTGATGCGGCCTTTTGCACAGGCCGCGCGCCGAATCCACCCCGGATCGACAACCGGGCCCGATCGTTATTGCAATCGCATCGCATTAGACGGAACGCTTATGCCCTGGCCGCACGGCATCCTCCTCTTCCTCGTCACCGTGATCGGCATGGAGGCGTTCGCTTATGCCGCGCACCGCTGGGTGATGCACGGGCCGGGCTGGTTCCTCCACGCTAGCCATCACAGCAGGCGTAGCGGAACGTGGGAACTCAACGACCTCTATGCGGCGATCTTCGCGGTGCCATCGGTCGTGCTGTTGCTCGGCGGGCTACAATGGGGCTGGTGGCCGGGCTTCATCTGGATCGGCTGGGGGATCGCCGCTTATGGCGCGATCTATTTCGGCTTCCACGACATCATCGTCCATCAGCGTATCCCGACGCGCTATCTGCCCCGATCGGCGTACATGCGCCGCATCGTCCAGGCGCACCGGCTGCACCACGTCGTCGAGACGCGCGAGGGCAATGTCAGCTTCGGCTTCCTCCTCGCGCCGCGGCCCGAGCACCTCAAGGCCGAACTCAGGCGGCGCGGTCGCCAGGGGGTGCGCGCACCGACTGCGGGCCAGGCGTTGGCAGAAAAGTAACCAATCGCTGCCAGTGTTGCGGTCATGGAACAGCCGACTTTCACGCCACCCTACGACCCGGTCGAGCCGGGGGAGGAAGCCCGCCAGGCGTTGCGCAAGTCGGTCAAGATGCGCGCCCATCTGCGCGACCGTGGCCAGACCCGGTTCGAGATCGAGGTGACCGACCTGTCGCTCTCGGGCTTCCGCGCCGAGACGAGCTTTACGCTCTGGCCGGGCACGGTGGTGTGGCTGACGCTGCCGGGCCTCGCGGGGCTGGAGGCGGTGGTCGCATGGCGCGACAAGTTCAAATACGGCTGCGCCTTCGCCAAGCCCCTGCACCCGGCGGTGTTCGACCACATCGTCGCGCTCTCGCAACGCTGAGTCGGCGCGGTCCGTTCGAGCCGATGCCCGGGATGAACTGACGCGTTAATCAATCGGAACCGCGTCATGCGACACAGCTCCGCGCCTCCGCGTAAATAGTCTCTATAGTTGCGCGCGCCCGCTGCACACGGCGCCGACGACCTCGACCGGCGCGACCATCGACCGCATCAATCGAACAGCGACGACACGCTGGTCTCGTCGGCGATCCGCTTGATCGCCTCGCCGAGCAGCGGCGCGATCGGCAGATGGCGGATCTTGTCGGCCTTGCCGATCGATTCGTGATTGCCGATCGAATCGGTGATCACCAGCTCGCGCAATGCCGAGCCCTCGACCCGCGCCACCGCGCCGCCCGACAGCACGCCGTGCGTGACATAGGCGACGACATCCTCCGCCCCCGCCTCGCGCAGCGCCGCCGCGGCGTTGCAGAGCGTCCCCGCCGAATCGACGATATCGTCGATCAGGATGCAGAAGCGGCCCTCGACGTCGCCGATGATGTTCATCACCTCCGATTCGCCGGCGCGCTCGCGGCGCTTGTCGACGATCGCGAGCGGCGCATTGTCGAGTCGCTTGGCGAGCTGGCGCGCGCGCACCACGCCGCCGACGTCGGGCGAGACGACCATCAAATTCTTGCCCTTGAAGCGCGCGTTGATGTCCGCGCTCATCACCGGCGCGGCATAGAGATTGTCGGTCGGGATATCGAAAAAGCCTTGGATCTGACCGGCATGCAGATCGACCGACAGTACGCGGTCGGCGCCCGCGACGGTGATCAGATTGGCGACCAGCTTGGCCGAGATCGGCGTCCGCGGCCCCGGCTTCCGGTCCTGCCGCGCATAGCCCATATACGGGATCACCGCGGTGATCCGCCGCGCCGACGCACGCTTGAGCGCGTCGATCATGATGAGCATTTCCATGAGGTTGTCGTTGGCCGGGAAACCGGTCGACTGGAGCACGAACACGTCCTCGCCGCGTACGTTCTCCTGGATCTCGACGAAGATCTCCTCGTCGGCGAAGCGGCGGACCAGGGCATCGGTCAGCGGGATCTCGAGATAGCCTGCCACCGCCCGCGCGAGCGGAAGGTTCGAATTGCCGGTCATCAATTTCATTGGTCAGCTCCCGCCCGTATCGCTCCGCGCCTTAGAGCCACCGTCACAAAATCGAAAGCATCGAGACGCGGGGCGACGCGCTTGTCGCCGCGCGACCGACTGACTAGGCCTCCCGTCATGACCGTCACCACCCGCTTCGCCCCCTCCCCCACCGGCATGCTGCACGTCGGCAACATCCGGGCGGCGCTGCACAATTGGATGTTCGCACGGGGGCACGGCGGGCGCTTCGTGCTGCGCATCGACGATACCGATGCCGAACGGTCCGAGGACCGGTTTGTCGCCGCGATCCGTGCCGATCTCGGCTGGCTCGGCCTGACGCCCGACGCCGAAGTACGCCAGTCCGAGCGATTCGCGCTCTACCAGCAGCGGTTCGACGCCCTGGTCGCGGCGGGGCGGATCTATCCCGCGTACGAGACCGCGCAGGAGCTCGACCTTAAGCGCAAGATCCTGCTCGGCCGCGGTCTGCCGCCGGTCTACGATCGCGCCGCGCTGGCGCTGGACGAAGCGGCGCGCGCCAGGTTCGAGGCGGACGGCGTGCGGCCGCACTGGCGCTTCAAGCTCGACCATGACGCGCCGATCGCCTGGGACGATCTGATCCGCGGCCCCCAGAGCTTCGATGCGAAGACGATGAGCGATCCGGTGATCCGCCGCGCCGACGGATCGTGGCTGTATATGCTGCCGTCCGCGATCGACGACGCCGATCTCGGCATCAGCCACGTCGTCCGCGGCGAGGACCATGTCTCTAACACCGCGCTGCAATTGCAGATGTTCGACGCGATGGGCGTGGCCCCGCCGCGCTTCGCGCACGAGGCGCTGCTGACCGGCGCGGAGGGCAAATTGTCGAAGCGGTTGGGCTCGCTCGGCGTCGACCATTTCCGCGAGGCGGGGATCGAGCCGCAGGCGGTGATCGCGCTGCTCGCACGGATCGGCACCAGCGATCCCGTCGAGCCGCTCGCCGATCCTGCGCCGCTGATCGCCGCGTTCGACTTCGCGCGCTTCGGCCGCGCGCCGGCGCGGTTCGACGAGGCGGAGCTGGCGCAGGTCAACGCCCGGATCGTCCACCAGCTGCCGTTCGACGCGGTCGCCGACCGCCTGCCCACGGGCATGGGTGCGGCGGAATGGGATGCGGTGCGGCCGAACCTGACCCGCGTCGCCGAGGCGGCGGACTGGTGGCAGGTGATCGAGGGTCCGGTCACGCCACCCGCCTTCGACGACGAGACGCGCGCCTATCTGGCGCAGGCCGCCGCGGCCGCGGAGGCGATCGATTGGGCAGGCGACCCGTGGCACGCGCTGACCGCTGCGCTCAAGGACAGGACCGGCCGCAAAGGCAAGGCGTTGTTCCTGCCGCTGCGCCAGGCGCTGACCGGGCGCGACCATGGCCCCGACATGGCGGCGTTGCTGCCGCTGATCGGCCGCGACCGCACCTTGGCGCGGCTGGCCGCATAGGCAAAGCGGAGCGGCGAAACCCAGGCCTTTCGGCACGTTGCGACCTGGGCTTGACGCCGTAACGATACAACGTACCATCATCGGATCGCAGGAGAATCGATCGAGTCGAACCCAAGCCCGAGGAGACGGATGATGTACGCCGACCGCCATGCCCAGCCGACCCGTTTCAACCCCGGCGGCCTCACCGCCGCGATCGCGATCAACGCCGCGCTCGTCGCCGCGCTGATGTTCGCCGGCCCGACCATCCTGCCCGGCGGTTCGGAGCATGTGCTGGAAACCCGCAACATCCCGCTCGACCCGCCGCCGCCCGAACCGCTGCCGCAACCCAAGCCGCACGCGCTGACCCCCAACCGTCCGACAGAAACCATCGTCGCGCCGACGCCGCTCGTCCCGACGCCGTCCTCGTCTGATCTGGTCACCACCCCTACGCTCGACCTGCCGCCCGCCGGCCCGACGATCGGCAGCGATCCCGGCCCGGTCGCGGTCGAGCCGCCCGCGCCGCCGCTGCCGCCGCTGGTCGGTCCGCAGATCGACCCGCGCTACGCCGATGCCTTCCAGCCGGTCTATCCCGCCGCGGAACGGCGCGCCAACCGCGACGGCCGGGTCACCGTGCGCGTGCTGGTTGGCACCGACGGCCGGGTGAAGCAGATCGAGCGGCTCAGCGCGACCAGTGACGCCTTCTGGCAAGCGACGATGGAACGCGCCACCCGCGCCTGGCGCTTCACGCCCGCCACCCGCGGCAGCGTCCCGGTCGAGGCATGGCGGACGATGACGCTCACCTTCCGCATGGAGGATGCGGACTAAGGCGCCGGTCGTCCCATCCGTCCCGTCGCCCCGGGGGGCTGGCTTCGCCGCCCCCCGTCACCTATCTTCCCGCCATGCAGTTCTTCCGCCGCTTCTCGCCGCTCCACGCCTTCCGCGACCTGCGTTTCTTCCTGTCGCAGCGCGAGCCGCGCGATCTCGGCTTCCTGGCGGCGGCGATGGCGGTGACGGGTTTCTTCGTCTACGCCTTCATGCGCAACGACATCCCGCCCGAGCCGTATCAGCCCAACATCGTCTACTTCAAGAATTACGCCGCCAATCGCACCGATGCGCAGATCAAGGCGCAGCAGGAGATCGACAAGGTCGAGCAGGACCAGCGCATCGCCGCGCAAAAGGCGCGCGAGGAGAAATTACGCAGCCAGTTCAAGACGGTCGATGACGCGATGGACAAGTGGGGGCTGTAAGCGCCGCCGTCGACGCGCGGCGGATGGGCGCCGCGCTCGCGCTTTCGGAACGCACGCGCGGACGCACCGCCCCCAATCCCAACGTCGGCTGCCTCCTCGTCGCTGGTGATCGCATCGTGGCGCGCGGCTGGACCCAGCCCGGCGGTCGCCCCCATGCCGAAGCGATGGCGCTCGCCGCCGCCGGCGACGCGGCGCGCGGCGCCACCGCTTATGTGACGCTCGAACCCTGCGCGCATGTCTCGCCGCGCGGCCCCGCCTGCGCCGACCTGCTGGTTGCGGCGGGGGTCGCCCGCGTGGTGGTGGCGCTCGGCGACCCCGATTCGCGCACCAACGGCGCCGGCATCGCCCGGCTGCGCGACGCGGGCATCGCCGTCGTCACCGGCATCCGGGCGGCGGAGGCGGCGCGCGGCATGGCGGGCTTCCTCACCCGCCGAAGGCACGGGCGACCGTTCGTGACGCTCAAGCTCGCCACCTCGCTCGACGGCCGCATCGCGCTGTCCGACGGCAGCAGCCGCTGGATCACCGGTCCCGAGGCCCGCGCTCACGCGCATCTCGAACGCAGCCGGCACGAGGCGATCCTCGTCGGGCGCGGCACGTGGGAGACGGACGCACCGGGCCTCGACGTGCGGCTGCCGGGGCTGGAAGAGCGCAGCCCGTTGCGGGTTATCCTGTCCTCTCGCCCTCACCCTGCCGCGCCGAAGAGGGAGGGCGAGACGGTATGGATCGACTCGCCTGGTGCCATCGCCGCCCTGCCCGCCGATCATCTCCTCGTCGAGGGCGGCGCCGAGACCGCCGCCGCCTTCCTCCGCGCCGATCTGGTCGATCGCCTGCTGCTCTACCGCGCGCCGATCCTGATCGGCGCCGGCAAGGCGGCGCTCGGCGACCTCGGCATAGCCGATCTTGGCACCACCCATGGTCGCTGGCGGTTGCACGATTCGCGCAACCTTGGCACCGACCGTCTCGAGGTCTACGAGCGCACCCCATGTTCACCGGCATAGTCAGCGATATCGGCACCATCGAAACGGTCGAGGTCCGCGGCGACACGCGCGTCCGCATCGCCACCGCCTACGATCCCGAGACGATCGACCTCGGCGCGTCGATCGCCTGTTCGGGCGTCTGCCTGACCGTCATCGACAAGGGGCACGACGGCGGCCGGGGCTGGTTCGACATACAGGCGTCGGGCGAGACGATCGCACGCACCGCCAGGGATCAATGGACGCAAGGCCGCCGCCTCAACCTCGAACGCGCGATGAAACTGGGCGACGAACTCGGCGGCCATATCGTCACCGGCCATGTCGATGGCATCGCCGAGGTGCTCGACGTCACGCCGGACGGCGAATCGCACCGCATCGGCTTTGCGGTGCCGGCGGCGCTCGCGCCGTTCATCGCCCCCAAGGGCTCGATCACGATCGACGGCGTCTCGTTGACCGTCAACGGCGTCGAGGACGATGGCGAGACGACCCGCTTCTGGGTCAACCTCATCCCCCATACGCAGGCGGTCACCACGCTCGGCGGCCTCGCCGCGGGCCAGGCGGTCAACATCGAGATCGACGTGCTCGCCCGCTATCTGCAACGCATGGAGCATTATCGTGGCCGCTAAGCCTGACCTCGCGCGGTTGCGCCACGCCTTCCTCTCCTCGCCCGAGGAGATCATCGACGAGGCGCGCAACGGGCGGATGTTCATCCTGGTCGACGACGAGGATCGCGAGAACGAGGGCGACCTCGTCGTCCCCGCGCAGATGGCGACGCCCGAGAAGATCAACTTCATGGCCAAGCACGGCCGCGGCCTGATCTGCCTCGCGTTGACCAAGAGCCGTGTCGAGGAGCTCGGCCTGACGCTGATGAGCCGCAACAACGGCACGCGCTACGAGACCGCCTTCACCACCTCGATCGAGGCGCGCGACGGCGTCACCACCGGCATCTCCGCCGCCGATCGCGCGCGCACCGTCGCGGTGGCGATCGATTCGTCGAAGAGCCGCGACGAGATCGTCACCCCCGGCCACGTCTTCCCGCTCGTCGCCCGCGACGGCGGCGTGCTGGTGCGCACCGGCCATACCGAGGCGGCGGTCGACGTCTCGCGACTCGCCGGGCTCAACCCCTCGGGCGTGATCTGCGAGATCATGAACGAGGACGGGACGATGGCGCGGCTCGACGACCTCGTCACCTTCGCGCAATTCCACAATCTCAAGATCGGCACGATCCGCGACCTCATCGCCTATCGCCGCCGCTACGACCATCTCGTCGAGAAGCGGGCCGAGGCGCGCTTCACCAGCGAATGGGGCGGCGAATGGACCGCGCTCACCTTCTGGAACAAGGCGACCGGCACCGAGCAGATCGCCTTGGTCAAGGGCAAGGTCGATCCGACCAAACCGACCCTGGTGCGCATGCACGCGCTCTCCCCCTTCGCCGACATCTTCGGCGAGAATGGCGCGCGCGAAGGGCTGCTGCGCCGGTCGATGGAGATCATCGCGGAGGAGGGCGCCGGCGTGATCGTCGTCATCAACCGCCCGCGCGTCGACCAGTTCACCGTCGCGCTCCAGGCCAAGGCCGGGACGCTCCCTGAGGCCGACATGGAGGAATTGCGCGACTATGGCGTCGGCGCGATGATCCTCACCGAACTCGGCGTCGAGGAAATGGTGCTGCTCACCAACACCCACCATACGTTGGTCGGACTCGACGGCTACGGCCTGTCGATCGTCGGCGAGCGGGCAATCGAAACGGACGACTGACATGGCGCATATCCTCATCGTCGAAGCGCGCTTCTACGATCATCTCAACGACATGCTCCTCGCCGGCGCCCGCGCCGCGATCGAAGCGGCGGGCCATAGCCACGACACGGTGACCGTGCCGGGCGCCTTGGAAGTGCCGGGCGCGATCGCGCTGGCGGCGGACAGCGACCGGTACGACGCCTTCGTCGCGCTGGGCGTCGTGATCCGCGGCGAGACCTATCATTTCGAGATCGTCTCGAACGAGAGCGCGCGCGGCATCATGGCGCTGACGCTCGACGGTCTGGCGATCGGCAACGGCATCCTCACCACCGAGAACGAGGCGCAGGCGATCGCCCGCGCCGACCCCGCCCAGCTCGACAAGGGCGCCGGCGCGGCGCAGGCGGCCATCGCGATGCTGGCGCTTCGCGAACGGCTGGGGTGATCGCGTAGGGGTTTCAGCGCGCAGAGGCGCGGAGGACGTAGAGGGGTTTCGTCCGTTGCGTCGGCCACGGCCCCAGCAAGACTCGGTTCCGGCTCACCCCGCCCGAGACCTCTTCTGAGCCTTCGCGCGAACATTGATTCACGCGAAGGCGCGAAGGCGCAAAGATGTCGCCTCTCACGGGGACACCGTGCGCCACTCCGCCGTCATGCGAACAGCAGGCTGCCGCCCGCCCCATCCACGCCTCCTTCGCGCCTTCGCGCCTTCGCGCGCAAAACCAAAAAAAGACCCGGTACGTCGCCGTACCGGGTCAAGGTCGTCCGCAGGAGGAACGTCGTGGGGGGCGGGGGTCTCGTGCCCCCGCGCCCGATAGGATCAATTATAGGCGCGTTCGCCGTGCTCGCCGAGATCGAGGCCTTCCTGCTCGACTTCGGGAGCGACGCGCAGCCCGGTGATCGCCTTGGCGATGAGGATCGCGATGACCGTGCCGACCGACGCCCAGACGACGGTGGTGACCACCGCCTCGATCTGGACGATCAGCTTGGCGCCCATCGCATAATCCGCCGCGCCCGGACCGCCGAGCGACGGCGCATAGACGATGCCGGTGCCGACCGCGCCGATCATGCCGCCGATGCCGTGCACGCCGAACGCGTCGAGCGCGTCGTCATAGCCGAGCTTGGGCTTGAGCACCGAGACCGCGAAGAAACAGACCACCGAGGCGACCGCCCCGAGCACGATCGCGCCGAACGGCCCCGAATTGCCCGCCGCCGGCGTCACCGCGACCAGTCCGGCGACGATGCCCGAGCAGAAGCCCAGGGCCGAACCCTTGTGACCCCGCGCCCGCTCGACCAGCATCCAGAACAGCCCACCCGACGCGGTCGCGACGAAGGTGTTGAGCATCGCGAGCGCAGCGGAGCCGTTCGCTTCCAGCGCCGAGCCGGCGTTGAAGCCGAACCAGCCGACCCAGAGCAGGCCGGTGCCGACCCCGGTCAGCGTCAGCGAATGCGGCGGCATCGGCGTATTGGGATAGCCCATCCGCTTGCCGAGCATGATCGAGGCGACCAACGCGGAGACGCCGGCGTTGATGTGGACGACGGTGCCGCCGGCGAAATCGAGCGCGCCGGCCTTGAAGAACACGCCCGACGACGCCCAGACCATGTGCGCGATCGGGAAATAGACGATCGTCAGCCACACCGCGGCGAACACCATCACCGCGCTGAACTTCATCCGCTCGACCACCGATCCCAGCACCAGCGCGACGGTGATCGCCGCGAAGGTCATCTGGAAACAGATGAAGACATATTCGGGGATCTCGACGCCCGCGGTGAAGGTCGCCGCCTGCGACGAGGCGGTGACGCCCTTCAGGAACGCCTTGTCGAAGCTGCCGATAAAATTGGTGAGGAACCCGCCGCCGGCGAGGTCGGGGCCGAAGGCGAGGCTGTAACCGTACATCACCCACAGCAGCATCGCGAGACAGGCGACCGCGCCGATCTGCGTCATCGTCGACAGCATGTTCTTCGAGCGGGTGAGACCGCCGTAGAACAGCGCGAGGCCGGGCAGGATCATCATCATGACGAGGACCGTCGAGGTCATCATCCAGGCAGTGTCGCCCTTGTTCACCGTCGCGGCCGGTGCCGCGGCGGCGGGCGCCTGCAACGCGGCGTCCTGCGCCCAGGCGGGCAGAGCGGCGAACGCGAGGGCGGTGAGCCCCGCGGCACCGGCGATCTTCAATCCGTGCTTCATCCTGTTACCCCCCTCAGAGCGCCGAATCGTCGGTTTCGCCGGTGCGGATGCGCACCGCCTGGCCGACGTCGAGCACGAAGATCTTGCCGTCACCGATCGCGCCGGTGTTCGCCGACGCCTGCACCGCCTCGACCACGCGGTCGGCGAGATCGCCCGGGCAGACCACCTCGATCTTGATCTTGGGCACCATGTTGGTGCTGTATTCGGCGCCGCGATAGATTTCGGTCTGGCCCTTCTGGCGACCGAACCCTTTGACCTCGGTAACCGTCATCCCCGCCACGCCCAACGTGGTGAGCGCTTCCCTCACCTCGTCCAGCTTGAACGGCTTGATGATCGCAATGACCAGCTTCATCCCTGCCCCCTCGATTGTCCGAGAAGCCCATCGCAACCATCATGCCAGATGCGAAACGACGTGATTACAGGGCAGTTCGTGACGCTACTGGGCTTCGATGCGTTAGATTATTGTGCAGCTGCGGCATTGTGCCTTAAATTTGGGCAGCGTCGACGATCGCCTTGGCCGCGCCGAGATCCTCGTCGTCGACCATCACCCGCACCGGAATCAACAGATAGCTGCCATCGGCGATGCTCGCCCCGCCATCGAAAGCGATCGCGTCGATCCCTTCGGAATCGAGCCGCCCGACGATGATATTGGCGAGATTGCGGTCGTAGCGACCCAGTTCGACGAGGCTCATCGGCTTCCTTGCATCGTTCGCACCGACAGGGGCGTGCGTTGACCCTTCGCACCATCGTGCATATCATCCGGCCATGGCAAGCACGCTCGACCTGCCGTCGAAAAGCACGCGCCGCATGATTGAATCCGAGGTCCGCGCCGAAGCGGTGCGCTTCGGCGTCGCGCATGACGACGATCTCGAAACCCTGCGCGCCGCCCTGAAACGCGAACTGGATCGTCGCTGGCAGGAGGACAATCGCGGTTGGGCGGAAGCGGTCAACCGCTGGGTCGAGAAGAACGGGTTGCCGCTGGAAAAGTATCGGCTCTTCTGATGGCGCAGTTCGACGTGTATCGCACGCCGGACGGCCAGTTGCTTCTCGATTGTCAGGCGGATTCGCTGGGGTTGCTCGGCAGCCGCCTTGTCGTGCCCTTGATCCCGCTCGACCAGGCACCCCCGCGTCGCGCGCACCTCAACCCGGTCTTCGATATCGAGGGCGGTTTGTATGCGATGGTCACGCAATTCGCCGCCGCCTTGAGCCGCAGCGAATTACGGACCAAGGTGGCGGACCTGACCGCCTATCGCTTCGATATCATCCGTGCCTTCGACATGATGCTGACGGGCGTGTGATCCGGGATCACCCCGTCGCCGTGCCGCCCACCGTCAGCCCATCGACCAGCAACGTCGGTTGTCCGACGCCAGCCGGCACGCTCTGCCCGCCCTTGCCGCACACGCCGATGCCCTCGTCGAGCGCGAAATCGTTACCGATGCCGGCGACCTTGGTCAGTACCGTCGGGCCGTCGCCGATCAGCGTCGCGCCCTTGATCGGTGCGCCGATCCGGCCGTTCTCGATCAGATAGGCTTCGGTGCACGAGAACACGAACTTGCCCGAGACGATGTCGACCTGCCCGCCGCCGAAGCTCTTGGCGAAGATGCCGCGCTTGACCCGGCTCAGCAGCTCGGCGGGATCGTCGGTGCCGCCCTTCATGAAGGTGTTGGTCATCCGCGGCATCGGTGCATGCGCGAAGCTCTCGCGGCGGCCGTTGCCGGTCGGCGCGACGCCCATCAGCCGGGCATTGAGCCGGTCCTGCATATAGCCCTTGAGGATGCCGTCCTCGATCAGCACCGTCTCCGACGTCGGCGTGCCCTCGTCGTCGATCGACAGCGAGCCGCGCCGGTCGGCAATCGAGCCGTCGTCGACCACGGTGACGCCCGGCGCCGCGACGCGCTCGCCGATCCGCCCCGAGAAGGCGCTGGTGCCCTTGCGGTTGAAATCGCCTTCAAGCCCATGGCCGATCGCCTCGTGCAGCACGATCCCCGGCCAGCCCGGCCCGAGCAGCACGGTCATCTCGCCCGCCGGCGCCGCCACCGATTCGAGGTTGACCAGCGCATGCGCCAGCGCCTCGTCGATGCCGCGATTCCACACCGTCTCGTCGAACAGCCGGTCGTAGAGGTAGCGGCCGCCGATGCCGAACGTCCCCGTCTCGCGGCGGCCGTTCTGCTCGACGACGATCTGGATGTTGAGCCGCACCAGCGGCCGCACGTCGGTGGCGACGAAGCCGTCCGGCCGGACGATCTCCACGACGCTCCACGTGCCGGACAATCCCACCGACACCTGTGCGACGCGCGGATCGCGCGCCCGTGCCGCGGCGTCGATCGTCTGGCAGAGGTTCACCTTGTCGGCGAAGGGCACCAGGTCGAGCGGATCGGCATCGGTGTAGAGATGACGATTGTTGCCCTGCGGCGGCGGCGCCTTGCCGCGCGTCGTCGGGTCGATCAGCGCCATCGTCTCGCCGGCGCGACGGATCGCCGCTTCCGACAGTTCGTTGGCATGTGCAAAGGCGGTCATCTCGCCCGACACCGCGCGCAGGCCGAAGCCCGCATTGGTGTCGTAGCTCGCCGTCTTCAGCCGGCCGTCGTCGAACCCGAACGCCTCCGCCTTGCGATATTGCAGGTACAATTCGCCGTCATCGGCGCGGCCGAGCGCATCCGCGGTCAGGCGGAGCGCGGCGTCGGGCGACAGAGCGTCGCGGTAGAGGAACGAGCGGGGATCGGCAGCTACAGTCATGCCCCCGATATAGGGGCGTTAAACGCTGGCGCCATCCGGGTGATCGCGCAATTTCGACTGGTCCGCGCCGTCCGCGGGGCCGCCGATCAATACGAAACGCCGGTCGCAATAGCCGCAATCGACATAACCCTCGTCATCGATCTGCAGAAAGACGCGGGGATGACCGAGCGCGGCGCCACCCGGAATATCGGTGGCGCCGTCACAGGCGACACGGCGTTGCGAGACGCGGATGGTTTCGGGCGGCGGGATCATGGAAAGGCGGATAGCAAGACGCGCGAGCCGCTTCAATCCTCCCCGGCGCGGAGGGGGGGAGCGCCGCGGCGGGGAGGAATGGGTTGCACCCCGCGGCCATCGGCGTATTCCGCCTGCATGACCGAGGCCGCGATCCGCATCCAGAACCTCTGCAAGACCTATCAGGGCGGCAAGCGCGCGCTCGACGGGGTCAGTTTCGACGTACCGCGGGGGCAGATCTTCGGCCTGCTCGGCCCCAACGGCGCGGGCAAGTCGACGCTGATCAACATCCTCGCCGGCCTCGTCAACAAGACCGAGGGCAGCGCCGAGATCTGGGGCTTCGACATCGACGCGCAGCCACGCAACGCCAAGGCGTCGATCGGCATCGTCAATCAGGAGATCCTGTTCGACCCCTTCTTCACGCCGATCGAGACGCTGGAGATCCAGGCGGGCCTGTACGGCGTCCCCAAGGGGCAGCGGCGCAGCATGGAATTGCTGCGCGCGGTGCATCTGGAGGACAAGGCGAAGGCTTATGCCCGCACGCTGTCGGGGGGCATGAAGCGCCGGCTGATGGTCGCCAAGGCGATGGTCCATTCGCCGCCGGTGCTGGTGCTCGACGAGCCGACCGCGGGCGTCGACATCGAATTGCGTCAGCAGCTCTGGGCCTATGTCCGCCAGCTCAACCAGGCCGGCGTCACGGTGGTGCTGACCACGCATTACCTCGAGGAGGCCGAGGAGCTGTGCGACCGGATCGCGATCATCAATCACGGCAAGCTGATCGCCAACGAGCCGACGCGCGAACTGGTCGGCAAGGCGCAGGAAAAGGTGGTGGCGGTGACCGTCGACCGCGACGTCGCGACGCTGCCGGTCAACGCCTGTTTCGGCAAGATCGTGCTGAAGGGCATGCGGACGCTGGAGATCACCTACGCCAAGGATCGGGTCAACGCCGGCGAAGTGCTCGCCGCGGTCCAGCACGACGGGTTCGGCATCGTCGACGTCTCGACCAAGGAGCCCGATCTGGAGGACGTGTTCCTCAGCCTGACCCGCGCCAGCAACGCGTGACCGAAGCAACCCGCAACAGCGACGTGCTCGTCGTCGGCTCGGGCGCCGCCGGGCTCACCGCGGCGCTCAACCTCGCCGAACGGTTCCGGGTCACCGTGCTCGCCAAGGGGGCGCTCAACGAAGGGTCGACCGCCTGGGCGCAGGGCGGGATCGCCGCGGTGCTCGAACCCGGCGACACGTTCGAGCATCACGTCGAGGATACGATGGTCGCCGGCGCCGGCCTCAACGACCGCGATATCGTCGAGTTCGTCGTCGAGGGCGCCCCTGCGGCGATCGAGCGGCTGACCCAGCTCGGCGTCCCCTTCGCCACGGAAGGGAATGCGCTCCACCTCACCCGCGAAGGCGGCCACAGCCATCGCCGCATCGTCCATGTCGCCGACGCGACCGGCTGGGCGGTGCAGGAGGCGCTGCAACGCGCCGCCGAGGCGCATCCGAATATCACGCTCGTCCCCGATCAGGTCGCGATCGACCTCGCCACCAGCCGCCACGAACAGCGTTATTCGGGCGCGGGCAACGTCTGGGGCGTCTATGCGGTCGACCGCGGCACCGGCCGCGTCACGCTCTATACGGCGAAGGCGACGGTGCTCGCCACCGGCGGCGCGGGCCGCACCTATCTCTTCTCCACCGCGCCGCGCGGCGCGACCGGCGACGGCATCGCGATGGCGTGGCGGGCGGGCGCGCGGGTCAGCAACATGGAGATGATGCAGTTCCATCCGACCTGCCTCTACCATCTCGAGGTCAAGAACTTCCTGATCACCGAGGCGGTGCGCGGCGAGGGCGGCCGGCTGATCAACCCGACCACCGGCAAGCGCTTCATGTCCTATTACGACGCCGAGCGGACGGAGCTGGCGCCGCGCGACGTGGTGGCGCGCGCCATCGACGCCGAGATCAAGCGCTACGGCCTCGATTACGTCCACCTCGACATCAGCCATCAGCCCGCCGAGTTCGTCCGCGGCCATTTCCCCAACATCCACGAGAAACTGCTCGGCCTCGGCATCGACATGACGACGCAGCCGATCCCGGTCGTGCCCGCGCAGCATTACACCTGCGGCGGCATCGTCATCGACCGCGACGGCCGCACCGACCTGCCCGGCCTCTATGCCGCGGGCGAGTGCACCGAGAGCGGGCTGCACGGCGCCAACCGGCTCGCCTCGAACAGCCTGCTCGAATGTTTCGTGTTCGGCGAGGCATGTGCCGATCATATCGCCGCGCATTGGGATGCGTTGCCCGCCGTGCCGGTGATCCGCCCGTGGGACGAGAGCCGCGTCACCGATTCGGACGAAGAGGTGGTGATCAAGCAGAACTGGACCGAGATTCGGCGGTTCATGTGGAATTACGTCGGCATCGTCCGCACCACCAAAAGGCTGGAGCGAGCGCAGCACCGCATCCAGATGCTCACCGAGGAAGTGGCGGACTATTACGGCCATTTCCGCGTCACGCCCGACCTCATCGAGTTGCGCAACCTGTTGCAGACCGCCGAGCTGATCGTCCGCTCGGCGCTGCACCGGCACGAGAGCCGCGGCCTGCATTACACGCTCGACTATCCCGAAACGCTGCCGGAGGCGGTCGATACGGTGCTGGTGCCCTGACGGCCGCGGCCGGCGCCCTTATCCCGTCACTTCCTTGAACAATTGCCGTGCCGTCTCGGCGATCACCCGGCCGGCGCCGCGGTCACCCTTGGCCATCGACGACATGAACGCCTTGGCCTGCGCCAGCGTCAGATGCGGCGGCAGCGGCGCGACCTCGGGATCGGTCTTCACTTCGAGGATCACCGGCCGGTCGGAGGCCAGCGCCGCCGCCCACGCCGGAGCGAGATCCTCCGGCCTGTCGACGAAGATGCCCTTCAGCCCGATCAATTCGGCGAAGCGCGCATAGGGCACGTCGGGCAGGTCCTGCGTCGTCGGGAAACGCGGATTGCCCTCCATCACGCGCTGCTCCCACGTCACCTCGTTGAGGTCCTCGTTGTTGAACACGCAGACGATGAAGCGCGGATCGGCCCAGCGCTGCCAATATTTCTGCACGGTGATCATCTCGGCGAGATTGTTCATCTGCATCGCCCCGTCGCCGACCAGCGCCACCACCGGCCGCTCGGGATGCGCGAACTTCGCCGCGATCGCATAAGGCACCGCCGCCCCCATCGACGCGAGCCCGCCGGACAGCGACGCGCGCTGCCCCTGCTTCAGCTTGAAGTCGCGCGCATACCAGTTGCAGCACGATCCGCTGTCCGAGGTGACGATCGCATCGGCGGGGAGCAGCGGCGACATTTCCCACACCACGCGCTGCGGATTGACCGGCTTGGCCTCGGCCATCGCGCGCGCCTCCAGCGTCTGCCACCAGTCGGCGACGCCCGCCTCGATCTCCCTGCGCCAGCCGCGGTCGGCCTTCGCGTCGAGCAGCGGGATCAGCGCCTCCAGCGTCTCGCGCGCGCCGCCGTGCAGATTGACCTCGGTCGGGTAACGCAGCCCGAGCATGCCGGCGTCGACGTCGATCTGCACCGCGCGCACCTTGCCGTCGGGTGGCAGGAACTCCGCCCAGGGAAAGCCGGTGCCGATCATCAGCAGCGTGTCGGCGCCTTGCATCATGTCCCACGACGGCTTGGTGCCGAGCAGTCCGATCGCGCCGGTGACGAAGGGCAGTTCGTCGGACAGCACGTCCTTGCCGAGCAGCGCCTTGGCGACGCCCGCGCCGAGCAGATCGGCGACGCGCACCACCGCCTCGGCGCCATCGCGCGCACCCGCGCCGATCAGGATCGCGACCTTCTCGCCGGCGTTGAGCACGTCTGCGGCGCGGGCGAGGTCGCGCGGCTGCGGCACGACCAGCGGCCGGCTATAGCCGACGCCCGAGCGGGTGAAGCCGTGCTGGACCTTGGGGTCCTCATAGGGTTCGTCCTGCACGTCCTTGGGCAGCACGATCACGCCGACGCCGTTGCCCGCCACCGCGATGCGGATCGAGCGGTCGGTGACGTGGCGGACCTGCGCCGGCGCGGTCGCTTCCTGCACGTAATCGGCGACGTCGGCGAAGATGCGGTCGAGGTTGAGCTCCTGCTGGTAGCTCGCGCCGCGCACCGTCGTCTCCGCCTGACCGGCGATCGCCAGCACCGGGGCATGATCGAGCTTGGCGTCGTACAGGCCGGTGAGCAGATGCGTCGCGCCGGGGCCGCCGGTCGCCAGGCAGACGCCGAGCTCGCCGGTGAACTTGGCGTGCGCGCTCGCCATGAATGCGGCCATCTCCTCGTGGCGGACCTGGATGAACTCGATGCCCTCGCCCGCCTTCTCCGCGCGTTGCAGCGCGCCGAGCACGCCATTGATGCCGTCGCCCGAATAGCCGTAGATGCGGGTCACGCCCCACGCCTTCAGCCGGTCCACGAAGAAGTCGCTGGTCATCTGTGCCATGGCGGTCGTCCTGATTGCTCGATTGGGGCAGTAACGGACGGGCCGCGGCAATAGTGCCCCGCGATTCGCCGTACCGGTGCCGCGGTTCGTCGCAGCCGACCCGATCGCCGGTTCCTCCGCACCGTTCCTCGGATAAGGATCATCGCCTTGCCAGCTGAGGCCCCTACTCCAGTATGATAGCGTATGGCCGTCCGGCCCGATCGATCCTGATGATCGCCAGTTGCGCCGCCCTCGCCGGCTGCGGCTCGACCTCGCGCCCGATCGGCAGCGGCCCCGCTCCGGCCGAGACGCCGGCGCTCGCGGTGTCGATCCCGATCCCCGCCGCCGCCCCGGCGCCGCGCCGCGTTGCCCCCGCGCAACTGACCGGCGCGATCGACGCGCTCGCACGCGATTTCGACGGCAAGTTCGGCATCGCGATCCGCGCGGTCGACGAAGGCTGGACGGTGACCTCGCCGGGCGCGCGCACCCGCCTGCCGCAGCAGTCGGTGAGCAAATTGTGGGTCGCGATGACGCTGATGGACCTGCGCGACCAGGGCAAGGCGCGGCTCGACGATCCCGTCGTCGTGCGGCCCGAGGATCTGACGCTGTTCCACCAGCCGATCGCGATGCTGGTCAAGGGCGACGGCTATCACACCACGGTGGGCGAATTGCTCACCCGCGCGCTGACGCACAGCGACAATACCGCCAACGACCGATTGCTCACTTATGTCGGCGGTCCCGCCGCGGTGCGTGCGATGATCGAGCGCAAGCAATTGGGCGACATCCGCTTCGGCCCCGGCGAGCGGCTGCTCCAGTCGAAGACCGCGGGGCTGACGTGGAGCCAGGCGATGGCGGTCGGCGGCGGCTTCGAAGCGGCACGCTCGCGCCTCTCGCCCGAGGCGCGCGCCGCCGCGCTCGACGCCTATGTCAACGATCCCCCCGACGGCGCCGCGCCGCTCGCCATCGCCGACGCGCTGTCGCGGCTGGCGCGGGGCGAATTGTTCACCGAAACCTCGACCCGCATCCTGCTCGACACGATGGGCGCCTCGGTCACCGGCCGCGCCCGGCTGCGCGCGGCCCTGCCCGCCGGCTGGCAGATCGCGCACAAGACCGGCACCGGTCAGGACCTCGGCGGCCGCAACGCCGGGTTCAACGACGTCGGCCTGCTCACCGCGCCGGACGGGCGCCGCTATGCGATCGCGGTGATGATCGGCGATTCGCGACGGCCGATCCAGGAGCGCCAACGGCTGATCCAGTCGGTCGCCGCGGCGGTGGCGAGTTACGCCGGGGGCGGGGCGACGGGAGCCTGACCCCTTTCGTCATCCCGGCGTTCGCCGGGATGACGAAGGCTCTGTTACCCCAAAGCCACACTCCGCCAAACCCGGCGTGCCCCCCAAGCAGAGGTTGGTGCCGCCCGGCCGATCGGGTAAACGCCACCACGATGCCCCATCTCTATCTCGTCGACGGCTCGGGCTATATCTTCCGCGCCTATCATCGCCTGCCGCCGCTCACCAACAAGCACGGCGAGCCGGTCGGTGCCGTCTATGGCTATACCGCGATGCTGTGGAAGCTCGCCGACGAGCTGCACGCGGCCGAGGGGCCGACGCATATGGCGGTGATCCTCGACAAATCGTCGAAGACCTTCCGCAACGATCTGTACGATCAGTATAAAGCGCACCGGCCGCCGCCGCCCGAGGATCTGGTCCCCCAGTTTCCGATGATCCGCGACGCCACCCGCGCCTTCTCGCTGCCGTGTATCGAGACCGAGGGGCTGGAGGCGGACGACATCATCGCCTGCTATGCCAAGGCGGCGCTGGCGCAGGGCTGGTCGGTGACGATCGTCAGTTCCGACAAGGACCTGATGCAGCTCATCGAGCCGGGTCTCGACCTCTACGACACGATGAACAACCGCCGGCTCGGCGCGGAGCATGTCGCCGAGAAGTTCTTCGGCATCGCACCGACGCAGCTCGGCGACGTGCTCGCGCTGATGGGCGACAGCGTCGACAACGTACCCGGCGTCCCCGGCGTCGGCCCGAAGACCGCCGCCAAGCTGATCCTCGAACATGGCGATCTCGAATCCGTCCTCGCCGCCGCCGAGGGGATGAAGAAGGGCAAGCTGCGCGACAATCTGATCGAGCACGCCGGCATGGCGCGGCTAAGCCGCGAGTTGGTTTCGCTGCGCTGCGACGTCGCGCTGCCCGAACCGCTCGAGGATCTCGAACTCAAGGGCATCCCCGACGCGCCGCTGCGCGCCTTCCTCGAACATCACGGCTTCCGCACCCTGCTCGCCAAATTGGGCCAGGTCGCCGACGATCCCGTCCCCGCGCCCGCCTCCGTGCCCTATGAGGCCGATCCGCCGTGCGAGCACGACGCCTATGAAACCGTGGTCGACGTCGAGACGCTCGACCGCTGGATCGTGCAGGCGCAGCATCAGGGCTGGGTGGCGATCGATACCGAGACGACCGGCACCGATGCGACCGGCGCCGATCTGGTCGGCGTCTCCCTCGCGCTCGGCGCCAACAAGGCGTGCTACATCCCGCTCGGCCATGGCGGCAGCGACCTGTTCGGCGAGACGCCGCCGCAGATCGAACGCGACGCGGCGCTCGCCCGGCTCAAGATCCTCTGTGAGGACGCATCGGTGCTCAAAATCGGGCACAATCTCAAGTTCGACATGATCGTGCTCGGGCTGCACGGCATCGCGATCGCGCCGCACGACGATACGATCGTGATGAGCTTCGACCTCGACGCCGGGCTGCACGGCCACGGCATGGACGAATTGGCGGCGACGCACCTCTCGCACAGCTGCATCGCGTTCAAGGACGTGGTCGGCACCGGCAAGACGCAGCGCGGCTTCCATGAGGTCGATCTGAAGGCGGCGACGCGCTACGCCGCCGAGGATGCCGACGTCACCTATCGGCTGTGGAAGCGCTTCAAGGCGCGGCTGCCTGCTGAAGAGGCGACGCGCGTCTACGAGATGGTCGATCGGCCGCTGGTGCCGGTGATCGCGCGGATGGAGATGCGCGGGATCAAGGTCGACCGCGAGCGGCTGTCGGGCCTGTCCGCCGAATTCAGCGGCCAGATCGCGGGGCTGGAGACGGTGATCCACGGCCTCGCCGGTGCGCCGTTCACGATCGGCAGCCCCAAGCAATTGGGCGACGTGCTGTTCGAGCGGATGGGCATCAAGGGCGGCCGCAAGGGCAAGTCCGGCGTCTATTCGACCGACGTCACCGAGCTGGAGCGGATCGCCGCCGACAAGGATTCACCGGGCGCCGAAATCGCCGCGCGCGTGCTCGAATGGCGACAATTGTCAAAGCTCAAGAGCACCTATACCGACGCGTTGCAGGCGCAGATTAACCCGAAGACGGGCCGCGTCCACACCAGCTACAGCCTCACTGGCGCGCAGACCGGGCGCCTGTCCTCGACCGAACCAAACCTCCAGAACATTCCGATCCGCACCGAGGTCGGACGCCAGATCCGCGACGCCTTCGTCGCCGAGCCGGGCAACGTCATCCTCGCCGCCGATTATTCGCAGATCGAGCTGCGGCTGGCGGCGCATATGGCCGACGTGCCGGCGCTGCGCGACGCCTTCGCCAATGGCGACGACATCCACAGCCTGACCGCGATGGAGCTGTTCGGCGAGGTCAACCGCCACACCCGCGGCCGCGCCAAGACAATCAACTTCGCGATCCTCTACGGCATCAGCCGCTGGGGCCTCGCCGGACGATTGGACGTCAGCGCCGAGGAGGCGCAGGCGATGATCGACCGCTATTTCGAGCGCTTCCCCGGCATCAACACCTATATCGCCGAGACGACGCAGAGCGTGCGCGAACGCGGCTTCACCACCACCCTGTTCGGCCGCAAGACGCACTTTCCGCGCATCCGCAGCAAGGTGCAGCACGAGCGGCAGGGCGCCGAGCGCGCCGCGATCAACGCGCCGATCCAGGGCACTAGCGCCGATATCATCAAGCGCGCGATGGTGCGGATGGAGCCGGCACTGCTCGCCGCGGGTCTGCCCAACGTCCAGATGCTGTTGCAGGTGCACGACGAACTCGTGTTCGAACTGCCCGAGGGCGATGTCGAGGCGGCCAAGCCGGTGATCGAGCGCGTGATGGCCGAGGCGGCGCAGCCGGCGGTGACGCTGTCGGTGCCGCTCGGGATCGAGATCGGGACGGGCGTGAGCTGGGGGGCGGCGCATTGATCGCTACCGTCTCGCACTCACCCCCACCCTGCGCCGCCCTTGGCGTCTTCGCCCTCTCCCGACGGGAGAGGGAGGGAGGCGCGCGGCGCCGGTGGGGTGAGGTTGGGTGCGAGACGCTCACGATCGCCAACCCGTGACCGAATCGAAGGACATCGACGCGCTCGCCAAGGGCGGTCGCACCAATATCGCCGGCTTCGTGCTGCGCCTCGCCGCGCGCATCCCGTTCCTGTTCATCGCCGGCCGCCTCTACGGCCCGGACCTCGTCGGCCGCTTCGCGCTCGCCGTCGTCGTGGTCGAGCTTGCCGCCCTCGTAGCGACGCTCGGGCTCAAGCGCGGGCTCGCGCAGGCGCTGTCGTCGTCCGACCAGCCGCATGTCTGCGTCGTCTGGGATGCGCTGGCGCTCGCCTTCATCCTGTCGATCGCGGCGAGCGCGGTGCTAATCGCCTTCCCACAGGTGATGTACGCCAATACGCAGGTCACCGGGCTCGACCGCTTCCTGCCGTGCATCATCGTCGCGGTGGCGTGGTCCGACGTCAGCCTGTCGGCGCTCGCCTATCGCCACGACGTCAAGGCGGCGGTGACCGCGCGCGCCGTGGTCGAGCCGTGGACGATCTCGATCGCCGCCTGGGTCTTCTCCTTCTTCACGATCAAGGACGGGCTGGTCCTGTCCTATGTCGCGTCGATGACCGCGGCGCTGATCGCCAGTTTCGTGCCGTTCCTGCGCAGCTACGGCCTGCCGCGCGGCTGGTCGCCGCATCCTGGGCAGCTCTTCGCGCTCGCCCGCGCCAATGCGCCGCTCGCCGGCGCGGACGCGCTCGAATGGGGCAGCCGCAACGTCGACCGGTTCATCCTCGGCGTGATGTTCGAGCCGAAGATCGTCGGCATCTATTATATGGCGCAGCAGGTGGCCTCCCTGCCGCAGAAGCTCAAGACCAGCTTCGACCCGATCCTCGGTCCCGTCATCACCAAGAGCCTCGCGGTCAACGACCGCGCCGCGATCGCGCATCAGGTGCGGCAGGTCGCGTTCTGGATCATGGCGGCGCAGGCGGGCCTTGCGTTGATGGGGTCGATCCCTGCTGGCGCGGTGATGGGCGTGGTCGGGCCGCAATTCGTCGCGGGCAGCGCGGCGCTGGGCTTCCTGCTGACCGCCGAGGTGCTCGCCTCGACCGGCGCGGTATGCGAATCGGCGCTGGTCTATACCGCGCGGCATCGCAACCTGATCATCTCGGTGGTGATGCTCGCGGTGCAGATCGCGCTGAGCTTCGCGCTGATCTTCGCGATGCGGCGGCTCGGCTGGCCGACGACGTGGCAAGCGGCGGGGCCGGCGGTGGCGCTGATGGTCAGCGTGGCGCTGACGTCGGTGGCCAAGGCGACGTTGCTCGCCCGCATCCTCGCCGCGCCGGTGTCGCCGTGGCGCTGGCCGCTCTTGTGGGCGGTGGTCGCGGCGACTCTGGTGGGTGGGCTGTTCACCGCGCTGCCGCCGCGGTTCGAATGGCTCGAACTCGCCGGCGGCGAACCGGCGATCGCGGCGACCTATCTGTTCGTGCTGTGGAAATGGGCATTCGGCCCAGCCGACCGGGCGTTGTTCGGCAAGATGCCCAATGCCGAGGAGGCAACCTTGCCCAACGTGGGATCGCCGGTCCGGTAGGTGCTTTTCCGGGACTTGTAGCCCTCCCCCGCAAGGGGAGGGCTACAGGCTTTAGTGGCGGAAGTGGCGCATGCCTGTAAAGACCATCGCGAGGCCGGCGGCGTCGGCGGCGGCGATCACCTCCTCGTCGCGGATCGATCCGCCCGGCTGGATCACCGCGGTCGCCCCCGCCTCAACCGCGGCGAGCAAGCCGTCGGCGAAGGGGAAGAAGGCGTCCGAGGCGACCGCCGAGCCGATCGTGCGCGGCGTCATCCAGCCCGCCTTGTCGGCGGCGTCCTTCGCCTTCCATGCGGCGATGCGCGCCGATTCCAGCCGGTTCATCTGGCCCGCGCCGACGCCGGCGGTGGCGCCGTCCTTGGCGTAGACGATCGCGTTCGACTTGACGTGCTTGGCGATCGTCCAGGCGAAGCGGCAGTCGGCCAGTTCCTGCTCGGTCGGTGCGCGCTTGGTCACCACCTTGAGCTCGCCCGGCGTGCCATTGTCGCGGCCCTGCACCAGCCAGCCGCCGGCGATCGACTTGGCGAACAGACCGGCACGCGCCGGATCGGGCAGATCGCCGGTGAGCAGCAGGCGCAGGTTCTTCTTGGCGGCGAACAGCGCGAGCGCCTCCTCGTCGGCATCGGGGGCGACGACGACCTCGGTGAAGATGCCGGTGATCGCCTTCGCCGTCGCGGCGTCGAGCGGGCGGTTGACTGCGATGATGCCGCCGAACGCCGAAACGGTGTCGCAGGCGAAGGCCTCGGCATAGGCCGCTGCGAGGCTGGATGCGGTGGCGACGCCGCAGGGGTTGGCGTGCTTGACGATGACGCAAGTCGGCGCGGCGTCGCGGAACTCGGCGACCAGTTCGAGCGCGGCGTCGGCGTCGTTGAGGTTGTTGTAGCTCAGCTCCTTGCCCTGCACCTGGCGCGCCTGGCCGATGCCGCGGACGCCGTCGTTGCTGGTGTAGAAGGCGGCGGACTGGTGCGGGTTCTCGCCGTAGCGGAGCGAGGCGGCGCGGGTCATCGTCACCGGCAGCACCGCCGGGAACGCCTCGGCCTGATCGACGGTGGCGAACCAGCGTGCGATCGCACCGTCGTAGCTGGCGGTGGCGGCGAAGGCCTTGGCGGCGAACAGGCGGCGCTGATCGAGCGTCGTCTCGCCGGCCGCGACGAGGGCATAATCGGCGGGGTCGGTGACGATCGCGACATAGGCGTGGTTCTTGGCGGCGGAGCGGACCATCGAGGGGCCGCCGATGTCGATATTCTCGATCACCGTGTCGCGGTCGGCGCCGCGCGCGACGGTCGCCTCGAACGGGTAGAGGTTGACGACGACCAGATCGATCGCGCCGATCGCATGGTCGGCCATCGCCGCGGCATGCTCGGGGTCGTCGCGGACGGCGAGCAGGCCGCCGTGGACCATCGGGTGGAGCGTCTTGACGCGGCCGTCCATCATCTCGGGAAAGCCGGTAACTTCACTGACGTCGCGCACCGAGAGGCCGGCGTCGCGCAGCGCTCTAGCGGTGCCGCCGGTCGAAACCAGCTCGACGCCCTTCGCGGCAAGTGCTTGAGAAAGCTCGACAATGCCGGTCTTGTCGGAGACCGACAGCAGGGCGCGCTTGATGGAGATGGTGGACATGGTCTTCCTTTGCGGCAGTCGCGCGTCCCCCTAGCGGCGGAACATGCGTCCGAACAGGTCAGATCGCGCGTTTGAGCGCCCAGCTCACGTTGGCGCCGCCCGCCGGCGCCTCGCCGCTGACGATGAGCTGTTGCGTCGGAACCGGCCGGCCCTCGCCGTCGATCCACAGCGAATCCTCGATCGTCAGCGTGCCGCCGCGGCAGCGGAACTGCCAGAGCGCGCCACCGGGCAGGCGGAGCAGCGCGGCGAGGCCATCGGCGGTCGGCGACGCCTCGACCTGCGCGCCGAGATGGAAGCGCACCGCGAACGGCACCACGCCGAGCTTGCGACGGCGGCCCTGCGGCAGCAGCGCATCCTCGCCGCGCAATTCCTTGCCGTCGCCGGTCAGCATGAGCTGGCGGCGGTGGAGGAAGCCCCAGCGGCGGACATAGCCGTCGTGGCTCGCCTCGATGCGGCTGGCGACGTCCGATTCCTGCCGCGACAATTCGACCTCGGCGACGCCGCGGCCGAGCGTGCCGTCGGCGAGGATCGCGGTCGAGTTGGAATCGCCGACCACCAGCGTCGAATGCGCCGCCGTGGTACGCAGCCCCTCGGCATAAGCGGCCGGCAGCTGCGGCACCGCGGCGCGCGCGCCGCCGCAATTGACGATCAGCCGGGTCTCGCCGTCCGAAAATTCGAAGGCGAGCGTCGAGGCGCAGCCGCCCTCGACCAATTTGGCGATCGGCGGCGGCGCGGCATCGACGATCAGCACCGCGCCCCCGGCGGCGAGCCGCTGATAACCCCAGTCGCGCGCCTGGCGCAGCGGCCGGGTGCGCACGCCGCTGGCGGCGATCACCGCGGCGAGCGCGTCGGGCATCGCCGGGCCGCCGCCCTGCCAGCTCGACAGCATGCCGTCGCCATGGGTGACGCCGAGCAGCGCCGGCACGGCACGGGTCAGCGCGGTCTGCGCCGCGGCGGGCATCTCCTCTCGCCGCGCCGCATAGGTTTCGCGCAGCATGGCGAGCAGCATGATCGTATCGAGCAGCATCACCGGGCTGCGCGACACCGAACCGCCATCCTCGCTGAGCCCGCCGGCGAGCGCGCGGGCGAGCCCCGCCTCGCCGAAGCTGCGGCGCGGATCGCCGCCGGGGATGAGCAGCCCCGCCGCGACGACGCCGCACCAGGCGGCGATGCGCGGCGCGCCGGACGGCGCCTTGTCGGCGCCGCGATCGAGATGGCGGGCGCCGCGCGCCAGCGTGTTGAGCACGCTGGAACGATAGACGAGATCGGTGGACGACAGGATAAGCGGCGCATGCGCGGTCCAGAACAGCAGGCGCCGGCCCCACAGATCGGGGCGCCAGGCGAGCGGATCGACGCGCTCGGCATAATCGCCGAGCCAGCGCGCCATCAGCGCCTCGGCGATCGGCGCGCCCTGCGCGCGGGTCGCCACCGTCGACAAATCGCGCAACCAAGCGAAGCTGTGGACGTAATCGGCGAAAGGCTTGCCCCATTCGCCGCGCTTGAAGGCGAGGGTGTCGATCGGATGCGTCTCGCCGCGGAAGGTGAGATCGCCGCGCAGCATCGCCTGGCCGCGGCGGACGTCGCCGATGACGGGGTCGTCGGGCACGGCGATCAGCTTGAGCGGATAGCGCCCCTTGAGCCGCATGCCGTGGATCGGCGTGCGCCACGTCAGTTTGTGCAGCCGTTCGGACAGGCGCTCGGCGAGGCTGAGCCCGCGATCGCCGCCGACGCGCATCAGGCGCTTGCCCTCCTCGATCCCGTCGGGCGGCGAATCGGCGAGGGTCTCGGCGAAAGGCGCGTCGGGGAGCGGCGACAGGTCGTTCATCCCGCCGCCGGGGTGCCGCGCAGCGCGGCGATGTTGGCGGCGTAGCAGGACGGGCCGCCGCGAAAGGCGGCGGTGCCGGCAACGAGCGCGTCGGCGCCGGCGGCGACGCAGCGCGCGGCGTGGACGGGATCGACGCCGCCGTCGACCTCGAGATCGATCGCGCGGCCGGTCTGGTCGATCATCTTGCGGATCGCCGCGATCTTCTTGAGCTGGCTGTCGATGAAGCTCTGGCCGCCGAAGCCCGGATTGACGCTCATCACCAGCACGAGATCGACCATGTCGATGAGATAATCGAGCATCTTGGCGGGGGTGCCGGGGTTGAGCACGACGCCGGCGCGCTTGCCCAGCCCCTTGATGTGCTGGATCGTGCGGTGGATGTGCGGCCCGGCCTCCGGGTGGACGGTCATGCCGTCGGCGCCAGCCTCGGCAAAGGCGTCGAGATAAAGGTCGACCGGCGAGATCATCAGATGGACGTCGAAGGGCTTAATGGTGTGCGGGCGCAGCGCCTTCACCACCGCCGGGCCGATCGTGATGTTGGGGACGAAATGGCCGTCCATCACGTCGATATGGATCCAGTCGGCGCCCGCGGCATCGATCGCGCGGACCTCCTCGCCCAGCTTGGCGAAGTCGGCGGAGAGGATGGAGGGAGCGATACGGACCGGTTGCATGGCCTTTCTCTCTAACCGCCTGTCCTTCTATTACAATGCGCTTGGGGGGCGGAATGGGCGCGGGGTTAACCAATTCTGCGGCGGCCGTGGGAGGGGTATCGCATGAGGGGTGAGTGGGGGTCGCACTGCCGCCGCATCTGCTCCGCCGCTTCGAACGTGTTCGAGTCTCGTGCGAAAGTCGGATTGAGACGCAACGAACGTCTACCCCCGGCGGGTCCGGGGTACGGGCTTGGGGGTAACAGCCCGATGTCCGCCGGCGCTCCTGCGGCAGCACGAGCCCAGGGCCAAGCAAACCAACGCCTTACGGCGATCGAGACTCCTGCGCTCCTGCTTTCGCAGGAGCACTTAGATAGTTTCGCTGAGGTCTCGGACTTGTCCGGGGTGACAGGTTTTCCAGGGTGATCGTCCGACGTCATCATAGACGAAGGCTTCAAGCGGGATCGCCCGCGCAGGTGCTGGGGACGGCTCATTCCTCCCCCGCCAGGGGGAGGAATGGGTCAGGCGCGTTTCAGCCGGACGATGAAGAAGCCGTCGCAGCCGCCTTGCGCGGTCAGCATGCCCGGCAGCGTGCGGACGTAGCCGTCGGGGTGGACGGGGATGCCCGCCGGCAGCAGCGCCGCGTCGGGCGCGTCGATCGCATAATCGGGGCGCGCGGACAGGAAACGGGCGAGCTGGTCCTCGCCTTCCTGCCGTTCGAGGCTGCACGTCGCGAAGACGAGCGTGCCGCCGGGCTTCACCCAGTCGGCGGCGCGCGCGAACAGGCGCGCCTGCAGCGCCGCCATCTCCTCGATGATCGGCGGGTGGACGCGGTGGAGCACGTCGGGGTGGCGGCGGAAGATGCCGGTGGCGCTGCACGGCGCGTCGATCAGCAGCGCGTCGGCCGGCTCGACCGGCGCCCATTTGAGCACGTCGGCGGCGATCACCTCCGCCTTCAGCCGCGTGCGGAACAGGTTCTCGCGCAGCCGCTTGATGCGCGCGTTGGAGACGTCGACCGCCGCCACCGTGAAGCCGGCGGCGGCGAGCTGGAGCGTCTTGCCGCCGGGCGCGGCGCACAGGTCGATCGCGCTGCCGTGCGCGGCGTCGGCGAGCAGTCGCGCGGGCAGCGAGGCGGCGATATCCTGCACCCACCAGCGGCCCTCGGCGAAACCGGGCAGATCGGTGACCGAGCCGGCGTCGGCGATCCGGACGTGGCCGGGCAGCAGACTGGTGCCGCCGAGTTCGGTGACCCAATGGTCGGTCTCGGCGGGATCGGCGAGCGTGACGTCGAGCGGCGGCGGGGCGGCGATCGCCAGCGCCGCGCCTTCGATCATCTCGGCGCCCCATTCGCGCTCCCAGCGCGATTCGGCGAGCGGCGGCAGCGCCGGGATTTCGGGAAGCAGCACGCCCGACCGGACGATCGCGCCGAACACGCCATGGACGAGCTTGCGCGGACCGCCGTCGACCAGCGGCAGCACGGTGGCGATCGCGGCATGATGCGGCGTGCCGAGGACGAGCGCCTGGACCAGCGCGATGCGCAGCGCCATCCGCGCCTTGGCATCGTCGGGCAGCGGCCGTTCGGTGACCGAATCGATCAGCGCGTCGAGATCGGGCAGCCGGCGCAGCACCTCGGCGGCGATGGCATGCGCGAGGCCGCGGTCCGGGCCGTAGACGTGGCGCGTCGCGGCGACGAGCGCCTGTTCGAGCGGCTCGCCGCGGCGCAGGACCGCATCGAGCAGGCGCAGCGCGGCGCGGCGGGAGGGGGTGCCGAGCGCGTCGGAATCGTTGGTCTTGGGACGGGGCAAACTTGTCTTACCTGGGTGCGAGGACGATATGAGGGGACGATATGGGGAACCGTTATGGAATCCACCCCTTAGACCGGAGAGCTGCGATGGGCCAACGTCCCGACCATGTGAAGCCGCCCGCCTATCTGAGCCGCAATCCGCCGGTGCCGCAGCCGGAGGCGAAGACATCCGCGCAGCCGGACCCGCTCGGGCTCGATCCGACGCGCTATGGCGATTGGGAGCTGAAGGGTATCGCGATCGACTTCTGACCATTTCGGAACCATGTCGGCCTGATGCGCGTCCATGATGCATGTTAGGATGCCTTCCGGCTCGGGCCGAACAATGGGTGTGAGGCCGGGCAGGCGTTTCCTCCTGCTGACCATCGCCGCGGTCGTACCGCTGACCGCGCTGCTCGTCATCGCGGCCTTTCCGTTCGGGATGCTCAAAAGCGTCGTCGCCGACCGGCTGAGCAAGCGCTTCGGGCGGCCGGTGACGATCGCGGCGATGACGCGGACCGACGGGTTCGGCTTCACCCCGACGATCGCGGTGCGCGGGGTGCGGATCGCGCAGGCGGATTGGGCGGGCGGCGGCGATTTCCTGCGGCTGCGCGAGGCGCGGGTCAGCTTTCCGGTGTGGCCGCTGCTGACCGGCACGTTCAAGCCGCGCGACATCGTCGTCGACGGATTGCAGCTCGCCTTGGTGCGCGCCGCCGACGGGCGGACCAACTGGTCACGACCCGGCGAACCCGAGCGTGGCGGATCGTCCAACGATCTCAAAGGGCTGACCGTAAGCGACAGCATCATCGCCTATCGCGACGACAAACGGCAGCGCAGCGCGCGCGTCGCCTTCGCATCGGACGCGAAGGGCTTGCGCGCCAGCGGCAGCGGGACGATCCGCGGCACGCCGGTCCGGATCGCGCTCACCGGCGCCTCGGTCGCGCAGCCGGTGGCGGGGCCGTGGGCGTTCACCGCGACGATCGACGGCGCCGCGCTGCACATGCGCGCGACGGGCACGACCGACCGGCCGCTCGATACCGATGCGATGACGCTCGACGTCGCGGCGCGCGCCGCCGACCTTCGGCTGATCGACGCGGTGATCGAGGCGGGGCTGTTCGGGACGCAGCCGGTGGCGCTGACCGCGCACGTCCGCCACGCGTCGCCGCGGTGGATCGTCACCGACCTCGACGGCACGATCGGCCGGTCCGACATCGCCGGTCACGTCACCGTCGACAAACAGGACGGACGCACCAAGCTGGACGGCGCGGTGACGGCGAGGCGGTTCGACTTCGACGACCTCTCGTCGGACGAGGGGCTCGCCAAGGGTGCCGCGCTGGAGCGCGCGATCGGACCGCGGCTGGTGCCCAACACCCGCATCGACCTAACCAACATCGACCGGACCGACGGGCGGATCGCGGTGCACGTCGCGCGCGTGTTCAGCCACGGCGGCGGCACGTCGGTGACGGGGATCGACGGTGTGCTGGCGCTCGACCACCAGCGGCTGCGGGTCGCGCCGCTGACCGTGCGGCTCGCCGGCGGGACGGCGCGGGGCAGCGTGACGGTCGACCAGCGCGGCGGGGCGAAGACGCCGACGCTGGCGGTCGACCTGCGGCTGGTCGGCACGCGGGTGGAGGCGTTCGACGGTGCCGCGGGCGCGTTCACCGGGCGGGTCGAGGCATTGGCGCGGCTGCGCGGGCGCGGCGACACGATCCGCGCGGCGATCGGGCGATCCGACGGCAGGATCGGCTTTACCATCCGCGACGGCAGCCTGCCGGCACGCTATGCGGCGGCACTGGGGTTCGACGCGGGGCGGGCCCTGCTCGCCGGCGGCGGCGACAGCGCGCGGCTGCGCTGCCTCGTGCTGGCGCTGCCGGTGCGCGGCGGGCGCGGCACCGCGGCGCCGCTGGTGGTCGACACCAGCGCGAGCCAGTTGCGCGGCACGGGGACGGTGCGCTTCCCCGACGAGCGGATCGACCTGCGGCTGACCGGCGCGCCCAAGGGGAACAGCCTGCTGCGGCTGCCGGGATCGGCGTTCGTGACCGGTAGCCTGAGCGATCCCCGGTTGACCGTGCCGGCGGAGGTGAAGTCCGTCGGCAACATCTTCAAGGCGATCGGCCGCGCGATCACCGGCCGGCAGGGGCCGAGCGCGGTGGATGCGGATTGCGGCGGGCTGGTGGCGCGGGCGCTGCGATAGGGGGGCGGGCTCGATCGATCCCCCTGACGTTTCCGCTCGCCGTGCCGTAGCGGCGCGGGTAGGGTCGCCGGCATGAACGACACCGCCTCCGCCGGCGGCGCCACCGGCGCCAGCCTCCTGCCCGACAGCACCGACGCGTTCACCATCGCGCATCTCGCCGTCCTGGCGATCTTCGCGCTGCTGGTGATCGCGGCGATCGTCTGGGGCGCGCGGCTGAAGGCGCGGCGCAAGGCCGCCGAACGCCATATCGAAACCCACAACGAGGAGGTGGTCGCCGCCGCACCCGCCGAACCGGTGCCGACGCCTGTGCAGGCCCCGCCCCCGCCCCTGGCGCGGCGTGCGGAGGATGCGGCGCCGGCCGAGCCGGCCCGCGATCCGCTGGCGGACGAACCGATCGCCGCCGCCGCGCCGCTCGACGCCGCGCCGGCGGTGGAGGCGGTGTCGGCTCCCGCTCCTGCCCCGGCCCCCGCACCCGCCCCGGCGGGCGAATCGCCGGCCGATGCGCCGGTGGGGACGCTGAAGGGGCTCGGGCCGAAGCTCACCGCGCGGCTGGCCGAGATGGGCATCACCACGGTCGGGCAGGTCGCGGCGCTGAGCGACGACGAGGCGATGCGGCTCGATGCGCAGCTCGGGCCGTTCGCCGGGCGGATCACGCGCGATCGCTGGATCGAACAGGCGCGCTTCCTCGCCGCGGGCGACCGCGCGGGATTCGAGGCGGTGTTCGGCCGGCTCTGACGCCGCTCAGCGGTCGAGGAAGGGCGCGGCGAGTTCGAGCCGCACGCGCAGCAGCCGGCCCGTCGCGCGGTCGAGCAATGCCCAGGTGGTGACCGCCTCCACCTTCACCTTGCCGTCGGCGCCGGTGAAGCGGACGTGGCGGTCGAAGCGCGCGCCCTTGGGCGGCTCGGGGACCCAAGTCTCCCCCGTCACCGTCTCGCCGGCGGCGACGTTGCCGCGATAGTCGATCGCGTGCCGGGTGACGACCCAGACCAAAGCGGCACGGTCCGCCGCCGACGCGACCGCCTCCCAATGCGCGACGGCGATGTCCTGGATCCAGCGCACCCACACCGCATTGTTGACGTGGCCGAGCTCGTCGATGTCGTCCGCCGCGGCGGTGATCGACAGGGTGAAGCGGCCGCTCATCGCCGCCCCGTCATGCCTGCCGCCGCCGGCGCCACCAGCGGAAGGCGGCGAACAGCGTGCCGAGCACCACCGCCGCCAGCGCCACCCACAGCCATTGCCGGCCATGCGGGCGATAGCGGCCGAGCAATTCGGCGATGCCTGTGCCGAAGACATAGCCGAGGCTGGTGAACAGCACCCCCCAGATCGCCGCGGCGATCGCGTTGATCCACAGGAAGGTGCGCGTCGGCACATGGGTGGTGCCGATCGCGATCGGGCTGACCGTGCGCAGTCCGTAGAGGAAGCGGAAGAGGAAGATGAAGCCGATCGGATAACGTTCGAGCGTGTCGAGCGCCTTGGCGAAGGCAGGCTTGGCCTGCGCGCGCTGCACCCAGCGATGGTTGCGGAAGCGTCGCCCGGCGGCGAAGAACGCCTGGTCGGCGACGAACGAGCCGGTCGCCGCGGCGATCATCGCGCCGGGCAGCGACAGCATCCCCTCATGCGCGAACAGCCCGCCGGCGAGCACCATCGTCTCGCCCTCGATCCCCGCGCCGAGGAACACCGCGGCGAGCCCGTATTGGGCGATGAGCGTCTCGATGCTCAGCGGTCGATCCCGAGCTGCCAGAGCACGAAGGCATGTTCCTCGGCGGCCTCGCGCAGCGATTCGAACCTGCCCGACTTGCCGCCATGGCCCGCGCCCATATTGGTCTTGAGCAGCAGCACGTTATCGTCGGTCTTGGTGGCGCGCAGCTTCGCCGCCCATTTCGCCGGCTCCCAATAGGTCACGCGCGGATCGTTGAGCCCGCCCGAGATGAACATCGGCGGATATCCTTGCGCGACGACATTGTCGTACGGGCTGTAGCTGCGGATCAGCTCAAACGCCGCTCTGTCCTCGATCGGATTGCCCCATTCGGGCCATTCGCCAGGCGTGAGCGGTAGATCGGCGTCGAGCATCGTGTTGAGCACGTCGACGAACGGCACGTCGGCGATCACCGCGCCCCACAGCTCGGGATCGGAATTGACGATCGCGCCCATCAGCTCGCCGCCCGCCGAGCGGCCGGCGGTGGCGATGCGGCCGGCGCTGGTCCAGCCGGCGTCGATCAGCCCCTCCGCCACGTCGACGAAATCGTTGAACGTGTTGGTGCGCTTGTCGAGCTTGCCGTCGTGATACCATTGCTGGCCGAGATCGTCGCCGCCGCGGATATGCGCGATCGCATAAGCGAAGCCGCGGTCGAGCAAGGAGAGCCGCCCGGTCGAGAAGCCGGGCGGGATCGCATAGCCGTAGGCGCCATAGGCATAGAGGAACAGCGGCTGCGACCCGTCGCGCTCGAACCCCGCGGGATAGACGATCGACACCGGAATTTCGGTGCCGTCGCGCGCAGCGATCTTGAGCCGTTCGGTGCGATAGCCCGCAGCGTCATAGCCGGCGGGAATCTCCTGCACCTTGAGCACGTCCAGCGCGCCGGTGGCGACGTCGTAATCGTAGACGGTGCCGGGCGTGACCATCGATTCATAGCCGAGGCGCAATGTGTCGACGGCATATTCGGGATTGTCGCCGAGGCCGGCGGCATAGCTCGCCTCGGGAAAGGCGATACGCTGCGGCTCGGTCGGCGCGTCGTAGCGGTGGATCGCGATCTGATCGAGCCCGTCCAATCGCCCCTCGACGACGAAGAAGTCGCGATAGCATTCGACGCCGGTCATGTAGAAATGCGCGTCGGCGGGGATCAGCTCGTGCCACTCGCCGGGCGCATCGATGCTCGCGGTGCACAGCCGCCACATCGGATCGGTGTCGTTGGTGTGGATGAACAGCGTGCCGTCATGCGCGTCGACGTCATATTCGCGGCCTTCCAGGCGGGGGGCGACGAGGATCGGCGTCGCCAGCGGGTCGTTCGCCGGGAGCAGCCGCACCTCGCTGGTGACATGGTCGCCGGTGCCGATCACCAGCCACTGGCGATCGCTGGTCTCGGCGACCGCGACGCGATAGCCCTCGTCCTCCTCGTGGAACAGCTCGACGTCGTCGCTCACCGGCGTGCCGAGCCGGTGGAAGCGGGCATTGTCGGTGCGCCATTGTTCGTTGGCGAGGCCGTAGAGGAAGCCGGCATCGTCGCTGGTCCAGACGATGTCGGAGAGCATGCCGGGAATCACCTCGGGCAGATGCGCGCCGGTGGCGAGGTTCTTGACGCGCACCTCGAACCGCTCCGCGCCGCTGTCGTCGATCGCATAAGCAAGATGGCGGCCGTCGTTGCTGATCGCGAAGGCGCCGAGCCGGAAATATTCCTTGCCCTCGGCGAGCGCGGGTTCGTCGAGCAGCAGCTCGTCGGGACCGCCCGCCACGGGCTTGCGCCACCATTTGCGATATTGGCCGCCGGTTTCGTAGGCGGTCCAGTAGAGCCAGTCGCCGTCCTTCTGCGGCACCGAGGATTCGTCTTCCTTGATGCGCGCCTTCATCTCTTCGTACAGCCGGTCGACCAACGGCTGGTGCGGCGCCATCACGCTTTCGAAATACGCGTTCTCCGCCGCAAGATAGGCGAGCACGTCGGGGTCCGCGACCTCCGGATAGTCGGGGTCCTTCAGCCAGGCATAGGGATCCTCGATGGTGATGCCGTGCGTGGTGAAGCTGTGCGGGCGCCGGGCGGCGACGGGCGGCGTGATATCGGTCATCTTCCTGCCTTAGCTGCGCGATCGGGAGCCGTCATGCCCTTCCCCGCGCAATCGGGCAGCCGAGCAACAAAGCGGAAACACCTCGGTTATTGAACCGTTCCGCCGCCGCCGCCATGGCTGCTCCCCGGACAATCGGGGGACATTGGACATGGCCGGCGGACTGGTGGCGTTGCTCGACGATATCGCGGCGATGGCGAAACTCGCCGCCGCCAGCCTCGACGACGTCGCCGGCGCGGCGGGCAAGGCGGGCGCGAAGGCGGCGGGCGTCGTCATCGACGATACCGCGGTGACGCCGACCTATGTCGTCGGGCTGAGCCCGGCGCGCGAACTGCCGATCATCGGCAAGATCGCGCTGGGGTCGCTCAAGAACAAATTGCTGTTCCTGCTGCCCGCGGCATTGGTGCTGAGCGCGCTCGCGCCCTGGGCGATCACGCCGATCCTGATGCTCGGCGGCGCCTATCTCTGCTTCGAGGCGGCGGAGAAGATCGTCGGCGGGCTCACCGGCCACGGCCATGGCGAGGATGCCGCGATCGAGACCGATCCCAAGGCGCTGGAGGACCGGCAGGTGTCGGGCGCGGTGCGTACCGACCTGATCCTATCGGGCGAGATCATGGCGATCGCCCTGGGCGAGCTGAACGGGCAGACCTTGGTCAACCAGGCCATCGCGCTGGCGCTGGTGGGGATCGCGATCACCGTCGGCGTCTACGGCATCGTCGCGCTGATCGTGAAGATGGACGATATCGGCCTACATCTCGCGCAGAAGCCGGGCGCGGGATCGCAGGCGTTCGGGCGCGGGCTGGTCGCGGCGATGCCGGTGGTGCTGAAGGCGCTGTCGCTGATCGGCACCGCGGCGATGGTCTGGGTCGGCGGCGGGATCATCGTCCACGGCATGGAGGCGTTCGGGGTGACCGGCCTGCCCCACGCGCTCCACGCCGCCGCCGAGGGCGCGGCGCATGCGGTCGGCGTGCTGCCGGGGGTGGTGAACTGGGTGGTGACCGCGGTGGGATCGGGGATCGTCGGCCTGATCGTCGGCGGCGCGATCGTCGGCCTGCTCCACCTGCTGCCGCGCAAGGGGCATTGAGCCCGCGCAAATTCCTCCCTCGCGCAGCGGGATTGCAGGGTCGATCATGCCCCCGGCATGATCTTGGATTGCCGGGGGCAATCCAACCCTGCACTGGGGACCGTCCGGCGTAGCCGGGTGGTGGAGGGGGCGTCTCCGCAAGCGCCGGGCTTACCGTATCCTCCCCCTCCGTCAGTGCTTTGCACTGCCACCTCCCCCTGGCGGGGGAGGATTTACCCTGCCTCGCTCGCCGCCGTGGTCCACCCCAATCGCGGGATCGTGATCGAACGTTTTCCCGACAGATCCACCCGCGCGACGAACAATTCACGGCTCTCGATATAGCCGATCAGCCGCCGCACCCGCCCCAGCGAACTCGTCCCGTAGGTCTCCGCCAGCGCCGTATCCGACGGACACGGCTCCCCGCTCTTCGCAGCGCGGGCGACCAGCAAGAAGGCGCCAATCATGTCGTCGGGCAGCGAATAAGCGAGTTCCATCGCCTCAGCCCATTGCGGGTCGGTGACGTCGAAGATCCCCGCGCGCGCCGCGGACAGCCGGCGGGTGAAACCGGGCAGGTCGAGCGGCGGCTTGGCGAGCCCGGCCATGCGGCAGCGCACCTGAAAATCCTGGAACAGCACCGACGGCGGGCGCAACGCCGAATCGCGATCGGCGACGATCGCCTCCAGCACGTTCGCATAGATGCCCTCGACCTCGTCGTCCGACTTGTCGGGCAGCGGCGCCAGCGTTGTCTGTTGCGACGCCGGCCGCTCGATTGTGTCGAGCAATTCGTCCGCCGGCACCCGGCGCGGGCGCGAGTCGAACGCCATCGGCAGTTGCGGCGCCTCGTCGGGCGGCGGCGCGAAGATCAGTTGCTGGAGGTTCTCCGCCGGCGCGCTCGGCAGCGGGGTCAGCTTGGGGCTGCCGCTGCGCGCCGACGTGGCGACCTGGCCGATCTTCACCGTGATCGGCCGGCGCGACACCGCCGGTCCGAGCGCGAGGAAGGTGCCGCGCGCGAGATCGCGGATCACGTCGGCCTGGCGCCGCTCCATGCCGAGCAGGTCGGCGGCGCGCGCCATGTCGATGTCGAGGAAGGTGCGGCCCATCAGGAAGTTGCTCGCCTCCGCCGCGACGTTCTTGGCGAGCTTGGCGAGTCGCTGCGTCGCGATCACCCCGGCGAGGCCGCGCTTGCGGCCGCGGCACATGAGGTTGGTCATCGCCGACAAAGACGCGCGGCGCACCTCCTCGGCGACCTCGCCGCCCGTGACCGGCGCGAACAATTGCGCCTCGTCGACGACGACCAGCGCCGGATACCAATGTTCGCGCGGCGCATCGAACAAGGCCGACAGGAAGGCGGCGGCGCAGCGCATCTGTCCCTCCGCCTCCAGCCCCTCGAGGCTGAGCACGACGCTCGCGCGATGCTCGCGCAGCCGGGTGGCGATGCGCGCGATCTCGGGCACCGAATAATCCGCCGCCTCGATCACGACATGGCCGTACGGCCCGGCGAGCGTAACGAAATCGCCCTCGGGATCGATCACCACCTGCTGCACCTGCCCCGCCGAGCCTTCGAGCAGGCGGCGCAGCAGATGCGACTTGCCCGACCCCGAATTGCCCTGGACGAGCAGCCGGGTGGCGAGCAGTTCTTCGAGGTCCATGGTCACGGGCGCGCCGCGGTCGTCGCTGCCCATGTCTACGCTGACGGTCATTGGTTGCGCGTTTGGCGTATCCGGGGGGGGCGGGGCAAGCGCTTTGCGTCCGGTTGCCGCAGGGCGATACGTCCGGTACGGCACCGCCGCCCGCCCCGACCAAGGACGCATCCGATGGCACAGCTCCCCCTCGCCGATCTCGCCCAGCGCCTGCTGCGCAAACCCGCCCATGCGCTCGATCCCGAGGAGCGGCGCGTCCTCGACTCCATCGACAGCGGCACGATCGTCAGCCGCGACGCCGCCGACGAAGCCGACGCGCGGTCCAGCTTCGGCGAGCGCCTGTCCGACCGGGTCGCCGCGATCGGCGGGTCGTGGACCTTCATCATCGCCTTCACCGCGGTGTTGATCGGATGGATGCTGCTCAATTCGGACGTGCTGGCGCATTTCGGCGCGGCGTTCGATCCCTTCCCCTACATCTTCCTCAATCTGATGCTGTCGACCGTCGCGGCGATCCAGGCGCCGGTGATCATGATGAGCCAGAACCGGCAGGCGGCGAAGGACCGGCTCGCCGCCAGCCTCGATTACGAGACCAATTTGCGCGCCGAGCTCGACATCCTGCGGCTGCATGAGAAGCTGGACGGCGTGGTGCTCGACCGGCTCGGCGCATTGGAGGCGAAGATCGACGCTCTGGCGAAAAGCGTACCCACCGCCTAAAGGCACAGGATTATTCGCTAGAGGCAGTCATGGCAGGCCATTCCAAGTTCAAGAACATCATGCACCGCAAGGGCGCGCAGGATAAGAAGCGCTCGGGCATGTTCTCCAAGCTCAGCCGCGAAATCACCGTGGCGGCGAAAATGGGGATGCCCGACCCCGACATGAACCCGCGGCTGCGCGCCGCGGTCAACGCCGCCAAGGCGCAGTCGATGCCCAAGGACAATATCCAGCGCTCGATCGACAAGGCGAGCCGCAGCGATACCGAGAGCTACGAAGAGATCCGCTACGAAGGCTTCGGCCCCGGCGGCGTGTCGCTGATCATCGAGGCGCTGACCGACAACCGCAACCGCACCGCGACCAACGTGCGCACCGCGGTCGCCAAGAACGGCGGCAACCTCGGCGCGAGCGGATCGGTGAGCCACGCCTTCGACCGCGTCGGCCTGATCAACTATCCCGCGAGCGCCGGCGATGCCGAGAAGGTGTTCGAGGCGGCGCTGGAAGCGGGCGCGGAGGACGTTACCTCGTCGGAGGACGGCCACGAGATCTGGACCGCGGTCGGCGACCTGCACGAGGTCGCCAAGGCGCTGGAGCCCGTGCTCGGCGAGCCCGAGGGCGCCAAGCTCGCCTGGCGGCCGCAGACGATGGTGTCGGTCGACGAGGGCGATGCGGCGACCTTGTTCAAGCTGATCGACATGCTCGACGACGACGACGACGTGCAGACCGTCTGGGGCAATTACGAGGTCTCCGACGAGGTGATGGAGAGACTGGGTTGAACCCTTGGTTCTGGCTGGGCCTCGCTGCCGCGATATATTGTTTTGCGCGGGGCTTTGGCGACCTTAGTCGGCGGGCATATGCCTGGGGGCTGGCCGGAATCACTAGCGGAGCCATCATGTTGATGATTCCGAACCCGAACAATGTGGTCTCGATCACTATTCCTGCCCCCGGAGCGTCACGCTGATTATTCTCGGCCTCGATCCCGGGCTCGGCACAACCGGCTGGGGCGTCATCCATGCCGACGGCAATCGGCTGTCGCACATCGCCAACGGGCAGATCCGCACCGATCCGTCGATGCCGCTGCCGCGGCGCCTGTCGAACCTGCATGCCGCGTTGATCGACGTGATCCTCACCGAACGGCCCGACGGCGCCGCGGTCGAGGAAGTTCTCGGCAACACCAATGCGCAGTCGACGCTCAAGCTGGGGCAGGCGCGCGGCGTCGTGCTGCTCGCCGCGGCGGGCAACGGGCTGCATATCGGCGAATATCATCCCTCGACCGTCAAGAAGGCAGTGGTCGGCACCGGCGGCGCCGAGAAACGGCAGATCCAGGCGATGATGGCGGTGCTGCTGCCCGGCGCGAAACTCGCCGGACCCGATGCAGCCGACGCGCTCGCGGTGGCGATTACACATGCGCACCACCTCGCCTCAGCGCAAGGCATGGCGCGCCGGGCGCGGGTAACCGCATGATCGCGCATCTGAAAGGCCGGCTCGAATCAACCGGGATAGATTATGCGGTGATCGACGTCGGCGGGGTCGGCTACCTCATTGGCGCCTCGGCGCGGACGCTGGCGGCGATCGGGCCGGTCGGCGAGGCGGCGATGCTGCATACCGAGATGCTGGTCAGCGAGGATGCGATCCGCCTCGTCGGGTTCGCGCGCGCCGAGGAGCGCGACTGGTTCCGGCTGCTCACCGGCGTGCAGGGCGTGGGATCGCGGGTCGCGTTGGCGATCCTGTCGGCGCTGGACACCGCGGAGATCGCGCGCGCGGTGTCTGCGCAGGACAAGGCGATGGTGGCGCGTGCCAACGGCGTCGGGCCGAAGCTCGCCGAGCGGATCGTGCGCGAATTGAAGGATAAGGTCGGGATGGTGGCGCTCGGCCCGGCGGCGGCGGCGCAGGTCATGCCGGCCGGCGCGGCGGCGGATGCGGTATCGGCATTGCTCAACCTTGGCTTCCGCCCCGCCGAAGCGGCGAGCGCGGTCGGCGCGGCGGAAGAGGACCTAGGGCCGTTCGCGACGCTCGACGCCCTGGTGCGGCTGGCGCTGCGCAAGGCGGCGAAGTAGCGGCCGCATTGCTGGACGCTCCGGCAAAACGGGACTATATCGGGAACATAGCGTAGCGGCACGTCTCCCCGCCGGCTGGTCCATGCGTTGCAATCTAGATTGGTCGAGACGACCATTACGGCGCGGAACGCGTGAAGGTTCTGAAGGGCGAAGGGATCGCATCGGCTGTCATCGATCTGGACCGGCATACGATCATCGCCCGGCTCATCGCCGACGACCCGGACGTACGTCATTGAGCGGGGCTGACGGTTCGGTTGCACACTGGCGCCGTGCAAATGGCCGAAGTAGCTGCGAATAAATTGCCGAGGAGGCCTGCATGCACGTGACCGCAATTCTGAGCCATGCCGACGAGGGGGGCTTCACCGCCTTCAACCCGGAAACCGGCACGGCGACGCAGGGCGAGACGATCCACGAGGCGCTGGCCAATCTGCGTGAGGCCGTCGAACTGTATCTTGAGGAATTCCCGATGGCCACGCGTGCAGCGCCCTTCGTAACCACCTTCGATGTCGCGGTGCATGCCTAAGCTTCCGATCTTGTCGGGTGCGGAGATCATCCGGATGCTGGAACGACTGGGTTTCGAACAGGTGAGGCAGCGCGGCAGTCATGTCGTCCTGCGTCGTGGCGAGGTCGGCTGCGTCATTCCCCTCCATAAGGAAGTGAAGACCGACACGCTGGCAAGCCTGCTCCGTCAGGCCGGCGTGACGATCGACGAATTGTTGGCCGCCCAGTGACCGACGACCGTCTTCTCTCCGCCAGCCGCCGTCCCGAGGACGTCGATGCGGCGCTCCGCCCGCGCAGTCTCGACGAATTCGTCGGGCAGCAGGCGGCGCGCGAGAATCTGCGCGTGTTCATCGAGGCGGCGCGCGGGCGCGGCGATGCGCTCGATCACGTGCTGTTCTTCGGGCCGCCGGGGCTCGGCAAGACGACGCTGGCGCAGATCATCGCGCGCGAGATGGGCGTCGGCTTCCGCGCCACCTCCGGCCCGGTGATCGCCAAATCGGGCGATCTCGCCGCCTTGCTCACCAATCTCGAGGACGGCGACGTGCTGTTCATCGACGAGATCCACCGGCTGCAACCCGCGGTGGAGGAAGTGCTGTATCCGGCGATGGAGGATCGCGCGCTCGACCTGATGATCGGCGAGGGGCCGTCGGCGCGCAGCGTGCGGATCGACCTGCCCAAGTTCACGCTGGTCGGCGCGACGACGCGGCAGGGGCTGCTGACCACGCCGCTGCGCGACCGGTTCGGCATTCCGGTGCGACTGCAATTCTACACCGTCGAGGAGCTGACCCGCGTCGTCACGCGCGCCGCCGGGCTGCTCGACCTCGGCATCGCCCCCGATGGCGCGAGCGAGATCGCCCGCCGCGCGCGCGGCACGCCGCGCATCGCCGGGCGGCTGCTGCGCCGGGTGCGCGACTTCGCCAATGTCGCCGGCACGCCGACCGTCGACCGCGCCGCCGCCGACCGTGCGCTCAACCGGCTCGAGGTCGATTCGCTCGGGCTCGACGCGATGGACCGGCGCTATCTGCACATGATCGCCGACATCTATCGCGGCGGACCGGTGGGCGTCGAGACGCTCGCCGCCGGGCTCAGCGAGCCGCGTGATACGATCGAGGAGGTGATCGAGCCCTACCTGATCCAGCTCGGCCTCGTCGCGCGCACCGCGCGCGGGCGCGTGCTCAACGCCGGCGGCTGGAAGCATCTCGGCCTCAACCCGCCCGCCGGATCGCAGGACGGCCTGTTCGACGCGCCCCAGACCGGCTAGGTCGGGCGCCAGTCCCTTATCCCGGAGCCTCGCGTGATCGCGCTTACCCTTATCCAGATCATCCAGGTGCTGCTGAACGTGCTGTGGTGGATCATCATGATCCAGTTCGTGCTGTCGCTGCTGATCGTGTTCAACGTGATCAACACCTCGAACAATTTCGTCAGCCAACTGCATTACGGCCTCGATCGGCTGACCGAGCCGCTCTACCGGCCGCTGCGGCGGATCCTGCCCAACATCAGCGGCATCGACCTTGCGCCGCTGGTGGTGCTGATCATCATCCGCATCCTCGACAGCGTCATCCTGCCGAACATCGCGACCAGCCTACTGGTCAACGGCGCGGTCTGATCCGCCGCCGATGCCGGCGTGGACGATCCGCGACGACGGTCTTCTCGTCGCGATCCGGGTGACGCCGCGCGGCGGGCGCGATGCGATCGCCGCCGGCACCGAAGAGCATCTCGCCGCGCGCCTCGCCGCCGCGCCGGTCGACGGCAAGGCCAATGCCGCGCTGATCGCGCTGGTCGCCAGCACCTTCGGCGTTCCGAAACGCGCCGTCACGCTGGTCGGCGGCGATACCGCGCGATTGAAGCGGTTGCACGTCGCGGGCGACGCCGCCGCGCTGGCGAAAATCGCCGCCGCGCTTTATGAGACCGCGGCATGACCGCCACGATCATCGACGGCAAGGCGCATGCCCTTGCCTTGCGCACCCGCGTCGCCGCCCATGTCGCCACCTTCCGCGAGGCCACCGGCCGCGCGCCCGGCCTCGCCGTCGTGCTGGTCGGCGAGGACCCCGCCTCGGCGGTCTATGTCCGCAACAAGGGCAAGGCGACGCTTGACGCCGGCATGGCAAGCTTCGAGCATCGCCTGCCCGTCGATACCGAAGCCGAGACGCTGCTCGCGCTGGTCGCGCAGCTCAACGCCGATCCCGCGGTCGACGGCATCCTTGTCCAATTGCCGCTGCCCGCTCATATCGATGCGCAGGCGGTGCTGCTCGCGATCGATCCCGACAAGGACGTCGACGGCTTCCACCCGGTCAATGCCGGCCGACTCGCGATCGGCGCGGAAGGGTTCGTGCCATGCACGCCGCTCGGCTGCCTGATCCTGCTCAAGGATATCCACCCGAAACTGTCGGGGATGGAGGCGGTGGTCGTCGGCCGGTCGAACATCGTCGGCAAGCCGATGGCGCAATTGCTGCTCCAGCAGAGCTGCACCGTCACGATCGTCCACAGCCGCACGCGCGACGTCGCCGCGCATCTGCGCATGGCGGATATCGTCGTCGCCGCGGTCGGCATCCCGCGCTTCATCCAGGGCGATTGGATCAAGCCGGGCGCGAGCGTGATCGACGTCGGCATCAACCGCACCGATGACGGGCTGGTCGGCGACGTCGATTTCGCCGCGGCCAGCGCGGTGGCGGGCGCGATCACGCCGGTGCCGGGCGGCGTCGGGCCGATGACGATCGCCTGCCTGATCCGCAACACCTATGTCTCGGCGTGCCGCCGCGAGCGGCTAGAGGCGATGCTGTGATCGAGCTGTTCGTCTCGACGCTGATCACCTTCTTCGTCATCATCGATCCGCTCGGCTGCGCGCCGATCTATGCCGGCCTGTCGGCGGGCGCCTCCCCCATCCAGCGGCGCGCGATGGCGATCCGCGCGGTCGGGGTGGCGACCGTCATCCTGCTGGTGTTCGCGCTGGCGGGCGAGGCGCTGCTCCGCGGGCTTGGCATCAGCCTGGCGAGCTTCCGCATCGCCGGCGGCATCATGCTGTTCCTGATCGCGCTGGAAATGGTGTTCGAGAAGCGCACGCAGCGCCGCGAGGATCGCGCCGCCAAGGTCGCGCACGATCCCGAGGCGGACGACGTGTCGATCTTTCCGATGGCGATGCCGATGATCGCCGGGCCGGGCTCGATCGCCTCGGTGATGCTGCTCGTCGCGCGCACCAACGGCATCGAGGCGACGTTGGTCGTGCTCGCGGCGATGGGGGTGATCCTGTTGCTGACGCTGGTGGCGCTGCTCGCGGCGGGGCCGCTGATGCGGCTGCTCGGCGCGCGGATCGAGGCGGTGATTACGCGGCTGCTCGGCGTGCTGCTCGCGGCGCTGGCGGTGCAATTCGTGATGGACGGGTTGCAGGTGAGCCTGCGGTAGCGGCAGACGTACCCCTTTCCTCCCCTCCGTCACGCCTTCGGCGCGCCAGAGGGGGAGGACACGGCGCCCTCCCGGCTCAATCCACCTTGAACAAGCGCAGCGGCGAATTGTTCGGCAGCGGTAGCGGCGTCAGCCACGCCGGCACCTCACCATGCGCGAGCTGGTCGTAGAAGCCGCCGGGATCGCGTGCGCGATAGTTGGTCGATTCCGAATGGTTGGGACAGAGCAGCAGCATCGTCGCGCCGTGGCGCCGGATGATCGCATGCGCCAGATCCGCGCTTCCGCCGAAGGCATGCTGGACGTCGAGGATCGCGTCGCCGTTGCGGTGATACGGCCCGGCGATCGCATCGTGATGCGTCACCGTGATCAGCCGCGGCCCGAGGTCGACGAAGGTGAAGATCGTCTGCGCCGGATAGCGGTCGAGCGCCTTCAGCACGGTATAGCGCACGCAGCTTCCGGTCGAACGATTGACCCGCTTGGTATAGGCATTGGGGACGTCGACCGGCAGATATTTGATGATCAGCCCGGCGAACAATCCGGAGACGATCAGGAACGCCGCCACCGTGCCGCCGATCCGCACCGGCCACGAACGATGTTCCAGCAGCCACGGCAGCACGATCCAGCCGAGCAAGGTCGCGCCGGGCACCGCGAGCATCTGCGCCGCCGGTCCTGCGCGGACCTGCCACAGCAGCATCAGGCAGGCGAAGGTGACGAACAGCGCCACCGCGCTCCAGCCGATCAGCGCCGGCGAGCGCCGTGCCCGCCACGTGCCGAGGATCACCCCGACGACGCCGACGATCGGCAGCGCCGCGATCGGAAAGCCGAGGCGGAACGGGTGTTTGTAGATCGGCTTCGCCTCGCGGACGTTGTTCAGCCAATTCTTCTGGAGTTCGGGCGAGACGCCCTCGGGCCGGCCGAGGCATTGCGGGAAGAAATGGACGAAACCCGCCGCGATCACCGCGCCCGCCGCGACCGCGAGCCCGATGCGCAGGCCTCGCGACGTCGGGTTGAGCCACGCCAGCAGGAACAGCAATGCCCCCGCCGCGACGGTGACGCTCAGCCACACCGGGGTCAGCGCGTCGCAGCGCATCGCGTAATTGGCGTAGGAGGCGAACGCCGCGAAACCGATCGCGCTGCCGCCGCCGAGGCTCAGCGCATAGGCCTGCAACCGCTGCGCCTCGCCGCGGTCCCAGACCCAGCGCAGCGCGAGGATCGCGCCCGCCATCGCGCAATAGGGCAGCATCTCCAGCCCGATCGCGAGGCTGACCGCGCTCGCCAGACCGACCATCAGCCCGCCGCGCGCGCCCTTGCCGTCGCACAGGCCGGCGACGGTGAGGCTGAGCATCGCGAGCTGCCAGCCGTGATGGTCGATCCGTTCGGGCAGGAACATCAGCATCGTCGCCGAGGTGCCGAGCAGGAAGATCAACGCCAACGGCCAGGCGCGCGGGTCGATCAGCCGCCGCACCGTCGCCGCGACGCCGAGCATGGCGATCGACAGCGGCAGCAGCGGCGCGATCCCGCAGGCTAGCCGCTCCGCCCAGGCATTGCTGGTGAACAGGCGGAAGAACAGGATCAGCCCGGCGATCGGCAGGTCGACGATGCGGCTCCAGTGGATGTCGAAGCCGACCGGCGGGTTGAGCCGATAGTTGCGCAGATCGTACCAATCCTGCCCGGCGAGCCAGGCGCGTACCTGCATCAGCCGCATATTGTCGTCGGTGTCGCCGAGCGACAGCCAACGCACCAGATTCCAGTCGTTCCAGACGTACCAGATCGCCACGCCGAGCCAGGCGACGAGGGTGAGCGCGATCCAATGCCGGGCGAGCGCGTCGTCCAGCCGACCGCGGGGAGCTATGTTCAACTGAGCGACTTTCGTTTTGGCCGTTTCGTTCCCGGAGCAATGCCTTTAGGGCGGGGCGGATGGCGAGGGAAGCACCGGCACGACTTGCGGCGATGCGCGACAGCGGCATGCTGGGGCAGATGATCCGCTTCGGCATCGCCGGCGGCATCTCGACGCTGATCTATTCGGCGGTCTATCTGCCGCTCACCGCCTGGGTCTTCCCGCGCGAGCACGCCGTCTATGCGGTGCCGTTCGCCTTCGCCGTCGCGGTGACCGCGGGCTTCTTCCTGCACAGCCGCTGGAGCTTCAAGGGCCATGGCACGCGCCGCCGCGGCGGGTGGCAGCAGGCGCAGTTCGTCGGGGTGCAGGCGACCGGCATGGCGCTCAACGCGATCGTCACCTGGATCGGCACCGCGCATTTCGGCTTGCCCGCCTGGGCGCCATTGCTGCCCGCGGTGGCGCTGGCGACGATCGTCACCTTCATCCTCAATCGCTGGCTGGTGTTCGCTTAATGGATCGCATCGTCTACGACCGTATGGCCGCGCATGATTCCACCCATTGGTGGTATCGCGCGCGCCGCGACATCCTGAGCGATTATCTCACCCGCTACGGCGCCTTGCCGAAGGACGCGCGCATCCTCGAGATCGGCTGCGGCACCGGCCACAATCTGCCGATGCTGGCGAGCTTCGGGACGGTCGACGCGATCGAGATCGATCCCGCCGCGCGCGCGATCGCCAGCGAACGGCTCGGCCGTCCGGTCGGCGATGCGCCGTTGCCCGAACTGCCCGGCGTCGCGCGCGGATCGTACGACCTTGTCGCGGTGCTCGACGTCGTCGAGCATATCGCGGACGACGTCGCGGCGCTGAAGGGGATGGCGAGCCTGCTCAAGCCGGGCGGCAAGATCCTGATCGCGGTGCCCGCGCACCAATGGCTGTGGAGCGCGCACGACGTGGTCAACCACCACCATCGCCGCTATTCCAAGGCGTCGCTGGCCAAGGCGATCGCGGCGGCGGGGCTCGCGCCGCGCAAGCTCACCTATTTCAATTCGCTGCTGTTCCCGCTCGCCGCGGCGGCGCGGATCGCCGGACGGCTGACCGGCCGCGACGACAGCGACGATTCGCCCCCCGCCAAACCGCTCAACGCGCTGTTCGAAACGATCTTCCGCCTCGAACGCCACGCGGTCGGCCGCGTGCCGCTGACGCCGGGCGTGTCGATCGTGACGCTGGCGGAGCCGCGAGGCTGATTTCTCGCATATGCGGGATTGCTCGCGAAGCGTCCTCACTCACTCCGTCAGCCCCGGACTCGTTCCGGGGCTGACGGGCTGCGCGGGGCGAACCGGATCGCCTCACTCCCCCATCGCGGGATCGCTGACCGAATGCGCGCCGGTCTCCACCCGGCCGGCGAAGCGGCGGGCAAACAAGCGGTCGCTGTCGCAGCGGACCGCGAAATCGTACCAGCGGCCGCTGTCGGTCAGCGACCAGTGGAGCGTCGTCTGGCCCTGCGCGGCGACCTGAGCGGTCCACGGGCCGTCCTGCCGATAGGCGCGCGCTTCGACGGTGAAGGTGCAGGCCGCACCACCGCCGTTCGTCAGGTCGACATAGACCTCGCCGTTGGCGACATCGTAGCAGACGCGGATCTCGGGACTAGCGGCGCCGCCCGACAGACGGTTGGCGTCGCCGGTGAAATGGCGGTGGTAGCCGTTCGGCCCGAGCACCCACAAATCGTAGCGGCCCTGATTGTCGCGGCCGGCGTTCCAGCTATCGTCGAGCGTCTTGCCCGCCTCGACGACGTAGCGGCGCGGCACCCGACCGAGATTGTAGCGGTCGTAGACGTGGAACACCGCCGCCTGCGTGCCGCTGTTGGCGAACAGCAACTGGACCGTGCCGGCCGCGGCGACGCGCGCGCTGGTGTGCAGCTCGTACGGCAACGCGCGCGACGGGCGATAGCCGGTGGCCTGGATCGGCAGGCTGGCATCCTGCGGCACCGGCACCTTGGGCAGCGCCGCCTGGGCGGCGCGCAACGTGTCGGCGTCGGCGCGGCTGCTGCGGCCGCTCAACGTCGGCAGCGCCTCGGTATTCGGCGTCGCGAAGTTGAACGCGCTGGTCAGGTCGCCGCATACCGCACGGCGGCAGGGGGCGATATTGGGCTCCTGCACGCCGAACCGTGCTTCGAGGAAGCGCAGCACCGACGTATGATCGAACGCCTGCGAATTGACCCAGCCGCCGCGGCTCCATGGCGACACGACGAACAGCGGCACGCGTGGTCCGGGGCCGAAGACGCGCCCGTCCGCCTTGGGCTGCGACTTGCTGTAAGCGGGCGCGCCTTGGGTGAAATATTCATAGGCCATCGCCGCGTCGGACAAGGTCGATTTTCCCGCCAGCGATCCGTCGGCATTGCGCGACGGCGCCGAGGGTGACGGCAGGTGATCGAAATAGCCGTCGTTCTCGTCATAGTTGATGAGCAGGACGGTCTTGCTCCACACGTCGGGGTTGGCGGTGAGCGCGTCGAGCACCTCCTGGATGAACCAGGCGCCCTGTACCGGGCTCGACGGGCCGGGATGCTCGCAATAGATCGACGGCGCGTGCAGCCACGACACCTGCGGCAGGCGACCGTTCGCCACGTCGCTGCGGAAGGTGTCGAGGTACCGGTCGGGCGTCGCGCCGGGCAGCGTGTTGGCGATCCCCTTGTAGAGCGGGGCCCTGGCATCGTCGGTGGTGCGGTCGTAGGCGTGATAGGGCAGCGCCTGGCCGGTCTGCCAATAGGGTTTGCCCGGCGCGCCGCCGCTCGACACCGGATAGCCCGAGGCGATGTTGGCGCGGCGGAACGGCACGAACGCGCCGAGCATGTTGTCGCCCCATTCGTCGGGCATGTTCTGGTAGCAGATCCAGCTCACCCCGGCCTTCTCGAGCCGCTCGGCATAGGTCGTCCAGGTGTAGCCGATGTCCTGCGTCGCGGGGTCGCCGTCGATCGCATCCCATTCGTTGTTGACGAACACCCCGTTGGCCGCCGCCGTCGCGCCGTTGGTGCCGGTGATGTGGAAGCTGCGGTTGACGTCGGTGCCCGAATGGACCGCGCAATGATAAGCGTCGCAGAGGGTGAAGGCGTTGGCCAGCGCGAACTGGAACGGCACCTCCTGTTCCTTGAAATAGCCCATCGACGCATCGGTCTTCGACACCGGCCAGCTCGTCATCCGGCCGCCGTCCCACGCGCTTTGGCTGTCGCTCCACGAGTGCGGCACGCCGGTGGCGCGCTGCGCGTTGTTGGCGGTGCCGTCGAGATGATAAGGGGTCAGCACGCTGCCGTTCGAGCGCGTCTGCTGCCAGACGCTGCGGCCGCCGGGCAGCGGGATCGGGAAGCGATCGCCGAAGCCGCGCACGCCCTTGAACGTACCGAAATAATGATCGAACGCGCGATTCTCCTGCATCAGGATGACGACGTGCTCGACGTCCTTGAGCGTGCCCGTCGCATTGTTGGCGGGAATGGCCAGCGCGCGGCGGATCGACAGCGGCAAAGCGGCGAGCGCCCCCGCCGCAGCGGCGCCGGCACCGGCGAGCCGCAGGAAATCGCGTCTGTTGGTCACGGATCAGATCCTAACTGGAAGCGGGGAGCGGAGGACGCGCGTCACGGCGCGCAATGTTTGAGCACGGTCTTGCTCGGCTGCGGCTGCGGCTGCGTAGCGGAGCCATCGCTTTCGGCGATCGACTGACCACGGCAGGAGGCAAGCAAGGCGCAAGCAAGAAGAGCGCCGATGCAATATGTTGCGCGGCGCCGTGATGCAATCGGGCAGCTGTGGAAAGACTTGCTCGTCACGGATAACGCCCCTGCTTCGCTCGTGGACGAGGGGCTCCTATGCGGTCGATGCTGCAACCTGGTGACAGGTTGGCGAAGCCGGCTGACTTATTTGGAAAGCCGGGTCATGTCCGTAGCTTGGACAATGCGCGCCTATTCCGCGGCGTTGCGCACGTCCGGCATCTCGAACTCGGGCGAGGGTTCGGCGGCGTTGAAGCCGAGGGTCGAGCGGCCTTTTACCGGGCCGGCGATGTCGGCGACGAGATAGAGCGGGCGGCGCTTCGATTCGATGTAGAGGCGGCCGAGATATTCGCCGATCATGCCGAGCACGAACATCTGCGCCGCCGACAGGATCGTCACGACGAGCATCGTCGAGGTCCAGCCCTGCACCGGCGACCCCTCGAAGAACCCCCACAGGATGTAGAAGAGCAACAGCAGCGAGGCACCGGCGAGGATCACCGAGGCGTGGCTGGCGAAGCGCAGCGGCGCGGTCGAGAAGCCGGTGACCGCGTCGAAGGCGAGCCGCACCATCTTGCCGAGCGGGTAATTGGTCTCGCCGGCGTGGCGCTCGGCGCGATCGTAGGGGAAAGGCACCTGACGGAAGCCGACCCAGGCGACCATGCCGCGGATGAAGCGCGCCTGTTCGGGCAGCGACAGCAAGGCGTCGAGCGCGCGGCGGCTCATCAGCCGGAAATCGCCGGTGTCGAGCGGGATCGGCGTGTCGGTGACGCGGTCGAGCACGCGATAGAAGGCCGCCGCGGTCGCCTTTTTGAAGATCGTCTCGCCCTCGCGCTTGCGGCGCACCGCATAGACGACGTCGGCACCCTCGGCGCTCATCGTCGCGCGCATGTCGGTGAGCAATTCGGGCGGGTCCTGCAAATCGGCGTCGATGATTAGGATCTGTTCGCCCGAACACAAATCGAGCCCCGCGGTCAGCGCGAGTTGGTGGCCGTGGTTGCGCGACAGATTGATCGCGACCAGCCGCGGGTCCTGCTCGCTGAGCCGCTGCATCACCGCCCAGCTGTCGTCGCGGCTGCCGTCGTTGATCAGGACGATCTCGTGATCGTCGCCGACCGCGGCACGGGCCGCCGCCGCGACCCGCGCGTGCAGCAGCTCCAGGCACGCGGCCTCGTTATAGCACGGGATGACGACGGACAGTGCGGGGCGGTACATGACCCCCCGTCCTTAGCGGCTCGCACGCCCGTCATCCATACGTAACGTCGGCGTTATGGTCGTAGGCGCCGCCCAAGTAGCGCGCGGCGCCTACGACGGATGCTCAGCTATAGTCCTTGAGCTCGTCGCCGATGATGCGGACGACGTGGAGCACGTTGGTCGAGCCGGGGGTGCGGAACGGCACGCCGGCCATCACGATCACCCGGTCGCCCGCCTGGGCGATGCCGGTGCGCAGCGCCATGCGCTTGGCCTTGCCGACCATGTCCTCGAACGATTCGACGTCGCGGGTGTGGACGGCGTGCGTGCCCCACAGCAGGCCGAGCCGGCGCGCAGTCTCCTTGCTCGGGGTGAGCACGAGGATCGGCACCGACGGCCGCTCGCGCGCGATGCGGCGCGCGGTCGAGCCCGAGGTGGTGAAGCAGATGATCGCGGTCGCCGAGGTGGTCTTGGCGATCTGCTTGGCGGCTTCCGACAAGGCGTCGGCGGTGGTCGGGTCGGGGCGCGTCACGGTGAAATGGACGCGGTCGCCGTGCATCGGGTCGCTTTCGACCGAGACGCCGATCGAATTCATCATCGCGACCGATTCGACCGGCCACGCGCCCGCCGCGCTTTCCGCCGAGAGCATGATCGCATCGGCGCCGTCGTAGATCGCGGTGGCGACGTCGGACACTTCGGCGCGGGTCGGCGACGGGCTCTGGATCATCGATTCGAGCATCTGCGTCGCCACCACCACCGGGCGGCCGAGCCGGCGCGAGGTTTCGACGATACGCTTCTGGAGCGGCGGCACGGTCTGCGGCGGCAATTCGACGCCGAGGTCGCCGCGCGCGACCATCACGCCGTCGCACATCTCGACGATCTCCTCGAGCCGGTCGATGGCCGCGGGCTTCTCGATCTTGGCGAGCAAGGCCGCCTTGCCGCCGATCAGCTTGCGCGCCTCGGCAAGGTCCTCGGGCCGCTGCACGAAGGACAAGGCGATCCAGTCGACGCCCTGTTCGACCGCCCAGGCGAGGTCGCTGCGATCCTTCTCGGTCAGCGCCGCCATCGGCAGCACGACGTCGGGGACGTTGAGCCCCTTGTTGTTCGACAGCGCGCCGCCGACCTCGACCAGGGTCTCGATCCGGTCGGCGTCGTGATCGGTGACGCGCAGCACGAGCTTGCCGTCGTCGAGCAGCAGGCGCGCGCCCGGCTCGATCGCGGCGAAGATCTCCTTGTGCGGCAGCTCGACGCGGGTGGCGTCGCCCGGCGTCGGATCGCGGTCGAGCACGAAGGTGCTGCCGTGTTCGAGCATCGTGCGCCCGCCCTCGAACTTGCCGACGCGCAGCTTGGGGCCTTGCAGATCGGCGAGGATCGTCGTCGGCCGGTTGAATTCCTGTTCGAGCGAACGGATCGCCTGGATCACCGCGACCTTGGACTGCTGGTCGCCATGGCTCATGTTGACGCGGAAGGCGTCGGCGCCCGCCTGGAACAGCGTCGCGATCATCTCGGGGGTGTTGCTTGCCGGACCTAATGTCGCCAGCACGCGAACCTTTCGCGCGCGGGGCGCAATGGCAGTCGTCATAGAAAGGGCTCCTGGGGAATGGCCGCGCTCCCCTCTAACCCCTATCTAGGAGCGATCAACTTCCGAAAGGTTTCCATGACCGACAAACTCGCCGCGCTGCCCGACGCGGTCGCCGCGGCGGCGTTCCGCCGCCTCGTCCACCACCTGCGCCATCGCACCGATGCGCAGAACGTCGACCTGATGGGCCTGTCCGGATTCTGCCGCAACTGCCTGTCCGACTGGATCGAGGAGGCGGGCGGCCTGACCAAGGCCGAGGCGCGCGAGACGATCTACGGCATGCCGCAGGCCGAGTGGAAGGCGCGCTACCAGAGCGAGGCAACGCCCGAACAGCTCGCCCGGATGGAGGAAAGCCTCAAGCGCAACGAAGGTCGCGATGACCGCGACGCGGCATTGGACGAGGCGCTCGACGAGAGCTTCCCGGCGAGCGATCCGCCCGCGATGACCGAGCCCGGCCGGGGTTGAGCCCGGCGGGCTAAACGCCTAGACGCCCGCCCCTACCGGCATGCGTCCGGTATCCTTTCAGCGAATCATATGAGGGCCGCAGGGTGCCTGCGGCGGGGTGGGACAATGGCGGAAGAACGGCAAGACGGCATGGGCGGCGGCCAGGTCGCGGCGGACGAGCTGCGCCTCCTGATCGAGCGCGCCGAGCGGCTCGAGGAAGAGAAGAAGGGCATCGCCGACGACATCAAGGACGTGATGGCCGAGGCCAAGGGCCGCGGCTACGACCCCAAGGCGATCCGCAAGATCCTCTCGATCCGCAAGAAGAAGAAGGAAGAGTACCAGGAGGAGGAGGCGATCCTCGAAGTGTATATGCAGGCGCTCGGGATGATCTGATCGCGTGCAATGTTCCTGCGGACGCAGGAACACTGGGTTTAGCAGATCCAACGGTTTACGACGTCTCGGGCTCCTGCTTTCGCAGGAGCGCGGGCGCGGTTTCGCAGAAGGGTCAGACGGGTTGCGGGCGGCGAGGTCACGGCCTCGACGCTTCCGGCGTCAGCCCCGGTCGAGCCGCCGGCCCAGCCCGACGAACAGATAGATCAGCGGCGGCACCAGGATCGCCGAGAGCAGCACCTTGGCGATCATCTGGCCGAGCAGCAGCTCGCCGATCGGGAAGACGCCGGCGAAGGCGATCGTCACGAACAGCAGCGTATCGACGATCTGGCTGAGCACGCTGGCGATGCCGGCGCGCAGCCACAGCAGCCCGCTGCCCTCGCGCCCCTTGAGCGCGGCGAAGATCGTCACGTTGAGCGTCTGCGAGATGCCATAGGCGACGATGCCGCCCAGCCAGATGCGCGGCGTGCCGCCCATCATCATCGCGAAGGCGTCGCGGCGCGCCGGGTCCATATCGGCGGCGGCAGGCACCGACAGCACGACGACCGACAGCAGGATCGACACGATCAGCGGCGCGAAGCCGACCCGCACCAGCCGCGTCGCGGTGTCGCCGCCGTGCAGTTCGGCGACCGCGCTCGACACGACGACGAGCAGCAGGAAGGCGAAGATGCCCGCCTCCACCGCGAGCGGGCCGAGGCCGACGACCGGGCCGAGCGCGGACAGCGGACCGAGCGCGACCTGTTTGTTGCCGAGCACGCCGGCGATACACACCATGCCGCCGTAGAAGATCGAAAAAGCGAAGAGCGAGCGCGGGATAGCGCGAACCGAAGTGTCCATCGCCGCGACGCTAGCGGCTTTCGCCCGGCCTGCAAACCGCGCGCGGGGGCGCCGGTGCGGATAGCCATTCCCACGCACGTCCGGCGCGGGTAACGTCGCCGGCGGAGAAGAGGATGCCATGGCCGATCCGCACGACGACCAGACCGCCCGCGCACAGGCCGCCGATCCCGGCGCCACCCCCGGCGCACCCGATCTCGCCGAGCTCCAGCATTGGACCTGGGTGATGGGCCGCGCGCAGCAGATGATGATGGAGCAGGGCCTGGGGCTGATGACGGCGGGCGGCGCGATGCCCGAGGCGGCGCCCGCCCCGCTGGTCAATCCGGCGCTGGTCCGCCAGACGCAGGATTATTGGCGCGACAATCTGGCGCTGTGGCAGCGCTTCGTCGATCCCGCCGCGGCGGTGCCGCCGCCGCCGCAATCCGACGGCGACGCGCGCGACAAGCGCTTCAAGGCGGCGGCGTGGCGCGACGATCCCTGGTTCGACTGGATCCGCCGCAGCTACAATCTGATCGCCGACCATATGCTGCGCGGCGTCGACGCGCTCGACGGCGTGCCCGAGCGGCAGAAGGAGCAATGGCGCTTCGCCGCGCGCGGGCTGGTCGAGGCGATGAGCCCGTCCAACTTTCCGCTGACCAACCCCGAGGTGGTCGAGAAGACGATCGCGACCAAGGGGCAGAATCTGCTCGACGGGCTCAGGAACATGCTCGCCGACATCCAGAAGGGCCAGCTCACCCATACGTCCGAAGGCGCGTTCGAGGTCGGCCGCAACCTGGCGACGACGCCGGGCAAGGTGGTCAAGCGCACGCCGCTGTACGAGCTGATCCAATATACGCCGACCACCGACCGCGTCATGACGACGCCGCTGGTGATCTTTCCGCCGTGGATCAACCGCTTCTACATCCTCGACCTGACCCCCGAGAAGAGCTTCATCCGCTGGGCGGTGGAGCAGGGCATCACCGTCTTCATGGTGTCGTGGAAGTCGGCGGACGCGTCGATGAAGGACGTCGTGTGGGACGATTACGTCACCGCACAGGTCGATGCGGTCGATACGATCCGCGCCGCGCTCGACGTGCCGGCGGTGCATACGATCGGCTATTGCGTCGCCGGAACGACGCTGGCGGCGACGCTGGCGCTGCTCGCCGCGCGGGACGAGGCGGACAAGGTCGCCAGCGCGACCTTCTTCACCGCGCAGGTCGACTTCGCGCAGGCCGGCGAGCTGCAGCATTTCGTCACCGACGAGCAACTGGCGCTGATCGGCACCTTGTCGCCGCAGGGGTTCCTCGACGGGCGCTATATGGCGGCGACGTTCAACCTGCTGCGCGGGCGCGACCTGATCTGGAATTACGTCACCAACAATTATCTGCTGGGATCGGACTACACGCCGTTCGACCTCCTCCACTGGAACGGCGACACCACCAATCTGCCCGCGAAATGGCATCTGTCGTATCTGACCGATCTCTATCGCGACAATCTGCTCGTCCAGCCGGGCGCGATGTCGGTGGCGGGCGAGGCGCTCGATCTTCGCCGGGTGACGACGCCGGCCTATGTCCAGGCGGGGCGCGAGGATCATATCGCGCCCGCCGACAGCGTCTGGCGAATCACCCATCTGCTGCGCGGGCCGTTGCGCTTCGTGCTCGCCGGATCGGGGCATATCGCGGGGGTGGTGAACCCGCCCGCGGCGGGCAAATATCAATATTGGACCAACGAGGCGGGCGCGCAGAGCCTCGACGACTTCGTCGCCGGCGCGACCGAGACGAAGGGAAGCTGGTGGCCGGATTGGCTCGCCTGGCTGCGCGCGCTCGACGGCGAAACCGTCGCCGCCGAGCGCGCACGGCGGCCCGGCGAAGGCACGCTGGCTGCGCTCTGCGAGGCGCCGGGAGACTATGTCCGCGCGCGATAACGCTATCATGCTGCACCGCACAATTTGGCTTGAAAGATAGCGGTCTAACGGCTATTGTGCGTTGCAGCATAATAGCTGGAGTAGGATCGATGGACGACACCGTCCCCAAGCCGCCGATCACGCCCGCCCGTCGTGGTGCCGGCGCCGCGCGTGGCGCCGATGCCGCCGCCCCGCCCCAGCGTTCCAAGATCAAGCCGACCGGCAGGAAGCCGGCTGCGGTGCGCGTGCCCGAGCCGGTCGCCGCATCGCTTCCCGTCGTGCCCACCGCCGTCGCGGTTGCGCCGATTGTCCCACCCGCAGCAAAGGAAGTCCCCATGGAAACGATCGAAAACGTCACCGCCACGACCCAGACCGCGTTCACCGACGCGACCGACCGCGCCAAGGGTGCCGTCGACAAGAGCCAGAAGCTGCTCCAGGAGGCCAGCGAGTTCGGCAAGGGCAATATCGAGGCGCTCGTCGAATCGTCGAAGATCGCCGCGCGCGGTCTCGAGACGCTCGGCCAGGACGCCGCCGCTTATGCCAAGAAGTCGTTCGAGGAGGCGACCGCGGTCGCCAAGACGCTGACCTCGGTCAAGTCGCCGACCGAATTCTTCAAGCTGCATTCGGATTACGTCCGTTCGTCGTTCGACGCGCTCGTCCAGCACAGCTCGCATAATGCAGAGGCGGTGCTGAAGCTCGCCGGCGAGGTGGTGCAGCCGCTGTCGAATCGCGTCGCGCTCGCCGCCGAGAAGCTGAAGGTCGCGGCGTAACCGCCACGCCAGCCCGACCAAAGGGGCGGCCGCAGCGATGCGGTCGCCCTTTTCCTGTTCCAGCCCCCTTGCTCCGCGCGCCCGGCGTGCCATATTTCGGCGATCACCATGACAGTTGAAGCGATCACGATGGCCGAACGCCGCGACGATGGAACGGATGAGGGCACCGGCCTCGCCACCAAGACCCGCACGCGGACCAAGCAGCCGACGCCGTACCGCGTTCTGATGCTCAACGACGATTATACGCCGATGGAATTCGTCGTCTTGTGCCTGCAACGCTTCTTCCGGATGAACATGGAAGAGGCGACGCGGGTGATGTTGCACGTCCATCAGAAGGGCGTCGGTGTCTGCGGCGTCTTCTCTTACGAGGTCGCCGAGACCAAGGTCGGGCAGGTCATGGACTTCGCCCGCCAGAACCAGCATCCGCTGCAATGCACGCTGGAGAAAGCGTAGCTCCGGCCGCGCCCTTGCTGCAGAGCTAGCGCGGCATCGGCAGCCAGCCGAGGTCGAGGCCCGCCGCGCGCGCGGTGTCGCGGGCGGTGTGATGCGCGGTGCGCACCAGCATGGCCTCGTCGACGAAGGTCATCCGGCCGCCGTCGCGTGCGATCATCCCCTCGTCCTGCAACTGGCGCAGCATGCGATTGACGTGCACCGCGGTGAGCCCGGTGGCGTCGCCGATCTCCTCCTGCGTCAGCCCGAGCTGGAAGGTGTTGCCGGCGGCGCCGTCGACGGCGCGCAGCCGGTGGCGGATATCGATCAGCAACGCCGCGACCCGCGCCTTGGCGGAGGTGCGGCCGAGCCCGGCGAGCCGGTCGGTGAGCGCGACGCGCTCGATCTGGTCGAGCGCGATCAGCAGCGCGGCGAGCCGCGGATGATCGGCGCTGATCGTGCCGATCGCCGATCGCTCGACCGGCGCGACCGCGCATTCGGTGAGCGCGATCACCGTCTCGGGCGAGTTGCGATAGACCAGCCCCGCCATCGCCACCAGATCGCCGCGGAACAGGAAGCGCAGGATCTGCCGGCTGCCGTCGGGCAGGATGACATAGCTCATCATCGTGCCGCGTTTGACCACGAACAATTCGGGCGACTTGTCGTGTTCGCGCAGCAGCACGGCACCGCGGCGCAGCGTCCGCTCGCGCTGTTCGAGGCTGTCGAGGGCCGCCTTCTCATTGTCCGACAGGTCGATCAGTTCGCCGAGGCGTTCGGCGAGGCAACTGGTCGTCACGCTGTTGAATTCCCCCAATTAATCGATTCTGGGTAGCAGTACCCCAAGTCGGTGCATTAAAATCAATCAACAAGCAGGGTTAAAGTTCTCGATACGCCCCGATCGCCCGCCGCCGCATTCGCGTCTTGCGCGGGCGTGGCGGCGCGTTAGACGACGGGGATGGACCGTATCCTCATTCGCGGCGGCAATCGTCTGTCGGGCCGCCTTCGCATTTCCGGCGCCAAGAACGCCGCGCTGACGCTGATGCCCTGCGCGCTGCTCACCGACGAACCGCTGACGCTGCGCAACCTGCCGCGGCTCGCCGATGTCGACGGGTTCGGCCACCTGCTCAACCAATTGGGCGCCTCGACCCGGATCGAGGGGACGCGGCCCGAGGATTTCGGCCGGGTGATGACGATCCGTGCCGGCAAGCTCACCTCGACCGAGGCGCCGTACGACATCGTCCGCAAGATGCGCGCGTCGATCCTGGTGCTCGGCCCGGTGCTGGCGCGCGCCGGCGAGGCGACGGTGTCGCTGCCCGGCGGCTGCGCGATCGGCAACCGCCCGATCGACCTGCACCTGAAGGCGCTGGAGGCGATCGGTGCCGAGCTGGAAATGGCGGCGGGCTACGTCAAGGCGACCGCGCCCCGCGGACGGCTCTCCGGCGGCCGCTATCGCTTCCCGGTGGTGTCGGTCGGCGCGACCGAGAATGTCGTGATGGCGGCGGTGCTGGCCAAGGGCAGCAGCGTGATCGAGAATGCGGCGCGCGAACCCGAGATCGTCGATCTGTGCAACTGCCTCGTCGCGATGGGCGCGCGGATCGAGGGGATCGGCACCGAGACGCTGGAGATCGAGGGCGTCGACCGGCTGCACGGCGCGACCTATGCGGTGATGCCCGACCGGATCGAGGCGGGCAGCTATGCCTGCGCCGCGGCGATCACCGGCGGCTCGCTCGACCTGCTCGGCGCCAATGCCGCCGACATGCAGGCGACGATCGACGCGCTGCGCGAGGCGGGCGTGAAGGTGACCGAGACGCGCGACGGCGTGTCGGTGGAGGCCAGCGCGCCGCTCGGCCCGATCACCTTGTCGACCGCGCCCTATCCCGGCTTCGCGACCGACATGCAGGCGCAGTTCATGGCGATGCTGTGCAAGGCGTCGGGCACCAGCGTGCTGACCGAGACGATCTTCGAGAACCGCTACATGCACGTGCCCGAATTGGCGCGGATGGGCGCCGACATCCAGGTCCACGGCCGCACCGCGGTGGTCAAGGGCGTCGACCGGCTGGTCGGCGCGCCGGTGATGGCGACCGACCTGCGCGCGTCGATGAGCCTGATCCTCGCCGGGCTGGCGGCGGAGGGCGAGACCTCTGTCGCGCGGGTGTACCACCTCGACCGCGGCTACGAACGGCTGGAGGAGAAGCTCTCCGCCGTCGGCGCCGACATCGAACGCGCCAGCGATGGTTAAACGCTAAATCCTCCCTCGCTTTAGCGGGAGTGCAGGGTTGGATTGCCCCCGGCAATCCAAGATCATGCCGGGGGCATGATCGACCCTGCACTGGGACCGCCGGCCGCAGGCCGGTGGTGGAGGGGGCGTCTCCGCGAACGACCAAGTCCGCCGTATCCTCCCCCTCCGTCAGTGCTTCGCACTGCCACCTCTGCGGGGGAGGAATTTGATCTTCAGTACCCCCCACCCCCGACGAATGGTGCATGGCACCCCGCGCCTGCATCTGTTAGCCCTGCTGTCATGCCCAGTTCGGCCGCCGCATCCGCCCGTGAGATCCTGACCCGCCTTCACGACGTGATGGCGGGGCGCAACCCGGCGCAGGCCAAGCTCAACGCTGTCGTCGGCATCATCGCCGAGGCGATGGATAGCGAGGTCTGCTCGATCTATCTGCTGCGCGAGGGCGTGCTCGAACTGTTCGCGACGCGCGGGCTCGACCAGGCGGCGGTCCACGTCACCAAATTGGCGCTCGGCGAGGGGCTGGTCGGCTCGATCGCCGAGGATGTCGAGGTGCTCAACCTCGACGAGGCGGCGAGCCACCCCGATTTCGCCTACAAGCCCGAGACCGGCGAGGAACGCTATCACAGCTTCGCCGGCGTGCCGATCATCCGCCGCGAGCGCGCGGTCGGCGTGCTCGCCGTCCAGCATAGCGAGCAGCGCAAATATCAGGACGTCGAGATCGAGGCGTTGCAGACGGTCGCGATGGTGCTGTCCGAACTGATCGCCAATGCCGGACTGATCGACAGCGCGACGACCGGCACCGACCGGCCGCAATCGACCGCGGCGGTGCGCCTGCCGGGACAGAAACTGGTCGAGGGCATGGCGTCGGGCCACGCCGTCTTCCACCAGCCGCGCATCGTCGTCGAACATACCGTCGCCGAGGATACCGACGCCGAACGCCACCGCGTCTATGCCGCGTTCGACAAGATGCGCGAGCAGATCGACCGGATGACGCGCGAGGCGGAGTTCGGCGTCGGCGGCGAGCATGAGGAGGTCCTCCAGACCTACAAGATGTTCGCCTATGACGAGGGTTGGGCGCGGCGGATCAACGAGGCGATCGATTCGGGGCTGACCGCCGAGGCGGCGATCGAGCGCGTCCAGCAACGCACCCGCCAGCGCATGCGGCAGATCGACGATCCTTTGCTCGCCGACCGGATGCACGATCTGGAGGATCTGGCCAACCGGCTGCTGCGCATCGTCTCGGGGCAGATGGGCACCGCGGCGCAGATGGGGCTGCGCCAGGACACGATCCTGATCGCGCGCAACCTCGGCCCCGCCGAATTGCTCGAATATGACAAGCGGCGGCTCAAGGGCGTGATCCTGGAAGAGGGATCGCTCACCGCGCATGTCACGATCGTCGCGCGCGCGATGGGCGTGCCGGTGCTGGGCCGCGTCCGCGACGTCCGCCGGCTGATCGCCGAGGGCGACCTGCTGCTGCTCGATTCGGTTGCCGGCAACGTCTTCGTCCGCCCCTCGGCGGCGATGGAGGAGGCGTTCGAAGCCAAGCTCGCGATGCGCCAGAAACGGAAAGCCGCCTTCGCCGCGCTGCGCGACGTGCCGCCGGTGACGAAGGACGGTCACCGCGTCACGCTGATGGTCAATGCCGGACTGCGCGACGACGTCGCCGCGCTCGACGTGACCGGCGCCGACGGCATCGGCCTGTTCCGCACCGAATTCCAGTTCCTCGTCTCGGCGACGCTGCCGCAGCGCGAGCGCCAGCAGCGGCTCTATCGCGAGGTGCTCGACGCGGCGGGGACGCGCCCGGTGATCTTCCGCACCGTCGATATCGGCGGCGACAAGGCCTTGCCCTATCTCAACAAGGAAGACGCCGACGAGGAGAATCCGGCGATGGGCTGGCGCGCGCTGCGGCTCGCGCTCGACCGCGACGGCCTGATGAAGGTCCAGGCGCGCGCGCTGATCGAGGCGGCGGCGGGGCGCACGCTCAACGTCATGTTCCCGATGGTGTCGGAGGCGTGGGAATTCGCCGAGGCGAAGGCCTTGTTCGAGGCGCAGCGGACGTGGCTCGACGCGCGCGGGCGGCGGCCGCCGCTGGCGATCCGTTATGGCGCGATGCTCGAAGTGCCCGCGCTCGCCGAACAGCTAGACCTGCTGCTGCCCGACATCGACTTCCTGTCGGTCGGCACCAACGACCTCACGCAATTTTTATTTGCCGCCGACCGCGCCAATCCGCGGCTCGCCGAACGCTACGACTGGCTGAGCCCGTCGATCCTGCGCTTCCTGTCGCGGGTGATCGGGCCGTGCCGCGCGGCGGGCGTCGACCTTGGCGTCTGCGGCGAGATGGGGGGCCGGCCGGTCGAGGCCATGGCGTTGATCGGATTGGGAATCGATCGGTTGTCGATCACCCCGGCGGCGATCGGGCCGATCAAGGCGATGGTGCGCAGCCTCGATCACGCCGCGGTCCAGCGCTTCGTCGCCGAGCTGATTGCGCATCCGCCGCGCGACATGCGCGGCGCGCTGACCCAATGGGCGGTGCAGAGCGGCGTCGATCTGGCCTGAAAGGCTGCCGAACCGCAGGCACCCCGCGTTGACTTGCGGCTGGGCATCGGGGAATGTCATGAACGTCAGCGATCCGCAGCCCTCCCTTGGAGACACGAATGGACGAGGTCGATCCCGGCCAGCCGAACCCGACCCCCGTTGCCCCGGCTCGCCCGGGTGAACGGTTGCGCCAAGCGCGGGAGATCCGGGGGCTGAGCCTGGCCGAAGTCGCGGCGCGGACGCGCGTGCCGCAGCGGCATCTGGAGGCGTTGGAGACCGGCGACTATGCCCTGCTGCCCTCGCCGACCTATGCGATGGGCTTTTCCAAGGCCTATGCCCGCGCCGTCGACGCCGACGAGGTGTCGATCGCGCAGGACGTGCGCCGCGAGCTCGACCAGCTCGGGCCGCGGCAGCCCGAATACGTCCCCTATGTCACCGCCGATCCGGCGCGGGTGCCCTCGCGCGGCATTGTGGTGATCGGCGCCGGCGTCGCGCTCGCGGTGCTGATCCTCGTCGCGCTCTGGTACGGCAGCAGCCTGTTCCAGCCGCATGCCGCCACCACCACCGCGGCGAGCGACGACGTCGCCACGCAGGCGGTCGCGCCGAAACCCGCCGCGGCGCCGTCGCCGGCGATCCCGACCGGCGGGCAGGTGGTGCTGACCGCGACCGATACGGTATGGCTGCGCGTCTACGATGCCGACAACAAGGTGCTGTTCCAGGGGACGATGAAGCCGGGCGACCGGTTCGAGGTGCCCGCCGCCGCCAAGGACCCGATGATCAACGTCGGCCGCCCCGACAAATTGGCGGTGACGCTCAACGGCTCGGCGATCCCGCCGCTCGGCGACGGGTCGCGCCCGATCAAGGACGTCGCGGTCAGCGGCTCGGCGGTGGCGCTGCGCCTCGCCGGCCAGCCCGCCGGCCAGCCCACCGCGACGCCGACGGCGGCGGCGCGCCCGACCCGCACCGCGGGCGCGCGACGAGACGGGGGCAATCGGCGCAGCGACGCCGGCGGCACCGCCGCGGCCGATCGCATCGTCCCGCAAGAGCCGGCCGCGACAGGCAATTCTTTCGCACCTTAAGGCTGGCGACAGGTGGCCGGATGCAGCTATGGCGGCATGGAATTGACCCAAGCCGCGCCGGGGGGTGCCAAGATTATGCGTACGATCATCTGGGCGCTTGCCGCCACCTCGCTGATCCCGGTCGCCGCCGCGGCGCAGAGCAACGTCGAAGGGCGTGTCGGCAAGCTCGAGAGCGAGATGCGCGCGGTGCAGCGCAAGGTGTTCCCGGGCGGTGCCGGCCAGTATCTCCAGCCCGAGATCACCCGCCCCGACGCGCCGCAGCAGGCGGGCGGCACGCCGGCGACCAGCGCGGTCGCCGACCTCACCGGCCGCGTCACCGCGCTGGAGCAGCAGATGGCGTCGATGACCGACCAGATCGAGCAGACCGGGTTCAAGATGCGCCAGCTCCAGGATCAGTTCGACGCGTATAAGCGCAGCAACGACGCGCAGCTGAAATCGCTGGCGACCACTCCCGCGCTCGCCGCCGCAGCCGGCTCGGCGCCGCTCAATGGTGGCGACGATGGCGCGGCCGACGGCGCGGCGCGGCCGACGCGGGCACCCGCCAAGACCAATACGCCGGTCGCGGTCGCCGCGGCGGGCGACACCGGCCCCTCCGCCGCCGCGGTGGCCGGCGCCAAGGTCGACAAGCCCAGCACCGGCGACACGCCCGAGGACGAATATCTCTACGGCTATCGCCTGTGGGCGGCGAAGCAATATCCGCAGGCCGAGACGCAGCTCAAGAAGGTCGTCACCGACTTTCCCAAGCATCGCCGCGCGAGCTGGGCGCAGAACCTGCTCGGCCGCACCTATCTCGACGAGGGCAAGCCGAGCCTCGCCTCGATGGCCTTCTACGACAATTACAAGAAGATGCCGGACGGCGAACGCGCCCCCGACAGCCTCTATTACCTCGCCCAGGCGCTGATGAAGCTCAACAAGCCGGCCGACGCCTGCAAGGTCTACGGCGAGCTGACCGACGTCTATGGCACCAAAATCTCTCCGAGCATGAAGGCCGATGTCCAGAAGGGCCGTACCGCCGCCAAGTGCAAGTGACCCGTTCGCCGTCGCGGCGGAGCGGTTCCATCACGACCTGAACCGCGCGCTCGGGGCCGAGCCGCGCGGGGCGATCCTGCTTGCCGTGTCGGGAGGGCCCGATTCGATGGCGATGCTGACGCTCGCTGCGGCGACCTTCCCCGGCCGCATCCGCGTCGCGACGGTCGACCACCGGTTGCGCGCCGCCGCGGCTGCGGAGGCGGAAATGGTCGCCAATCACTGCGCCTTGCTCCACGTGCCGCATGCGACGCTGATCCCCGACGCGCCGATCACCGGCGCGAGCATCCAGGCGGCGGCGCGGCAGGTCCGCTATCGTCTGCTCGCCGACCATGCCCGCGGCGTGGGCGCCGAGACCATCGCCACCGCGCACCACGCCGACGACCAGGCCGAGACCTTCCTGATGCGCGCCGCGCGCGGATCGGGCATCGCCGGGCTCGCCGGGGTGCGGCCGCATGCGACGATCGAGGGCGCTGTCGTAATCCGCCCGCTGCTCGAATGGCGCCGCGCCGAATTGCGCGCGATCGTCCGCCGCGCCGAGGCGCCGTTCGTCGACGATCCCACCAACACCGATCCGGCGCACGACCGCACCCGCTTCCGCCGCCTGCTCGACGCCAACGAATGGCTCGGGCCGCCGCAGCTCGCCCGCGCCGCCGCCGCGCTCGCCGAGGCGGACGGCGACGTGCGCGCGATCGTCGAATGGCTGTGGTCGAGCCGCGCGGCGGTCGATGGCGCCGGGGTGCGGATCGACGTCGCCGGCCTGCCCCGCGAACTCGTCCGCCGCCTCGCCCGCCGCGCGATCGGCACGGTGGTCGAGGCCGCCGCTTTGCCCGCGCCGAAATGGAGCGACTCGGCGAATATCGAGGCGCTGCTCGACGCGCTCGCCGCCGGCCGGCGGGCGACGCAGGCGGGCGTGCTGGTGTCGCCGCACGGCGACAGCTGGCGTTTCCGCCCCGCCCCGGCGCGTCGTTCTTCCGGATCGGCCGAATCAGGCTGAGCGTTCCATTGCCATTAACCTGCACACGCCTATCTTGTGCTGCGAAAGGTTCCCCATGAACGATAACGACAAGCAGCCCCAGAACGGCGATGGCGGCAACGGTGGCAACGGCGGCAACCCCTGGATGAAGAGCCTGCTCATCTGGGTCGGCATCCTGCTCGCGCTCGCGCTGTTCGTCACGATGTTCAACGGACCGAACACCGCCGGTGCGCGCAACACCGTCGCTTATTCGAAATTCCTCGATCAGGTCGACGAAGGCACCGTGAAGGATGTCGCGATCAGCCGCGACGTCATCACCGGCACCTATTCGAGCGGGGAGACGTTCCGCACCTATCCGATCCAGGACCCGACGCTGGTCCCGCATCTGCGCCAGAAGAACGTCACCATCGCCGCCAAGCCCGACGAGGGCACGTCGATGTGGATGCTGCTGCTGTACCAGTCGTTGCCGTTCCTGCTGTTCCTCGGCATCGCCTTCTTCGTCATCAAGCAGATGCAGAAGAACACCGGCGGCGGCGCGATGGGCTTCGGCAAGAGCCGCGCGCGCATGCTGACGCAGAAGGAAGGCAAGGTCACCTTCGACGATGTCGCCGGAATCGACGAGGCGCGCGCAGAGCTGACCGAGATCGTCGACTTCCTCAAGGACCCGACCAAGTTCGCGCGCCTCGGCGGCAAGATCCCGAAGGGCGCCCTGCTGGTCGGTTCGCCCGGCACCGGCAAGACGCTGCTCGCCCGCGCCATCGCGGGTGAGGCGGGCGTACCGTTCTTCACCATCTCGGGCTCGGACTTCGTCGAGATGTTCGTCGGCGTCGGCGCCAGCCGCGTCCGCGACATGTTCGAACAGGCCAAGAAGAGCGCGCCGTGCATCGTCTTCATCGACGAGATCGACGCGGTCGGCCGCCATCGCGGCGCCGGCCTCGGCAACGGCAACGACGAGCGCGAGCAGACGCTCAACCAGCTCCTCGTCGAGATGGACGGGTTCGAGGCGAACGAGGGGATCATCATCGTCGCGGCGACCAACCGCCCCGACGTGCTCGATCCCGCGCTGCTGCGTCCGGGTCGCTTCGACCGTCAGGTCGTCGTGCCGCGCCCGGATATCGAGGGCCGGATCAAGATCCTCGAAGTCCATATGAAGAAGGTGCCGCTGGCGCCCGACGTCGATGCGCGGGTGATCGCGCGCGGCACGCCGGGCTTCTCGGGCGCCGATCTCGCCAACCTCGTCAACGAGGCGGCGCTGATGGGGGCGCGCAAGGGCAAGCGGCTGGTCGCGATGGCCGAGTTCGAAGAGGCCAAGGACAAGGTCATGATGGGCGCCGAGCGGCGTTCGATGGTGATGACCGAGGACGAAAAGCGGATGACCGCCTATCACGAGGCGGGCCATGCGATCGTCTCGATCCACGAACAGGCGAGCGACCCGATCCACAAGGCGACGATCATCCCGCGCGGCCGTGCGCTGGGCATGGTGATGCGCCTGCCGGAGCGGGACAGTTACAGCTACCATCGCGACAAGATGTACGCCAACCTCGCGGTGTCGATGGGCGGCCGCGTCGCCGAGGAGATCATCTTCGGCTATGACAAGGTGTCTTCGGGAGCCTCGGGCGACATCCAATACGCCACCGGTCTGGCGCGCGACATGGTCACCAAATGGGGCATGTCGGACAAGGTCGGCCCGGTCGAATATGCCCAGCCCGAGGGTGAATCGTTCCTCGGCTATTCCTCGTCGCAGCCGGTTCGCATGTCGAATGCGACCGCGCAGCTGATCGACGACGAGATCAAGGGCATCGTCGAGGGCGGGCTCGCCCGCGCCAAGCAGTTGCTGACCGAGCATGTCGACCAGCTTCATCTGCTCGCCGGTGCGTTGCTCGAATACGAGACGCTGTCGGGCGACGAGATCAAGAAGCTGATCGCCGGCGAGGAGATCGGTCGCGTCGATTCAGGCCCCAAGCCGAGCGTGCCGCGCGCCGGCACCTCGATCCCCAAGACGCGCCGCCCCGGCGGCCCGTTCGGCAATCCGGCGCCCGCGGGGGCCTAAGCCTGGATGGCGGTTCAGCCCGCCGTCAGTTTGTTCGCGCTAATCGGCGGCATTCCCACCCGGAGTGCCGCCGATGTCGCGTAAAGCCTTGATCGCCCTTGCCGTTTCCCTTGCCGCTGCGGCCCCGGCCGGCGCCGCTATGAGCGTCGGCACCTTCCTCACCCGCGCCGCGCCGCTGCGCGAGAATCCCTTCACCGCGCTGACCAATCCCGATTATCCGGTGCTCAAGGCGGAAGCCGACGCCGCCACCCGCCAGCTCCGCGCCGACAGCGCCGCCCGCGTCGCCGCCGGCAAAAAGCCGATCGCCTGCATGCCCGACGGCGCCAAGATCGGCATCCTGCAGATGCTCGGCGGCCTCGACGCGCTCTCGCCCGCGGAGAAGAAGCTGCCGCTGAAGGAGGGTTACGCGAGGGTATTGGCGAAGACCTATCCGTGCTGAGGATGTGGGATAACGCTCGCCTGCGACGGTGATGCTCCGTTGGGGGCGGTGATTCCCATCGTCATCCCGCCCCCTCCAATCGTCATCCCGACGAAAGTCGGGACCCATGGATGCGCTACCGGCAATGATGCGCGTATCACCGGCGACACCGTGACCGTGGGTCCCGGCGTGCGCCGGGATGACGATTGGGGGGCGGTGCTTTCCGAATCAAGGCGCGTGGGTCGCGACACATCGCATCGTTCCGCAGGAGCGGACGGCGTTGCGCCGGTGGATGGGTGGACCCCCGAACGGGTCCGGGGTGACGGGTGGATGATGGGTGTGTCTCGAACTCTGGCGGTGCGCGCCCTTCCCGTCAGCGCCAACGCCGCCACGCGCAAATCCCCGTCCGAACCTTCCCACACCCGGCAAGCCCCGATACAGCCCGAGCGATGGACAGCCCCACCCGACGCAAGTTCCTGATCGGCGGCGGTGCCGGGGTCGGGCTGATCGTCGCCTGGGGCGTGTGGCCGCGCCGCTATGCGCCCAATCTCGCCACCATCGCCGGCGAGACCGGCTTCGGCGCCTGGCTCAAGATCGGCGCCGATGGCCACGTCACCGTCGCGGTGCCGCAGCTCGAACACGGGCAAGGCGTCTATACCGCCCTCCCCCAGATCGTCGCCGACGAGCTTGGCGCGGACTGGCGCACCGTCGGGGTGGAGGCGGCGCCGATCAACCCGCTCTACGCCAACCCGCTCGCGCTCGACGAATTGTTTGAAGGCACGCTCGTCCACGTACCCGACTCGATCGAGATGACCGTCGCACGCCGCGGCGCGCTGATCGTCACCGGCGGATCGACCTCGGTGCGGATGTTCGAGGACGATTGCCGCACCGCCGGTGCCGCCGCACGCGCGTTGCTGTGCAAGGCGGCGGCGCGGCGCTGGGGCGTCGGCTGGAGCGATTGCGCGGTCGACGCGGGCTTCGTCACGCACGGCACGCAGCGCCTCCGCTTCGCCGACCTCGCCGCCGCCGCCGCCGGCGAGGCCATCCCCGATCCGCTGCCGATCGGCGTGCAGGGCGCGGGCAAGCTCGTCGGCCGCGCGCTGCCGCGACTCGACGTGCCCGCCAAGGTCGACGGCTCCGCCGGCTTCGCCGGCGACATCCGCCTGCCCGACATGGTCCATGCCGCGATCCGCCAGGGGCCGATCGGCGACGCCCGGCTGATCGGCGTCGACCGCGCCGCCGCCGATCGCATCCGCGGCGTGCTGACGGTGGTCGAGACGCCGCGCTGGGTCGCCGCGATCGCCACCACCGGCTGGACCGCGCAGCGCGCGCTCGACGCGCTCGCGCCGCGCTTCGCCAGCGACGCGCCGCTTCCCGACAGCGCCGGCATCGCGCGCAGCCTCGCGGACGCGCTCGCCGGGCCGAGCCAGCGCATCGCCGCGGTCGGCGACCTCGGCACGTTGCTCGACGGCGCCGGCGTCGTCACCGCAGACTATACCGCCGGCCTCGGCGTCCACGCCGCGCTGGAGACGACCAGCGCCACCGCGGCATGGCGCGACGGCCGGCTTGAACTCTGGCTGCCGACCGCGGCCCCCGCCGCCGCCCGCGCCGCCGCGGCAGAGGTCGCGGGGATCAGCGAAAGCGCGGTCGTCATCCATCCGACGCTCGCCGGCGGCGGCTTCGGCGCGACGCTCGACCCGTTGGTCGCCGAACAGGCCGCGCTGCTCGCGATGCGGCTCAAGCGCCCGGTCAGCCTCGTCTGGTCGCGCGGCGAGGACAATGCGCACGACCGCTTCCGCCCGCCCGCGCACGCGCGGCTGCGCGCCCGCCTGTCGAGCAACGGCGCGATCGCGGCGTGGCACGGTGCGATCGCCGCCCCCGCCACCGGCCATGCGCTCGCCCGACGGCTGCTGCCCGGCAGCGGCTTGGCGCTCGGCACCGGCGATCCCTATGCGGTCGCCGGTGCGCAGCCGCTTTATCGCATCCCGGCGCTGCGGATCGATCATCACCCCGCGGAGATCGACGTCCCCACCGGCCATCTGCGCGGCGGCGCGCACGGCTATACCGCCTTCTTCACCGAATCGTTCGTCGACGAACTCGCGCAGGTCGCCGGCACCGAGCCGCTGTCCTACCGGATCGGCATGCTCGGCGGCGACGCGCGGCTGGCGCGCTGCCTCACCACCGTCGCCGCGCTCGGCGGCTGGTCGGGCGGCGCGGCGGGATCGGGCCAGGGCATCGCCTGCCACAGCTTCCGCGGCAGCCATATCGCGGTGCTCGCCGAGGCGGAGATGGCGAACGGCCGTCCGCGCATCGCGCGACTCGTCGCCGCGGTCGATTGCGGGCGGACGATCAACCCCGATCTGGTGCTGCAACAGATCGAGGGCGGGCTGATCTTCGGCCTCGCCCACGCGCTCGGCGCCACGACGGGGATCACCGCGGGGCGCAGCGACGTGCGCGGGCTCGCCGGCCTCGCGCTGCCGCGGCTCGCCGATACGCCCGATATCGTCGTCGAGATCGTCCGTTCGGACGAACCGCCCGGCGGGGTCGGCGAACTCGGCGTCCCCGCGGTCGCGCCGGCGATCGCCAACGCGCTGCATGCCGCAACCGGTATCCGCCTGCGTCACCTGCCGCTAAGGCGGTAAGATGTTGATCCCCGCCGACCATCCGCCGATCCCCGCCCGCAAGATCGGGGTGTTGCTGACCAATCTCGGCACCCCCGACGGCCCCGACGCCAAATCGGTCAAACGCTATCTCGGCGAATTTCTGTCGGACAAGCGCGTCGTCGAGATCCCGGCGATCGCGTGGCAGCCGATCCTGCGCGGCATCATCCTCAACACGCGGCCGAAGAAGTCGGCGCATGCCTATGGTTTGGTGTGGAGCGAGGAAGGTTCGCCGCTCGCCGCGATCACCCGCCGGCAGTCGCAGGCTTTGCAGGGGGCGTTCGGCGAGGGCGTCTTGGTCGATTATGCGATGCGCTACGGCAACCCGGCGATCGCCGATCGCCTGATCGCGCTCAAGGACGCAGGGTGCGAACGCATCCTGATCGCGCCGCTCTACCCGCAATATTGCGCGGCGACGACGGCGACCGCCAACGACAAGGCGTTCGCCGCGCTCGCCGGCATGCGCTGGCAGCCGGCGATCCGCACGTTGCCGCCCTATCACGACGATCCCGCCTATATCGCCGCGCTCAAGACGCAGGTCGAGATGCAGATCGCCGCGCTCGAATTCGTGCCGGACGCGGTGATCGCCAGCTTCCACGGCATGCCCAAGCGGACGCTCCAGCTCGGCGACCCCTATCATTGCCACTGCCAGAAGACCGCGCGGCTGCTCGGCGAGGCGATGGGGCGCGAGCTGGTCGTCGCCTTCCAGTCGCGGTTCGGCCCGGCAAAATGGCTCGGCCCGGCGACCGACGAGACGCTGGAGGCGCTGCCCGCCAAGGGCGTGCGCAAGGTCGCGGTGATCGCGCCGGGCTTCTCCGCCGACTGTCTCGAAACGCTGGAGGAACTGGCGATCCGCGGCCGCGAGAGCTTCATGACCGCGGGCGGCACCGATTTCGCCTATCTGCCCTGCCTCAACGACGGTGCACCGGGGATGGCGATGCTGCGCACGCTGATCGCGCGCGAACTCGCCGGCTGGGTCGCCGACACGTAAAATTACGTTACGGCCATTGCCAGTCCGGCGGCCCCTGCCTAGCCTTGGGTTAAGCATAAGGGAGAGGTTCGGATGGCCAGGGTAGCGATCGTCACGGGTGGTACGCGTGGCATCGGCGAGGCGATCAGCCTCGCCTTGCAGGAGGCGGGGGTCACCGTCGCCGCCAATTACGCCGGCAACGATGAACGCGCCCGCGCCTTCACCGAACGAACCGGCATCCCCGCGTTCAAATGGGACGTCGCCGATCATGCGGCCTGCCAGCAGGGCTGCGCGCAGGTCGCCGCCGAGCTCGGCCCGGTCGACATCGTCGTCAACAACGCCGGCATCACCCGCGACGGCACGATCCTGAAGCTGACGTACGAGGCGTGGAAAGAGGTGATCGACACCAACCTCGGCGGCTGTTTCAACATGGCGAAAGCGGTTTTTCCCGGCATGCGCGAGCGCAAATGGGGGCGGATCGTCAACATCGGCTCGATCAACGGGCAGGCCGGCCAATATGGCCAGGTCAATTACGCTGCGGCGAAATCGGGCATCCATGGCTTCACCAAGGCGCTGGCGCAGGAGGGCGCGCGCGTCGGCGTGACGGTCAATGCGATCGCGCCGGGCTATATCGACACCGACATGGTCGCCGCGGTGCCCGGCGACGTGCTGGAGAAGATCGTCGCCAAGATCCCGGTCGGCCGCCTTGGCCAGGCGAGCGAGATCGCGCGCGGCGTGGCGTTCCTGTGCTCGGACGAGGCCGGCTTCGTGACCGGATCGACGCTGAGCATCAACGGCGGCCAGCATATGTACTGACCGTTCGAGGCGCGGCCGCGCCCGCGCCGGTGCGCGCAGCGCACGAACGGTCACGGCCGGCGGGTCGGCCAAGGCCGAACCCGTCCGACGACGGCTTTGCCGGCGTCCTGATCGGTCCCTGCCGTCACCCCGGACGGGGCCGAGACGTCCGCTAGCATCGGCCCCTCATCCACCAATCCTGTATCCCGGCCTTCGCCGGGGTACATCACGCGTTCGCAGAGGCCCCGCCTTCGCCGGGATACACTAGGCGTCCCGCAACAATCCCCGAACACATCGGGCGTGACGGCTTGCCCGAAGCCATCCGATCAAGCCTCGCCATCTCCCCAACAACACGAAGCCCGGTCGCCATACGGCAACCGGGCTCCACCCCTCGAAACGCTACGCGAGGGCAAGGACTGCCGCTTAGCGGCAGTAACCGGGACGGTCCGAGCGTTCGACCGCGCGGCCGGCGAGCGCGCCCGCACCGGCGCCGAGCACGGTGCCGAGCGCACGGTCGCCGCGGGTGTCGATCGTGCGGCCGAGCAGGCCGCCGGCGATCGCGCCGACGATCGTGCCGGTGGTGCCGCTGTTGCAACGCTGACCGCCGCGATAGCCGCGATCGCCATAATAGCCGCGACCGCCACGATAGACGCGATCGTCCCGATAGCCGCGGTCGTCACGATAGCCGCGGTCGTAGCCGCGCTGCTCGTACCCACGGTCGTAGCCGCCGTAATAGCCGCGCTGCGCGGCGGCAGGGGTTGCGGGGACGAGGGCGGCGGCGGTCATCGCGAGGGCGGCGCCGGCGAGGCTCAGGGTCTTCATCATGGGTCTTCTCCCGAAAATCTGTCCAACTCGGCGGCGGCCCGGTGGGGACCTTCCCGTCGTCGATGCACATCATTTGCCCGATTCGCGTTGAGCGGACCCTGAATGCCTCCGTTATCGTGCGTTCAGGCTATCGCCGCCGCGCCCGCCGCTTATGGAGGCGCGATGCGCGTCCTGTTCGTCGTCCTCGCCGTCCTGCTGCTCGTCCCCGGCTGGACCGGGGAGCAGCGGCTGGCGCTGCTCGGCGACAAGCCGCAACTGATCGCCACGCCGGTGGCGCTCGACCCGCTCGATCCGCAGCGCCGGCGGCTGGGGTCGCTCACCTATCTCGGCGGGGTCGCGCTGCGCAGCCTCGATCCCGCTTTCGGTGGCTATTCGTCGCTGAGCGTCGTGCCGCAGGCCGACGGCGACCGCTTCACCCTGTTGAGCGACGGCGGCAACGTCGTCGCCTTCACGATGGGCGCCGACTGGGCCCCGCGCGCGCTGCGCTTCCGCAACCTGCCCGGCGGCCCCGGCATCGGCTGGGAGAAGCGCGACCGCGACAGCGAATCGATGGCGCGCGATCCGAAGACGGGGGCGATCTGGGTCGGCTTCGAACGCGCGAACGCGATCTGGCGCTATACGGCCGGCTTCGCGCGGGCGCAGGCGCAGCGCGCGCCGCGGGAGATGGCGCGCTGGCCCGACAACGGCGGCCCCGAATCGCTCGCGCGCCTGCCCGACGGGCGATTCGTCGCAATCAGCGAGATGCGCCACGTTCCCCGGTCGCGCTGGCACGGGCCCGAGGCGGCACGGCTCGCCAGCCGCGACGCGCTGATCTTTCCGGGGGATCCGATCGCCATCCGGCCGCACCGGTTCGCCTATCTCAGCTACGGCCGCTTCGATCCCTCCGACGCGACCGCCTTGCCCAACGGCGATCTGCTGGTGCTCGATCGCGCCTTCCGCCTGCCCTATCGGTTCAGCAACCGGCTGTCGCTGGTGCCCGCCGCGGCGATCCGGCCGGGGGCGGTGGTGCGTGGCAGGCTGCTCGCGACGCTCGACGCGCCGTTGATCCACGACAATTTCGAAGGCGTCGCGACGACGGTGGAACGCGGCCGGACGATCGTCTGGCTGGTGTCGGACGACAATCAGTCGGTGCTGCAACGCACGCTGTTGCTCAAGTTCCGGCTGGAGCGCTGATCCGCACGCCACGACGAAAACCCGCCGCTCCCCGGGAGCAGCGGGCTTCGAACCGCGGCAATCGCAAAGCGATGGGTTTAGGCGGCTTCCGCCGTCGACGTCGTCGCCAGCTTCTTGACGATCTCGCGCTTCAGGCGGCGGCAGCGCAGCGAGAGCTTGTCCTCGCTGGTCTTGACCAGCCAATTGTCGAGGCCGCCGTTATGCTCGACCGAACGCAGGCCGTGCGTCGAAACGCGCAGGCGCACGCCCTTTTCGAGCGAATCGGAGATCAGCGTGACGTTCTGCAGGTTCGGCAGAAACGTACGCTTGGTCTTGTTGTTGGCGTGGGAAACGTTGTTGCCCACCTGCCGGCCCTTGCCGGTCAGCTCGCAAATGCGCGACATGGTTTTTGATCCTGAATTCGGTTGCCCGGAAAGTCGGCGCCACTAGCGGCAATCGGCGCCCCCGTCAACCAGCGCCGTCCACCGGCGGCGATGCAACGGAGTCGCCGCACCGGCGTTGTTACGCCATCGTAAAGGTCGTCGGTAGGGGAAATCGCATGCGCACGTTGCTGGTACTGCTCGGGATCGTCGCGCTGGTCGTGGTCGCGGCAATGCAGTTCGGCCTGGTCAGCATCGACCAGACGCACCCCGCCGTCGTCCAGGCGCCGCAGTTCAAGGCGGACGTGGCTCGCGTCAGCGTCGGCACCGAGAACAAGACGGTCGCCGTTCCCACGGTCAACGTCGAGAAGCCGGGCAACGCGCAATAGGCTTTACCCGAACGATCGGGATCGGCAGGGCGGGGCGATGTTCCCGCTGCCGATCCCGATGCGCCGCGCGCTCGATGCCGCGGCAGAGGCGGCGCAGGCCGGCGAAGTTCCGGTCGGTGCCGCGCTCGTGTGGCGCGGCGAGATCGTCGCGGTCGCCGCCAATGCGCCGCGGGCGCTGTGCGACCCCACCGCCCATGCCGAGATGCGCGTCATCCGCGCCGCCGCCGCCGCGCTCGGCCGCGACCGTCTGGAGGACGCCGAACTCTGGGTGACGCTGGAGCCGTGCGCGATGTGCGCCGGCGCGATCGCGCATGCCAGGATCGGGCGGCTCTATTATGGCGCGAGCGACCCCAAGGGCGGGGCGATCGAACACGGCCCGCTGCTGTTCGCGCAGCCGACGGTGCATCATCGGCCGGAGGTGTATGGCGGGATCGGCGAACGCGAGGCGGCCGACCTGCTGCGGACGTTCTTCCGGGCACGGCGATAAGGGCGCCGGCGCGAGGTTGGTTCGCGCGGAGGGTAGGTAGTGGACCGGCAACCCCCTCACCCCAATTACATCATCTCAACTTCGTCATCCCAATTCGTCATCCCGACGAAAGTCGGGACCCATGGTCTCGGTGCTGCCGGGGGTTCGCGAATCATTGCCGCCACCGCATCCATGGGTCCCGACTTTCGTCGGGATGACGATCCAGTCTGTAGCGCTCGCCACCAACGCGACACCCTCCGCGCCTCCGCGCCTCCGCGCCCAAACCTTCTTCGCGGCTTCGCGGCTTCGCACGAACCAAAGAACCGCCCCGGCTCGAACCGGGGCGGCGCCCCGAATCACCGCAGGTCGTTCTGAGAGATCGGCACGATCTTCACCTCGACGCGGCGATTCGCCGCCCGGCCCGCGTCGGTGTCGTTCGACGCGATCGGCTGCGTCTCGCCGAAGCCGCGCGTGCCGATTCGCGCCGGCTGCACGCCGCGGCTCGCCAGATAATCCGCCACCGACGTCGCGCGCCGCTCCGACAGCGTCTGGTTGTATGCGTCCGACCCGGTCGAATCGGTATGGCCGTACACGTCGATGTACGTCTGATTGTATTGCGCCAGCGTCTCGGCGACCTGATCGAGCGTGCGGCGGAACTGCGGCTGCACGTCGGCGCTGTCATAGGCGAAGGTGATCCCCGACGGGATATTGAGCACCAGATTGTCGCCCTCGCGCGTCACCTGCACGTCAGTGCCCGCGGTACGCGCGCGCAGGTCGCGCTCCTGCTTGTCCATATAGGCGCCGATCCCCGCTCCGGCGAGGCCGCCGATACCGGCGCCGAGGATCTTCTCGGTCCGGTCGCGCCGCCCGCCGACGAGATCGCCGAGCAGATAGCCGCCCAGCGCGCCGCCGATGCCGCCGATCGCGGTCTTCGAGATGCGGCGCTCGCCGGTCTCGGGATCGGTGGTGCAGGCGCTGGTGGTGACCAGCGCGGCAAGCGCCGCGGCGGCGAGGAACTTCGACTTCATGACATCCCTTTCACGTTCGTTCCCGGCTAAACTCGGGTCCGTTATGGCTTGTTCCGCCTGCGATCTGAACCGCGGCTGACACGCATAATCGCGCTATCGTGATACAGGCAGTTGTCGCCGCGCGCGTTGTGCGGCAAAGACACGTCCGCCGATGGCACCGCTTCCGCCCTTCCCCTGGATCGACGTCGTGATCATCCTCGCATTGGTCGCGCTCAACGGCGTGTTCGCGATGAGCGAGCTGGCGATCGTCTCGTCGCGCAAGGCGCGGCTGGAGGCGATGGCGCGCTCGGGGCGCAAGGGCCCCGCCGCCGCGCTCAAGCTCGCCGCCGATCCCGGCAAGTTCCTGTCCTCGGTCCAGATCGGCATCACGCTGATCGGCATCCTCGCGGGTGCCTATTCGGGCTCGAGCCTCGGCGGCCCCACCGCGGCGCGGTTGCAGGCGTTCGGCCTGTCGGCGGAGACGGCGCAGACCGCGGGCTTCGCGCTGGTCATCGGCCTCACCACCTACGCCTCGCTGATCATCGGCGAGCTCGTTCCCAAGCAATTCGCGCTGCGCAAGCCCGAGACGGTGGCGTCGCTGGTCGCGGTGCCGATGCGCTATATCGCTTTGGTCTGCGCGCCGCTGGTGTGGCTGCTCGATTCGTCGAGCGCTTTGGTCTTTCGCATCCTGCGCCTCAACCGCGAATCGGAGGATCAGGTGACGGCGGAGGAGCTGCACCTGATCGTCGCCGAAGCCTCCAAGTCGGGCGTGATCGAGGAGCATGAGCGCACGATCATCTCCGGCGTCGTCCGCCTCGCCGACCGGCCGGTGCGCGAGGTGATGACGCCGCGGACCGAGGTCGACTGGCTCGACTGCAATCTCGGGCCGGAGGGCATCCGCGACACGCTGCTGGCGACGCCGCACACGCGGCTGCCGGTCGCCGACGGTTCGGTCGATGCGGTGATCGGCGTCGTCCAGGCGCGCGACATCGCCGCGGCGCTGTTCCGCGGACAGGCGCTCGACCTGCGCAAGCTGATGCGCAAGGCGCCGGTGGTGATCGACCGGATCGATGCGATGGACGCGCTGATCGCGCTGCGCCAGGCCGAGGTGCCGATGGCGCTGATCCACGACGAATACGGTCATTTCGAAGGCATCGTGACGCCCGCCGACCTGCTCGCCGCGATCGCCGGCGAATTCGCCAGCGACGCCGATCCCGACGACGCACCGTCGGTGGTGGTGCGCGACGACGGGTCGCTGCTCGTCGCGGGCACGATGGCGGCCGACGCGCTCGCCGAGCGGCTCGGCATCGACCTGCCCGAGGACCGCGATTACGCGACCGTCGCGGGCCTCGCGCTCGCCGCCTTCCGTCACCTCCCCGCCGAGGGCGAGAGCTTCGAGGAACAGGGCTGGCGGTTCGAAGTGGTCGATCTCGACGGCCGGCGGATCGACAAATTGCTCGTCAGCGAGGCCTGACGGCGACCTCCCTTTCGTCATCCCGACGAAAGTCGGGACCCATGGACGCGCTGGTGGACAGGGTAGGCGCGACGGCGACGAGCATCGCAACCATGGGTCCCGGCCTTCGCCGGGATGACGATGGGGGTGAGGCGGACCACCTCGCCCCCACACCGCATTGTCTTCGCACGAATCCACCCGCCCGCCGCGACCGACACGCAAACGACGCATTCAATTCATCATCACTTCAGCTAATCGGGACGACGAGCATCGTCCGAACGACCAAGGCAGTTGAATGCTAACGCAGCGCGTCCACGCGGCCCTTCCCGCGCTTCCCCCGAATGTCGCCCACCGCGCCGTCGCCGAGACGCACGGCTTCTCGCGCCCGACGATCGTCGCCGCGTTGCTCGCCGGCCTCGTCGCCACCGCCTGGCTGCTCCACCGCGCCGACCTCGGCGTCGCGCTATGGAGCCGCAGCAACCTGCCGTTCGCGCTCGCCGCGGTCTGCGTCGTCGCGGTGCGCAGCCATGTCGTGCCGCGCGGCTGGCGCCATGCCGCGGCGCTGCGCGACGGCGCGGGCTATTATGCCGTGTTCACGCTGATCGCGCTGACCGGCGCGGTGGCGAGCTATCCGCTCGCCGCGCTCACCCACGGCTATGCCGATCAGACGCTGCAACGGATCGACGTCGCGCTCGGTTTCGACTGGCTCGCCTGGTACCGGCTGGTCGCCGACCATCGCGCGCTGCAGATCCTCGGCATCGCCTGTTACGGGAGCATCTATCTCACGCCCGCGATCCTGCTCGGCTGGTTCGCCCACACCGGCCAGCGGCGCGAGGCGCACCGCTTCCTGGCGGGGTTCTGGCTCGCCGCGGTGCTGACGCTGGCGCTGTTCACGCTGATGCCCGCGATCGGGCCGCTATCCTATCTGTGGCGCGGCGCGGTGCCCTATATGCCGGTCAGCGAGACCTGGCAGTCGAACCTCATCCCGGCGCTGCGCGCGCACACCATCCACGCGGTCGACCTCGGCGCGCTACGCGGGCTCGTCTCGGCGCCGAGTTTCCACGCCGCCGCCGGCACGCTCTATCTGCGCACGATCTGGCGCACGCCGCCGCTGCGCCGCTGGCTGACGGGGCTGGTCGCGGCGATGCTGCTCGCCACCCCGGTCGAGGGGACGCATTACCTCATCGACATGATCATCGGCGCCGCCGTCGCGATGCTGGCGATGGAGATCGTCGACCTGCTGCTCGCGCGCCGCCTAGCCGCTGTTGCGTAACGCGGTCGCGACCGCGTTGATCGACAGCAGGATGCCCTCGCCGATGCGCGGATCGTCCTCGCCGGCACGGTGGCGCTTCATCAGCTCGATCTGCAACAGGTTGAGCGGCTCGATATAGGGCAGCCGCAGCCGGATCGACGCATCGAGCGCCGGATGCTTTTCGAGCAATCGCGTCTGCCCGGTCACTTCGAGCAAGCCGTCGTGCGTCTGCTGCCAGGCATCGCGGATGCGGCCGAAGAGGCCGTTGCGCAGCCCCTCGTCCTCGACCAGTTCGGCATAATGGCCGGCGATCGCGATGTCCGATTTCGCCAGCACCATCTCCATATTGGCGAGCGTCGAGGCGAACAGCGGCCAGCCCTGCGCCATCTCCCTCAGCAGCCCCTTGTCCGCGAAGCCCGCGATCGCCTGCCCGACGCCGTACCAGCCCGGCAGCATCACGCGCGCCTGCGCCCAGCTGAACACCCAGGGGATGGCGCGCAGATCCTCGATCGCGTCGCTCTTCTTGCGGCTCGCCGGGCGGCTGCCGATCTTGAGCCCGGCGATCTCGCCGATCGGCGTCATCTGGCGGAAGAAGGTGCGGAAGCCTCCCGCCTCCTTATGGGAATCGCCGTAGACGAGGTCGCGATAGGCGTGGAAGGCGGTGTCCGACAGCGCATCCATCGCCGCGCAGAAATCGTCGTTCTCCGTATTGGACAGTCGCTCGGGTTCGAGGCTGGCGAGCAGCGTCGCCGCGGCGATCGCCTCCAGATTGGTCATCGCGCTGTCGCGGGTGCCGTATTTGGCGGCGATCACCTCGCCCTGTTCAGTGATGCGGATACGCCCCTGCACCGTCCCCGACGGTTGCGCGCGGATCGCCGCGAACGCCGATCCGCCGCCGCGCCCCACCGCGCCGCCGCGACCGTGGAACAGCTGCATGCCGACGCCCGCCGCCTCGAATACCGGCTTCAGCGCGGTCGACGCCTTCGACAATTGCCACGTCGAGGTGAGATAGCCGCCGTCCTTGTTGCTGTCCGAATAGCCGATCATCACTTCCTGATGGCCGCGCTTCGCCGCGATCGCGGCGATCTCCGGAAGCGCGAACCAGTCGGTCATGATCCCCGGCGCGGCTTCCAGATCGCCGACCGTCTCGAACAGCGGCACCGCCATCACCGCGGCGCTTGGTGCGTCGCCGGGCCGGTACAGCCCGACCTCCTTGAGCAGCAGGTTGATCTCGAGCAGATCGGACACCGACTGCGCCATCGAGACGATGTAGTTGGTGATGCACGCCGGCCCGTATGTGGCGTGCGCGTCGGCCGCCGCCTGCACGATCGCCAGTTCGGAGGTCGTCTCCTCCGAATAGGTCATGAAGCGGCTGGCGAGCGGGCGCGCATTGGCGAGTTCGCGGCGCAGCAATGCGACCCGCGCCGCTTCGTCGAGCGCGAGATAATCCGCCTCGACGCCGGCGGTCTTGAGCAATTCCGCGACGACGCGCTCGTGGACGGCGCTGTTCTGGCGCAGGTCGAGCGTCGCGAGGTGGAAGCCGAACGTCTCGACCGCGCGGATCAGCCGGCCGAGCGCGCCGCTGGTCTTGAGCGCACCCGCCCCGGTATCCTTTGGCGACAGGCCGTGCGCGATCGCGACGAGATCGGCGCGGAACGCCTGCGGATCGGCATAGGCCTCGCCGTGGAGATGGCCGGGGCGCGGCGCCGGCTTGCCGGTCAGCGCCTGATGCGTCGCGGCGAGCCGTGCGTAGATGCCCGACAGCGCGCGGCGATAGGGTTCGTCCAGCCGGCTCTCCGCGGTGTCGCCGCTCGCCTCGGCCAGCGCCTCGACCGCCGCGTCGACGGGGACGTGCTGTGTCGAGATCGACAATTCGGCACCGAGCGCGTGGACGCCCTCCAGATAGAAGCCGAGCACCGCCTCGCACGCGCGGCCCAAGGCGGTGCGTAGCGAATCCGCAGTGACGAAGGGATTGCCGTCGCGATCGCCGCCGATCCAGCTGCCCGGCCTGACGAAGCTCGGCACGCGCTCACCGAATGCGCGGTCCCAGCGCTGGTAGAGCGCGGGCAGCGCCGGCAGGAACACCTCGCGCATATAGGACAGCGCCGTCTCCACCTCGTCGGTAACGTAGAGCCGTTCGCGGCGCAGCACCCGCGTCTGCCACAGCAACGCGATCTGGCGGGTGATCGCATCGTCGACGCGGTCGCCGTCGGGCGTCTCGTCGCCGCCCATGTCCTTCAATGCCATCAGCTGCGCGATGCGGTTGCGATGGTCGATCATGCTCTTGCGCCGCACCTCGGTGGGATGCGCGGTGAGCACCGGGACGATCAGCGCATGGCCGAGCAATTGCTGGACCTGATCGCGGCCGATCCCCTCGTCCGCCAGTTTGGCGAGCGCGGCGGCGACGTCGGCGCCCTGTTCGGCGGCGATCCCCTGCCGGTCCTCGGCGAGATTGGCGAGCATCGAGAACAGCATGAAGCCGCGGACGAAATCGAGCGTCTCGTCGAGGCCGAGGTTCTGGAGCTGCTGGTGGACGCTGTCGCTGCTGCCGGTGCCGCGATGCCGCTCGACCGAGGCACGGCGGATCGCCTCGGTCGCCTCGAACAGCGCCTCGCCGCCATAGGCCCGGATGACGTCGCCGAGCTGCGCGCCGAGAAAACGGACGTCGGGATTGTTGGCGATCGGCGGAAGCGAAGCGGGGTCATGCGTGGCCATGCCCCCGATGCTGCGCTGCGGCGGGAGTCGGGTCAACCGGGGATGACGTTGGGAACAGGGTAAATTGCGGTCGGGATCTCCCGCTGCCCGGGCGGGGCTATCGCATACGGTCGATCGAATTGGTGCAACGGCGCTCCCAGTCACCGTCATGCCGGACTCGATCCGGCATCCCGCTCCTTCCCGCCGTTCCGAAGAAGCAGGACCCCGGCGCAAGGCCGGGGTGACGGATCACTTGGGGCACCGATCGAGCCCCGTCACCGCCGCCATAAGCGAACCTCGCCCGCCGCTGCGGCCCGAGGCGGGATCGATATTGAGGGTGTTGGAAAAAATTCCTCCCCGCCAGGGAGTGCCGGGTTGAACGGCCCCCGGCCGTTCAAGGTCATGCCGGGGGCATGACCGACCCGGCACTGTGGCGCGGCGAAGCCGTGACGGAGGGGGAGGTAAGCGACGTCTTCCGTTCCGTCCTCCCCCTCCGTCATGCCTGCGGCATGCCACCTCCCCCTGGCGGGGGAGGAATTGCTGATTGTCGCCCCCCTAGGACTTGCCGTTCCCAAGCGGATCGCCCGGCACCGGTGCGGTCGGGCGCGTCGCCGGCTCGCGGCCCGCATCGCGGGCAGCGCGCCATTCCTTTTCCTCTTCCGAGGTGACGGTGCCGTCGTGGTTGAGGTCCATCTGGTCGAAGCGCTTGAGCGTGCCCTCGTCCCATTCGATCAGGCTGATGACGCCGTCGCCGTTGCGGTCGAGGCTCATCAGGCGGCTGTTCTGGCGGGGCAGCTCGGTCTTGTCGAGCCGGTCGTCCGCGTTGCGGTCGAGCGTGCGGAAGCGCCGCTCCATCGTGCTGGTGAAGTCGATGCGGCTGGTCACCGCGGGCGGCACGAAGCCGGCGGCATTGGCGTCCGCTGCCGCCACCTTGTCCTCGCGTTGGCCACAGCCGGCCAGCGCGCCCGCGGCGGCGAGGCCCGCCGCGATGATGATCCCCGTTCGCAAACCCGGTCTCCGTTCGTTACGCTTCCAGCTCAACGTCCCAGTAGAGCCAGTCGTGCCACGTGTCGTGGAGATAGTTGGGCGGAAAGGCGCGGCCATGTTCCTGCAAATGCCAGTTGGTCGGCCGGATCGGCTCGACGTACAGCGGCATATGCGCCTGTTTCGGCGTCCGCCCGCCCTTCTTGAGGTTGCACGGCGCGCAGGCGGTGACGACATTCTCCCACGTCGTCCGTCCGCCCTGCGCGCGCGGCACGACATGGTCGAAGGTCAGGTCGCGCCCGACGCCGCAATATTGGCAGGCGAAGCGGTCGCGCAGGAACAGGTTGAAGCGGGTGAACGCCGGAAACGCTGAAGGACGCACATATTGTTTGAGCGCGATCACCGAGGGCAGCTTGATCTCCGCGGTCGGGCTGCGCACCGAGCGTTCGTAATGCGCGACGATGTCGACGCGATCGAGGAACACCGCCTTGATCGCGGTCTGCCACGGCCAGACGCTCAGCGGATAATAAGACAGCGGCGTATAATCGGCGTTGAGCACCAGCGCCGGACAATTGTCGGGGTGACGGATCAGATCGGGATGAAACACGGCTCCTCCCACGGATTACCCGCGGGCCATGTCGCCCACGAGAGTGACGCTGGTATGACAGCACGGCGGGTCGATGCCGGTCAAGCCTTCTGCGGCGGGGTGCGGGCGTGAGCGGCGTGCGCACCCGTTTCGCGCCGAGCCCGACCGGGCGGCTGCACCTCGGCCATGCCTATGCCGCGCTCCAGGCGCACGATCACGCGCGGGCGGCGGGCGGCGGCTTCCTGCTGCGCATCGAGGATATCGACGGCACGCGCAGCCGCGAGGGCTTCGTCGCCGGGATCGAAGAGGATCTCGCGTGGCTCGGGCTGCGCTGGGACGGGCCGGTGCTGCGCCAGTCGACCCGGCTCGCCGTCTACGAAGCGGCGCTCGCCGGGTTGCGCGCGCGCGACCTGCTCTACCCCTGTTTCTGCACCCGCGCCGATATCGCGGCGAGCGCCTCGGCCCCGCATCACGGGCCGGACGGGCTCATCTATCCCGGCACCTGCCGGCATCTGTCCGCGGGCGACGTCGCCGCGCGGATCGCCGCGGGCACGCCGCATGCGTGGCGGCTGGCGATGGACCGCGCCGTCGCGCAGGCCGGCGCGCTCGACTGGACCGACGGGATCGCCGGGCCGCAGCGCGCGGACCCGCAGGCGTTCGGCGACGTCGTCCTCGCGCGCAAGGACGCGCCGGCGAGCTACCACCTCGCGGTGACGATCGACGATGCCGCGCAGGGGATCACCGACGTGGTGCGCGGCCGCGACCTGATGCGCGCGACCGACATCCACCGGCTGTTGCAGGCGCTGCTCGGCCTGCCGACGCCGCGCTACCGCCACCATCCGCTCCTGCTCGGCCCCGACGGCACGCGGCTCGCCAAGCGCAACGGCGCGCCTGCGCTTGCCGATCTGCGCGCCGCGGGTCGGGACGGGGCGGCGCTGGCGGACGATATCCGCGCCGGCCGGCTTCCCATTGGCTTTGCGGTAGCAAGCGCTTACCTATAGCGGATGAACACCTTCCTCGTCCTCCTGCTGATCGCGGCGATGCTGGCGACGGTGGTCGCTTTGGTCCGGGGCGTCATCGCCTTCCTCCAGGAATCGCACGCGCAGGTCCGCGACGGCCAAGGGCCGTCCGCTGCCTCGCTCAAGTCGAACAAGATGATGCAGATGCGCATCTTTTTTCAGGCGATCGCGATCCTGATCGTGGTGCTGATCCTGTTCCTCGCCGGACGCACCTGAGCCGTTGGTCAAGCTCAACCGCATCTACACGCGCACCGGCGACGCCGGCACGACCGGCCTCGTCGACGGTTCGCGCGTGTCCAAGGCGAATCCGCGCATGGCGGCGATCGGTGACGTCGACGAGGCCAATAGCGCGATCGGCGTCGCGATCGCCGCGCTCGGCGAGCGGTCCCCCGCCACGACGCTGCTGACCATCCAGAACGACCTGTTCGACCTCGGCGCCGACATCGCCACCCCGCTGGGGATCGACGGCGCGTTGCGCATCGTTCCTGCACAGGTCGCGCGGCTGGAGGCGGAGATCGACGCGATGAACGCCGATCTCGGCCCGCTGACCAGCTTCATCCTGCCCGGCGGCGATCCCGCCGCCGCGGCATTGCACCTCGCCCGCGCCATCGTTCGCCGTGCCGAGCGCAGCGCAGTGGCGGTCGACGGGCTCAACCCGCCGGCGCTCGCCTATCTCAACCGCCTGTCCGACTGGCTGTTCGTCGCCACCCGCGTGGTCAATGGCACCGGCGACGGCGACGTACTCTGGCAGCCGGGCGCGAGCCGCTAGGACCGTCGTTCCTCGCGGGACATTCGCTCCGCCTGCTCCTGCACCAAGGATTTTTGTTCACGCGAAGGCGCGAAGACGCGAAGGTGTCGCGCCCGCGGCAAGCGTGGCCCTGTCATCGCAAGCGCTTGATATGACGGGCCGCCACTGCGGCAAGCGCGACACCTTCGCGCCTTCGCGCCTTCGCGTGAACCATTCTTCTGCTCAGCGGAGCGCATCGCGATGCTCGATCCGCGTAACCGGAGCGATTATGAAAAGCCCCAACTCATCGAAATCGCATGACATCTGCCAAAACGTCCGTCCCGGCTGCAACCCTTTGCTGTTTCGCGCGCTGTCCTGACTTGCGTTAAGGCGCGCGGGGGAGGCCAGCCATGTTGAAGATCGCACCCGAGCCGCTCGCGCCGCTTTCCGAACGCTACCGCGCCGTCCGCGCGCTGACGCTGGCGCTCGCCGCGCCGCTGTCCGACGCCGACGCCACCGTCCAGTCGATGCCGGACGCGTCGCCGACCAAATGGCATCTCGCGCATACGACATGGTTCTTCGAAACCTTCGTGCTGCGCGACCACGTCCCCGGCTATCAGCTCCACGACGACCGCTTCCCGTTCCTGTTCAACAGCTATTACGAGGCGGAGGGGCGCCGCCACGCGCGCGACCGGCGCGGCATGATCACCCGCCCGACGCTCGACGAGGTCCGCGCCTATCGCGCCCACGTCGATGCCGCGCTCGCCGCCGCGCTGCCCGATCTGCCCGCGGCGGCACGCGACCTCGTCGCGCTCGGCTGCCATCACGAGGAGCAGCATCAGGAGCTGCTCGTCACCGACATTCTGCACCTGTTCGGCGAGAATCCGCTCGAACCGGCGATCTGGCCCGCCGCGCCCAAGGTGCCTGTGGCGATGCCCGGCCCGATCCGCTGGATCGACCATGCCGGCGGCATCGTCCGCATCGGCCATGACGGCGACGGTTTCGCCTTCGACTGCGAAGGTCCGCGCCACGACGCCCTGCTCGCGCCGCATGCGCTCGCCGACCGCACCGTCACCAACGGCGAATGGGCGGCGTTCATCGCCGATGGCGGCTATCGCGATCCCGCGCATTGGCTCGCCGACGGCTGGGCGTGGGTCAAGGCGGAGGCGATCGTCGCGCCGCTCTATTGGGAGGAGCGCGACGGCAATTGGACGCGCTTCGGCCTCGACGGCCGCCGCGCGATCGATCCCGCCGCGCCGGTGACGCACGTCAGCCTGTACGAGGCGGATGCCTATGCGAGTTGGGCCGGCGCCCGCCTGCCGACCGAATTCGAATGGGAGGCCGCGGCGCAGGCGCAAGACGCGCGCGGCGGCAACCAGATGGATGCCGCCGGCCCGGTCGAGCCGCGCCCCGCATCCGGCCCCGCCTTTTTCGGCGACGTCTGGGAATGGACCGGCAGCGCCTACCGCCCCTACCCCGGCTTCCGCACGATCGAGGGCGCGGTCGGCGAATATAACGGCAAGTTCATGAGCGGCCAGTTCGTGCTGCGCGGCGGCAGCTGCGCGACGCCGCGCGGTCACGCCCGCGCCAGCTACCGCAACTTCTTCTACCCGCATCAGCGCTGGCAGTTCACCGGCGTGCGGCTCGCCAAGGACCTCTAGATGTTGAAGCCCGAAGTCGAGGACGGCGAGCAGACGCTCGCCGATCCGCAGTTCCGCGCCGATGTGCTCGCCGGGCTGGAACGGCGTCCGCGCGCGATCCCCGCGCGCTGGTTCTACGACCGTCGCGGCTCCGAATTGTTCGAGGACATCACCAACGTCCCCGAATATTATCCGACCCGCACCGAGACCGCGATCCTCGAGACGATCTGTCCGGAAGTCGCCGACATCGCCGGCCGCGGCCGCGCCGTCGTCGAATTCGGCTCGGGCTCGTCGGTCAAGACGCCGCTGCTGCTGCGCTGCACCGAACCCTCCGCCTATGTCCCGATCGATATCTCGGGCGACTTCCTGCGCGAATCCTCCCGCGCTCTGTCGGAAGCCTTTCCCGGCTTGCTGGTGCTGCCGTTCGAGGCGGATTTCATGCGCCCGCTCACCCTGCCGCACACCGTCGCCGATACGCCCAAGCTCGGTTTCTTCCCCGGTTCGACGATCGGCAACATGATCCCGCTGATGGCGGTCGACCTGCTCCGCACGATGCGCGCGTCGCTGGGCGAAGGCGCGATGCTGCTGATCGGCATGGACCGGATCAAGGACGAGGCGACCTTGGTCGCCGCCTACGACGATGCCGGCGGCGTCACCGCGGCGTTCAACCGCAATGTGCTCGACCGCATCAATCGTGAGCTTTCCGGCACGATTCCCGTCGAATTCTTCGCGCATGAGGCGCGCTGGAACGACGATCGCGCGCGGATCGAGATGCACCTCGTCGCCACCCGCGACGTCGCCTTCACCGTCGACGGCCGCGCCTTCGAAATGGCGGCCGGCGAGAGCATCCACACCGAGAACAGCCACAAATACGGCTCGCGCGACGCGCGCATCCTGCTGCGCTCGGGTGGCTGGACGCCGGTCCGCGAATGGACCGATCCCGACGGCCTGTTCGGCCTGTTCCTCGCCGAAGCGCAGGCCGAGCGCCCCGCCCCCTGACGGCTGGCAGACGCGCCGAAAGCGGCTATGGCGCGTCAAAAGCATAGGAGATGGACGTGCAGGCAGTCGGAGTCATCGGTTCGGGCCAGATGGGCGCGGGCATCGCGCAGGTATCGGCGGCGGCGGGCTATCGCGTGCTGTTGAGCGACGTGTCGGTCGAGCGCGCCGAGGCGGGCAAGGCGGGAATCGCCAAATTGCTCGCCCGCGCGGTCGACAAGGAGAAGATCGACGCCGCAAGCCGTGACGCGACGCTCGCCCGGATCGAACCCGTCGCCAGCGTCGAGGCGATGGCCGATTGCGGTCTCGTCATCGAGGCGGCGACCGAGCGCGAGGAGATCAAGCGCTCGATCTTCGGTCAGGTCGGCAAGGTGCTCGGTCCCGACGCGATCCTCGCCTCCAACACCTCGTCGATCCCGATCACCCGGCTGGCGCAGAGTTCGCCCGATCCGCAGCGCTTCATCGGCGTGCATTTCTTCAACCCGGTGCCGGTGATGGGGCTGATCGAGGTGATCCGCGGCCTCGCCACCTCCGACGCGACCGTCGGCGTGATCGAGGCCTATGCCGATCGCCTCGGCAAGGCGGTGGTCCGCGCCAACGACGCGCCGGGCTTCATCGTCAACCGGGTTTTGATGCCGATGATCAACGAGGCGGTGTTCGCGCTGGGCGAGGGCGTCGCGACGATCCGCGACATCGACCTCGCCTGCCAATTGGGGCTCAACCACCCGATGGGGCCGCTGACGCTCGCCGATTTCATCGGCCTCGACACCTGTCTGGAGATCACGCGGGTGTTGTTCGAAGGCACCGGCGACCCCAAGTTCCGCCCTGCCCCGCTGCTGGTGAAGTACGTCGAGGCCGGCTGGTACGGCCGCAAGACCGGCCGCGGCTTCTACGATTACAGCGGCGCCACCCCGGAGCCGACACGATGAGCCTCGACGATACGATGGTCGACACGCCCGACGGGCCGATGACCTACAAGGAATGGAAGAAGAAGAACCCGGTGCAGCTCCCCTCGCGCCGCACCAAGGGCAAGGATCTGCCCAACAAGGTGAAGATGCGGACCGACGAATAGCGGCCACCTACCGTTCGTCACCCTCCACCTTCCCCTAATCCCCCATCGTCATCCCGGCGAAAGCCGGGACCCATGGTTACGGTGCCCTGCATCGTTGTGCGCCGACCTCAGCCGCCCGCGTCCATGGGTCCCGACTTTCGTCGGGATAACGAATGGGAGCGGAACCGGATCAGGTAAATCAGCGCCAGCACCACCAGAAACGGCACCCCATACACCAATGTCAGCGCGAACGGCGCGGTGAACGGCGTCGTCAGCAGGATCGCGACGATCGCGACGACCCCGGCAAGGCTCGTCCACGGATGCCCCCACAGCCGGAACGCCGCGGGCGGCCCATGCCGCCGCCGGAAGGCGAGATGCGTCACGAAGATCATCCCCCAGGTGAACAGCGCGCCGAAGATCGATACCGCGATCATCACCCCGAACGCCGCGTCCGGCCGCCACGCATAGACGCCGCCCGCCACCGCGATTCCCCCCGCCGACACCAGCAGCGCCGCCGCCGGCACCCCGCGCCGGTCGACCTGCGCCAGCGCGCGCGGCGCGAGGCCGCTCTCGGCGAGGCTGAACAGCATCCGCGACGCCGCATATAATTGGCTGTTCATCGCCGACAGCGCCGCGATCAGCACCACCGCGTTGAGCAATCCGGCGGCATAAGGCACGCCGCTCGCCTGCATCACCGTGACGAACGGACTGGTCGCCGTCCCCGCCTGCGTCCACGGCACGATCGCCAGCATCACCGCGAGGCTGCCGAGATAGAAGAGCGCCAGCCGCAGCATCGTCGAGCGAAAGGCGCGGACGATCGCGCGCTCGGGATCGCGCGCCTCGCCCGCCGCGACCGCGATCATCTCGATGCTGATATAGCTGAAGATCGCGACGATCACCGCGGTCCATATCCCGCTCAGGCCGTGCGGCGCGAACCCGCCCGCGTCGGTATAATGGGAAAAGCCGATGCCGTGCACGGCGATCACCCACAGGCCGACCGCGATGAAGATCAGGATCGCGGCGATCTTGATCGCGGAGAAGACATATTCGACCGCGCCGAACAGCCGCACGCTGGCGAGATTGACGCCGAGCAGCGTCAGCGAGAAACCGGCGATCCACCACAGGCCCGGCACGCCCGGCGCCCAATAGCGCATGTAGATCGCCACCGCGGTCACCTCGGTCCCGATCGCGAGGATCACCGCCGCGGCATAGGCATAGCGGACGAGGAAGCCCGCGAACCGGCCGAGATAGCGTTCGGCGAACAGCCCGAACGACCCCGTCACCGGATCGGCGACGGTCATCTCGGCAAGGCAGCCCATCAGCGCCAGCGTGACGAGCCCGCCGATCGCATAGCTGACCAGCACCGCCGGCCCGGCCAGCCCGATCGCGAGGCCGCTGCCGAGGAACAGCCCGGTGCCGACCGCGCCACCGATCGCGATCATCGCGAGCTGGCCCGGTCCGAGCGTGCGGCGGAGGCCGGTCATGATGCCCCGCCCTTCCGGTCCGGCCTCACCCGATCAGCAGCCCGGCGAGCGCCGCGCTCATCAGATTGGCGAGGCTGCCCGCCGCCAGCGCGCGCAGGCCCAATCGCGCGATCGTCGGCCGCTGGTTGGGCGCGAGGCTGCCGGTCACCGCCATCTGGATCGCGATCGACGAGAAATTGGCGAAACCGCACAATGCGAAGGTCACGACGGCGACGGTGCGCGGCGACAGGCTCGTCTGCGTGCCGAGATCGATATAGGCGACGAATTCGTTGAGCACGATCTTCTCGCCGAACAGGCCGCCGGCGATCCCCGCCTCGTTCCACGGCACGTTGAGCAGGAACATCACCGGCTGGAAGACATAGCCGAGCAACGCCTGGAAGCTCAGCCCCGGCAGCCCGACCATATTGCCCAGCCCGCCGAGCAGCCCGTTGGCGAGCGCCACCAAAGCGACGAACGCCAGCACCATCGCACCGACCGCCACCGCCAGCCGCACGCCGGTCTGCGCGCCCTGCGCGGCCGCCATGATGAGGTTGGCGGGCTTCTCCTCGTCGTGCGTCGCGTCGGGCAACGGCTCGCCCGGTACGCCCTCGGGCAGCAGCGCGGCGGGACCGGCACCGCTGATCCGCGCCTCGGCGAGGTGGATCTGGCGGTTCTCGTCGGGCGTGTCGCCGAGCGGCAGTTCGCCCTCGGGCGTGACGCGGCGATCGGGCATGATGATCTTCGCCATCAATATGCCGCCCGGCGCCGCCATGAAGCTCGCCGCGAGCAGATATTCGATCCGGATACCCATCGAGGCATAGGCCGCGAGGATCGTGCCGGCGACGCCCGCCATGCCGCTGGTCATCACCGTGAACACCTGCGGCGGGGTGAGGCCGGCGAGATAGGGGCGGATCACCAGAGGCGACTCCGATTGGCCGACGAAGATGTTCGCCGCCGCGCAGAGCGATTCGACCTTCGAGGTGCCGATCACCGTCTCGATCGCGCCGCCGACCCAGCGCACCACGACCTGCATCACCCCGAGATAATAGAGGATCGAGACGAGGCTGGCGAAGAAGATGATGACGGGCAGCGCCGCGATCGCGAAGCTCTGGCCGCCGATCTCGGGCGCGGCGAGTTTGCCGAACAGGAATTCGGTACCCTTCTGCGAATAGCCGAGCAGCGCGGCGACCCCCGCCGAGGCGCCGGCGAGCGCCTGCCGTCCCGGTCCCCAATACAGGACCATGGTGGCGATCAGCGCCTGCAACGCGAAGGCGGCCCCGACGACGCGCAGCCGGATCGCGCGGCGATCCGCGGACAGCAGCACGGCGATGCCGAGGATGACGAGAATGCCGGCGACGCCGATCAGGATACGATGCATGACTCATCCCGCGGGGAAGTGAACGACGCGGCCCCCCGGCAGCGCGGCCGCACCATACACGGCGTTTATCAGGAGGCTAGCGACGAATGGGCGGCCAATTCCTCCCTCGCGAAGCGGGGGAGGGGGACCGCGGCCGCAGGCCGTGGTGGAGGGGGCGTTTCCCCAAACGCTGGACCTACCGTATCCTCCCCCTCCGTCAGCACTTCGTGCTGCCACCTCCCCCTGGCGGGGGAGGAATTGGGGGCGCTATCCCGCCAACAACCCCAGCGTCACCAGCTCCCGCCGCAGCGTCGGCTCATCGGTGAAGTGCAACCCGATCAGCCCCACGCTCCGCGCGCCGGCGATATTCGCCGCATTGTCGTCGATGAACACCGTCCGCGCCGCCTCCAGCCCGAACCGGTCGAGCGCCAGCCGGTAGATCGCCGGATCGGGCTTCACCAATTTCTCCACCCCCGACACGACGATGTCGCGGAACCGGTCGAACATCGCCGCCTCGCGCGCGCGGAACGGCGGCCAGAATTCGTGGCTGAAATTGGTGATCGCGAACAACGGCACGTCCGCCGCCTCCAGCTCGTCGACCAGCGCCGGCATGCCGGCGATCGGCGCGCCGATACTCTCCAGGAACCGCGGTCCCCAGAGCGCGATCAGCGCGTCATGCTCCGGATACAGCGCGGCGAGCTCCGCCGAGGTCTCGGCGAAGTCGCGTCCGGCGTCGTGCTGGAAATGCCATTCGTGCGTGACGACGTCGCGCAGGAACGCATCGAGCGCCCGATCGTCGTCGATCAGGCGCCGGTAGAGGATCCGAGGATCCCAATCGTACAGGACCCGGCCGACATCGAAGATCACAGCCGTCGGAACGGCCGCAGGAGAGATGTCGACCGTGGGCATCCCCAAAGGGTTAGCCCTGGCGCGCCTTGAAGCGACGGTTGGTCTTGTTGATCACGTAGGTACGGCCGCGACGACGGATCACGCGATTGTCGCGATGACGGTCCTTGAGCGACTTCAGGCTATTGCGGATCTTCATGATCGATTCGCTTCTTTTTAGAAATTGACGGTGTCGGTGAAAGCGCGAGCGCCTAAGGGCGGAGGGCGTAATAGTCAAGCAACGCGACACGCGTTAGAGCGTTTCACAGACGCAACGTATCGCAAAGGTGTCCCCGTCATGATCATCCGCCCGTTCCTGGTCCTCGGCGTCGCCGCCGCGGCGCTCGCCGGCTGCGCGACCACGTCGTCGCTGCCGCCGACGGAGGTGATCCGCTACCATCTCGGCCAGCCGATCGCGCGCGGCACGGTCGCGGTCGAGCCGATGTCGGGCGGCGCCCCCGCCAGCCTCGAATTCAAGACCTATGCCGCCGCGGTCGAGGCCGAATTGCTCAAGGTCGGCTATACCGTGCCGCCCCAGGGCACGACCCCCGATTACGTCGCGACCGTCGCCTTCACCCGTACCAGCCGCGAAGGCCCGCCGCGCCAGTCGCCGGTCAGCATCGGCATCGGCGGCGGCGGGTTCAGCGGCGGTGGCGGCCGGCGCGGTGGCGGCGGCGTCGGGCTGGGCGGCGGCATCGGCTTTCCGATCGGCCGCAGCCGCCCGACGCAATTGCTCGTCGCCGAGCTTGCGGTGACGATCAAGCGCCGTGCCGACCAGTCGCCGATCTGGGAAGGCAAGGCACAGGGGATCAGCGACATCAAGGGCGCTGACGAACAGGCGGGCAAGCTCGCCCGCGCATTGTTCACCGGCTTTCCGGGCGATTCGGGCCGCACCATCACGGTGCGGTAACCGCGCCCACCCGCATCTTCGCCGAGCATCCTCTCCCAATCAGGCACGCTTCATGACCATCAGCATCAACGCCGCCTTCGACGGCGGCAACATCCGCGTCGTCGCCATCGACGGCGACCGCGTCGACCTCGAGATCGTCAAGGACCGCGAGTCCGACTTCTTCCAATGGTTCTATTTCCGCGTCGCCGGGGCGCAGGGCCGGCGGCTGAGCTTCCGCATCGTCAACGCCGGCCAGTCCGCCTATCCCTTCGGCTGGCCCGGCTACAAAACGCGCGTCAGCTCCGACCGGAGAGCATGGCGGATGATCGACACCGCCTACGCCAACGGCGTGCTGTCGTTCGACCATAGCGTCGAGGGCGAACTCGCCTGGTTCGCCTATTTCGCGCCTTATACGATGGAGATGCATCACGACCTCGTCGCGCGCATCGCCGCCCGGCCCGGCGTGACCCACCGCGAGCTCGGCACCTCGCTCGACGGCCAGAGCATCGACTATTTCCGCATCGGCGACGGTCCCAAGCCGGTGTGGCTCTACGCCCGCCAGCATCCCGGCGAATCGATGACCGAATATTGGATGGACGGCGCGCTCGACTGGCTGACCAGCCCCGCCGCCGCGCCTTTGCTCGCGAAGGCGACCGTCCACGTCGTCCCCAACATGAACCCCGACGGCACCCGCCGCGGCCATCTGCGTACCAATGCGGCGGGGGTGAACCTCAACCGCGAATGGCACGCGCCGACGCCCGAGCGCAGCCCCGAAGTGCTCTGCGTCCGCGATGCGATGGACGAGACCGGCGTCGCCTTCGCGATCGACGTCCATGGCGACGAGGCGATCCCGGCGAACTTCATCGCCGGCTTCGAGGGCATCCCCAATTGGACCGAGGCGCACGGCGCCAAATTCTACGCCTTCGGCCAACGGCTTGCCGAGCACACTGCCGATTTCCAGACCGAGAAGGGCTATGACAAGTCGAGCGCGGGCAACGCCAACCTCTCGATGTCGACCAACCAATTGGCGCAGCGTTTCGGCGCGGTGTCGGTGACGCTGGAGATGCCGTTCAAGGACCACGACCCCAATCCCGACGCCGAATTCGGCTGGTCGCCCGAACGCTCGCGCGCGCTCGGTGTGTCGTGCCTAGAGGTGCTCGCCGGGATGATCGACGAGATCTGATGGAGATCAGGCAGGACGATCCGGCCGCGCCTTATGTCGCCGACCTGCTCGCGCATCACCTCGCGGAGTTGCGCGGGCAGATGGCGGATTTCGCCTTCGCGCTCGACGCCGGCGGCCTGTCGGCGCCCAACGTGACCTTCTGGACCGCATGGCGCGACGGGACATTGGTCGGTTTCGCCGCGCTCAAACAGCTCGATCCGCGTCACGGCGAGGTCAAGTCGATGCGCGCCGCGCCCGCCGCCCGCGGCACCGGCGTCGGCCGCGCGCTGCTCGATCACGTCGTCGCGGTCGCCCGCGCGCGCGGCTACGACCGGCTCAGCCTGGAAACCGGCACCGCCGACCTGCACGCCCCCGCGGTGGCGCTGTATCGCCGCGCCGGCTTCATCGACACCGGGCCGTTCGCCGACTATCGCCCCAGCCCGCACAATCGATTCTTCGCTCTCGATCTCCATCCCACATCCTGAAGGGAGTCCTTCGATGCCTCGCCTCGTCCTGATCCGCCACGGCCAGTCCAGCTGGAACCTCGAAAACCGCTTCACCGGCTGGTGGGACGTCGACGTCACCGAAAAGGGCGCCGCCGAGGCGCGCGCCGCGGGCGAGATGATGGCCGCCAAGGGCCTCGACTTCGACATGACCTTCACCTCGCTGCAGACGCGCGCGATCAAGACGCTCAATCTGGCGCTCGAGGCGATGGGCCGGCTGTGGCTGCCGACCGAGAAGGACTGGCGGCTCAACGAGCGCCATTACGGCGGCCTCACCGGGCTCGACAAGGCGGAGACGTCGGCCAAGCACGGCGAGGCGCAGGTCAAGATCTGGCGCCGCAGCTTCGACGTACCGCCGCCGCCGATGGAGGCGGGCAGCGACTATGATCTGTCCGCCGACCGCCGCTACGCCGGCATCGCCATCCCCGCGACCGAGAGCCTCAAGGACACGATCGCGCGTGTCCTGCCTTATTACGAGGAGCGCATCGTCCCCGCGCTGCGCGACGGCCAGCGCGTGCTGATCTCCGCGCACGGCAATTCGCTGCGCGCCTTGGTCAAGCATCTCTCCAACATCCCCGACGACGAGATCACCGGTCTGGAGATCCCCACCGCGCAGCCGATCGTCTACGAACTCGACGATGCGTTGAACGCCACCGACCGCTATTACCTCAGCGAGCGGTAAGGCCGGAGGGTGCCACGCCCTCCCCTCTTCATGTGTCGTTTCGCGAAAGCACGATCCTTGCGAACGTCCACCAGTGCTCCTGCGCACGCAGGAGCCCAGGAGTCTCGAACGCCATAAGCCGTGGCTTTGCTCGACCCTGGGTTCCTGCTTTCGCAGGAACACTGGCAGTCCTAGCCGGGATCGACATTCAACGCGTGAACGATGACAATTCCTCCCCCGCCAGGGCAGGGTAATCGCATATGGAATTTTTGAGTTGTGATCGTGCGCCGGAGGCCCGCAGCTCAATTGAAAACGCCAACCTCGCCCAAGGTCACGTACCCATCGTTGCGTGGAACATTGCGTGGAACGTCATATGCGATAGCCCTGCCCGCCAGGGGGAGGTGGCGCGGCGAAGCCGTGACGGAGGGGGAGGACACGGAACAGACGTGTCGCTTACCTCCCCCTCCGTCATGCCTGCGGCATGCCACCTCCCCCTGGCGGGGGAGGAATTACGTTACGGCGATGGATGTCGATCCCGCCTAAGTGACCGAGTGGACGTTCGAAAGGTCTTCGCCGCGGGAATGACGAAGCCCCCCTGTCCTACACGACCCGTACGCGCTAATATCCGCACGCTCTGTCTCATCGTGACCTCGATCATCGCCAAAACTGAAACGATAAACCCGGATCGTTTCCATTAAGGTGTCCAACTTGTCCATGTTGGCCGGTCCGGACGGGCGCAAGCCGTTGCCCTCCCTCCGCTCTGCCGCTAACCGCCGTCTATGACATTGGTCGGCATCATCATGGGTTCGACGTCCGATTGGGACACGATGCGGCATGCGGCGGACGTGCTCGCCGAACTGGGCGTCGCGCATGAAACGAAGGTCGTCTCGGCGCATCGCACCCCGGACCGGCTCTACGATTACGCCAAAGCCGCCGCCGGCCGCGGGCTCAAGGTCGTCATCGCCGGCGCCGGCGGCGCCGCGCATCTGCCCGGCATGGCCGCGGCGATGACGCATCTGCCAGTGCTCGGCGTACCCGTCCAGAGCAAGGCGCTGTCCGGACAGGACAGTCTGCTCTCGATCGTCCAGATGCCCGCCGGCATCCCGGTCGGCACGCTGGCGATCGGCAAGGCCGGCGCGACCAATGCCGGGCTGCTCGCCGCGGCGATCCTCGCGACGCACGACGCCGCGCTGTCCGAACGCCTGCAAGCCTGGCGCCAGCGGCAGACCGACGCGGTCGCCGACGAGCCCGCCTGATGCTCGCTCCCGGCAGCACGATCGGCATCCTCGGCGGCGGCCAATTGGGCCGGATGCTCGCCGTCGCCGCCGCGCAACTGGGCTATCGCACGCACGTGCTCGCCCCCGAGGCGGACAGCGTCGCGGCGCAGACCGCGTCGAGCCTGACCCGCGCCGATTATCACAACCGCATCGTCCTCGCCGATTTCGCCGCCGCCTGCGACGTCGTCACTTACGAGTTCGAGAATATCGCGCTCGGCCCGGTCGAATGGCTCGCCGGGCGCGTGCCCGTCCATCCGCATCCGCGCGCGCTGGCGGCGGCGCAGGAGCGGATCGCCGAGAAGCGCTTCGTCGAACGCGTCGGCGGCCGCCCGGCACGCTGGGCCGCGGTCGACAGCCGCGAGACGCTGGTCGCCGCGCTTGACCATGTCGGCATCCCCGCGGTGCTCAAGACCGCGCGCTTCGGCTATGACGGCAAGGGCCAGATGCGCCTCCACGGCCCCGCCGACGCCGATGCGGCATGGGACGCGATCGGCGGTCCCGCCGTGCTGGAGGCGTTCGTCGATTTCAGCCACGAATTCTCGATCCTGATCGCACGCGGCCAGGACGGCGCCACCGTCCGCTACGATCCGCCGCAGAACGTCCATGTCGACGCGATCCTGCGCACGTCGACCGTGCCGGCGCCGCAGCCGATCCTCGACCAGGCGGAGGAGGCGACCGCACTCGCCTGCCGTATCGCCGCCGAGCTCGATTATGTCGGCGTGCTCGCGTGCGAATTCTTCGCCACCGCCGACGGCCCGGTGTTCAACGAAATGGCGCCGCGTGTCCACAATTCGGGCCATTGGACGATCGAGGGCGCCGAAACCTCGCAGTTCGAAAACCATATCCGCGCGATCTGCGGCCTGCCGCTCGGCAGCACCGCGCTGACGGGAAGCGCGGTGGCGCTCGAAAACCTGATCGGCGACGATCCCTGGCAGCCGGCGCTGACCGAGGCCGGCGCCCACCTCCATCTCTACGGCAAGGGCGCGGCGCGGCCGGGTCGCAAGATGGGCCACATCACCCGCGTCCGGCGCTGAACCGGATCAGCGCGTCTTCGCCGGGGGCGATTTCGCGATATCGAACACCACCGGCACGATCACCGGTATCGGCAGCACCTTGCCGTTGCGCAGCACCGGCCTGATCCGGAACAGGGGCGCCATCTGCACCGCAGCCGCGCCGAAGCCCATGTCGGCGGGTGTGTCCGACACTAGCCAGCAGCGCTCGGGCCGGCCCGAGCGCGGCACCTGGCAGGCAAGCAGGGCGCGACCCGAGATGCGGTCGCGGACCGCATCGGCCGGCCAGAAGCGCCTTAGCTCGGCATCCGAAGGCCGGTAGATCCAGCTCGCCCGGGCGTAGCGCGTCATGCCGGCGCCACCGTCGCCCGCCCCGCTGCCCGCACCGCGCCCGGCCCCCGCGCCCATCCCCGCCCCGGTCGACGGCGGCCCGACGAGCTGCGCCACGTCCTGATCCGCACCGAACGGCGACGGCACCACCGCGCTCGGCGGTGACGGCGGCGCCAGCGGCTGCGGCGTGGTGTCGATCGGAGGCGGCGGCGGGCGCGAAGCGGTAGGCGGTGCGCCACCCGGCGGCGGCGGGGCGGGCGGCGGTGGCCGTGGCGGCGGCGCCACGTCAAACAGCGCGAGCGTCGGGATCGACGGCGGCGCCGGCACCGACGGCGGTCGCATCGTCAGCACCAGCAGCAGCAATACGCCATGCACCCCGATCGTCAGCGCGAGCGCCGTGCGGTCGGGGGCATGGCGGCGTCTCACCGCGGCACCGTCATTTGACGACCGGCAGCGCGATATAGCTCGCGTCCGGCCCGGCGACGGTGATCTTCTGCGTCGCCGTCACATAGTCCTTGGGCTGCGCGAAGAAGATGTTCGGGATGAAGGTCTGCGGATTGCGGTCGTAGAGCGGGAACCAGCTCGACTGGACCTGCACCATGATGCGATGCCCGGGCAGGAAGACGTGGTTGGTCTCGGGCAGCGCGAATTGGTATTTGAGCGGCGCATTGGCGGCGAGCGGCTTGGCCACCGCCAGATCCTCGCGATAGCGGCCCCGGAAGATGTCCATCGCCACCGCGAGCTGATAGCCGCCCATCTCCGCCTGTTTGGGCATCACCTCGGGATAGACGTCGACCAGCTTGACCACCCAGTCGCTGTCGGTGCCGCTGGTCGAGGCGGTGAGATGGACCTCGGGCGCGCCGGCGATCGTCACCGGCGCGGTGAGCACGTCGCTGGTGAAGGTGACGACGTCCGGCCGCCCCGACACGCCGCGCTGATCGTCGACCAGCCAGTTCTTCCACGTCGAGCCATCGGCATAGATCGGCCGCGTCGGCCGCACCCGATAGGAGACCGGATGCGCGGGATCGGAAATGTAATCCGCGGTCTCGGCCGCACCGCCCGCCGCCGCGAAACCCAGCGCGCCGCCGGGCTTGAGGTAGAGCGGCGTCGGCGCCGGCTGGGTCCACGCCTGCAACCGCTGCCACTGGTTGGCGCCCGACTGGAAGGCGGTGACCGGCGCGACGTCCATCGCCGGCTGGTCGCTCTTGAGGTAATGCGCCAGGAACGGCCGCAGCACGTGCCAGCGCCACCATTTGGCGGTGTCCTGATCCCATTTGATCGCGCCGAGCGCGCTGCCGTCACCGACCTCCTGCCCGTGATACCACGGCCCGAGCGTCAGGAAGACCATGTCGTTCTTCGTGTCCTTGGGCTCCAGCGCGCGATAGACCGCGGGCGCGCCATAGATGTCCTCCTGGTCCCACAGCCCGGCGACGAGCATCGTCGGCACCTTCAGCGGCTGCGCGGCGAGGATCTTGTCCATCGCCGCGCTCGACCAATAGCCGTCATAGGCGGGATGCGCGGCGACCTTGCGGTAGAAGCCCGACGCCTGATCGACCCCCTGCGCCTTCGCCACCGCGCCCGCCGAGACGTTGCGCAGCCAGTAATCGTAATCGTCGGCGGTGTCGGTGATCCACGGCGTGCTCGCATCGCGCGTCCCCTGCTGGCCGAGCATATAGGGCAGGCCGATCTGGCGGAAGGCGCCGTTGTGGAACCAGTCGTCGCCGCGCCAGCCGTCGACCATCGGGTTCATCGGCACCGACACCTTGAGCGCGGGATGCGGGTTGATCAGCGCCATCAGCGGCAGGAAGCCGTCGTAGCTGATGCCGCTGATCCCGACGCGTCCGTTGCTCTCCGGCACGTTCTTCACCAGCCAGGCGATCGTGTCGTAGGTGTCGGTCGAATCGTCGGTCTTGGTCGGATTGTTGGGCGATCCGGCGGGCGTCGGGTTCATCAGCGTGATGCCTTGGCTGCCGTGCATGCCGCGCACGTCCTGGATGACGCGGATATAGCCGTCCGCCGCGATGAGGTCCCACGGCCCGTCGCCGTGCGACAGGATGCCGGCGAAGGTGCCGCTGTCCGCCTTGGTCTGATCGTCCGCGTCATAGGGCGTGCGGGTCAGCAGGATGCCGGCGTCCTTCGTGCCCTTGCGGATGACGATCACGGTGTGGAGCTTGACCCCGTCGCGCATCGGAATCTCGACCGCCTTGCGGACGTATTCGTACTGCGTGTCGCGCGGCGCCAGCTTGGCGGGGCGTTCGTCGTAACTTTGCGCACCGGCGAGCGCGGCGGTGGCGAGCGCGCCCAGGGCGCAGGCGGCGAGAAGCGGACGGATCATGCGGCGGAAACCTCAAAACGAAGCGGCCCGCCTCCGGTGGGAGGCGGGCCGCAATGTGTCGCGATTATTGCCGGCGAATCAAGCGCTACGCTTGCCCGACAACGGGAAGCTGCCGAATGCGCCGGCGCCGACCGTCCCGGTCAGCGTATCGCCCTCGGCGGTCGCCTCGCAATCCAGCGTCATCGGCATCGGCACGGTCATCTGGAGCTTCCAGCTGATCGTGTTGCCCGAGACCGTACCGGTAATGTCGCCCGCGCCCATCGCACCCGAGGCGCTGCCGGTGAAGGTATCTCCCTCGCTCTGCACGGTGAGCGTCAGATTCTGGTCGCCAAGCGGCGACTTCACGGTGCAATCCCAGCTGCCATCAACATCGGCCATCACACTCTCCTCATTGCGCTGTGGTCACAGCACCGGCGGGGGCGCCGGCGACTGCGCTTGCCGGGACGACCTCGACCGGCAGGCCAAGGCTGTCAAGCTGCGGCTTTACCTTGGAAGCGTCGCCGACGACGATCCAGGTCAGCTTGGCCGGATCGATCGTCTGCGCCGCCGCGCCGCGCAATTGCGGCAGCGTCATCGCGCGATAGCGGGTGGCGACCGTCGAGTAATAATCGTCGGGCCGCTTGAACAGGTCGTTCGCCTGCATCGCGCCGAGCACCGCCTGCGAGGTTTCGAACTGGCCGGGCAATTGCAGCGTCGCTCCCTTTATGGCGAGGTCGAACTCGGTTTCGGTCATCGGCTTGGTGGTCACGAACTGCGCGACGTCGTCGCGAGCCGAGGCGATCGACGGGCCGGTCTTGTCCGCCTGCACGCCGGCCTGCAACAGATAGGGCGCGGCGAACTCCGACGGCTGGAAGCGACCGCCCGCGCCATAGGACCAATGCTTCTCCTCGCGAAGGTCCATGTTGATCCGGCTGAGGAAGCTGCCGCCGAGCGCATCGTTGACCGTGTTGAGGACGAGCAGGTCGTCGGTGCCCTTGAGCCCGGTCCGCTGCCCGGCGACGACGATCGACTGCGGGCTGTCCGGCCGGTCGACCAGCACGATGCCCGGCTTGAGCGGCGCCTGAGTGCCGCCGAACGTCTTGGTCCCCGGCGCACCCGTCCCCTTCCAGTCGCCGAACCGCGCCTCCAGCGCCGCCTGCACCTCGGCGAGCGGCCGGTCGGACACGACGAACAATTTGGCCTTCTCGGGCCGCAGCCACGCCTGTTGATAGCGGCGCAGGTCGGCCGGCGTCAGCGCCGCCACCGCGACCGGATCGCCGCTGCCCTGCGCCTTCTCGTACGGCGTGCCCGCCGCGAGGATGCGCGTCGACATGCGCTGCGCGAGCGCGCCGGGGTTGGTCAGCTCCTGCTGGATCTGCGCGACCTGCTGCGCCTTGAAACGGGCGACCTCCGCCTCGCCATAGGCCGGCCGCCGCGCGACCTCGGCGAACAAATCGAGCGCCGCACCCAGATTGGCGCTCGGCACGCCCATCGACAACGTGCTGCGATCGTTACCCGCCCCCGACGAGAGCTGCATGCCGAGCCGCTCGCGCGCCTCGGCGAGCGCGTTGACGTCGTAATGCTCGGTGCCTTCGTCGAGCATGTTGAGCGCGACGAGCTGCGTGCCGAGCTTGCCTGCGACATCCGCGGCATAGCCGGCATCGAAGCTCAGCACCGCCTGCGTCACCGGCACCGCATTGCGCTGCGCATAGACCAGCTCGATGCCGTTCGACAGGCGGCTGCGCTCTACCTTGGGGAAGGTCAGGCCGGTGACCGGGCCGACGCCCGGAATGGCACCGCGGGTGCCCTTCGCCGGCTGTTCGGGCGCGGCGACCACGTCGACCTTCGGCGGCACCTTCGCCTCGGCATAGGCGTCGCGTGCCCCGGGCACGACGTTGACCGCCAGCGCGGGACGCGTCAGCCACTTGTCCGCGGCGGCCTTGACGCTCGCCGGCGTCTGCGCGGCGAGATCGGCAAGCTGTTTCTTGTAGAAGCCGGGATCGTTCGAATAGAGCGCGCCCTCGGCGAGCGCGACCGCCTTGCCGCCGAAGCCGCCGACCGCCTCGAGCCCGCGCACGCGCCCGGCGACGCGGGTGGTGACGAAGCGCGACACCTCGTCCTGCGTCGGCCCGGTGCGCAGGAACTCGGCGACCACCTCGTCGAGCCGCTTCGCCGCCACCGCCGGATCGACGCCGGGGCGCACCAGCCCCTCGACCGCGAACATGCCGACCTGCGCGAAGGCGCTATTGTCGGCATTGACCGAGGTGAACAGCTTCTCCTGCCGGATCAGCACGTTGGTCAGGCGCGACGAATCCAGTCCGCCGAGCACGCCGGCAGCGACCTCCAGCGCCGCATTGTCCTTGTCGTTGAGCCCCGGCACCGTCCAGTTGCGGCTGATCATCGTCGCGGCGACGCGATCTTTGAGCGTCACCGTCTTGGCGGCGGGCAAGGTGACGACCGGGGCGGCGGGCAGCACGCTTTTGGGGCCGGGCTTGATCGCGCCGAAATATTTCTCGACCAGCGGTCGCGCGGTGGCGGCGTCGATGTCGCCGGCGAGCACCAGCACGGCATTGTTCGGGCCGTAATGGCCGCTGAACCAGTTCTTCACCGTGTCGAGACTGGCGGCGTCGAGATCCGCCATCGAACCGATCGTGTCATGACCATAAGGATGGGTCGCCGGGAACAGCCCCTCGGTCACCGCATAGCCCATCAGGCCGTAAGGGCGGTTGTCGCCCTGCCGCTTCTCGTTCTGGACGACGCCGCGCTGCTCGTCGAGCACCCCTTGCGTGATCGCGCCGAGCAGATAGCCCATGCGATCCGATTCGAGGAACAACGCGCGCTCCAGCGCCGCGGTCGGCACCGTCTCGAAATAATTGGTCCGGTCGAAATAGGTGGTGCCGTTGAAGTCGGTCGCGCCGACCTGCTTGAGGGGCGCGAAGAAGTCGCCGGGCGCATTTTCCGACCCGTTGAACATCAGATGCTCGAACAGATGCGCAAAGCCGGTCGAGCCCTGCGGCTCGTGCTTCGAACCGACATCGTACCAGACGCTGACCGCGACGACCGGTGCCTTGCGATCGGTGTGGACGACGACGCGCAGGCCGTTCTTGAGCGTGAACTGCTGATACGGGATGTTCACCGCCTTGACGAGCGCCGCCACCGGCGCGGCCTTCACCGGGGCGGGGGCGGGCCTGGTCTGCGCGTACAGCGGCGCCACCAGCGCGATCGATGCGACGCCGGCAAGTGCGAATAGCTTCGTCATGAGAATAGAGTCCCCCGCTTCATCCTGAACCTATGAACTGGTCGAGCATAACCGGGGGGCGAACACTGACAAGCGACCGCGGCGGCTTTTTTGAAAATGCGTCGCGGCGACGACGCAATCATCGCACACCGATGCCGATACCCTTGTGTTGCACAATGGCAACACTACATCCGAGCCAGACAGGCAAGGGGATTTTATGAACCTCAAACGATTTACCGACCGCGCCAAGGGATTCCTCCAATCGGCGCAGACCGTTGCGATCCGCATGAACCATCAGCGGATCGCCCCGGAACATCTGTTGAAGGCATTGCTTGAGGACGAGCAGGGCATGGCCGCGGGGCTCATCCAGGCGGCTGGCGGCGATGCGAAGCGCGCGGTCGGCGAAACCGACGCGGCGCTCGCCAAAATCCCCGCCGTATCGGGATCGGGCGCGCAGCAGACGCCGGGCCTCGACAACGATACGGTCCGCGTCCTCGATCAGGCCGAGCAGGTCGCGCAAAAGGCGGGCGACAGCTTCGTCACCGTCGAGCGGCTGTTGCTCGCGCTCGCGCTGGCGACGACCACCACCGCCGGCCGTGCGCTGGCGACCGCCGGCGTCACCGCCGAGGCGCTCAACGGCGCGATCAACGCGCTGCGCGGCGGTCGCACCGCCGACACCGCCAGCGCCGAGGATCGGTACGACGCGCTCAAGAAGTTCGCGCGCGACCTGACGCAGGCGGCACGCGACGGCAAGCTCGATCCCGTCATCGGCCGCGACGAGGAGATCCGCCGCACGATCCAGGTGCTCGCCCGCCGCACCAAGAACAATCCGGTGCTGATCGGCGAGCCCGGCGTCGGCAAGACCGCGATCGTCGAGGGGCTGGCGCTGCGCATCGCCAACGGCGACGTGCCCGACGGCCTCAAGGACAAGACGCTGATGGCGCTCGACATGGGCGCGCTGATCGCCGGCGCCAAATATCGCGGCGAGTTCGAGGAGCGGCTGAAAGGCGTCATCGACGAGGTGAAGCAGGCCGACGGCCAGATCGTCCTGTTCATCGACGAGATGCATCAGCTCATCGGCGCCGGCAAATCCGAAGGCGCGATGGACGCGGGCAATCTGCTCAAGCCTGCTTTGGCGCGCGGCGAACTGCATTGCGTCGGCGCGACCACGCTCGACGAATATCGCAAATATGTCGAGAAGGACCCCGCCTTGCAGCGGCGCTTCCAGCCGGTGTTCGTCGGCGAACCGACCGTGGAGGACACGATCAGCATCCTGCGCGGGCTCAAGGAAAAATACGAACTGCACCACGGCGTGCGGATCACCGACGGCGCGCTGGTCGCGGCGGCAACCCTGTCGAACCGCTACATCACCGATCGTTTCCTGCCCGACAAGGCGATCGACCTGATGGACGAGGCGGCGAGCCGCATCCGCATGGAGGTGGAGAGCAAGCCCGAGGAGATCGAGACGCTCGACCGCCGCATCCTGCGCCTCAAGATCGAACGCGAGGGACTGCGCCGCGAAACCGACGAGGCGTCGCGCGACCGGTTCGAAGCGCTGGAGGAGGAACTGGTCAATCTCGAGGAGCAATCCGCCGCGCTGACCCGGCGCTGGCAGGCCGAGAAGGACAAGATCGGGCGCAAGGCCAAGCTCAAGGAACAGCTCGACGCCACCCGGCTCGAACTGGAGCAGGCGCAGCGTGCCGGCGACCTGACCAAGGCAGGCGAGCTCGCCTACGGCCGCATCCCGCTGCTCGAAAAGCAGCTCGCCGAGGCGCAGGGCGCGACGCAGGGCGCGATGCTGCGCGAGGAGGTGACCGCGGACGATATCGCCGGCGTCGTCAGCCGCTGGACCGGCATCCCCATGGAGCGGATGCTGCAGGGCGAGCGCGACAAATTGCTGCGCATGGAAGAGGTGATCGGCCAACGCGTCATCGGCCAGGCGCAGGCGGTGCGCGCGGTCTCCACCGCGGTGCGGCGCGCGCGCGCGGGGCTACAGGACCCGAACCGGCCGTTGGGCTCGTTCCTGTTCCTCGGCCCGACCGGCGTCGGCAAGACCGAGCTGACCAAGGCGCTCGCCGAATTCCTGTTCGACGATCCCTCCGCGATGGTGCGCATCGACATGAGCGAATTCATGGAAAAGCACGCCGTCGCGCGGCTGATCGGCGCGCCGCCCGGCTATGTCGGCTATGAGGAAGGCGGCGTACTCACCGAAGCGGTGCGGCGCCGGCCCTATCAGGTCGTGCTGTTCGACGAGGTCGAGAAGGCGCACGGCGACGTGTTCAACGTCCTGCTCCAGGTGCTCGACGACGGTCGGCTGACCGACGGCCAGGGGCGGACGGTGGATTTCAGCAATACGCTGATCATCCTCACCTCCAACCTCGGCTCGCAGTATCTCGCCGCGGTCGAGGAGGGGCAGGAGGTCGAGAGCGTCGAGCCGCAGGTGATGGAGGTCGTCCGCGCGCATTTCCGGCCCGAATTCCTCAACCGGCTCGACGAGATCATCCTGTTCCACCGATTGGGACAGAGCCACATGGCGCCGATCGTCGATATCCAGGTGGCGCGCGTCGGCAAACTGCTCGCCGACCGCAAGGTGACGCTCGACCTGACCGATGCAGCGCGCCACTGGCTGGGCCGGGTAGGCTACGATCCCGTCTACGGCGCCCGGCCGCTGAAACGCGCGGTGCAGCGCTATCTGCAGGACCCGCTCGCCGACATGATCCTGCGCGGCGAGGTAAAAGACGGCGCCACGGTGCACGTCGACGAAGGCGACGGCAAACTGGTGCTGACGGTGGCTTAGGCGGAATAAACAAAAAGGGCGGCTTCTTGCGAAGTCGCCCTTCTATCTAGCGATGTTGGAAGATCAGAATCCGACTTTGACGCCGGCCTTGAAGTACCTGCCGAGGATACCTTCGCCGCCCTGCACCGGATTATAGCCGTTGGCACCATAGGTGACGGTGTCGATCGGCGGGAAGTCGTCGAGAATGTTCTGCGCCGTCACATAGAAGGTGAACTGCGCGTTGATTTTGACCTGCGCCGTCAAATCGACGGTGGCATAGTCACTGGTGCGGCAAGGCAGCGATCCGTCGTTCAGAGCGCAGTCCTTGTAGCCGGTACCCTGATCCATCGCCGAGAGGTCATAGCCATCGAAATAGTTGAGGGTCCCACTCAACAGGAAAACGTCATCGATGTCGACCGTCGAGGTCAGCGTCCCACGCCACTTCGGCGTGCCCGAACCTGCCGTCAGGTTGAAGTTGCCCAGCGTGCCGTCATAGCGTTCAACCGTGCCGTCCGGAAACTCGGTTTCCAGCTTCAGGATGTACGTCGCCTGCGCATTGGTGCTGAACTTGACGTGATTGCCGATGGGGAAATTGATGTCGGCGCCAAGATCGATACCAGAGGTCTTCAGCGTGTTGGCGTTGATGAAGCCGGACTGCACGAAGGCGATACGCGGCGTGGCGTTCGGGTTGTTCACATCGACTGCGTCGGGGATGATGTTGTAACCCGCGGGGACCGTCTGGCCGCTATAATAGGCCAGGATCGCCGGTGCGTTGTTCGCCGTCGTGATGACGTTGGTCTTCTTGATGTTATAGTAGCTGGCCTTGATCACGAAACCGCGGAACGGCTCCAGGATCGCGCCACCGGTGAAGCTGCGCGACTTTTCCGGCTTCAAATTGGCATTGGACAGCGACGTCGCACCGTAGCTGGCGCCCGTCAGATAGGTGGGGCAGCTGGTATAGGTCGCGAGCGAGCAGCCATATTGCGCCAGATAGCTGTCGTTATAGATGCCGCGCGTGGCGTTGACGTAGCCGGTCGTCGGGAAGGTTGCGCTTTCCTCACCGAAGCTCGGAATGCGGAAGCCGCGCGAATAGGTCCCACGCAGCGTCAACTGGCGGATCGGCTTGAAGACGATGCCGGCCTTCGGCGAGAAATTGTCGATGCCGTTGGGATACCGATCGTAACGGCCACTGGCGCTGAGCGTCACCTGGTCGATGATCGGCGCGTTGATCTCGCCGTAAGCCGAATAGACGGTACGGCTGCCCTTAAGGGCGAAGCCGTTCAACGTGAAATACCGCTGCGTCGCACCGTTGATGTCCGAGTTGATGCTCGGTGAATCCACCGCCTCGTACCGCACCGCACCGCCGAAAGCGAGCTGGAGCGGGCCGCCCGGCAGATCCATCAGCTTGCCGGTCACGCTTGCGTCCAGCTCGTCCAGATCCGACGTCGAGTTCGCAATCGCCGTCGGCGCGATCAGCGACAGGGTCGCCGCGCTGTTCGCCGATGGATCGAGGAAGTTGTAGCTGCCGGTGTTGATCGCGTTCAACAGGTTCTGGATGTAGGGATAACCATCGCTCTTGCGGCGCAGGTCGATGTGCATCGCCGTCGCGTTGATGTTGTACTGCCAATCGCCGGTGAGCGTGCCCTTGGCCCCGATCGCAGCACGATAGCCGCGGGTACGGGTCTCGTCACGGGTCGGCAGGTTGGGAATGCGGCCGCCGATCGCAGCGGTGTAGCCCTGCGCCGCGAACGGATTGTTCGGGTTCAGGCGGCGATCCGCTGCGGCGGCGCAATTCACGCCCGACGAGCAGACATAGACCGGCAATTGCAGGATCGTGTTGTTGCCGTACGCGGCGACATTGGCGGCGGTGCTGTACCGCGGGAAGTAGAAGGGCGCCGGCGCGTTGTTGCGGATCGCGATCGGAGCACCGTCGACGCGCGTGTTGGTCTGGATGAAGTTGAACGCGGCATAGGCCTCGCCGTCCGTACCGTAACGCGCGGTCACGCGGGCAGACGCGCCATAGCGCTGGATGAACGGGTTGATGACGCCGTAGCGGTTGACCAGATCTTCCTGGCAGACGGTGTTCGGCGCGACGGCGTTGACCGGATTGGCGCGATCCGCGCCGGTCAGCGTGTACGGCGTACCGCTCGTGCACCCGCTGAGATACTGGTACTGGGAGCTGACACCGGGAATCGCCGCTCCCGTCGTGGCATCGCGCGGACGAACGGCGAAAGGCGTGCCGAAGTTGAAGCCGTTGAGCGTGCCATCGGCCTGTACACCGTTGATGGTGTTGTTGACGCCCTGGATACCGTCCTGCGACACGCCGCGGAAATCGTTGGAGTTGTACGGATATTTACGGTCGCGGTTGAACAGCTCGGCCTGCTGGTAATAAAAACCGCTGACGTAGGCGTTGTAACCGTTTTCGCTGAGGTCGCCGACGCCGGCGGTCATCGACAGGCGATATTGCGAGGCGTCGCCGCGCTCGGAAATGCCGCCTTCGGCGCGGCCGGTTACGCCCTTGACCGTCTTCTTGGTGATGATGTTAACCACGCCGGCGATCGCGTCGGCGCCGTAGGTCGACGAGGCACCGTCGAGCACGGTGTCGATCCGTTCGACGATGTCGTCGGGGATGGTGTTCAGATCAACGAAGGCGCGCGTCCCGTCATCCGCGAGCGGATAATAAGCGGCACGCAGACCATCGAACAGCACCAGGGTCGAGTTCGTGGACAGACCACGCAACGACACGGCCGATGCGCCCGACGCGAATGCGCCATTCGCAGTAAAGCTGTTGGTCAGCGCCGGGCCATTGTTCGACGAGAGGCGCTGAATGCCTTCCTGAATGGTGCTGATGCCGCGCTGATCCAGATTCTGTGCGGTGATCGTGGTCACCGGCGACGCGGTCGTGTCGGTGCCGCGGAACAGCGTACCGGTGACGACGATGTCCTGGTCGGCGCTGGCAGCCGCATTCTGTTCGGGCGCGGTACGCTGCGTCTCGACGGCGGTAGCGGTTTCGCTGCCCGCAGCGGCCGGCGGCACGGCTTGCGCATCAGCCGGCGCGGCGGTGCCCGCGTCCTGCGCGAAAGCGGGTGTGGCCAACGCCATGAGCAACGCCATGGCAGACGTGCCCGACGCTAGCGCACAGCGCGACGTAAACGATGAAATCATGACTGCAATCCCATGCTGAACCCGGCCGGTCGCTGTGACGATCCACCCGGTTGATCTGCGTCCCCCCATCCACCGAAGCGGCTCTCAAGAGACATGTGTATGGAATGCGGTCGTATTTTTTCGCTGTAAACCCGCCTTACGGGGAGCTTACAGGTTTAACGCAGAGTGTCGCTCAAATGACACAATTCCCCTGACCTAACCCGTCCGGCTATGCGATGACTGCTCGCAATTGCAGCATTGGGACGCGATCTGTCCTTTTGACGGGCAGTGGCTCACACCCCCGGCATCGCCCCCGCCACCAGCAGCGGGTCGAGCCGTGCGTCGCGCCAGCGCAGGCTCCAGTGCAGATGCGGCCCGGTCGCGCGACCCGTTGCGCCGACGGCGCCGATCGGATCGCCCTGGCGGACGTGGTCGCCGACACGCACGTCGATCCGCGACAGGTGGAGGAAGGCGCTGTTGAGACCATGGCCGTGGTCGATCATCAACAGATTGCCTTCGAGCGTGAAGGGATGATCCGCCGCGAGGATGACGACGCCGTCCGCCGGCGCGACGACGGGGGTGCCGGTCGGGCGGGCGATGTCGATCCCCGAATGGTAGCTGCCGGGTTCGCCGCGATAGATGCGTTGCGCGCCGAACAACCCGGATATGTGGCCGATCGCCGGCCAGCGTACCGTCTGGCGCCAACCGGTCGCGTCGGTGACTTGCGCGCGCGCCGCGGCGATCTGGGCGAGCTCGGCGGGGCGCAGTTGCGCCATGACCGGATCAGGCGCGGGGAATTTGGGCAATGTGTTCAGCCGCTCGATCCGCCATGCGCGCGGCGCGACGGCGAGCGGCTGAGTGATCCGGCGGCCATCGGCGAGCGTCGCGACGAGCATGGCCTGCGCGCCGGCGTCGCGATCGAAGCCGGCGATGAAGCGGTCCGCCTCGACCGCGACCGGCTGGCCGTCGAGCGTCACCGCCACGCTTCCGGCCGGCACGGTGCCGGCGATCAGTCCGCCCTGCGTCGGCGTCCCGGTCCAGCGAAACGCGGGTGCCGCGACCGGTGCGAGCGCCTGCGGCGCCGCGGCGGCGGATAGACAGACGAGCGGCACGAGTGCGGCGGGCAGCCTCATCGCGGGCTGAGCGCCTCGCTGGCGAGATGCGCGCTGGCGAAGGCTTCCTGCCGCGCGACGCTCCAATAGCGCAGTAGCTCGATCGGGATGCGGGCGCCGCTCACCGCGCAGACGACATGGTCGCCGGGGGTCAGCACCCGGAAGCCGTTGGCCATATAGTGAAGCCGCGCCGGGCGATCCGAGTTGGAAACGAGCATATCTTGAGGTCCTGTCAGAGCAACGTCGGCTGGTCGGGCTTGGGATAGGCCCTGGCGGGTTTGCGCTCAACCTTGCGCTCGGCGGGCTGGCCGCTGCCGTCGTCGACGACGGCATCGACGCTGCCGTCGCGGAAGCGCAGCGTTACCGCCCCCGCCTCGCGAACCGCGGCGGCGGACGCCAGTGTCTCGCCGCCCCCACCCTCACGCCGCGCGGTGACCCGCGCATAGCCGCGGTCGAGCACCGCATCGGGGTTGAGCGATTGGACCAGCCGCCACGTCGCCGCCAGCCGGTCGCGGTTGCGGTCGACCTGTTGCTGGAGCACCGCCGGACGCAGCGCGCCGCTCGACCGGTCGAGCTGGCCACGCGCCAGCGTCACCCGCCGTTCGAGCCCGCGGTCAAGCCGCTGGCCGGCATCGTCAGCACGCTGGCGCTGCGGCCCGAGCAACGCGTCGCGCTTGGGCAGCAGCCGGGCGAGCCCGGTCAGCCGCTCGCGTCCGCGCTCGACATAGCGGTTGGCGCAGCGCTGCGTCCGCAGGCCATGGCTCTGGATCGTGTGGCGCAGGTCGGCGAGCACCGGCACCGCCAGCTCCGCCGCCGCGGTGGGGGTCGGCGCGCGCAGGTCGGCGGCGAAGTCGCACAAGGTCGTATCGGTCTCGTGGCCGACTGCGGAGATGATCGGGATGGTGCAGCCGGCGACGGCGCGGACGACGACCTCTTCGTTGAACGCCCACAGATCCTCGATCGAACCGCCGCCGCGCGCGACGATGACGAGGTCGGGGCGCGGCACCGGGCCGTCCGCGGGCATCGCGTCGAAGCCGCGCACCGCGGCGGCGACCTCTTCGGCCGCCCCCTGCCCCTGCACCTTGACCGGCCAGACGAGCACATGCGTCGGGCAGCGATCCTCCAGCCGGTGGAGGATGTCGCGGATCACCGCGCCGGTCGGCGAGGTGACGACGCCGATCGTCTGCGGCAGATAGGGCAGGCGCACCTTGCGCGCGCCGTCGAACAGTCCCTCGCCCGCCAGCTTCGCCTTGAGCTTCTCGAACAAGGCCATCAGCGCGCCGGCGCCGGCGAGCTCCATCCGCTCGATGACGATCTGATATTTGGAGCGGCCGGGATAGGTGGTGAGCTTGCCGGTGGCGATCACTTCGATGCCGTCCTGCGCGGCGAAGGCGAGCGCATTGGCCTGCCCCTTCCACATCACGCCGTCGATCACCGCCGCATCGTCCTTGAGCGCGAGATAGACGTGGCCCGAGGTCGCGCGCTTGTAGCCCGAAATCTCGCCGCGGATGCGGACGTGGCCGAACTCGCCCTCGACCATCCGCTTGAGCTTGAAGCTGAGTTCGCCGACCGACATGGCGAGCGCGTTGTCGCCGGGCCGCTCCTCGGCTAGCAGCCGGGCGTCGTCGGTATCGGATAGGAACTCTGGCATGAACGTCCTGCTGTTGGGCTCAGGTGGCCGCGAGCACGCACTCGCATGGAAACTGGCGCAATCGGCCCTCCTCGATACGCTCTATGCCGCGCCTGGCAACCCCGGCGTCGCGCGCCATGCGACGTGCGTCGCGCTGGATGCGACCGATCATGCCGCGGTGGTGGATTTCGTGGCCGGCCATGACGTTGGGCTCGTCGTGATCGGGCCCGAGGCGCCGTTGGTCGACGGTCTCGCCGACACCTTGCGCGCGGCGGGCGTGCCGGTGTTCGGGCCGGGCAAGGCGGCGGCGCAGCTCGAGGGATCGAAGGGCTTCACCAAGGATCTGTGCCGACGCGCCGATATCCCGACCGCAGGCTATGTCCGCGTCGGCGCGCGCGCCGAGGCGGAGGCGGCGCTGGCGAGCACCTTCTCCTATCCGGTCGTGATCAAGGCGGACGGGCTCGCCGCGGGCAAGGGGGTGGTGATCGCGACCAGCGAGGCCGAAGCGGCCGCAGCGTTCGACGCGATGTTCGCGGACGGCGATGCGCCGGTGGTGCTCGAGGAGTTCCTCGACGGGGAGGAGGCGAGTCTGTTCGTGCTCACCGACGGCGTCGCGCTGCTGCCGTTCGGCAGCGCGCAGGACCACAAGCGCGTCGGCGAGGGCGATACCGGGCCGAACACCGGCGGCATGGGCGCATATAGCCCGGCGCCGGTGCTCACCCCCGAGCTGGAGCGACGCGCGATCGACGAGATCGTCGCGCCGACGGTGAAGGCGCTCGCCGAGGACGGAACGCCGTTCAGCGGCGTGCTCTATGCCGGGCTGATGCTGACCGCGACCGGCCCCAAGCTGATCGAATATAACGCGCGGTTCGGCGATCCCGAGGCCCAGGTGCTGATGCCGCGGTTCGAGGGCGATCTGGTCGAGACGATGCTGGCGGTCGCCGATGGGCGGCTCGGCGACATGCCGGCGGCCGGGTTCGCGGACGCGGCGGCGATGACGGTGGTGCTGGCGGCGGCGGGCTATCCCAGGACGCCGAAAGCCGGCGGCACGATCCGCGGCATCGACGCGGCGGAGGCGACCGGCGCGATCGTCTTCCAGGCGGGGACGCGGCTGGAGGGTGACACATTGGTGGCGTCCGGCGGTCGGGTGCTCGCGGTGACCGCGATGGGGGCGGACATCCGCGCGGCACGCGATGCGGCCTATCGCGGGGTGGATGCGATCGACTTCGCCGATGGCTTCTGCCGGCGGGACATCGGCTGGCGCGAACTGGCGCGCTGATCGCTCGGTGCGGACACACGGAAGGCCCGCCGGATCGCTCCGGCGGGCCTTCTTCGTTTCTTAAATCGATCAGAAATTGATCGTGGTGCCGATCGCGATCTGGCGGCCGAGCGCGTCATAGCGCTGCGGGATCGTGTTGTTGCGCGCCAGACTGATATTGTACGAATTCGCCAGGATAGGCGGGTTCTTGTCGAGCAGGTTGTTCGCGATCACGCGGAAGGCGAACTGCCGTGCAATGTTGAAGGTCAGGGCGAGGTCGAAATAGCTCGCCGGCGCGATACGGTAGAAGGTCGTCTGCGCCCGATCGGGCGTGCCGCCGATCGCCGCATCGCCCGAGTTGTTCGCGCTGGTCAGCGAGCCGATGTAGCGCCAGTTGAACGAGGCGTTGAAGATCCCGTCCGAGGTCGAATAGGTCGTCCGCAGGCCATGCGTCCACTTCGGCAGCAATTGGCTGCACCCGTTGGCGAAATAGCCGGTGCAATTGCGCTGCGGCTGGACCGGCGAATCCTGGCTGCCGGCGAAGGTGGTCAGCGAGCCGTTGAAGTCGAAGTCCAGCCGGCCGACGCTGCCGAGACCGAGCGCGTAGCTGCCCTGGAAATCCCAGCCCCGGGCAATCGAATAATAATAATTGGTCGTGCCCGCACGGATGAAGCCGCTGCTCGGATTGCCCGATGCGGCGGCATAGAGCGTGCCGTTGGCGGCCCGGACGATTCCCGAGCAGAAGAACGGATCGCCGTTCGAGCGCTGGCAGCCATCGGTATAATAGCTGTCGTCGTTATAGCCGAGCGAGTTGTTGATCTTGATCCTGTAGCGGTCGACAGAGAAGACGAGCCCCTTGATGAAGCGCGGCTTGACCACCAGGCCATAGGTCTGGGTGTAGGCGGTTTCGGGATCGGCGGTGAAGCCGCCCGAGCGCACGGTGCACTGGTCGTTGGGGCACAGCAGCGTCGTGCTGCCGTAAAGCGCATCCGACAGGCCGGTGGCGCGGCAGACCTCGCGCGAGGCGATCGGCGCGCCATAAGTGATCGTGCCATTGGTGTTGGTCGCCGTCGGCGCGCAGAAGTCGTTCTGCGAACCGCCCTGACGCGAGAAGCTGATGTTCGATGCCTGATAGGCCTCGACCACGGTCGGCGCGCGCTGTGCCTTGTTGAACGAGGCGCGAAGGGTCAGATCGGCGACGGGTGCGTAGAGGCCCTCGATCTTCCAGGTGGTGAACTTGTTGGGATTGCTGCTGTACTTGGACAGGCGGTAACCGCCGTTGGCCTGCAGCAGATGCGCGAACGGGCGATCCTGGATCAGCGGCGCCTGCACCTCGATGTTCGATTCCCAGACGTGCTGACTAAGGTCGGACGGCGCGCCGCCGTAGTCCTCGATGAAGCCCGGCGTCAGCTCGGAGAATTGGCGATCCTTGCGGAATTCGGTGCCGAGCGCGAAGGCGACGCCGTCGGTGGCGAGCGGCGAGGTGATGCCGTAGCGGCCGAGATCGCCGGTCATGTTCGCCTGCACGTTGTAGAGCAAGCCGACGGTCTTCTGCCGGGCCGGGTCGAGATCGCCGTACAGATAGTTGATCAACGCCTGATTGCCGTTGCCGGCGCTGAACGCGTCGAACGGTACGCAGGCGCCACCGGACGCGCAGGTCGGCGTGCCGTTGACGTTGACGACGTTGAGCGAGTTGTTGACCCGGTCGAAGCTCGGCAGGCGCGACGAGTCCCAGATCTGCTGATTGCGCGAGAAGACGCCGCCGATGTCGTAGGTCCAGGCATCGCCAACCTTGCCACGCACGCCGCCGGTCGCCCGGATACCGGTGTTGGTATAGGTATCGGTCATGAACGGCGCATTGAACCGGTAGCGGATGTCGACCGGCACGGTGGTCGCCGTCCCGGCGGCGGTGCCGCAGATGATGCCGGCCTGCTGCGTCGACAGGAACGGGTTGTTGCAATTGACCCGGAAGAGATCGGAGCCGTAATTCGCCGCTGCGAAAACCCGCGTCGGATAGCGGTTGATCGACTTGTCGCGGAACCACAATGCCGAGCCATAGAGTTCGAATTCGGGCGAGAGCTGCAGCGTGACGAAGCCGCCGGCGTTCACGCGATTGTCCTGCCGTTGATAGGAATAGCCGTCGTAGGGGTTGGCGGCGTTGCCCACCCCGGTGCCATAAGGCACGAAGGTGCGCGTACCGTTGGGATCATTGACGAACTGCCGGCCGGCGTTGGTGCCGCTGCCCGGCGAGACGAAACCGCTGACCGAATAGGTCGACAGCGAGCAGCTCAGCGGGCCGTCCTTGCCAGTCTGGACGAGCTGGCATGCCGAGGTCGAGCGCGCGTCATAGGGCACCAGATCGGCATGGCGGTAATTGACGAAGCCCGACATGTTGAGCTTCCCGTCGAACAGCGAGGTGCCGGCGGTGAGCGCCAGATCGGCACGGCCACCGTCGTTGACCTGGCCGAGCCGCGGCGAGAAGCCCGAGTTCTGCGCGGTCTGCGTCACCACGTTGGACTGATTGACGTGATTGTAGAAATTGTAGTTGGCGTCGATCCGTACGCCGGTAAAATTCTGCTTCATCACGAAGTTGACGACGCCGGCGACCGCGTCCGAACCATACACCGACGAGGCGCCACCCGTGAGCACGTCGACACGTTCGATCAACGCCACCGGGATGATGTTGGTATCCTGGCCGTTCTGCGTGCCGAGCCGCTTGCCGTCGACCAGCACCAACGTCCGTTCGAACCCGAGACTGCGCAGCTTGATCCGCTGGCGACCATCGGAATCCTGATAGTTCTGCTGGCTGTCGGGCGAGATCTGCGGGAGCCGATTGAGAACCTCTTCAACGTTGATCGGGGCCTGCGCGCGGATGTCGGCGGCGGTAACCGAGGTGATTGGCGCGGCAGCAGTGCTGTTGGGGCGGACGATGCGCGTGCCGGTGACGACGATCTCACCATCGCCACTGCTCTCCGGCGCCTGACCGCTGATAGCCGCGGCCTTGACGTTGCTGCTGTCGGCGGCGGTGTCGGTCTGCGGTTGCATGCTATTGGTATCATTAACGATTTGCGCCGTCGCCGGCGCGGCGAGCAGCAGCCCGCCCGCGAGGGCGAGCAGCGACACATGGGTATTCAGGTTCATGACAGCAGCCCCTTGGCGAGCCGCGATTATTCGCTGGCTCGATACGTCGAAGCTTCGTCAGACGCCTCGGTCAGTCAATACCGAAACATGACCTTTACAATACTTTATTGCGGTATTGTGACCCGGTTGCATCACTTCTGTCGCCGCAAGGCGCCGATTAGCTCGCTTCTTGCCGCAACGGCCGCGCGAGCAGCGCGCCGATGACGTCGTCCACCGGTGCGCCCTCCAGCAAGCGGCAGACCGCGGCGGTGACGGGCATGTCGACGTCCGCCGCCGCCGCGGCCTCGCGCAGCACGGGGGCGGTGAAGGCGCCCTCGGCGACGGTGCGGCGGTCGGCGAGCAGGTCCGCGGCCGCCCTGCCCTGCCCCAGACCGACACCGAGCGAGAAATTGCGGCTGCTGGTCGAGGAACAGGTGAGGACGAGGTCGCCGAGCCCCGACAGGCCGGCGAGCGTCTCGGCGCGCGCGCCGCGGGCGAGGCCGAAGCGCGTCATCTCGGCAAAGCCGCGGGCGATCAGCGCGGCACGGGCGTTCTGGCCGAGGCCGGCGCCGTCAACCACGCCGCAGGCGATGGCGAGCACGTTCTTGACCGCGCCGCCGATCTCCGCACCGACCACGTCGCGGCTGGCATAGGGACGGAATTGCGGCGCGGCGAGGCGTTCGGACAGCGCCCGCCCGAGCGCCTCGTCCGCCGCCGCCAGCGTCACCGCGGTGGGCAGGCCGGCGGCCACCTCGTGCGCGAAGGTCGGGCCGGAGAGGACGGCGACGGGCGCCTGCGGATGGACCTGCCGCGCGACCTCGCCGACGAGCAGCCGGGTGCCCGCCTCGATCCCCTTGGCGCACAGCACCAGCGGGCGCGTGCCGACCGCGATCTGCGACAGCACGCCGCGGACGTGCTGCGCGGGTGCGACGACGAGCAAGGCGTCGCAGGCGGCGAGATCGCCGAAGTCGGCGGTGGCGCGGATCGACGGCGACAGCGGCACGCCCGCCAGGAACAGGCGGTTTTCGTGGCCGGCGTTGATCCCCTCGACCACCTCGGGCTCGCGCGCCCATAGCGTGACGGGCTCGCCGCGATGCGCCGCGACCTGCGCGAGCGCGGTACCCCAGGCGCCGCCGCCGATGACGCCGATCTTCATGGCCTTGCCCTCCCTCGATGAACCCCGCTCACGCCTTCACCCCGGCGCCGCGCACCGCCTCCGCATCCGGATCGAGCGGCCAGCGCGCGCGCGCCGGCGTATCGAGCGGGTCGGTGAGCCCGGCGGCGAACCGCTCGGCACCCGCCCAGGCGATCATCGCGGCATTGTCGGTACACAGCCACAGCGGCGGCGCGACGAAGCGCAGCCCGTTGGCGGTGGCGAGATCCTGCAACGCGCCGCGCACCGCGCCATTGGCCGCGACCCCGCCGGCGACGACGAGCGCGGTCGCGTCGATCCCGGCGATGCCGCGACGGGTGCGATCGATCAGGCAATCGACCACCGCCGCCTGGAACGATGCGGCGATATCCTCGGGCGCATGCTGGCCGACCGCGCGCGCGACCGCGCTCTTGAGCCCGGCGAAGGAGAAATGCGGTTCGGCCGAGCCTTTCAGCGGGCGCGGCAGCGGCACGATCGGACGGCCGAGCGCCGCCGCTTTCTCCACCATCGGCCCGCCGGGAAAGCCGAGGCCGAGCAATTTGGCGGTCTTGTCGAACGCCTCGCCGGCGGCATCGTCGATCGTCGTGGCGAGCCGGCGATAGCGCGCGACCCCCTCGACCAGCAGCAACTGGCAATGGCCGCCCGAGACGAGCAGCAGCAGATAGGGGAAAGCGAGATCGGGATCGGACAGCCGCGGGCTGAGCGCATGGCCTTCGAGATGGTTGACCGCGATCAGCGGCTTGTTCGCGGCATGCGCGAGCGCCTTGCCGGTGACGAGCCCGACCATGACGCCGCCGATGAGGCCGGGGCCGGCGGTGGCGGCGATCGCATCGACCTGGTCGAGCCGCAGCCCGGCATCGGCGAGCGCGCCGCGGACGAGCGGTTCCAATGCCTCGACATGCGCGCGTGCGGCGATTTCGGGGACGACGCCGCCGAACGGCGCATGCGCCGCTTCCTGGCCGAGCAGACGGTGGCTGAGCACGCGACGATCGCTGGTGACGAGCGCCGCGGCGGTCTCGTCGCAGGAGGATTCGAGGCCGAGGATGATCCGGGGGGGCATGGCCCAAGTCTTTACGCGCGTTGCCGGAGGTTGTCGAAGGGTGGGGATTTCGGCCATGGCGGTCGTTGTAGGATCATGGTCGCCCTCGCCCATCGCCGCCTTGGGGCGTCTCTCCCTCTCCCGAGGGGAGAGGGAAGGGTGGGGGTGACGCAAGGAGCAGATTGTGGCGATCAAATTCAGGCTGGGCACGCGGGGATCGCCGCTGGCGCTGACGCAGGCGGGAATGGTGCGCGACGCCCTGTGCGCCGCGCATGGCTGGGCGCCCGACGCGGTGACCTTGGTCGTCATCCGCACCACCGGCGACCGGGTACAGGACCGCCCCCTCGCCGAGATCGGCGGCAAGGCCTTGTGGACCAAGGAAATCGACCGCGCCCTGCTCGACGATGAGATCGACGCGGCGGTCCATTCGATGAAGGACGTCGAGACGATCCGCCCGCGCGCGATCCGCATCGCCGCGATGCTGCCGCGCGCCGACGTCCGCGACCGGCTGATCGGCGCGGAGAGCGTCGCCGCGCTGGCGCAGGGCGCGGTGGTCGGCACCAGCTCGCCGCGGCGGCGCGCGCAATTGCTGCGGCTGCGCCCCGATCTGACCGTCGTGATGTTCCGCGGCAACGTCGATACGAGGCTCGCCAAGCTGACCGCGGGCGAGGCGGATGCGACGCTGCTCGCCGCGGCGGGGCTCGACCGGCTCGGACGCGACGGCGTCGGCCGCGCGATCCCCACCGACACGATGCTGCCCGCGCCGGCGCAGGGCGCGGTGGGTATCGAGGTGCGCAGCGCGGATGCCAATGCGGCGCGGATCGTCGCGGCGATCGACGATGCCGCGACCAGCGCCTGCGTATTGGCGGAGCGCGCCTTGCTCGCCGGCTTGGGGGCCGACTGCCATTCGCCGGTCGCCGCGCTCGCCGCTTTGTCGGGCGAGATGCTGACGCTGCGCGCCGAACTCATCGCCGAGGACGGCAGCGCCTTCGTCGAGGGCAGCGGCGAGGGTACCGATGGCAGCCTCGTCGCCGCCGAACTCGCCGCCGACCTGCTGGCGCGGGCACCCGAAGTGGTGCGGCGACTGTTCCAGCCGTGAATCCGTCCGGCCTGCTGGTGGTGCGGCCCGAGCCGGGCAATGCGCGCACCATCGCGCGGTTGCGTGCCGGCGGCGGCGCGGTGCTCGGCCGGCCGTTGTTCGCCGCCGCGCCGATCGCGTGGGCGCCGCCCGATCCGGCGGCGTTCGATGCGCTGCTGGTGACCAGCGCCAATGCGGTGCGCCTCGCGGGTGCCGGGCTGGCGCGGCTCGCCGGGCTGCCGGTGATCGCGGTCGGCGCGGAGAGCGCGGCGGTGGCGCGCGACGCCGGGCTGCACGTCGCGGTCGTCGGCGACGGCGGCGTCGCCGATGCGCTGACGGCGGCCGCCGCGGCGGGACTGGTGCGGCCGCTGCACCTGGCGGGCCGCGAACATATCGACAGCGGCCATCCGACCGCGATCGTCTATGCCAGCGCCGAGCTGGACGTCGACGCGGCGGCGTTCGCCGCGGCGGCGGCGGGGCGGATCGTGCTGCTCCATTCGGTCCGCGCCGCGCATCGCGTCGCGGCGCTGGTCGCCGACCGGCAAGCCACGGGGATCGCAGCGCTAAGTCCGGCGGTCCTTGCCGCGGCGGGGGACGGCTGGGCGCTCGCCTGCGCCGCCGCGATGCCGACCGACGCCGCCTTGTGCGCGCTCGCGCTCGCACGGACGATTGACCGTGCGGCGGGGGGCGGGGATAAGAGGCCATGACCGACTATACGCCGATCGATCCCAGGCCCGCGGCAACGCCCGTGCGCGGGCCGCGGACGGGGGTGTTCCTGGCGATCATCGCCCTCGCCTTCGTCGCCGGAGCGGTGCTCACCGGCTATCTGATGAAACAGGCCGGCTGGCTGAGCACGACCTCCGCCGCCGAGCGGGCGCTGGCGGCGAAGCGCTCCCAGCCCGACCCGGCCAATTTCAACCCGGCGCAACCGCTCAACGCCAATGGCCAGACGACCAACGCGGCACTCGAACCCGCCGCGCTCGCCTCGCGCGAGGCGACGCTGGCGGGGCAATTGACCGCGCTGGAGGCACGCACCGCGGCGGTGGCGAGCGATGCCGTGATCGCGGGCACGCAGGCGGGCCGCGCCGAGGGGCTGCTGGTCGCCTTCGCGTCGCGCCGCGCGCTCGATCGCGGCGTCGGCCTCGGCTATCTCGAGGAGCAGTTGCGCAACCGCTTCGGCACCGTCCAGCCGCGCGCGGTGGCGGCGGTGATCGAGGCGTCGCACCAGCCGGTGACGCTGGAGGACCTGCGCCAGGGGCTCGACGCGATCGCACCCGAGATCGCAACGGTGAGCAGCGACGGCTGGTGGGCGAGCCTGCGCCGCGAACTCGGCGGGCTGGTGGTGCTGCGCAAGGCGGGCACGCCATCGCCGCGCCCCGCGGACCGGCTGGCGCGGGCACGCCGCCTGCTCGAAGGCGGGCAGGTCGAGGCGGCGCGCGCCGAAGTCGCGCGGCTGCCCGGCGCGAGCGATGCGGGCAATTGGATGCAGGCGGCCGACCGCTACGTCACCGCGCGCCATGCGCTCGACCAGATCGAAAGCGCGGCGATCATGGGCCAGGCGAGCAAGCCCACCGTCGCCGCCGCCGCCCCGGCCCCCGCGGCGGAACTGCCCGCGATGCCCGATACGCTGTCGAACGAGGAAGCGACGACCTCGGTCGGGATGTGAGGCTAGCTTCCACCGATCGGGGGACAAGGGATGACGACCGACCATTCCGCGGGCTGGGATGCCGTCGCTGAACGGTTCATGGCGATCCGTTCGACGGTCGGCGCGGAGCTGATGCGATCGTGGGCGAAGAGCAATTTGCCTGCATCCGCTGCGATCCTCGACATAGGATGCGGGTCCGGCGTACCGATCGCGCGCGCGCTGGTGGAAGACGGCTATTCGGTCTGGGGAATCGATGCGTCCCCCTCCCTCATCGCCGCCTACCGACGCCACTTTCCCGATATGCCCGCCGCCTGTGAGCCGGCGCAGCGTAGCGCTTTCTTCGATCGCACCTTTGTTGGCGCCATATCGATCGGGCTCGTCTTCCTGCTCGCGCCAACCGACCAGCAACAGCTTCTCGGTAACGTTTCGACCGTGCTGGAACCAGGCGGACGGTTCCTCTTCAGCGCCCCCCGCGAAATATGCGAGTGGAAGGATACGCTGACCGGTCGCACCTCGACTTCGCTTGGAGCGGACGCATATGCGGGACATCTTGCCGCCGCCGGCCTCGACCTGATGCGATGCCATTCCGATGAAGGCGGTAACAACTACTACGAGGCGGTCAAAACGATCTGACGTGCCGTCACGAAGCTTCGCGACGTGGGCTTACCCGGCAAGACGGCCTGCTTTCCCGCGTGTCTTGACCGTAGCCGGCGCAATCCGCTGTGCGAAATTCCCCTGCCTGTCCCTCCTCTCGAGGAGGCGCTTCTCATGGATGCCAGAATCGGCAGCTTCCATGCCAAGGGGATCGCTATTTCTGGAAAGGCCACCCCTCCGTCATCACGGCTGCCGTTACGCCGCAACCCGCTCGATCAGCGCCATCGCGCCCTGCGGGGCGCGGATCTTCGCGCCGTTAATGAAGAAGACGAACGTGTCGCGCTGCGCCTTGGCCGGGGCGTCGGCGACCACATAGGGTAGCCTCTCCGGCTGGCCGCCGGCCTGCCACGTCCGCGCCGCCTGCGCCCAGTCGTCGAGCGCGGCATCGGTGTAGCCGGCCGGATGCTGCTCCTCGGCCGCTTCCAGCCGCGCATAGACGAAGTCGGCGGTGACGTCGGCGATCGCCGGATAATCCGTGGAATCGGCGTAGACGATCGCGACGTTCGCCGCCCGCGCCATCGCGACGAAGGCGGGGTCGGCGAAGCTCTCGTGCCGCACCTGGATCGCGTGGCGCAGCGGCACCCCGGCATGGCGGGCGGGCAACAGCTTGAGGAAGGCCGCCATGTCGTCGGCGTCGAACGCCTTGGTCGCCATGAACTGCCACAGGATCGGCCCCAGCTTGTCGCCGAGCTCGACGATCCCCTGCCCGACGAAGCGCTCGACCGATTCGCCCGCCTCGGCGAGCACCTTGCGGTTGGTGCAATAGCGCGACGCCTTGACCGCGAAGATGAAGCCGTCGGGCGCCGCGGCGGCCCAATTGGCGAAGCTCGCCGGCTTGAAGCTCGAATAATAGGTGCCGTTGACCTCGATCGCGGTGACCTGCGAGGCGGCATAGTCGAGCTCGCGCTTCTGCGGCCATTTGGCGGGATAGAAGGTCCCGCGCCACGGCTCGTAGGTCCAGCCGCCGATCCCGATTCGGATTGTCATGATGCCATCATATCACCGCGGCAGAGCCGTGACGATGAAGGCGATCTTGGTGACGATCGGGTCGCTCGGCGATCTCCATCCCTTTATCGCCATCGGCCGGGCGCTGGCGGCGCGCGGGGTCGACGTAATGCTCGCGGTGCCGGCCGATCATGTCGACAAGGTCCGCGCGGCGGGGCTCGCCGCCGAGCCGATCCTGCCGAGCTTCGCGTCGATCTGCGCACGGCTCGGCATCGACACGGCGACCGCGGCTCGGCGGGTCATCACGCAGCGCCGCTTTGTGCTCGAAGCGGTGATCCTGCCTTCGCTCGCCGACAGCACCGCCGCGCTCGACGCGCTGGCAGGCGACGCCGATGTCATCGTCGGCTCGCTGTTCGCACCCGCGGCCGGAATCGTCGCCGGGAAGCGCGGGCTGCCGCTGATCGCGATCAACCTTCAGCCGATGGCGCTGTTCTCCGCCTGGGACCCGCCCATCACCCCCGACGGCGCGCTGATGATCGATCGGCCTCGCGGACCGCTGGGGCGAGGGTGGAATCGCGCGCTGCTCGGGACGGTCCGCGCCACGGTGCGCGCGCGCTACGGCGGCGCGGTCGCGTCGGTGCGGCAGGCGCATGGCCTCGCGGCTGGCAAGCTGGCGCCGGTGTTCGATCCGATGCCGGCGCAATGCGCGACGTTATGCTGCTATTCGCCGCTGCTCGCGCCGGTGCAGCCGGATGCGCCGCCGCGCTGCGAGGCGATCGGCTTTCCGCTCTACGATCGCGGCGATGTCGCGCTCGATCCCGTCCTCGCGGCGTTTCTCGATCGCGGGCCGGCGCCGATCGTCTTCACCTTGGGATCGTTCGTCGTCCATGCGCCGGGGCGCTTCTACGACGTCGCGGCCGCAGCCGCCCGCGCGCTGGGAAGGCGCGCCGTGCTGCTGACCGGCACCGCGGACAGCCCCTGCGTCGACGGCGATCTCCTGCGGCTCGGCTATGCGCCGCATTCGCAGCTGTTCGGCCGTGCCGCGGCGGTCGTCCATCACGGCGGGATCGGCACCACCGGCCAGGCGATGCACGCCAGCGCGCCGCAACTGGTCCTGCCCTTCTTCGGCGATCAGTTCGACAATGGCGCGCGGATCGCGCGGCTCGGTATCGGCCGGTCGCTACGCCCGGCGGCGTTCCAGGGCGCTGCGGCCGACGAGGCGCTGCGCGCGTTGCTGGGCGATCACACCATCGCCGCGCGCGCCGCCGCGATCGCTACGCAGCTCCGCGGCGAACGGCCGACCGAAACGGCGGCCGACCGGATCATTGCGGCGGCGTTGCGGCGGCGACCATCTCCTTGAGCGGCACCGTCGCGTCCGCAAGCCCCGCGGGGTCGATGACCGCGCCGGCCAGCACCAGCGCGCGGCCCTGGACATAATCCTTGGTCGCGTTGACGCAGTCGAGCGCGATCACTCGGCCCGCGCGCAGGTAGATCAGCGAGAAGCTGCGGCTGGCGACGGCGCCGCGCACCACCAGCGCGTCGTGACCGGTCGACAGGCCCACCGTCTGCAGGCGCAGGTCGTATTGGTTCGACCAGAACCAGGGCACCGCATGATAGTCCACCGGCGTGCCGGCGATCGTCTTGGCGACCACCGTCGCCTGGTCGTTGGCGTTCTGCACCGATTCGAGCCGGATGCGCGCGCCGTCGGCGAAGGCATTGGCGTGCATCGCGCAATCGCCGATCGCGAAGACGTGCGGCAGGCTGGTGCGGCAGCGCGCGTCGACCTCGACGCCGTTGCCCCCCGCCGCACCCGCGTCGAGCAACGGCTGGACGGCGGGGACGATGCCGATGCCGACGATCACCATCTCCGCCGGCACCGTCTCGCCTTCGGCGAGCGTGACGCCGCACGCCCGGCCGTCCGCCTCGGCGATACAGGCGACGGTGACGCCGAGCCGCACGTCGACGCCGTGCGCGCGATGTTCGGCCTCGTAGAAGCGCGACAAGGGCTCGCCGGCGACGCGCGCGAGGACGCGCGGCAGCGCTTCGAGCACCGTGACCTGCTTGCCGAACTTGGCGAGTACGGCGGCGGCCTCCAGCCCGATATAGCCGCCGCCGATCACCGCAACGCGGGTCACGCCGGGCAGGTCGGCGATCATCCGGTCTACGTCGGCGCGCGTGCGCACGCCATGGACGCCGGCGAGGTCGTGGCCCGAACAGGTCAGCCGCCGCGGACTGCCGCCGGTCGCCCAGATGAGCTGGTCATAGCCGATCGTCGCGCCATCGTCGGTGGCGACGGTGCGCGCCTGCGGATCGACGCGCACGACGCGGCGGCCGAGCCGCAGCGCAACGTCACGCTCACCCCAGAAGGCGGGCGGGCGGATCAGGATGCGTTCGAACGGCTTGTCGCCGGACAGATAGTCCTTGGACAGCGGCGGGCGTTCGTAGGGCGGTTCGGGCTCGTCGCCGATCATCGCGATGCTGCCGGCGAATTTGGCGGCGCGCAATGCGATCGCCGCCTGCGCGCCGCCATGACCGGCCCCGACAATGACGACGTCATAATGGGATTGCACGCTGATATCCTCCGCTTTGCCCTCTCCTGCCGTAGTCGCCGGTTTTGGGAAACCCCCGCTCAGTCGAAGCCGTAAGGCACGATCGAACGCCGGTCGGGATCGACCAGCAACTCGCGCCCCGCCGGCGGAAAGGCGCGCTGGTCGCAGTCGCGGCGCGGACAGATGCGGCACGACGGGCCGATCGGCGTCGCGCTGTCCGCCCCGGCGAGGTCGAGACCGTCGCCATAGATGAACGCGCCGGCATGTTCGACCTCGCAGCCGAGCACCACCGCATAGCGCCGGGCGACGCGGCGATAGCTCGACGTCGCCTTCACCAGCCCCTTGGCCATCGACACGTAGCGCGCGCCGTCGGGCATTTCGGCGACCTGGACGAGGATCCGGTCGGAGATCGCCACCGCCTCATGCGCCACCCACAACGGGCAGGCGCCGCCATATTGCGCGAATTGCAGCCGCGTCGCCGAATGGCGCTTGGTGATGTTGCCGGCCATGTCGATGCGGCAGAAGAAGAACGGCACGCCGGGCAGCCCCGGCCGTTGCAACGTCGACAGGCGATGGCAGACCTGTTCGAAGCTCACCCCGAAGCGCTGGCGCAGCGCATCGACGTCGTGGCGCCGCGCGCGCGCCTCGGCGCGGAAGCGGGCATAGGGCATCAGCAGCGCGCCCGCGCCGTAATTGGCGAGCCCGACGCGCAGCAGGTCGCGCGCCGCCTCCGAACGCAGCGGCGCATCGGCGACGATCCCCTCGATCAGCGCCTTGGCCTCCAACCGGATGAGCTGGTGCGCGAGCTGGAAATGCCGCGTCTCGATCGGCTGCGCGCCATCTATCGTCAGCGTTCCCGCCGCGGCGTCATAGGCGCGCATCGGCGCGGCGATGCCGTCGTCGATCACGCGCACGTCGTGTGCCGCCTGCAACCGATCGACCAGCGCCCGCCCCGGCGGTAGGTCCGCCGCCAGCGCCTCGGCGAAGCGATCGAGCGGATCGATGTAATTGCCCATCCCCTGAAACCAGTCGCGCACCTCCTCCCACGGCAGCAGGTGCGGCTGGCTCCCTTGCGCGTCAACGCGGTCGTCGAGCACGCGCAATTGCTCCTGCGAGCGACGCAGCGCGGCGTGTAGCGCGATCATCCGCCGCGCCACCAGCGGCTGCTGCTTGAGCCCGCGCAGCACGTCCGCCTCGTCGAGCAGCGCCGCCGGCACCGAAGGGTCGGTCCCCGCCTCGAGCGCTCCCACCAGCGCCGCGCTGTCGTCCTCGGGCGCGATCTCGACCCAGTCGAGCGGGAAGGCACGCGCCAGCGCACCTAGCACGCCGCCGGTGATCGGCCGGTCGCCGCTCTCGATCTGCGAAAGATAGCTGGTCGAGATGCCGATCCGCCGGCTGAGCGCGATCTGGCTGAGCGAGAGCCGGGCACGCAGCGCGCGGACCTGATCGCCGGCGAAGATGCGCGCGCGGGGCGGTTGCTGGATCATGTGCCGCTCATAGTTTGCAAACAGCCCCGTTGCAATTTTGCAAAACCACAGTTGCGGCGGCAGGCTAGGATCGGGAAAGAAGAGGCAGGAGAGAGTATGTCATCGACGCAGACCGAACTCGACCGCCGCCGATCCGCCGCCAGAGCGGGCGGCGGCGAGAAACGGGTCGCCGCGCAACATGCCAAGGGCAAGCTCACCGCCCGCGAACGGCTGGAGATCCTGCTCGACGAAGGATCGTTCGAAGAGATCGACATGTACGTCGAGCACAATTGCGTCGATTTCGGCATGGCGGATCAGGTGATCCCCGGCGACGGCGTCGTCACCGGATCGGGGACGATCAACGGCCGGCTCGTCTATGTCTTCAGCCAGGATTTCACCGTCTTCGGCGGGTCGCTGTCCGAACGCCATGCGCAGAAGATCTGCAAGGTCATGGACACCGCATTGAAGGTCGGTGCGCCGGTGATCGGGCTTAACGATTCGGGCGGCGCGCGCATCCAGGAGGGCGTCGCTAGCCTCGGCGGCTATGCCGAGGTGTTCCAGCGCAACGTGCTCGCCAGCGGCGTGGTGCCGCAGCTCAGCCTCATCATGGGGCCTTGCGCGGGCGGCGCGGTCTATTCGCCGGCGATGACCGACTTCATCTTCATGGTGAAGGATTCGAGCTATATGTTCGTCACCGGCCCCGACGTGGTCCGCACGGTGACCAACGAGGTGGTGACGCAGGAGGCGCTGGGTGGCGCGGTGACGCATACCACCAAGACCTCGGTCGCCGACAATGCGTTCGAGAACGATATCGAGGCGCTGCTCGCCGCGCGCGACTTCATCGACTTCCTGCCCGCGTCGAACCGCGAGAGCGTGCCCGAACGCCCGACCGCCGATGCCTGGGACCGGCTGGAGCCGAGCCTCGATACGCTGGTGCCCGCCTCGGCGAACCAGCCCTACGACATGCATGAGCTGATCCGGAAGACGGTCGACGAGGGCGATTTCTTCGAGACGCAGCCGGCACATGCCGCGAACATCATCACCGGCTTCGGCCGGATCGAGGGGCGCACGGTCGGCTTCGTCGCCAACCAGCCTATGGTGCTCGCCGGCGTGCTCGACATCAACAGCTCGAAGAAGGCGGCGCGCTTCGTCCGCTTCTGCGACGCGTTCGATATCCCGATCGTCACCTTCGTCGACGTACCCGGCTTCCTGCCCGGCACCGCGCAGGAGCATAACGGCATCATCAAGCACGGCGCCAAATTGCTGTTCGCTTATGCCGAGGCGACCGTGCCGAAGATCACCGTCATCACGCGGAAAGCCTATGGCGGCGCATACGACGTGATGGCGTCCAAGCATCTGCGCGGCGACCTCAATTACGCCTGGCCGACCGCCGAGATCGCGGTGATGGGCGCCAAGGGCGCGGTCGAGATCATCTTCCGCGGCCGCACGCCAGAGGAGATCGCCGAACGCACCGCCGAGTACGAGGCGCGTTTCGCCAACCCCTTCGTCGCGGCGAGCAAAGGCTTCATCGACGAGGTGATCCAGCCGCACTCCACCCGCCGTCGCATCACGCTGGGCTTGCGCAAGCTGAAGGGCAAGGCGCTGGAAAACCCGTGGAAGAAGCACGACAACATCCCGTTGTGAGCCTGTCTCCTGAACATTATAAGCATATGTGAAGGAGACGGCTCATGCGGACCGAACGCGTGACCTTTTTGACCACCCCCGATCACAAGGCGGCGCTCGATGCGTTCGCTGCGAGCAACGGCATGTCTGTCGGCCACGTCGTTCGCGAGGCCTCGGCGATCTATATTGCGCAGACCGCAGCGGAAGAAGACGAAGAGCAACTGGCGGCGCTGGTCCGCGAGGTGAACGAGGCCGTTCCCCGTATGCGCGAGGACATCAAGAGCGCGATTGCCAGCATCAATCGTGCGAACGCGGCGGTCGATGCGGTGCTCTCTGGCGAAGGACCGCGGCGATGAGTTTCATCGGCGATACGATGAAGGCGCTTCGCAACGTCCTCTTGCTGCAAGAAGACGTACGCCAGCTCAAGGATATGGTCACCAGTCAGAGCGGACGCCTCGCGGCACTGGCTGAAGCGCACGCCGCGTTGCGCGACCGCGTCAGCCGACTGGAAGGCGTGATCGAGGGCGCCGCGATGGCGACGCGGCAGCGGCGGATCGAGGAATGACCGAGCACGCGCCGTTGGGCCGCCTTAACCATGTCGGCGTCGCGACGCCGTCGATCGCGCGGTCGATCGAGACGTATCGCAGCCTGCTCGGCGCGACCGCGATCGGCGTGCCGTTCGATCTGCCCGCGCAGGGCGTGAAGGTGTGCTTCATCGACACGCCCAATACGCAGATCGAGCTGATCGAGCCCTATGACGAGAGTTCGCCGATCGCCGGCTTCCTGCGCGCCAATCCCGCCGGCGGCCAGCATCACCTGTGTTTCGAGGTCGCCGACATCCATGCCGCGATCGCCGACCTCACCGCCAAGGGCGCGCGCGTGCTCGGGAGCCCGCGGATCGGCGCGCACGGTACGCCGATCGTGTTCGTCCACCCGAAGGACATGGGCGGCGTACTGGTCGAACTGATGGAGACGCCGCTTGCCGGACATTGAGGTCAACACCGGCGAGGACAGCGGCGCCGCCCCCGCCCTGCCGCCTGCGCCCGAACCGACCCCGCAGCCGGGCCTCGCCGACTGGCAGGCCGCCGCCGCGAAGGAGGTGAAGGGCAAGGACCTCGTCTGGCACACGCCCGAGGGCATCGCCGTCAAGCCGCTCTACACCGCCGCCGATGCGCCGGTCGATCCGGGCCTCCCCGGCTTCGCGCCCTTTACCCGCGGCGTGCGCGCGTCGATGTACGCCGGGCGACCGTGGACGATCCGCCAATATGCCGGCTTCTCGACCGCGGAGGAATCGAACGCTTTCTACCGCCGCAATCTCGCCGCCGGGCAGAAGGGGCTGTCGGTCGCCTTCGATCTCGCCACGCATCGCGGCTATGACAGCGACCATCCGCGCGTCACCGGCGACGTCGGCAAGGCGGGCGTCGCGATCGACACCGTCGAGGACATGAAGATCCTGTTCGACGGCATCCCGCTCGACCAGATGAGCGTCAGCATGACGATGAACGGCGCGGTGATCCCGATCCTCGCCTTCTTCATCGTCGCCGGCGAGGAACAGGGCGTCGACCGTAGATTGCTCGACGGGACCATCCAGAACGACATCCTCAAGGAGTTCATGGTTCGCAACACCTATATCTACCCGCCCGAACCGAGCATGCGGATCATCAGCGACATCTTCGGCTATACCAGCCGCGAGATGCCCAAGTTCAACAGCATCTCGATCAGCGGCTATCATATGCAGGAGGCGGGGGCGACGCAGCTCCACGAGCTCGCCTTTACCATCGCCGACGGTATGGAATATGTGAAATACGGCGTCGCGTCGGGCCTCGACATCGACAAATTCGCCGGGCGGCTGAGCTTCTTCTTCGCGATCGGCATGAACTTCTTCATGGAGATCGCCAAGCTGCGCGCCGCACGCGTGCTGTGGCATCGCGCGATGACGCAGCTCGGCGCGCAGGACGAGCGCAGCAAGATGCTGCGTACGCATTGCCAGACGAGCGGCGTGTCGCTGACCGAGCAGGACCCGTACAACAACGTCATGCGCACGACGATCGAGGCGATGGCGGCGATGCTCGGCGGCACGCAGTCGCTGCACACCAACGCGCTCGACGAGGCGATCGCGCTGCCCACCGATTTCTCCGCGCGGATCGCGCGCAACACGCAGATCGTCATCCAGGAAGAGACGGGGATGACCAAGGTCGTCGATCCGCTCGGCGGCAGCTATTATGTCGAAAGCCTGACGCAGAGCCTGGTCGATGGCGCATGGGACATCATCGAGCGGGTGCAGGCCGAGGGCGGCATGGCCAAGGCGGTCGCCGCCGGCTGGCCCAAGGCGATGATCGAGGAAGCCTCCGCCGCGCGCGCCGCGCGTGTCGACCGCGGCGAGGACGTGATCGTCGGGGTGAACAAATATCGCAAGGATGGCGAGGACCCGATCGACATCCTCGACGTCGACAATGTCGCGGTGCGCGAGGCGCAGATCCGCCGCATCGAACGCGTCAAGGCGACGCGCGACGAGGTGGCGTGTCGCAAGGCACTCGACGCATTGCGCGAAGGCGCGCGCGGCACGGAGAACCTCCTCGCGCTCGCGGTCGATGCCGCCCGCGCCCGCGCGACACTCGGCGAGATCAGCCAGGCCATGGAGGATGTCTTCGGCCGCTTCGGTACGCAGCCGACCCCGGTCAAGGGCATCTACGGCGGTGCCTATGCCGACGATGCGCGCTGGCTGCGGCTCGAGGACGGCGTAGCCGCCACCGAACGGCGGCTGGGGCGCAAACCGCGGATGCTCGTCGCCAAGATGGGGCAGGACGGCCACGACCGCGGCGCCAATCTGGTCAGCAGCATGTTCGGCGATCTCGGCTTCGAGGTCGTGCCGGGGCCATTGTTCCAGACCCCCAAGGAGGCCGCGACGCTCGCGGTGGAGAAGGACGTCGACGTCGTCGGCGCCTCCAGCCTCGCCGCGGGTCACAAGACGCTGATCCCCGAGTTGATCGGCCATCTGCGCGATGCCGGGCGCGCCGACATCAAGGTGATCGCTGGCGGCGTCATCCCGGCGCAGGATTATCAGGCGCTGCGCGACGCCGGGGTGCAGGCGATCTTCGGCCCCGGCACCAATCTCATCACCGCCGCCGAGGATGTGCTACGGCTGCTCGGCCACAATATGCCGCCGCAACAGGATGCTGCCGAATGACCCGTACCGACTGGACCCGCGCCGAGATCGCCGCGCTGTTCGACCTGCCGTTCGAGGAACTGATGTACCAGGCGCAGACCGTCCACCGCACGCACCATGCGCCGTCGGAGGTGCAGCTGTGCACGTTGCTGTCGATCAAGACCGGCGGCTGCCCGGAGGATTGCGGCTATTGCTCGCAGTCTGCGTCGTCGGACAGCGGGCTGAAGGCGGCCAAGCTGATGGACGTCGACGCGGTGCTCGCCGATGCGGCCGAGGCCAAGGCCGCGGGGTCGCAGCGCTTCTGCATGGGCGCGGCTTGGCGTAACCCCAAGGAACGCGACATGCCCGCGATCGTCGCGATGGTCGAAGGCGTTCGATCGATGGGGATGGAGACGTGCATGACGCTCGGCATGCTCCAGCCCGAACAGGCGCGACAGCTCGCCGCCGCCGGGCTCGATTATTACAACCACAATATCGACACCTCGCCGGAGAATTACGGCAACGTCATCACCACGCGCACCTTCCAGGACCGGCTCGATACGCTGGAGAATGTCCGCAGCGCCGGGATCAACGTCTGCTGCGGCGGCATCGTCGGCATGGGCGAGACGCGCGCCGATCGCGTCGGCTTCGTCCATGCGCTCGCCACCCTGCCGCGCCATCCGGAGAGTGTGCCGGTCAACGCTTTGGTGCCGGTGAAGGGCACGCCGCTCGGCGACATGCTGGCGGGCACGCCGATGGCGCAGATCGACGACATCGAGTTCGTCCGCACGGTGGCGGTGGCGCGGATCACGATGCCGATGTCGATGGTGCGCCTGTCCGCCGGTCGCGAATCGATGTCGGAGGCGACGCAGGCGCTGTGCTTCATGGCCGGCGCCAATTCGATCTTCACCGGCGACAAATTGCTGACCACAGGCAACGCCGGCGACAGCGCCGACGCGGCATTGTTCGCCAAGCTCGGCCTGACGCCGATGGAAAGCGCCGAGCCGATGCGGGTGGCGGCCGAATAGCGCGCAGGGGGGACGGCCCGTCCTCCCCGAAAATCATCAAACCCGCAGGCGGACCGGCTTCGGCCCGTCCGCCAAGCGGGAGGAGAGTTGAGGATGTTCAAGAAAATCCTGGTCGCCAATCGCGGCGAGATCGCCTGCCGCGTCATGCGTACCGCCAAGCGGATGGGGATCGCCACCGTCGCGGTCTATTCCGACGCCGATGCGCGCAGCCCCCACGTGCTGATGGCGGACGAGGCGGTGCGGCTGGGGCCGGCACCCGCCGCCGAAAGCTATCTCAAGGCCGAACTGATCCTGCTCGCCGCGCGCGAGACCGGCGCCGACTGCATCCATCCCGGCTACGGCTTCCTGTCCGAGCGCGAGAGCTTCGCGCGTGCCTGTGCCGAGGCGGGGATCGCCTTCGTCGGGCCTCCCCCCAACGCCATTGCGGCGATGGGCGACAAGATCGAATCGAAGAAGCTCGCCAAGGCGGCGGGGGTCAACGTCGTTCCCGGCTTCCTTGGCGAGATCGCCGATACCGACGAGGCGGTGCGGATCGCCGCTGACATCGGCTATCCGGTGATGATGAAGGCGTCGGCCGGCGGCGGCGGCAAGGGCATGCGGCTGGCCTATAGCGAGCAGGACGTCCGCGAAGGCTTCGAGGCGACAAAGCGCGAGGGGCTGGCAAGCTTCGGCGACGACCGCGTCTTCATCGAGAAGTTCATCGAATCGCCGCGCCATATCGAAATCCAGGTGCTCGGCGACCAGCACGGCAACATCCTCTACCTCAACGAGCGCGAATGCTCGATCCAGCGCCGCCACCAGAAGGTGGTCGAGGAGGCACCCTCGCCCTTCGTCACGCCGGCGATGCGCAAGGCGATGGGCGAGCAGGCGGTCGCGCTCGCCCGCGCGGTGGGTTATTTCAGCGCGGGCACGGTCGAACTGATCGTCTCGGGCGCGGACACCACCGGCCAGGGCTTCTACTTCCTCGAGATGAACACGCGGCTGCAGGTGGAGCATCCGGTGACCGAGGAGATCACCGGGCTCGACCTCGTCGAACAGATGATCCGCGTCGCCGCCGGCGGACCGCTGACGATCACGCAGGACGAGGTCGGCATCCACGGCTGGTCGATCGAGAATCGCGTCTATGCCGAGGACCCGTATCGCGGCTTCCTGCCGAGCATCGGGCGGCTGGTGCGCTACAATCCGCCGCTCGCGTCGACCGCCGACGAGGCGCGCATCCGCGTCGACGACGGCGTCGTCGAGGGGGGCGAGGTGAGCATGTTCTACGACCCGATGATCGCCAAGCTGATCACCTGGGCGCCGACGCGCGAGGCGGCGATCGATGCGCAGATCGCCGCGCTCGACGCGTTCGAGATCGAGGGGCCGGGCACCAACATCGACTTCCTCTCCGCGCTGATGCAGCATCCGCGCTTCCGCTCGGGTGCGATCACCACCGGCTTCATCGCCGAGGAATATCCCGACGGCTTCCACGGCGCCCCCGCCGACGCCGACCTCACGCGGACGCTCGCCGCGGTCGCCGCCTTCGCCGCGACCGCGCAGGCGGATCGCGCGCGGCGGATCGACGGGCAGCTCGGCCGCCGCCTGCCGCCGCCGTCGGAGTGGACGGTGCGGATCGACGGTGCGGACCACCAAGTCGCGGTGGCGACCGACGGGATCGGCGTCGACGGCGAACCGCTCGACATCGCGCTTGAATATACGCCGGGCGACCGGATGGTGGAGGTGGAGATCGGCGAGGACGTGCATCTCTCCGTCCGCATCGCGCCGGTGCGCAGCGGCTTCCGCCTGACGACGCGCGGCGCGAGCCATGTCGCGCGCGTCCTCCCCGCGCATGCCGCGCCTTATGCGCGCCACCTGATCGAGAAGGTGCCGCCCGACCTGTCGCGCTTCCTGATCGCGCCGATGCCGGGGCTGCTCGTCCGGCTCGACGTCGGCGCCGGCGATGCGGTCGAGGCGGGGCAGCCGCTCGCGGTGGTCGAGGCGATGAAGATGGAGAACATCCTGCGCGCCGAGAAATCGGGTCGGGTGAAGAGCGTCTCCGCCGCGACCGGGGACAGTCTCGCAGTGGATCAGGTGATCCTGGAGATGGAGTGAGCGCGGCATACCGTTCGTGCCGAGCGTGTCGAAGCACGGGCGACCGCAGGCGAGCGGTTCGCGCAGGCGCTTCGACAGGCTCAGGATCAACCGGGACGGAATCGGGACCGTCCCCGGCTCAGAGCCGCCGCGCTTCCTCTTCCAGCATCACCGGCACGCCGTCGCGGATCGGATAGGCGAGCCCCGCCGCCTCCGACACCAGCTCCTGCGCGGCCGCGTCGTAGCGCAACGGCTGGCGCGTCACCGGGCAGACCAGCCGTTCGAGCAGCCAGGGATCGATCCGGTCGGTCATTGCAGCGTCACCCGGTCCTCGCCGTCGTGCCGGCCGAAGAATTGCATCAGCTGGATGATCAGCTCGGCGCGCGTCTCGATGTCGCGCGCTTCCAGCAACGCCTGTTTGGCGGCGGTGTCGAACGGCGCGATCTGGGCGATGCCGTTGACCAGGCTCTCGTCGTCGAGCCGGCCGACCGCCTCCCAATCGACGCTATAGCCCTGCGCGTCGGCGAAGCGGCGCGATTCGAGTTCGAGCGACGAGCGCCGCCCGAGCGACAGCATGTCGTCCTCGACCGCGGGCAGCAGCTCCGCCTCGACCTGACGGAACGGCGTCGCCACGTCGAGTTCGCGCAGCACGCGGAACAGCGCGACGCCCTCCAGCACCAGATTGTAGCGGCCGTCGTCGAGCGCCTCGACCTCGGCGATCTTGCCGACGCAGCCGATGTCGTACAGCGCGTCGTGGCCGCCGGTGCCGTGTACCGGCTGGATCATGCCGATCCGCTGGTCGCGCACCATCGCGTCGCCGATCATCGCGCGATAGCGCGGTTCGAAGATGTGCAGCGGCAGGTGCATGCCCGGGAACAGCAACGCCCCCGGCAGCGGGAAGATCGACAGGCGCCCGAGGACGGTCGGCGAGGTCATCCGAACAGGATCGCGGACAGGCGCCGGCGCTGCGCCGAGACCCAGGGGTCCTCCAGCCCGACCACCTCGAACAGCGTGAGCAGTTGCTGGCGGGCGGCACCTTCGTTCCAGCCGCGGTCGGCGGCGACGATATGGAGCAGATTGTCCGCCGCGGCGTCGCGATCCCCCGCCGCCATCTGCGCGTTGGCGAGCGCGAAGCGACGCTCGTGATCGTCGGGGTTGGCGGCGACCTCGGCGGCGAGCCCGGCGAAATCCTCGACCGGCGGCGCGCTCTGCGCCAGCGCGAGCGCCGCCTTGGCGCGATCGATCCCCGCGTCCTTGACGTCGGCGGGCAATGCGTCGATCGCCGCCTGCGCATCGTCGGTCAGCCCCGCCGCGACGAGCGCGCGGATGCGGCCCGACAATACGGCGGGATTGTCCGGCGCCATCTCGAACAATTGATCGAAGATCGCCAGCGCGCGCTCGGCATCGCCGCTCGCCAGCACCTCTTCGCCCATCGCGATCAGCGGCTCGATCTCGGCGGCGGCATCGTCGCCCGGCGCGGCGATCGGCAATTGCTTGAGCAGCTGGTCGAGGATCACGCGAAGCTGCGATTCGGTGCGCGCACTGGTCAGGTCGGCGACGAGCTGGCCCTGGAACATCGCATAGACGGTCGGGATCGACTTGATCTGGAATTGCGCGGCGATGAACTGGTTCTTGTCGGTGTCGATCTTCGCAAGCACGACGCCCTTGTCGGCATAGGCCGCGGCGACCTTCTCCAGCGTCGGCCCCAGCGCCTTGCACGGCCCGCACCATTCCGCCCAGAAATCGATGATGACGAGGGAGGTCATCGACGGTTCGACGACGTCGCGACGGAAATCCTCGATCGCCTGCTTTTCCGCGGGCGCCATTCCTAGCGTGGCCAAGTCATGCTCCTTCGTATTCGGTAGCCGCCCATGTGGGGCAGCGGCGCGCCCGCGCCAAGGTGTTAAGCGACCTCTACCCGATCACGCCCGCGGTTGCACCCGTGCGACCACCGGACCGCCGGACACCATCGGCCGGGCCGGTTTGCTTGCGGTCGCGCAAATGAAAGCCCGCTTCCATCTGTTTTATTCAAGAAAGCTTGGTTTCATCATACGATCCGATAGATGCCGAAACTATTGTCATTGTCAATGATAGAAAAAGGAATCACAATATTCCGGTTATTTGCAATGAATTCTTCCTCCGGCCACGATCGGCATCTTATCGTCCTCTATAATGATGCGTGATGCGATGCGTGAAGGGATCAGACGATGATCATCAGCAACAGTGCAACGACGACGCCGGTGCAATCCGGCGAGGCTTCGAAACCGAACAGCACGCCGCCCGCCGATACGACCAGGACCCCGGTGGCCGATGCCAAACCCGGTGCGCAGGGGATCAAGCGCCTGTCGAGCGACGCGGCAACCGTGGTGCTGACCGAACAGGGCACGAGCAAGACGAGCCAGACGCCCGCAAAGACGCCGCCGCCGCCACCCAAGCTCGATCTGCACGGTCAGGATTTGCGCACAGCCGATTTGACCAAGCTCGATCTGCGCGGCGCCGATCTGACCGGTGCCGACCTCTCCGGCAAGAACCTGTCGGGCATCGATCTCAGCGGCGCGACGCTGACCGGCGCGAAATTCGACGGCGCTACGTTCAGCCGCACCAATCTCCACGGCGTCACCGCCACCGGCGCCAGCTTCACCAAGGCGAGCTTCGACGAGACCGATCTCGACAACGGCAATTACACCGAGGCGAAGTTCACCGGCGCGACGTTCGGCGCGAACTTCCAGCTCCCGCCGACCAAGGAAACGACCTTCGACAAATGCTATATCGTCAAGGGCGTCAATCTGACGAAGGCCGACTTTTCGAACGTGATTTTTCAGGAATCAATATTTTTCAAACAGTTTGTCGCAGATGACGCGTCATTCAATAATATACAAACGAGCTATCATACGGGCTTCACATTTTCGGATGGGAGTCTCAAGCAAGCAACCTTTCAAGGCTTTAAAGGAGGCGTCAGCGTTTGCGGTACTGATGCGTCAGGGGCAGATTTTAGCCATATAAGCGGCGGACATGCGTCTTTCGGTGGTGCGAAGATAGATGGTGCAACCTTCCACGACAGTGACACCGAGCTCAACTTTTCCCGAATGGACATCCGGCATGCCGACCTGTTCACAAAAAATAGAAGTCTGAAAAATTCTATTTTTGAAGAATGCGATATGCGCGGCATAGACTTTTCGGGATATGATTTTTCCGGCGCCCAATTCCTTAGTTACGGATCAAAGTCCGAGGGGCGTTACGGTACCAAAGCGTTGATCGATACCGGTGATCTGGTCACCGGCACCAACTTTCATGGTGCTAATTTCACCAATACGTATTTCCAATGCATGCAGATGGCAAAGGCATTGTTTGATGATGGGGGCCTTCGTGGCGCCATCGTATCAAACCTCTTGAGCACCGTCGTGCATGTCACCGACAATAATTACGACATAAACACACTATTTCGTAATATATGGCCTGAACACAAGGCCATGCTTGCGAAGTTGGGGAGGTAGTTCAACCAGCAAGGAGGAACGACATGAAATTGTTGAGAAAGGCGATGCTGCTGGCTTTGGCGGCGCTGGCAGCAATTTGTACGCCGACGATGGCAAGTTGTCAGGGTCATTACCAGAACGGCATCTGGCAACTCTCCAATACGAGCATAACCGGAACGTTCATAAATGGTACGACGCTTACCGATGTGACGTTTTCCAATATCCGCTGGACCGGCCGCTACGGCACCGCCAACAGCGATGGAACGATTACAAATCGTATCCAGGGCACCGTAGCGCCAGGTAAATCCATCCCGAGCTATCACCGGATGGGCGATCTGGATATTGGCGAGCGCTATACCGAATTGTCGTTTTATGCCAATTTCACACGACAGGACGGTTCCACCGGAAACTGTTATTTCTGGTATGCCTATAATACTGAAACTGAAACCCGATATGGTAGTGCCAATTCCCCGGGCGGAAGCGACAAGCAACGCCTTCCCGTTTGTGAGTTAACCTTTAACTCATATTACGATGTTACCTGGAAAATCACTGACCCACGCGGCGGCTGATTTTCGGCCAACCCGGCGGCTCGCCGTAAAGTGCCGCCGGGTTTACACCCGCTCCACTGCATTCACCGCATCCGCCGCGCGCAGCGCCGCGATCAACCGCATCAATTGGTGGATGTCGTGGACCTCGACGTCGATGACGTTGGTGTGGAACATCGAATCGCGCGTATCGAGGCGCAGCGCAATGATGTTGGCGCGATGCGCGCCGATGATCGTCGAGACGATGCCGAGCGCGCCGGGTTCGTTCTTCACCTGCACCGCGATCCGCGCCACCGCACCGTCGCTCTTGTCGCCCCAGTCGACGTCGACCCAGTCGGTCTCGTCGGTGCCGCGTTCGGCGAGTTCGGCGAGCACCTGGCAGTCGATCGCATGCACCTCGATCCCCGCATCGGGGCGGCGCAGCCCGACGATCCGGTCGCCCGGTACCGGATGACAGCATTCGGCGAGGTCGAAGGCGACGCCGGGGGTAAGCCCCTTGATCGATATGGCAGTCGATTGCGGCGCGAGCAGCCCGACGTCGGCGCCGCCCGAGCCCGGCATCAGCGCCTCCATCACCGCATGGTCGGAGATCGTCCGCCGCGCGATCGCCGCCATCAGCGCCGCCTCGTCGCCGAGCTTGAGCCGCGACAGCGCATGGTCGAGCGCGTCAGCCCCCAATTGTGCCGGCACGCGGCGCACGATGTCCTCGTACAGCTTGCGGCCCAGCGCGATCTGCTCGTCGCGCTCGCGGTTGCGCAGATGGCGGCGGATGCCGGCCAATGCCTTGCCGGTGATCGCAAAGTTGAGCCAGCCGGGCTGCGGCACCTGCCCCTTAGAGCGCAGCACCTGCACCTGGTCGCCATTCTCGATCACCGTCGACAGTGGCACGACACGGCCGTTGATCTTGGCGCCAACCGCCTGGTCGCCGAGGTCGGTATGCACCGCATAAGCGAAATCGATCGGCGTCGCGCCTTTGGGCAATTGGATCAGCTCGCCCTTCGGCGTGAAGGCGAAGATGCGATCCTGATACATCGCCATGCGGGTGTGCTCGAGCAGCTCTTCCGGGCTGCCGGCGGTCTCGAGGATTTCGACGAGGTCGGCGATCCAGCTGTGCTGGCTGTCGGCGCGGACCTTCTTTTCCTTATACGCCCAATGCGCGGCGAGGCCGAATTCGGCCTCGGCATGCATGTCGGCCGTGCGGATCTGGATTTCGATGCGCGCATTGTCGGCGTGGATCACGCTGGTGTGCAGCGAGCGATAGCCGTTGCGTTTGGGCGTCGAGATATAATCCTTGAACCGCCCCGGCACCATCGGCCAGCGGCGATGGATGATGCCGAGCGTGCGGTAGCAATCCTCGACCGTCGGCACGATCGCGCGGAACGCCATCACGTCCGAAAGCTGCTCGAAGCTGATGTGGCGCTCGCTCATCTTGCGCCAGATCGAATAGGGATGCTTCTCGCGGCCCGTCACCTCGGCCTCGACCCCGGCGCGGCCCAACAGCAGCTTGAGGCCGGAGGCGATCTTGGCGATCCGGTCGCCGCCGCCGGTCTTGAGCTGATCGAGCCGCTTGCTGATCGATTCATACGCTTCGGGCTCGAGCTGTTCGAAGGCGAGCGTCTGCATCTCCTTCATGAACTCGTACATGCCGATCCGCTCGGCGAGCGGCGCGTAGATGTCCATCGTCTCCTTCGCGATCCGCCGCCGCTTCTCGGGCTTGGCGATGTGATGGAGCGTGCGCATGTTGTGCAGCCGGTCGGCGAGCTTGACCAGCAGCACGCGGATATCGTCCGACATGGCGAGCAGGAACTTGCGCAAATTCTCGGCGGCGCGCTCGTTCTCGGTCTGCGCCTCGATCTTGCTCAATTTGGTGACGCCGTCGACCAGCCGCGCGACGTTGCCGCCGAACAGCCGGGTGATCTCCTCCGGCGTCGCGACCGTATCCTCGATCGTGTCGTGGAGGATCGCGGTGGCGATCGTCTCGTCGTCGAGCCGCAGGTCGGTGAGGATGCCCGCCACCTCGATCGGATGGCTGAAATAGGGGTCGCCGCTCGCGCGTTTCTGCGAACCGTGCGCCTGCATCGAAAAGACGTAGGCGCGATTGAGCAGCGCCTCGTCCGCATCCGGGTCGTAGTCGAGCACGCGGTCGACCAGTTCATATTGCCGTAGCACGCTGGACACATGGGGTAGGGTCGTACCGCTTTGCAACATATTGTTACGACTCGCCGATCGATTTCGACAGAAGGCAGCGAGACCGCCGGGAGTGGCACGTCGGCGTCGCGATCCGCGGCGATGTCCGCTACACACGGCGTCTTGGAGAGGATCATCATGGCGACACCGGCCCAGCCGCCCAAATTGCGCGAGACGCTGCGCGGATGCAGCCTGCCCGCCGCGCTGGAGGCGATGGGGGAACGCTGGTCGTTCCTGATCCTGCGCGCGGCGTTCAACGGGCTGCATCATTTCGAGGCGTTCCAGGCGGAGCTCGGCATCGCCCGCAACATCCTCGCCAACCGGCTGGCGCGGCTGGTCGATCACGGCATCCTCCAGCGCGAACCGCTGCCCAAGGACCGCCGCAAGATCCGTTATACGCTGACCGAGAAGGGGCATGCGCTGCTGCCGACGATGGTCGCGCTGCGGCAATGGGGCGAGCGCTGGGAGCTCGGCGAGCCCGCCTTTCCGGTGCTCGTCGACACCCGCGACCGGCGGCCGATCGCGCCGGTGGCGGTCCATGCTCATGACGGTCGCAAGCTCGGCCAGGGCGATCTGATCTGGGCGCTGCCCGAAGAGGTGCGCGCGGCGGCGGCGGAATGACGACGGCTTGTTCCCGCGCGCGCGCTGGCGTAGCGGCAGGCGTATGAAACGCCTCGCTATCTATTGCGGCTCGGCCACGCCGTCCGACCCCGTCTACATCGAGTCCGCGCGCGCGATCGGGCGGACGCTCGCCGAGCGCGGCATCGGCATCGTCTATGGCGGCGGCCGGCTCGGCCTGATGGGCGCGGTCGCCGACGGCGCGCTGGCGGCGGGCGGCGAGGTGATCGGCGTGATCCCGCAGGCGCTGGTCGATGCCGAGGTCGCGCATCGCGGCCTCACCGAGCTGCACGTCGTCGCCGGCATGCATGCGCGCAAGGCGGCGTTCACCGACCTCGCCGACGGCTTCGTGACCATCCCCGGCGGCACCGGCACGATGGACGAATTGTGGGAGGCGCTGAGCTGGGCGCAGCTCGGCTATCACGCCGATCCCGTCGGGCTGCTCAACGTCGCGGGCTATTACGATCATCTCATCGCCTTCTGGGAGAAGTCGGCGGAGGTCGGTTTCCTGCGACCGCAGCATCGCGACCTGCTGATCGTCGACGACACGCTCGACGGCCTGCTGACCAAGATGGCCGCGCACGTGCCGACGCAGCCGATCGTGCGGATGAAGACGTCTGACCTCTAGCCCCGGCCCGACGCGCGACGCGATCGTCGCCACCGCGCACGAATCGATCGCGCGCGGTTCGAAGAGCTTCGCCGCGGCGAGCCTGTTGTTCGACCGCGCGACGCGCGAGCGCGCGTGGCTGCTCTACGCCTGGTGCCGCGCCTGCGACGATATCGCCGACGGCCAGGATCACGGCCACACCATGTCGGTGGTCGAAAATGCGCCCGAGCGGATCGCGGCGATGGCGGTGCTGACCGATGCGGCGCTCGCCGGGCGGGTGATCGGCGTGCCGGCGTTCGACGCGCTGCGCATCGTCGCCGCCGAGACGCGGCTGCCGGCGCGGTTCGCGCACGATCTGATCGAGGGGTTCCGGCTCGACGGGCAGGGCTGGCGACCGCGGACCGAGAACGATCTGCTGACCTATTGCTATCATGTCGCCGGGGTGGTCGGCTGCATGATGGCGGTGATCATGGGGGTGTCGCCCGACGACGACGCGGTGCTCGACCGCGCGTGCGACCTCGGCCTCGCCTTCCAGCTCGCCAATATCGCGCGGGATATCGACGAGGATGCGCAGGCGGGGCGGTGCTATCTGCCGACCGACTGGCTCGATGAAATGGGGATCGCGCCGGAGGCGGTGATGGCGGCGCAGCATCGGCCGGCGCTGGCGATACTCGCGCGGCGGCTGACGACGCGCGCCGCGCAGTTCGAGGCGAGCGCGCGTATGGGGACGCGGGCGCTGTCGTTCCGTTCGGCCTGGGCAGTGCTGGCGGCGGCGCAAATCTACGGCGCGATCGGGCGCAAGGTCGCGGGGCGTGGCGAGCGCGCGTGGGATGGGCGAGTGACGACGTCGAAGGGGGAGAAGCTGGGCTTCATCGCGCGGGCGGCGGTGGAGGCGCGGGGACGGATGAGGTTGGTCGAGGTGCCGCGGGATGTGGGATTGTGGCGGCGGCCACGACCCTAACTCCTCCCCCGCCATGGGGAGGTGGCGCCGCGAAGCGGTGACGGAGGGGGAGGATGCGGCGAACTCCGCGTATGCGGAGACGCCCCCTCCACCACCCGGCTACGCCGGGCGGTCCCCCTCCCCCGCTTCGCGAGGGAGGAATTGGTTACGATCGCTTCGTCTTGCTTTCGGCCTTTGCCACCTGCGCGCCCGATGTCCGGCAGGCCGCACCGATCATCGGATACGGCACATCGGTATTCTGCGCGAGCTGGTCGGGCAACGCCGCGCGGCATTGCGCCATCGAGGTATAATGCGTCGGCACGATCCGCGCCTCGGTGCACTGGACGTTGCCGTCCGCGCAGCCCATGATCGCCATGACGTAGAACAACGGTTCCATGATCGCCTCGCTTCCGTGGGGTAAAATCCGTGGCGGCCGCATTATGTTCCGCCGCGTCGCTTTCGCGCGCGGCTGCCAGCGCTTACATGAGGCGTAATGCCTCCCGTCGATCCGACCAGTCACACCCGCGCCGACCAGCCCCTGTTGCCGACGCTGCGCCGCTTCCTGCCCTATCTCTGGCCCGCGGGTCAGACGGGGCTGAAGGTGCGGATCGTCGGCGCGATGACGCTCGTCGTGATGAGCAAGATCGTCCAGGTATTCGGCGCCGCCTATACGCTGAAATATGCCGTCGACCGGATGGCGGTCGGCGACCGCGGCGTCGCGACGATCGTGATCCTGCTGGTCGTCGGCTATGCCGCCTCGCGCTTCGCGACGACGCTGTTCGACAATCTGCGCAATGCGGTGTTCGAGCGTGTCGGGCAGGATGCGACACGGCGGCTGGCGGCGAACGTCTTCCGCCATCTCCACGGCCTGTCGCTGCGCTTCCACCTCGAACGGCGCACCGGCGCGGTCACCAAGGTGGTCGAACGCGGCACCAAGAGCATCGATACGATGCTGTATTTCCTGCTGTTCAACATCGCGCCGACCGTGCTGGAACTGGCGATGGTGCTCGGCATCTTCTGGCACAGCTTCGGCTGGCCGATGGTCGCGGCGACGGTGGTCATGGTCGCGATCTATATCCTGTTCACGCAGCGCGTGACCGACTGGCGCAACGCCCTGCGCGCGCAGATGAACGACCTCGACACCGGCGCGGTCGCGCATGCGGTGGATTCGCTGCTCAATTTCGAGACGGTCAAGTATTTCGGCGCCGAGGAGCGCGAGGCGCGGCGCTACGATTCGGCGATCTCCGCTTATGCCGCGGCGGCGACCAAGTCGGAGAACAGCCTCGCCTGGCTCAACGTCGGGCAGGCGCTGATCACCAATCTGATGCTCGGCGCGGGCATGGCCTATATCGCCTGGGGTTGGAGCCGGGGCAGTTTCTCGGCGGGCGACGTCGTGTTCGTCTCGACCCTGCTGTCGCAGCTGTTCCGACCGCTCGATCTGCTCGGCATGGTCTATCGCACCATCCGCCAGGGGGTGATCGACATGGCGAGCATGTTCGCGCTGATCGACACGCCGGCCGAGGTGGTCGACGCGCCCGGCGCCGCGCCGTTGAGGATCGCCAAGGGCCATGTCCGCTTCGAAGGCGTGCGCTTCGGTTACGACCCGGGTCGCGAGATCCTGAAGGGCCTCGACCTCGACGTGCCGGCGGGTAGCACGCTGGCGGTGGTCGGGCCGTCGGGCGCAGGCAAGTCGACGCTCGCGCGGCTGATGTACCGTTTCTACGACGTCGCCGAGGGACGGATCACGATCGACGGCCAGGACATCCGCGACGTCCAGCAGGCGAGCCTGCGCGCCGCGATCGGCATCGTGCCGCAGGACACGGTGCTGTTCAACGACACGATCGGCTACAATATCGCCTACGGCCGCGAGGGGGCGGGCCGCGCCGAGGTCGAGGCGGCGGCGGCGGGCGCGGCGATCGCCGGCTTCATCGAGCGCCAGCCCGAAGGCTATGACGCGCGCGTCGGCGAGCGCGGGCTCAAATTGTCGGGCGGCGAGAAGCAGCGCGTCGCGATCGCGCGGACGTTGCTCAAGAACCCGCCAATCCTGATCCTCGACGAGGCGACGAGCGCGCTCGACAGCCGCACCGAGGCGGAGATCCTCGACACGCTGGAGGCGATCGAGCGCGGCCGCACGACGATCGTCATCGCGCACCGCCTGTCGACGGTGATCCACGCCGACCAGATCGTCGTGCTCGACGGCGGCCATGTCGCCGAGCGCGGGACGCATGCCGAACTGCTGCGGCTGGGCGGCGTCTATGCCGAAATGTGGGCGCGCCAGGCGCAGGAGCAGGACGAGGACGTGCCGGGCGCCAGCGAGGGCGCGCTCGCGGCGGAATGAGGCGGGCGCGGGTCGACGCTGGCGGCCCCCGCCCCTACATGGCGCGGTGATGATCCCCGATCCCCTGCCCACATTGTCGCGCGTCTTCGGCTTTCCTGCGTTCCGCGGGGTGCAGGAGGACGTCGTGAGCCGCGTGCTGGCGGGGCAGCGGACGCTCGGCGTGATGCCGACCGGTGCGGGCAAGTCGCTCTGCTATCAATTGCCGTCGGTGATGATGGAGGGGACGTGCGTCGTCGTCTCGCCGCTGATCGCGCTGATGCACGACCAGCTGCGCGCCGCCGAGGCGGTCGGGATCCGCGCCGCGACGCTGACCAGCGCCGACCAGAATCGCGCCGAGTCGATCGCGCGCTTCCGCGCCGGCGAGCTCGACCTCCTCTATATCGCACCCGAGCGCGCCTCGACCGGCCATTTTCGCGAATTGCTGGCGAGCGCGAAGCTCAGCCTGTTCGCGATCGACGAGGCGCATTGCGTCAGCGAATGGGGCCACGATTTCCGCCCCGATTACCGGCTGCTCGCGCCGCTGATGGACGCCTTTCCGGACGTGCCGCGGCTGGCGCTGACCGCGACCGCCGACGCGCACACCCGCAGCGACATCCTGCAGCAGCTCGGCATTCCCGCGGACGGGCTGATCGTCTCGGGCTTCGACCGGCCCAATATCCGCTATGCGATCACCCCCAAGGCGAACACCACCAAGCAGATCGCCGACGTCATCGCCGCCACCCCCGGCCCCGGCATCGTCTATGCGCAAACCCGCGCCGCGACCGAGAAGCTCGCCGAGGCCTTGGGTCGCACCGGGCGGCCGACGCGCGCCTATCATGCCGGGCTCGACGCGCACATCCGCCAGAAGAACCAGGCGGATTTCGTCGCGTCGGAAGACATGGTGATCTGCGCGACGGTGGCGTTCGGGATGGGGATCGACAAGCCCGACGTCCGCTTCGTCGCGCATGCCGGCCTGCCCAAGTCGATCGAGGCTTATTATCAGGAGACCGGCCGCGCCGGCCGCGACGGCGATCCGGCGGTGGCGCATCTGTTCTGGGGCGCGGAGGATTTCGCCCGCGCCCGCCAGCGGATCGGCGAGGTCGAGCCCGAGCGGCAGGCGGGCGAGCGCACCCGGCTGGCGGCGCTCGGCGCGCTCGTCGAGACCGCGGGGTGCCGCCGCCGCATCCTGCTCAAGCATTTCGGCGAGGACCGGCAGGAGGATTGCGGCAATTGCGACAATTGCCTCGGGTCGCCCGATGCGGTCGACGCGACGCAGACCGCGATGAAGTTCCTCTCCGCGGTGTTCCGCACCGGACAGATGTTCGGCGTCGGCTATGTCGAGCAGGTGCTGCTCGGGCAATCGACCGAGCGCAGTGTCGATCGCGGGCATGAATCCCTGTCGGTCTGGGGGATCGTCGAGGGCGAGGAAGCGGCGCTGATCAAGCCGGTGGCGCGCGCACTCCTGCTGCGCGACGCGCTGCGCACCAATGCGCATGGCGGGCTGGAATTCGGTCCCGGCGCGCGGCCGATCCTCAAGGAGGGGCAGCAGGTGATGCTGGTCGTGCCGCCCAAGCGCGCGCGCGGCGGGCGCAAGCGCGATGCCGGCGTCGCGACCAATCCGGCGGACAATCCGCTGTTCGAGGCACTGCGCTCGTGCCGCCGCGATCTCGCCAAGGAGGCGGGCGTGCCGCCCTATGTGATCTTCCACGATTCGGTGCTGCGCGAGATGGCGGCGCAGCGGCCGGCGGGCCGCGCCGAGCTGATGCACCTGTCGGGCATCGGCGCGCGCAAGCTGGAGGCCTATGGCGATGCCTTTCTCGACGTGATTCGATCGCACGGCTGACTGCCGCGGGGTTAAAAAACACCCCACAAAACCGTCGGAATCGCGACCAAAATAGCTGACGTATCTCGACCGATCGCGTAATGGGACCGGATGGCCGACATTCGCAGCATCAACGACCGGATCAGCGTCGCCCCGCAGATCGCTCCCGAGGATATGGCGGCGATCAAGGCGGCAGGCTTCGTCGCGATCGTCAACAACCGTCCCGACGACGAGGAAGGCGGGCAGCCCAGCGGCGACGCGATCCGCGCCGCAGCGGAGGCGGCAGGCCTTGCCTATAGCGCGATTCCCGTGACGCATGCCGGTTTCTCGCACCCGCAGATCGACGCGATGGCGGCGGCGCTGACCGCCGCGGACGGGCCGGTGCTCGCTTATTGCCGGTCGGGAACGCGCAGCTGCAACCTGTGGGCGCTCGCCGCGGCCAAGGCGGGGCGCGATCCCGAACTGCTCGTCGCGCAGGCGCGCGGGGCCGGCTACGACCTTGCCGGCATGAAGCCGACGCTGGACGCGCTCGCCGGCGGAGCGTGACGGACGTGACCGATCGGGAGATGTGGATCGCGGTCGGCGCGGCTTTGGTCGCGATACTGGTGACGCTCGGCGTCGTGCTGATGATGCGCGGGCGCCGCAAGCCGCGGATCGCCAGCCCCGAGGAAGCGGCGGAGGCGGCGGAGCGCGCGCTTTCCGGCTTCGACACGCAGGGCGCGGTGGTCGGCGCCGACGGCGGCGGGGCGCTCGCGGTCGATCGCGGCGGCCGCGTCGCGGTGATGACGCGCGACGGTGCAGGGATTGCGGTGCGCGAGGTACCGTGGGGGGCATTGCGCTCGACTGCGGAGGGCATCCTGATCGATACCGGCGAGCGGCGGCTCGGCGCGGTGCTGGTCGCCGGGGTGGATGCGCTCGACGTGCGCCGGCTCGCACCGGCGGATCTCAAGCGGCTCGTGCCGCATCTCGGGCGGTAGCGCTATATTCCTCCCCCTTGCGGGGGAGGAACCGGGTTACGCCGCTTCGGTTTCGAGTGCCGGATAGTCGATATAACCCTCCGGACCCTTCGAATACCAGGTCGCCTGATCGTCGTCGGCGAGCGGTGCGCCCTGGCGTAGACGATCGACCAGATCGGGGTTGGCGATGAACTTGCGACCGAAGGCGATGCCGTCCGCCAGACCCGAATCGAGGTCGGCCTGCGCCTGCGCCGGGGTGTAATCCTGGTTGAGGATCAGCGGCCGCTTGAACACCTCGCGGATCTGCGGGCTGAGCTTGGGCACGTCGGTGCTGCCGAAGGTGCCGTCGGGCGCCTGTTCGCGCAGCTCGAGGAAGCCGATGCCGAGCGCGTCGAGCGCCGCCGCGGCGGGAACGAAGACGCTGGCGGGATCGCTGTCGTCGGCGCCCTGCGTCTCGCCGTTGGGCGACAGGCGGATCGAGGTGCGGCCGGCGCCGATCGCGTCGATCACCCGCTCGACCACTTCGCGCATGAAGCGGATGCGGTTCTGCGGGCTGCCGCCATAATCGTCGTCGCGCAAATTGGTGTTGTCGCGCAGGAACTGGTCGATCAGATAGCCATTGGCGCCGTGGATCTGCACGCCGTCGAAACCGGCGCGCAGCGCGTTGGTCGCGGCATCGGCATATTCGTCCTGCGCGCGGCGGATGTCGTCGAGCGTCGCCGCCTGTGCCTCGGCATAGGGATTTTCGGGCTTGTGATAAGGCGCGCGCGTCGCCGAGGACGACAGCGGCGTCATGCCGATCACGTCCGGGCGGGCGAGCCGGCCCATGTGCCAGATCTGCGCGACGATCTTGCCGCCGGCCTCGTGCACCGCGGCGGTCACCGGCTTCCATGCCTCGACCTGCGCGTCGGTCCACAGGCCCGGCGCGTTCGGCCAGCCCAGACCCTGACGGCTGACGCCGGTGCCTTCGGTGATGATGAGGCCGGCGCCGGCGCGCTGGCGATAATAATCGACCATGATGTCGGTCGGCACATGATCGTCGGTGGCGCGGCCGCGGGTGAGCGGCGCCATGAGCACGCGGTTGGCGGCGTGGATATCGCCCAGTTGAATGGAGTCGAAAAGGCTCGGCATAGAAGCTCCCAAATGGCCTGACGGGCGGGAGATAGGGCGCTACAGGGCGGCATGCATCAGGCGGGGCCCAGAAGAAAAACTGTCGCGGCGGCAAATTGGCAGACGCCGGGCGCCGCTTTCGCCGCGCTGGTGGTTGCCAATGTCGCGCTCGCGTTCGGGCCGTGGTTCGTCAGGCTTGCCGATGTCGGGCCGGTCGCCGCCGGGTTCTGGCGGATCGCGCTCGCCATCCCCTTCCTCGCCGGGCTCGCGCTGGCGAGCGGCGGCCGGCCGGCACGGCTGACCGCCGGCCTGTGGATCATGCTCGCGATCGGCGGCGTCGCCTTCGCCGCCGACCTCGCCAGCTGGCATCTCGGCATCGTCAGGACGACGATGGCCAATGCGACGCTGTTCGGCAATTCGGCGATCCTGATCTATCCGCTCTACGGCTTCCTGGTCGCCAGGGCGTGGCCGACGCGGATGCAGGGGATCGCGCTGCTGCTCGCCGCGATCGGCGCGGGGCTGTTGATGGGGCGCTCGTATCAGCTCGATTCGCGCAACCTTGCCGGCGACCTGCTCTGCATCCTCGCCGGCATCCTCTACACGCTCTACATCGTGCTGATGGCGCGCGTCCGGCTGGCGATGCGGCCGCTGCCGGCGCTGGCGCTGGCGAGCGCGGCGACCGCGCTACCGATGCTCGCCTTCGCGCTGCTGCTGCGCGAACAGGTGATGCCGCAGCATTGGTCGCCGCTCGTCGGCCTCGCCTTGGTCAGCCAGGTAATCGGCCAGGGCTGTATGATCTTCGCGATCGGCCGCCTGTCGCCGCTGGTGATCGGCATCGGACTGCTGATCCAGCCGGTGGTGGCGGGCGCGATCGGCTGGGTCGAATATGGCGAGCGATTGCAGGGACCGGATTGGGTCGGCGTCGCGTTGGTCGCGCTGGCATTGGTGCTGGTGCGCCGCGCCGAGGTTGCACCGTCGCGCCGGCGGGCGCAGGAGGCAGCCGTGCAGGAGATGGAAGCATGACGCAGGACCTGACGCTCGACGAGATCCGCGCGGCACTCGCCGAAGGGATCGCCGCCAACGCCGCCTTCGACGGCTGGGGCGACGCCGCGCGCGACCTGGCGGCGGACGGTGCCGGCATCGACCGCGATGTCGCGCGGCTCGCCTTTTCCGGCGGCGCAATCGAAATGATCGACGCCTGGTTCGCGGCGATCGACCGGCGGATGGCGGCCGCGCTGCCGCCCGAGACGCTGGCGGCGATGAAGATCCGCGCGCGGATCACCGCCTTGGTCGAGACGCGGCTGGAACTCGTCGCGCCGGATCGCGAATCGCTGCGCCGCGCGCGCGCGATCCTCGCGCTGCCGCAGAACGTATCGCGCGCCGCGCGGCTCGGCTGGCGCAGCGTCGATCTGATGTGGCGGATGGCGGGCGATACCGCGACCGACTACAATCATTATACCAAGCGCACGATCCTGCTCGGCGTCTATACCGCGACGATGACCGTCTTCCTCGACGACGACAGCGAGGGTCATGCCGACACGCGCGCCTTCCTCGCGCGCCGGATCGACGGGATCATGCGCTTCGAGAAGACCAAGGCGGCGTTCACCAAACGCTACGAGCACCGGCCGAGCCTGTCGCGCTTCATCGGACGGCTGCGCTACCCGGCGGTGTGATTCGGTGATCTTAAATTCCTCCCCCGCCAAGGGGAGGTGGCAATGCGAAGCACTGACGAAGGGGGAGGATACGGTCAGCTCGGCGCTTGCGGAAACGCCCCCTCCACCACCGGCTTGCGGCCGGCGGTCCCCAGTGCAAGGTCGATCATGCCGCCGGCATGTCTTGCACTCCCGCTAAAGCGAGGGAGGAATTTGAGGTCCACATCCCCCGACATTTCGCCTCGCCGCCGCTTTACTCCCCCGTGGGTAAATGATAATCAGTCGCATCATGGATATGTCGCGTACCGTCGTTCCTGCCCTCGACCTCGTGTCGCTGCCGCGCCGCCAACCGGCGACGGTCGCGGCGATCGACTGGACGCGCCTCGCGGCGCCCGAGGCGCGGCGATTGCGCGAGCTCGGCTTCGACGAGGGCGTCGCGGTCGAAGTGCTGCACCGCGCGTCGCTGGGCAGCGGCCCGATCGCCTGCCGCATCGGCCGGATGACCGTCGCGTTGCGCCGCGCCGTCGCCGGTGCGGTGCATGTGGCTCCCGCCGCCGCCGCCGAATAAACGTGCATGCAGCCCCGCTGGTCGCGCTGGTCGGCAATCCCAATGCCGGCAAAAGCGCGCTGTTCAACGCGCTGACCGGCGCGCGGCAGAAGGTCGGCAATTATCCGGGCGTCACCGTCGAACGCCATTCCGGCCGGCTGGTGCTCGACGACGGCCGCCCGGTCGAGCTGATCGACCTGCCCGGTGCCTATAGCCTCGAACCGTCCAGTCCCGACGAGCGCGTCACCCGCGACGTCGTCACCGGCGCCAGCAGCCTCGAACGGTTGCCCGACGCGATGATCGTCGTGGTCGATGCCGCCAATCTCGACAACCATCTGCGCTTCACGCTGCAGCTGATCGCGCTCGGCCTGCCGGTGGTGGTGGCGCTCAACATGGTCGATCTCGCCGAGCGCGACGGGCTGACGCTCGATGCGGCGGTGCTCGAGCGCGAACTCGGCGTGCCGGTGATCCCGACCGTCGCGGTGCGCAAGCGCGGGCTCGATGCGTTGCGCGCCGCGGTCGCCGATGCGGTCGGCGGCGGCGGCAAGGCGCGGCCGCGCGACGCGGCGGCGGGCACGCAGGACGATATCGTCAAGCTGCAACGCCGCGCCCGCCAGATCGCCGGTGCGGCGACCGTGTCGGAAACCGCCGGCCGGCGCTGGGCGCATATGCTCGACAGCGTCGCGCTGCATCCAGTCGCCGGGCCGGTGCTGCTGGTCACCATCCTGTTCGTGATGTTTCAGGCGGTGTTCACCTGGGCGGCGGTGCCCGCCGACGCGATCGATGCCGGCTTCGCCGCGTTGCAGGACGCGATCAAGACCGCGCTGCCCGACGGTTTCTTCCGCTCGCTGCTCACCGACGGGCTGATCGCCGGCGTCGGCGCGGTGATCGTCTTCCTGCCGCAGATCCTGATCCTGTTCCTCTTCATCCTGATCCTCGAATCGTCGGGCTATATGGTGCGCGCGGCGTTCCTGATGGACCGGTTGATGGCCACCGTCGGCCTGTCCGGCCGCGCCTTCATCCCGCTGCTGTCGAGCTTCGCCTGTGCCGTCCCCGGCATCATGGCGACGCGGGTGATCGAGGACGAGAAGGACCGGTTGACCACCATCCTGATCGCGCCGCTGATGACGTGCAGCGCGCGCTGGCCGGTCTATACGCTGATCATCGGTGCGATGATCCCGAATACGCAGATCCTGCCGTTCGTGCGGTTGCAGGGCGTCGTGATGTTCGGCCTGCTCGTGATCGGCATCGCCGGCGCCTATGGCGCGGCGCTGGTGCTGCGCCGGACGGTGACCAAGGGCGCGTCGTCGGGGTTCATGATGGAGATGCCGAAATACCAGGTGCCGCTGCTGCGCGACGTGCTGCTCGGCCTGTGGCAGCGCGCGGTGATCTTCCTCAAGCGCGCCGGCACGATCATCGCCGCGACCACCGTTGTGCTGTGGCTGCTGCTCAGCTTTCCCAAGCCACCCGAAGGCAGCGGGATCAGTCCGGTCGATTATTCGGTCGGCGGCCGGATCGGCCATGGCATCGAATATGTCGTCAAGCCGATCGGCTTCAATCGCGACATCGCGCTGGCGCTGCTGCCGGCGATGGCGGCACGCGAGGTCGCGGTGTCGGCGATCGGCACCGTCTATGCGATCGACGACAAGGAGGGCAGCGGCACCGACCGCATCACCGACCAGATCCGCGGCCGCTGGACGCTGCCGACCGCGCTCGCCTTCTTGATGTGGTTCGTCTTCGCGCCGCAGTGCATTTCGACGATCGCGGTGACCCGCCGCGAGACGAACGGGTGGAAGTGGCCGCTGTTCATGGTTGGCTATTTGTTCGCCGCCGCCTACATCATGGCCGGAATCACATACTGGCTGGCGGTGTTCGCCGGCCTCTAGGCATTTTCGGGGCATTTCATGGCGGGTAGCGTCAACAAGGTCATTCTCGTCGGCAACCTGGGGCGCGACCCCGAAAGCCGCAGCTTCCAGAACGGCGGCAAGGTGGTCAACCTGCGCATCGCCACGTCAGAATCCTGGAAGGACAAGAACAGCGGCGAGCGCAAGGAAAAGACCGAATGGCATTCGGTCGCGATCTTCAACGAGGGCCTCGCCAATGTTGCCGAGCGCTTCCTGCGCAAGGGCTCGAAAGTCTATATCGAGGGCGCGCTGCAGACCCGCAAATGGCAGGACCAGCAGGGCAACGACAAATATTCGACCGAGATCGTGCTGCAGGGCTTCAACAGCGTGCTGACGATGCTCGACGGTCCGGGCGGCGGCCAGGGCGGCGGCGGCGGTGGTCGCGGCGGCGCGAGCGGCGGTGACGATTGGGCCGGCGGCGATGATTTCGGTGGCGGCGCCCCGTCGGGCGGCGGCGGCTATGGCGGCGGTGGCGGCAATCGCGGCGGCAGTGCGCCGGCGGGCGGCGGCAATCGCGGTGGCGGCAGCTTCGGCCAGGGTGGGGGCTTCGCCGACGATCTCGACGACGACGTGCCGTTCTGAACGATCCCACCGCACCCACTAACCTGACGTTGCATTGCGGCGTGCCGCCGGTCGAACCGGCGCGCGCGCCCGTCGCCCCCGGCTGGCACGTCGACGAGGCGACGCGCACCGCCGCGATGCAGGCCTATGATCTCGAATCGCTGCGCGACAGCGCGTCGCTGAAGAAGATCACCGATTTCGCCGCCGCCTTGTGCGGCACGCCGATCGCTCTGGTCAGCCTGGTCGAGGAAACGCAGCAGACCTTCCTGTCGCGCACCGGGCTCGAGATTTCGGAGACGCCGCGCGAAATGTCGTTCTGCCAGCATGCGATGCTGGAGGACCGGATCATGGTGATCCCCGACGCGACGCAGGACCCGCGCTTCATCGACAATGCGCTGGTCACCGGCGACCTGCATCTGCGTTTCTACGCCGGTGCGCCGCTGATCTCCGACGACGGTATCGCGTTGGGATCGCTCTGCGTCATCGACACCATTCCCCGCAAGGGGCTGACCAAGCTGCAGATACAGGGTCTGACGACGCTCGCCGACAACGTCATGGCACGGTTGCGCGACAGCCGCGACGCGGCGGCGTGGCGCGCGACCGACCAGGCGACCCGCCGCCAGTTGACCGACAGCGAGGACCGGTTCCGCACGCTCGCCGACACGATGCCGCAGATGGTGTGGTCGACGCTACCCGACGGCTATCACGATTATTACAACGCGCGCTGGTACGAATTCACCGGTACGCCGCCCGGATCGACCGACGGCGAGGGCTGGAACGACGTGTTCCACCCCGAGGATCAGGCACGCGCCTGGGAAGTCTGGGGTCATTCGCTGGCGTCCGGCGAGCCCTATCAAATCGAATATCGCCTGCGTCACTTCGACGGCACCTATCGCTGGGTGCTCGGCCGTGCGCTGCCGATCCGCGATGCCGGCGGTCGGATCACGCGCTGGTTCGGCACCTGTACCGACATCCACGAACAAAAACTGGCGCTGCACGAGCGCGAGGTGATCAGCCAGGAATTGTCCCACCGGATCAAGAACATCTTCTCGGTGATCTCGGGGCTGATCTCGTTCGCGGCGCGCAGCCATCCGGGCTTCGCACCGATCGCCGCCGACTTGCGCCAGCGGATCACCGCGCTCGGCCGCGCGCATGATTTCGTCCGGCCCCATAGCCCGCAGTCGCGCCCCGCGGTGCAGCAGGACAGCCTGCACGGCCTGCTCGGCGAATTGTTCGAACCCTATCGGCGCGGCGATCATCCGCCGATCGCGGTGACCGGCGACGAGATCGCGATCGACGACCGGTCGGCGACGCCGCTCGCGCTGCTGTTTCACGAGCTCGCCACCAACGCGACCAAATATGGCGCGCTGTCGACCGAAGGCGGCACGATCACGGTCGCCGTCGAACGCGGCGAGGATCATGCGACGCTGTATTGGACCGAATGCGGCGGGCCGCCGGTGATCGCGCCCGACGGGCCGCAGGGATTCGGCAGCCAGCTGATTGAATTGTCGGCGGTGCGTCAGCTCGGCGGCACGGTGACGCGCGACTGGCGTCCTGAGGGACTGGTGATGACGATCACCGTACCACTGGCCGCCTTTCGGCGTGGCTGATCAGGCGATATTGGAGCCGAGCATGACGATATCGTCGTTGGCCGGCCGCTCGCCATCGGTGGCGAACGCAGCGGCGGCGAGGATCGCCGCTTCGCTGAACGGCTTGCGGATATAGCCGAGCGCACATTCCATGCCGCGATCGATCTGCGCGGGATTGGCGGTGACGAACACGACCTTGACGCCGTAATCGCGCGCCATCCGCTCGGCGACGCCGGGGCCGGTCGGTCCGTCGCGCAGATTGACGTCGACGAAGGCGAAGCCGCAACCGGGAGCCGCCTGGATCGCGCTGTCGCTGTCCGCCGCGATCGCCGCGACCGTGTAACCGGCATCGAGCAGGATCCGCTCGAGGTCCAACGCCACGAAAATCTCGTCTTCGACAATGAGAGCGGTCTTGGTCATCATGCGTCCCGGCTTGGGTGCTCCAAACCTTTGTTGATCCGGATAGTTCCGCTTTTTACCATATCAAAGTCAAAAACAGACATATCGTCGTTAACGCCGCAACAGGAATATCGCATGTTGGGCGAGCAGATTGGCGGCGGCCGAGCTGCGCTGCTTGTCGCCCGACAGGAACCAGGCGCCCTCCACCACGACCTGGCGCTGCTTCAGGAAGGCGCGGAAATCGTCGATCGTGACATGGTGGATGTTGGGCGTGTCGTACCATTGTTCGGGCAATTGCCGCGTCACCGGCATTCGCCCGCCCCACAACAGCGACACGCGCACCCGCCATTGCGCAAAATTGGGGAAACTGACGAACGCGCGCCGGCCGATGCGCAGCAGATGGTCGAGCACCAAATCGGGCGCGCGCGCGGTCTGCAACGTCTGGCTGAGGATCGCATAATCGAAGCTCTGGTCGGGATAGCCGGCCAGATCGACGTCGGCATCGCCCTGGATCACCGACAACCCCCGCGCCACCGCAGCGGCGACGTTGCCCGAATCGATCTCCAGCCCGCGCGCGTCGCAGCCGCGCGTATCCCGCAGCGCCGCCATCAGCGCGCCGTCGCCGCAGCCGATGTCGAGCACCCGGCTGCCCGGTGCGACATGATCGGCGATCACCGACAGATCGGGACGCAGCGTCATCGCCCGCCCCGCAGGAAACCGTCGACCACGCGGTTCATCTCGGGCGCGTCGAGCAGGAAGGCGTCGTGGCCGTAGGGCGACGACAGTTCGACGAAGCTGACCGGCGCGCCGGCGGCGTTGAGCGCCTGCACGATGCTGCGCGATTCGCTGGTCGGATACAGCCAGTCGGTGTCGAAGCTGACGAGGCAGAAGCGCGCGCGGCTGGCGCGGAAGGCGTTGGCGAGCAGCCCGCCATGTTCCTCGGCGAGGTCGAAATAGTCCATCGCGCGGGTGATGTAGAGATAGCTGTTGGCGTCAAACCGGTCGACGAAGCTCAGGCCCTGATGGCGCAGATAGCTTTCCACCTGGAAATCGGCGTCGAAGCCGAAGCTCTTCGCCTCCCGCGCCTGCAAGCGGCGGCCGAACTTCTCGGTCAGCCCCGCCTCGGACAGATAGGTGATGTGCGCCGCCATCCGCGCCACCGCGAGGCCCGCCGCGGGCGGTTCGCCACCATAATAGTCGCCGCCTTGCCAATTGGGATCGGCCATGATCGCCTGTCGCCCGACCTCGTGGAAGGCGATGTTCTGCGCGGTGTGCCGCGCGGTCGAGGCGATGATCACCGCCGCGTCGATGCGGTCGGGGAAGGTCGCGGTCCAGCTCAGCGCCTGCATGCCGCCCATCGAGCCGCCGACGATCGCCTTCAGTCGGCCGACACCGAGATGGTCGAGCAGCATCGCCTGCGCGCGGACCATGTCGCGGATCGTGATGACGGGGAAGGCCATGGCCCATGGCCGCCCCGTCGCCGGATTGACGCTCGCCGGGCCGGACGAGCCCATGCAGCTGCCCAGCACGTTGGCGCAGATGACGAAGTCGCGCGCCGGGTCGATCGGCTTGCCCGGCCCGATCATCCGCGTCCACCAGCCCGGCTTGCCGGTGCGCGGATGCGCCGAGGCGACGTGCTGGTCGCCGGTCAGCGCGTGGCAGACGAGGATCGCATTGCCGCCATCGGGCGTGAGGCTGCCATAGGTCTCATAGGCGATCTCGACCGGCGACAGCAGCACGCCGCCGTCGAGGCGCAGCGGCCCCGGCAGCGTCACATGGCGGTTGCATCCGAAACGGTCGTCCCCGGTCATTACCGGCTCGCTACGGCGCTCTTCTTGTCAACGCAAGCACGCGCCCGCTAAGGCCGTGGCATGACCGCACCCGCCCCCAAATCCTGGATCCTGGGCATCGCGCCCTATGTCCCCGGCCGCGCCACCAGCGAGGACGGCCGCAAGGTCGTCAAGCTCTCGTCGAACGAAAATCCGTTCGGCACGCCCGCGCCGGCGCGCGCCGCCTATCGCGCCGCCGCCGATCATCTGGAACGCTATCCCGATGCTGCCGCGATCGACCTGCGCGCCGCGCTCGCCGCGCATTACGGGGTCGAGGCGGAACGGCTGATCTACGGCACCGGCTCGGACGAGGTGCTCCACCTCGCCGCGGGCACCTTCGCCGGCGTGGGCGACGAGATCATCCACGTCCGTTACGGGTTTGCGGTGTACGAGATCGCGACGCGCCGGGTCGGCGCGACCCCGGTGGTGGTGGCGGATCGCGATTATGCGACCGACGTCGACGCGATCCTCGCCGCGGTGACCGAGCGGACCAAGGTCGTCTTCGTCGCCAACCCGAACAATCCGACCGGCACCTATTCGAGCGCCGCGGAGATCGCGCGGCTGCACGCCGGCCTGCCCGATTCGGTGCTGCTGGTGCTCGATCAGGCGTATACCGAGTATCTCGAGCCGGAGGACGACGACGGTGCGCTCGACCTCGCACGTAGCGCGTCCAACGTGCTGGTGACGCGCACCTTCTCGAAGATCTTCGGCCTCGCCTCCGAGCGGGTCGGCTGGGGCTATGCGTCACCCGAGATCATCAACGCGATGCACCGTATCCGCGCGCCGTTCGCGTTCAGCATCGGCGCGCAGGCCGCGGCGATCGCGGCGCTGGGCGATGCCGGCTTCGTCGAGCGCAGCCGCAGCCACAATCGCGAATGGCGCGGCTGGTTCAGCGAACAGGTCGATGCGTTGCCCGGCCTGCGCGCGGTGCCGAGCAAGGCCAATTTCGTGCTGGTCCTGTTCGAGGGGCTGCTGACCGCGGAGGATGCGTACAAGGCGCTGATGGCGGCGGGTTATGCGACGCGCTGGCTGCCCGGCCAGGGCCTGCCGCAGGCGTTGCGCATCACGATCGGCACCGTGGCGGAGATGCGCGACGTCGTCGCGGTGCTGCGCGCCGAGACGGAGCGTACCGCCTGATGCTGCCGTTCGCGCGGGTGACGGTGATCGGGCTCGGGCTGATCGGCTCGTCGGTCACGCGCGCGGTGCGGCAGGCGATGCCGACGGTGCGGATCACCGGCTATGACGCCGATCCGGAGGTGCGCGCGATCGCTGAGCGGATCGACCTCGCCGACGATATCGCCGACAGCGCCGGCGACGCGGTGATCGACGCCGATCTGGTCATGCTCTGCGTGCCGGTCGGCGCGATGGGGGCGGTGGCGGCGGAGTTCGCCGACGATCTGCCCGCCGAGGCGATCGTCAGCGACGTCGGCGGCTCGAAGGCCAGCGTGCTCGCGGCGCTGCGCGCGGTGCTGCCGGACGCGACGATCGTCCCCGGCCACCCGGTGGCGGGCACCGAGCATAGCGGGCCGGAGGCGGGCTTCGCGACGCTGTTCCGCGGCCGCTGGTGCATCCTGACCCCCGAAGAGGGCACGGCCGAGGCGCCGGTCGCCCGGGTGCGCGCCTTTTGGGAGGCGCTCGGCGCGCAGGTCGAGATCATGACGCCGCGCCACCACGACCTCGTGCTCGCGGTGACCAGCCACGTGCCGCACCTCATCGCTTATTCGATCGTCGGCACCGCCAGCGACCTCGAAGAGGTGACGCAGAGCGAGGTGATCAAATTCTCGGCGGGCGGCTTCCGCGACTTCACCCGCATCGCCGCCTCCGACCCGGTGATGTGGCGCGACGTCTTCCTCAACAACCGCGAGGCGGTGCTGGAGATCCTTCAGCGGCTGACCGAGGACGTGACGATGCTGCAACGCGCGATCCGTTGGGGCGACGGCGACCAGCTCTTCGACCTGTTCACGCGCACCCGCGCGATCCGCCGCTCGATCATCGAACAGGGGCAGGACGACGCCAAACCAGACTTCGGGCGCAGCCATTAGCATCGCCCCTCATTCCCCCCGACCGTGCTCCGCCCCCCCTCAATGGAAATCGCGTGACGGCGGCATGATGCGCACGTCGCGCGGATGCTGGCCGCGGGGGTCGCGGCTCGCGATCGGCTTGGGGCGGATCACTTCGTCGACCGGCAGCAGCGGCGTCTCGGCATTGTAGTCCGACGACAGCCGCCGCAGCTCCACGCTGCGATCATAGGCCTTGACCGTCATCAAATGGATCACCCCTTCCTCGCTGCGCTGGATCACGCCTTCCAGCACCAGCAGCCGCGCCGCCATCACCGCGCGCCGGTTCGCCTCGAAATCGCGCGCCCACATCAAGGCGTTGGTGACGCCGGTTTCGTCCTCGATCGTCACGAAGATCGCATTGCCCTTGCCCGGCCGCTGGCGGACCAGCACGACGCCGGCGATCCGCGCGCGCCGCCCGTCCCTGAGCCGCCCCGCCTGCGCGCTTGAGACGATCCCCTCGGCGGCGAACAGCGGCCGCAGGAAGCGCATCGGATGATCCTTCAGCGACAGCCGCGTCGTCTGGTAATCCACCGCGACCTCCTCGCTGGCGGGCATCGCGGGGAGCTGCGCATCGACCTCGCGACCCAGTTCGGGCGCGTCGGCCGCGGCGAACAGCGCGAGCTGCTTGGGCGGGGTACGCCGCACCTCCCACAAGGCGTCGCGCCGGCCGAGCGCGATAGAACCGAAGGCATCGGCGTCGGCGAGCAGGTCGAGCCCGCGCTTGGGCAGTCCGGCGCGCGCCGCCACCGCCTCGACATCGGCGAACGCCCCCGCCGCGCGCGCCGCGACCAGCTCCGTCGCCCACGTCTCGCGAAACCCGTCGATCTGGCGGAAGCCGAGCCGGATCGCGAGCCCGCCATCGTCGAGCCGTTCGAGCGCATTGTCCCAGCCGCTGGCGTTGACGTCGATCGGCCGCACGACGACGTCATGCGCGCGCGCATCCTGCACCAGTTGCGCGGGCGCGTAGAACCCCATCGGTTGCGAATTGAGGATCGCGCAGCCGAACACCGCTGGGTGGAAGCATTTGATCCACGACGACACATAGACCAGCCGCGCGAACGACAGCGCATGGCTTTCGGGAAAGCCGTAGCTGCCGAACCCCTCGATCTGTTTGTAGCAGCGCATCGCGAAGTCGCGTTCATAGCCGCGGCGGACCATGCCCTCGACCAATTTGGCCTGGAAATCCTCCATGCCGCCGACGTTGCGGAACGTCGCCATCGCCCGCCGCAACTGGTTGGCCTCGCCCGGCGTGAATTCCGCCGCGACGATCGCGAGTTTCATCGCCTGTTCCTGGAACAGCGGCACGCCATAGGTTTCCCGCAACAGCGTGCGCAGTTCGTCGGGATCGTGCGGCGGATGCGGCGAGGGAAATTCCGGCTGCTCCTTGCCCGCCCGGCGCCGCAGATAGGGGTGGACCATGTCGCCCTCGATCGGCCCCGGCCGCACGATCGCCACCTGCACCACCAGATCGTACAGCTTGCGCGGGCGCAGGCGCGGCAGCATATTGATCTGTGCGCGGCTTTCGACCTGGAACACGCCGATGCTGTCGCCCTTGCACAGCATGTCGTAGACCGGCGGATCGTCGGGCGGGATGCTGTCGAGATCGTGGCTTTCCAGCCCGTTCTCCCGCATCAGGTCGAACGCCTTGCGGATGCAGGTCAGCATGCCCAGCGCGAGGATATCGACCTTCATGATCTTGAGTTCGTCGATATCGTCCTTGTCCCATTCGATGAAGGTGCGATCCGCCATCGCGGCGTGATGGATCGGCACCGTCTCGTCCAATCGCCCCTGCGTCAGCACGTAGCCGCCGACATGCTGCGACAGGTGGCGGGGGAATTTGATCAGCCGGTCGACCGTGTCGCGCAGCCGCGCGATCTCGGGATTGTCGACGGCAAATCCGGTCTCGCCGAGGTGTTTGGACTCGAAGCGATCGGCGAAGCTGCCCCAGACGGTGCTGGTCAGCCGCTGCGTCACGTCCTCGCTCAGCCCCAGCACCTTGCCCGCCTCGCGCACCGCGCTGCGCGGGCGGTAGTGGATGACGGTCGCCGCGATCGCCGCGCGATGCCGGCCATAGCGGCGGTAGATATATTGCATCACCTCCTCGCGCCGCTCGTGCTCGAAATCGATGTCGATATCGGGCGGCTCGTCGCGCTCCGCGGAGACGAAGCGCGAGAAGAGCAGGTCGTAGCGCATCGGATCGACCGAGGTGACGCCGAGCAGCCAGCAGACCGCCGAATTCGCCGCCGATCCGCGCCCCTGGCACAGGATCGGCGGATCGCATTCCTCGCGTGCGAAGCGGACGATGTCGTGCACCGTGAGGAAGTAGAAGGCATATTGGCGCTCGGCGATCAGCGGCAGTTCCTCGTCGAGCAGCTTTTGCAGACGCGCCGGTATGCCGTCGGGAAAGCGCTGGCGGGCCGCGGCATATGTGATGTGCTCCAGCCACGCTTGCGGCGCCCAGCCTGGCGGCACCGGCTCGTGCGGATATTCATACGCGAGATCGGTCAGCGTAAAGGCGATGCGGTCGAGGATGCGCCCGCTCTCCGCGACCGCCTGTGGCAGATCGGCGAACAGCCGCGCCATTTCGGCGCCCGTTTTCAGATGGCGCTCGCCATTGGTGGCGAGCCGGCGCCCGGCCGACCGGATCGTCGTGCCGAGCCGGATGCAGGTGAGCACGTCGTGCAGCGGCCGATCGGCCGGTTCGGCATAGAGCGCGTCGCCGGTGGCGAGCAACGGCACGCCGATCGCCTGCGCCAGCCGGGCATGGTGCAGCGACCGGCGACGGTCGCGCCCCGTGCGCGGCATCGTCACGCCGAGCCAGACGCGATCCGGCGCGGCGCTGGCGAGGCCTCGCACCGTCGCGTCGAGCCCCGCATCGGCCCGCGGCGGCGGCAGGATCGCCCCATCGCGTGCCTCGTGCGGACGCGCGCTCGATGCGGGAAGCACGATCACCAGCAGATCGTCGAGATGCCGCAGCAGGTCGCCGAAGCCGAGGATGCAATCCCCCTTCCGCGCCCGCAGATTGCCGGTGGTCAGCAGCCGCGTCAGTCGGCCCCAGCCGTGCCGCGTCGTCGGATAGGCGACGATGTCGGGCGTCCCGTCGGCGAATACCAGTCGCGCGCCGACCACCAGCTTGAAGTCGATATCGGCAAAGCCGCCCTCGATCGCGCGGGCGCGGATCAGCCGCAGCGCCTTGTGCGCCCGCACCACGCCGGCGACGGTGTTGCGGTCGGCGATGCCGATGCCGGCATGGCCCAGCGCCACCGCCTGCGCGATCATGTCCTCGCCGTGGCTTGCGCCTTCGAGGAACGAGAAATTGGTCGCCGCGACGAGTTCGGCGAACGCGGTCATGAGAGAGTGTTCCGCCCCGCCCGACGCCCGATCGCCCCGATCCTATCGACGGCCGGCTTGCCGTCACCCACAGCGGCCTCGACGGGCTCCGTCCGAACGGCAGGAGGCATGGCCCCAATAGTCACGCGAACAGGCCGTGCAGATACCAGCGCGGATGCGCCTGTTCGTCGTGCATCCCGTGGCGGAAGATCCAGAAGCGGCGGCCGCGGCGATCCTCGACGCGGTAATAATCGCGCGTCGGGATCGCGGTGTCGTGGCGACGCCACCATTCGCCGGCGATCCGCTCCGGTCCTTCCGAACGCGCCACCTCATGCACCCGCCGCCGCCAGCGAAAGCGGTGCGGCGGGCCGTCGGGCACCTCGGCCATGACGCTCTCGATCGGTTGCGGCGGGTCGAACAGATAGATCGGGCGCAGCGGCGGCTCGCCCGCCTCGGTGGCCGGCCAGGCACTCGCCGGTGCGTCGGCGGTGGCGGGCAGCATCAGTTCGGCCTGTTCGGGAATATGGCTGTCGCGCGATCCGAACCGCCGCACCCGGCCGCGACCGAGCCGGGTGGAGAGCTGATCGACCAGTTGCGCGACCTGCCCTTCCCCCGCGCCGGTCTCGCGCGCCGCCGCGCCGCCCTCCAGCCGCAATTGCGCCGCGTCGAGCCGCTCGGCGAGCGCGACGTCGAGGCGCACCAGATCGTAACCGAAACCCGGATCGAGCGGGTCGGCGAGACTGTCGATCCGCTCGGCGAACAGCCGCATCAGCAAGGGCACGTCGCGCGTCGGCTGCCCGGTTTCGACGCGCAGCGACTGGATATGGCCGTCGGCACGGAACAGCCGCGCCTCCCAACGCCGCCCGCCCTGATGCCGCTCCGCCAGCGTCCCGGCGGCATCCGCGGCGAGCTCTTCGAGCACCTCCAGCGCATAATCGGTGCGCGCGATCGGCTCGGCGAAGCGGCGTTCGACCGCGACCGGCGCGACGCGCACCCGCGGCTTGACCGGCGCCTTGTGATCGCCCGCCAGCCGCCGCACCGCGGTCGCCGCCTCCTCGCCGAAGCGCGCGGCGATCCCCGCGAGCGGCCGCGCCATGACGTCGCCGACCGTCTTCAGCCCCGCCCGCGTCAGCGCCACCGTCGCATCCGCGTCCAGCTCCAGCGCCGCCACCGGCAGCCGCTTGACCGCGCGCGTCTCGTCGGGCGCCGGCGCGCCGGCATAACGGGCGAGCGCCCGCGCGATCTCGGGCGTGTCGCCGAAGGCGTGGCGCGCGAGGATGCCGCGCCGCGCCATCCGCGCCTCGACATCCGCCGCCAGCGCGCGCTCGCCGTCGAAGGCATGTGCGCAACCCGCGATGTCGATCACCAAAGCATCGGGCGGCATCAGCGCCACCGTCGGGCTGTAGCGCGTACAGCCGTCCGCCAGCCGTTCGAGCCAGTCCATGTCGGCATGCGGATCGGCGGGGAACACCTCCAGCTCGGGCACCCGCGCGCGCGCATCGGCGAGGGTCAGCCCGGGCTCCAGCCCGGCGCGTGCCGCGGCGAGATCGGTCGCGGTCAGCCGCATGGCGTTGCCGACGGTCTCGACGAAGGCGACCGGCGTCTCACCCCGTCCGGCGAACAGGTGCGGCCGGGTGGCGCGCAGCCGCTCGACCGGGAGCCACGGAAAGACCAGCGCCAGATAGCGACGCTCCACGGAAACTCTTGGCATCGCGATCCCACTCCACGCGCCAGCGCTGCCCCGCGGGGCCGCCGCGCCGGCGCAGACATTCGATATCGAAGGCGGCGAAGCCCGGCGCACCCGCGCCCGCGCCCTGGTCAAGTGCGGTCGACGGCACCGCCGCCACGCCCCAGCGCGTCGCCGCCGCACTGGCGGTCGGTTCGGCGCCGACCCGCAGCGACAGCACGGTGACGCCCGACGATTCGGCGGCGAGCATCAGCCGCCGCGTCGCGGTGAGGTCGAACCCCGGCGCGCGGCCGACGCTCTCGACCAGCACCGTGCCCAGCCCCGGACAGCGCGCCGCATCCGCCGCGGCGCGCAGCAGCGCCGCCTCGTCCGCGACGATTCCCAGCACCAGCGAGTCGGCCGACAGGCCGAGTTCGATCAGTCCGCCGGCATGCAGCCGTCCCTGCGTCCGCTCGCACGCCTCGGTCCGCAGCCACAGCAGCGGCACGGCCCGTGCCGCCAGCGCGACGGCGATGCCAAAGCCCGCACCGCTCGGCCCGTCACCCTCCTCGACCGCATAGATTTCATGCAGTTGCGCGCGCGTCAGCCCCTGCGCCAGCCAGGCGTCGACGGGCGCGGCGACGGCTTGCGCAGCGCCGTCACCGGCGGCAAGGCGCCGCAGACGGGCGATCAGGGCGGACGAGTCGCTCATGCATGTTCTTGTAATGTTCTAATGACTGAGTCGCCAAGCCGAAATCGTGTTGCTGATTTTGTACGATTGCTGTTGCAGCCCCCGACAAGCGCTGCTAGTGGCGCGCCTCACCCAAACGGTGGCTCGCAGGAGCAACCGGAATACGGCGCCAGAGCGGGCGTAGCTCAGGGGTAGAGCACAACCTTGCCAAGGTTGGGGTCGAGGGTTCGAATCCCTTCGCCCGCTCCAGTTTCAGACATCGTGACATGACAGAGCGGTCCTACGGGCCGCTTTTCGCGTGTCCGCGCGCTATCGGATGAAGTCGACGAAGGCGCGCAGCGGCGGCGGAACGAGGCGGCGGCCGGAATAATAAAGGAAGGGGCCGGAGAACGGCTGCCACCATTCCTCCAGCACGGGCACGAGCGTGCCGCGGTCGAGATGCGGGCGCAGCCAGTCCTCGAACAGATGGACGATGCCGCTGCCCGCCACCGCCATGTCGACGACGAGGTCGGCGGCGCCGCCGACGCTGGCGATCAGCGGTCCCTGCGGCTCGATCCGGACGATCTCGGCGGCGCGCTCGAACTCCCACGGGCTGGTCGTCGCGCCGCTGCTGAAGCGGCCGCGCAGACAGGCGTGGCCGAGCAGGTCGCGCGGATGCGTCGGCCGGCCGTGGCGGTCGAGATAGGCGGGGGCGGCGGCGGTCGCGAACCGCTGGATGCGCGGGCCGATCGGCACCGCGATCATATCCTGTTCGAGCCGCTCGTCGTAGCGGATGCCGGCGTCGCAGCCCGAGGCGACCATGTCGACGAAGCCGTCCTCGGCGACGATCTCGACCTGGATGTCGGGATAGGCGGCGAGGAAGCCGGGCAGGATCGCCGGCAGCACCAGCCGCGCCGCGCTGACCGGCACGTTGAGCCGCAGCGTACCGGCGGGACGGTCGCGGAACAGATGGACCGTTTCGAGCGCCGCCGCGACCTCGCCCAGCGCCGGCGTCAGCCGTTCGATCAGCCGCGATCCCGCCTCGGTCGGCGTGACGCTGCGCGTCGTGCGGTGGAGCAACCGGACGCCGAGCCGCGCCTCCAGCCGCCGCACCGCCTCGCTCAGCGTCGACGCGCTCGATCCGCTCGCACGCGCCGCGTCGCGAAACCCGCGTGCCCGGGCGACGGCAAGGAACGCGTTGAGGTCGGCGAGATCGGCAATCATCGTTCGGTTTTCCGCACAGCCCGTGCCGATCATGCCGGCTTATCGCCCTGATCCGCAACGCCTAACTGATCGCCCAGCACTGATCGCTACGAGCAAGGAGACGGACATGACCGATCAACATTATTCCCTCGGGCAACGCAGCGTGAAGCGACTCGGCTATGGCGCGATGCAACTCGCCGGCCCCGGTGTCTTCGGCCCGCCACGTGATCGCGACCAGGCGCTTGCGGTGCTGCGCGCCGCGGTGGCGGCCGGCGTCGACCATATCGATACGAGCGATTTCTACGGCCCGCACGTCACCAACCAGCTGATCCGCGAGGCCCTGTCGCCCTATCCACAGGATCTGGTGATCGTCACCAAGATCGGGGCGCGCCGCGGCGACGACGGATCGTGGCTGCCGGCCTTCGCCCGCGACGAACTGGTCGCGGCGGTCGAGGACAATCTGCGCAACCTCGGGCGCGAAACGCTCGACGTCGTCAACCTGCGGCTGATGTTCGATGCGCATGGCCCGGCGGAAGGATCGCTCGCCGCGCCGCTTTCGGTCGTCGCCGATCTCCAGCGGCAGGGGCTGGTACGGCAGATCGGGATCAGCAACGTCACGCCGGCGCAGATCGAGGAGGCCCGCGGCATCGCCGAGATCGTCTGCGTCCAGAACCAGTATAATCTGGCGCATCGCGACGATGATGCGGTGATCGACATGCTGGCGGCGGCGGGTATCGCCTACGTGCCGTTCTTCCCGCTCGGCGGGTTCAGCCCGCTGCAGTCCGCGGCCTTGTCGGCGGTCGCGGCGGAGCTATCGGCGACGCCGATGCAGGTCGCGCTGGCCTGGCTGTTGCAGCGTTCGCCCAACATCCTGCTAATCCCCGGCACGTCGTCGCTCGCGCATCTGCACGAGAATCTCGCGGCGGCGTCGCTCGTCCTGCCCGATGCGGCGATCGCCACGCTCGATGCGATCGGCCGGCCCGCCGCCTAATCGCCGGCGATCGACGTGCCCTCGATCATTCCGCGGATGCGGGCAGTCAGCGCGTCGATCGCGAAGGGCTTGGTGATCATCTGCATGCCGGGTTCGAGGAAGCCGTTGGCGATCGTCGCATTCTCGGCATAGCCGGTCATGAACAGCACCTTCAGCTCGGGCCGCTGCTGGCGCGCGGCGTCGGCGACCTGGCGGCCGTTGAGCCCGGGCAGGCCGATGTCGGTGACGAGCAGGTCGACGCGCATGCCGGACTGGAGCAAATTCAGCCCGGCAGGCCCGTCCGCCGCCTCCACCGCGCGATAGCCGAGGTCGCGGAGCACCTCGACGACGAGGTCGCGCACCGCCGTCTCGTCCTCGACGACCAGCACCACCTCGCCCGCGGCCCGATGCGCCTCGTCCGTCGCGGGCGCGACCGCGTCGGCGGCATCCGCCGCGCCGTGGTGGCGCGGCAGGTACATTTTGATCGCGGTGCCGCGGCCGAGTTCGGAATAGATACGGACATGGCCCTCCGACTGGCGGGCGAAACCGTAGATCATCGACAGCCCCAGGCCGGTGCCCTGGCCGATCGGCTTGGTGGTGAAGAAGGGTTCGAACGCGCGCGCGATCGTCTCGGGCGACATGCCGGTGCCGGTATCGGTGACGCAGACGCAGACATAGTCGCCCGCGCGCACGTCGCGCTGCTGCGCGACATAGGCGGCGTCGAGCCGCGCGTTGCTCGTCTCGATGGTCAGCGTGCCGCCGTCGGGCATCGCGTCGCGCGCGTTGATCGCGAGGTTGAGGATCGCGCTTTCGAGCTGGTGCGGATCGCAGCGCGTCCGCCACAGCCCGATCGCGCCGACCATCTCGAATGCGATGCTCTCGCCGATCGTGCGGCGGAGCAGTTCCTCCATGCCGGCGACCAGCCGGTTGGCATCCACCGCCTTGGGATCGAGCGGCTGGCGGCGGGAGAAAGCGAGCAGCCGATGCGTCAACGCGGCGGCACGGTTGGCGGAGGTGATCGCGGCGGTGGCATAGCGTTCGACCTTGTCCGTCTCGCCGCGCGCGAGGCGCCGTTGCAACAGATCGAGCGAACCGATCACCCCGGTCAGCAGATTGTTGAAATCATGCGCGATGCCGCCGGTGAGCTGACCGACCGCCTCCATCTTCTGCGCCTGGCGCAATTGCTCCTCGGCCTGCGCCAGCGCGGCTGCCTGCGCCTTCTCGGCGGTGACGTTGCGGCCGGAGGCATAGGTCATGTCCCCCGCCGGCGCCGCCACCCAGGCGATCCAGCGGATCGAACCGTCCTTGTGGCGATAGCGATTCTCGACGTTCGACCTGCCACCCGCGGCGGCGCGTTCGTAGGCGTCGATCGTCTCGTCATGATCCTCGGCGACGATGAAATCGCTGACGTGGTGGCCGATCAGCTCGTCGGCGTCATAGCCGAGCATCCGCGTCCATGCCGGGTTGGCGCGATGGATCACCCCGCCGGCATCCATCACCAGCATCAGATCGGGCGAGGTCTCCCACATCCGGTCGCGCTCGGCGGTACGCTCGGTGACCTCGTCGCCCAGCCGATCGTTGAGCCGCTGCAACGTCTCTTCGGCGGCGCGGCGTGCGGAGATGTCGTTGAACAGCACGGCTACGCGGCGATCGGCGGGGGCGCCGACGCGGAACGCTGCGATATCGAACCAGCGACCGAGCGCCGCCGATCCCTGTTCGAACCGCACCGGTTCGCCGCTCGCCGCGACACGGCCATAGACCTCGTACCAATGCTCTTCGAGATCGGGCATCGATTCGCGCAGCCAGCGGCCGTGGATCGCCGTAGTGAAGCCGGTCTGGCGGTAGAAAGCGGGATTGGCCTCGACGACGCGATAGTCGGTCGGCGTATCGGCGGTGGCGGGTGCGACCTCGACCACGCAGAAGCCCGATTCGATCGATTCGAACAGCGTGCGGTAGCGCGCCTCGCTGTCGGCGAGCCGCCGTTCCGCCTCGCGCCGGTCGTGGATGTCGATCACCGAGCCGATATAACCGAGGAACTCGCCCTCCGGCCCGAACCGCGGCGAGGCGGCGTCGATCGCCCAATGATAGCTGCCGTCGGCATGACGCAGCCGATAGTCGAGGCGGAACGGCACGCGCGCCGCATGCGCTTTGCGGAAGAGGCGCGCCGCCTTCGCCCGGTCATCGCGATGGGTTGCGTCGAGCCAGCCGGCCCCCTGCGCCTCGGCGGCGGTCTGGCCGGTGAAATCGTACCAGCGGCGGTTGAGATAGATGCAATGGCCGTCGCGATCGGTCACCCACATCATCACCGGGGCATGATCGGCCATGTTGCGGAAGCGCCCTTCGCTGTCGACCAGCTCGATACGGGTGCGTGCCAGTTCCTCCGCCTGGCTGCGCTCGCGCGTCTCGTTGCGTGCGATCTTGAGGAAACCGCTGTGGCCGCCGTCGCGCTCGATGATCGGATGCGTCGATCCGGTCATGAACACGCGCGTGCCGTCGGCGCGCAGGTGCCAGCGCACGTCGGGCGCGCAGCCCTCCGCGGCGGCGGTGGCGCATTCGCGCGCAGGGATGCCGGCGCGGCGGTCCTCGGGCAGGAACAGATCGTCGATCGGCCGGCCGATCGCCTGCTGCTCGGTCCATTCGAACGTCGCCTCCGCGCCGGCGGACCAACTGGTGATGCGGCGATCGGTGTCGGTGGTGACGATCGCATAATCGCGCGCGCTGTCGAGGATCAGCCGCAGCCGCTCCTCGCTGGCGCGCAACTGGCCGTAGCGGCGATCGCATTCCTCCACCGCGCGACGCAGATCGAGCTGTGCCATCACCTGCCGGGAGAGCACGCGCAGCGTTTCCTGCTGGAGATCGGTGAACGGGCGGACGCGATGGTCGAGCACGCACAAGGTGCCGATCGCCAGCCCGTCGTCGGTCTTGAGCAATGCGCCGGCGTAAGCACGGATATGCGGTTCGCCGACCACCAGCGGATTGCAGTCGAAGCGGGGGTCGCGGGTGAGATCCGGCACGACGAGCAGATCGTCCTCCAGCAACGCCTTGACGCAGAACGAGCTTTCCAGCGGCGTCGCGCGCACGCCAAGGCCGACCTCGGCCTTGAAGAACTGGCGGTCCGCGGCGACCAGGTTGATCACCGCGATCGGCGCCTCGCACAACCGGGCGGTCAGCGCGGCGAGTTCGTCGAACGATGCTTCGCGCGGCGTATCCATCACCGCATAGCGGTCCAGCGCTGCGAGCCTCTGCGTCTCCCGCTCGGTGATGGGGTCCATTTCGCTCGTTGATCCAGCCATATGCGGACGTGAACGGCCAGCGACCGCTGGAGATCATGTACCGAAACGGTCCAAAAGCGGCAATGGCCGCGATGCGGCAGCCGGCCTGCCGCTACCACCCGAAGTAAAGCGCCAATGGTTGCAGCGACTTAACCCGCGTCGCCGGACGCATTTCCGCTGGTCAACGTCGTTCGGGCGGACCACCCTGCTCCGCGTCCACTCCAACAAGCGGTTTCGATCATGCGCTTTCTTCTCGTCGCCGCACTGCTGGCAAGCGCCGCGCCCGCCGCCCAGGCACCCGAACAAGGCACCGGCCGCTATCCCGCGCTGTTCGAGGAGCGGCCAGACCTGCCCGACCATGTCGTCTATCGCCCCGCCGATCTGACGCGGCTGAAGGGCGAGCGACTCGGCATCTACGTCTGGGGCAATGGCGGATGCAGCGCCGACGGGACGAGTTCGCGCAATCATCTGCTGGAGATCGCCTCGCACGGCTATCTGGTCATCGCCGCCGGCCGCATTCCCGGCCCGACACCGACACCGACACCGCCGGCCGCCCCGCCCGCCGCCGCGCCCGCGGCCAAACTCACCGTGGCGACGCCGACCCGGCTGCTCGCCGACGCGATCGACTGGGCGCAACGCGAGAACGGTCGCGCCGGCAGCCCGCTGCGCGGCCATATCGCGGTCGATCGGGTGGCGGCATCGGGGTGGAGCTGCGGCGGGCTACAGGCGCTGGCGACCGCGCAGGACCCGCGCGTCAAGACCGCGATCATCATGAACAGCGGCTTCTTTCCCGAGGGGGCCAATCCGATCGCCGGAATCGTCTCGGACAAGGCGTTGCTCGCCGGGCTGCACGGGCCGGTGCTCTACGTGCTCGGCGGTCCGACCGACATCGCCGCCGCCAACGGCACCGACGATTTCCGGCGAATCGACCACGTCCCCGCGGCGCTGGTCAACATCCCCGTCGGCCATGGCGGCACCTATATGCAACCGCATGGCGGAGTCGGCGCTTTGGTCGCAACCAACTGGCTCGACTGGCAGTTGAAGGGCAAAACCGCCGCAAAAGCCGCTTTCGTGGGTCCGAATTGCCGATTCTGCCACGATCCACGGTTGACGATGGCGCGCAAGAACTTCAATTAGGCGCATTGGTGCCCACCGAAAGCAAAGACCTTCCATGCAGATCATCGTTCGCGACAATAATGTCGATCAAGCCCTCCGCGCCCTGAAGAAGAAGCTCCAGCGGGAGGGTGTCTACCGCGAGATGAAGCTCCGCCGGCATTACGAGAAGCCGTCGGAAAAGCGCGCCCGCGAGCATGCCGCCGCGGTGAGCCGTGCGCGCAAGGCCGATCGCAAGCGCGCCGAACGCGACCGCTGATCCCCGTCGGATGATGCCACCGCCGTCCGGCCCCGGCCGGACGGCGGTGGTGCGTCAGCCGTTCGCGACCGCCTTGGCGAGGACCGGACTCTGCTGATGCTGGACGACCCGCCACACCTCATGCTCGAGTCGGCGGATCGTCGAGGTGCAATGCGCCTCATAGGCTTCGCCGTCGCGCTGCGCGTGGACGTGATAGCCGATGACGATCAGGCCCTCCTGCGGCCGTGACACCTGCCGCTCGGTCAGTTCCGCCGCGTTCCACACCGGCGTGTCGGCGACCGCGTCGATCGCCTCGCTGCCGCGCAGCACGAACGGCGGCCGCGGCAGCACCATGACGACCTCGGGGTCGACCTTCTCGCGGTAATTGTCGGGACCTTCGGTCCACAGGCTCTGCTCGAAGCTCCACAAACGGCTGTCGTCCATCGCATTCTCTCCCATGAGGTCAGGGAGGAAGCGGGGCGCGACCCCGAATGTTCCCGCGGCACGGCACGCAAATCACCGGCGCCGGCCGCGTCACCAACCGCGCGATGGTGCGTTGGCGCCTCTCTCACAGGAGGCATCATGACCGACGACACCGCCATTCGTACCCGCCAGCGCGAGATCGCCACCGAGCATCTCTTGTTCAAGCTGATGGAATATGTCGAGGAGCGCCATCCCGGGCTGCTCGACTATATGGAGCGCAGCCTCGATCATCTCGGCGATCCCGCCGGCGACGGCAGCAAGGACGACGATGCGGTGCGCGCGATCGCCCGGCGCATGATCGTCGGCGCCCGCGCCGAGCGCAAGGGCTGACGCTCCCCGGTCAGGCGGCGGCCGACTCCGCCGCCGGATCGAGCGCCAGCGCCCGGCGCAGCGCGGTCACCTCCGCGTTGAGCGCCGCGAGCCGTTCGCGGCTGATCCCGGTACGTTCGACGATCATCGGCGCGAGGCAGCCGGTCTCGCGCCAGCGGTCGCGGCCCGCGTCGGTCAGGCGCACGCGCACCTGCCGCTCGTCGGCGGGGTTGCGCAGCCGCGTGACCAGCCCCGCCGCCTCCATCCGCTTCGCCAGCGGCGTGATCGTGCTCGGTTCGAGCGCCAGCCGTTCGGCGATCGTGCCGACGGGCACGCCGTCCTCCGCGCCGCTCAACACCTGGAGCACCAGGAATTGCGGATAGGTGATGCCGAGGCGGTCTAGCACCGGCTTATACGCCCGGTTGATCGCGATCGTCGCGGCGTACAGCGAGAAGCACAATTGTTCATCGAGCGGCAGCGGACCGGGCATCGTCACTCTCCTTGCCAACGGTTTAGCATGAAAATGATTATCGCGACAAATAGTTCTGGACGATCATGTGCGCGCGTCCTAGATAGTTATCGCGATAAGCAAGCAGGAGATTCACCATGTCCGTCGACGTCAAATACAGCACTGCGGCCACCGCCACCGGCGGTCGCGACGGTCACGCCCGCTCGGACGACGGCAAGATCGACATCCAGCTCGCCACGCCCAAGGAACTCGGCGGCGCCGGCGGCGACGGCAGCAATCCCGAACAATTGTTCGCCGCGGGCTATTCGGCCTGCTTCATCGGCGCGCTGAAAGCGGCAGGCCGCGAGCTCAAGGTCAAGGTACCCGACGATGTCACGGTCACCGCCAAGGTCGGCATTGGTCCGCGCTCAGAGGGCGGCTTCGGCATCACCGCCGACCTGCAGGTGTCGCTGCCCGGCGTCGAGCGCGACCAGGCGCAGCGGCTGGTCGACACCGCGCACCAGATCTGCCCTTATTCCAACGCCACCCGCGGCAACCTTGACGTCGGTCTGACGCTGGTCTGATCGTTCGTCATGTCCTCTCCGCCGGCGCGGGGAGGACATTATCCCGATGCGCGTCGGCAGGTCCGGGATACGGATGCGCTCGTACGGATTGTAGCCTGCGAACCCGTATCGGAGAGCATTGCATGATCCGCTCGTTTCTCATCGGTCTCGTCGCCGGCCAGCGCGGCATCACCCCGCTGGCGGTGATCGCCACTGCCACCCGCCGGGAGGAGATTCCAGCGACGCTGCCGCTCCAGAGGCTGTTGCGCAATCCGGTGATCGCCGCCGGCACCGCAGCCTTCGCCGCGGCGGAGATGGCGGGCGACAAGATGAAGACCGCGCCCGACCGCATCGTGCCGATCGGCCTCGCCGTGCGCAGCGTCACCGCCGCTTATGCCGGCGCCGCGCTGGCGCCGCGCGACAAGAAGGTGCTCGGTGCCGCGGTCGCGGTCGGCAGTGCGCTTGCCGCATCCTATTTCGGCTTGCGGCTGCGGCGTGCGGCGATGGCGCGCTACGGCCAGACCGCGACCGGCTTCGTCGAGGACGCGATCGTCTTCGCCGCCGGGCTGGCGATCGCCAACCCCAAATTGGTGTCCGGCAAGGCCTGACCTGGGGCGCTCACCGCAGCGTGGCGAGCGCCGCCATTAGCAGCGCGGCGACGCTGGGGTAGAAGGTCAGCGCAAAGCCCAGCGCGCGCGCCTCGGCGCCATCGCGATAGCCGGTCCAGAACAACAATCGCCCGGCGGTGAAACAGGCGGCGAACAGCGCCACCGGCACCCGCGCATGATCGCTGAGCAAGGTCAGCGCGCCATAGGCGACGAACGCGAGCACCACCTGTTCGGCGGTGTTGCGCAGAACCGCATTGGCGACGTCGACATGCGGGTCTGTGCCGTTGCGGCCGTCGATCGCGCCGTCGGAGGCGAAACGCCGCCGCGCCACGTTGCCGATCGCCGCCGCCAGCCACAGGCCGAGCACCAGGGCGGCGATGCCGAGCGTGGTCAGCCGGCTTTCGAGGATCGCCGCCGAACTGCGGCTGTAGCCGAGGATCGCCGCGGCGATCGTCAGCCCCAATCCGATGCCGATGCCGCGCGCGACGCCGGTCTGCGCCTTGCGCAAGCTCGGGGCTGGCACGGGCTCGGTCACACCAGCAATCCCTGCAACAGCTTCGGCAAGGTGCCGGTTTCGCCCCGCGCCTCGGCCATGAAGCGGTTCTTGAGCGGCGGCAGTTTGTCGACCGCGCCGATGCCGAAGCGACGGACGGCGCTGGCGGTCTTGCCGGGGATGCCGAACAATCGGGTCAGCGTGTCGGTGGCGGCGGCGACCATGAACGTGTCGAGCCCGCGCCAGCGTTGATAGCGGTCGAGCAACGCGGGATCGCCGAGATCGAGACCGAGCCGTTTGCCCTCGACCAGCACCTCGGCGAGCGTCGCGACGTCGCGCAGGCCCAGATTGAGCCCCTGCCCCGCGATCGGATGGATGCCGTGCGCGGCGTCGCCGACCAGCACCAGCCGCTCGGCGGTGACCCGCGCCGCGTGATGGAAGCCGAGCGGATAGCTCGCGCGCGGGCTCGGCGCGGTCAACGCGCCGAGGAAGCCGCCCATCCGCTTGCTCGCTTCGGCGAGGAAGGCGCGGTCGCCGAGCTTCATCATCGCCGGGCCATCCTCGCCCTTCACCGACCAGACGATCGCCGAACGGTGGCCGATCTCGTCGTCGGGCAGCGGCAGCAGCGCGAACGGGCCGGATGGGTAGAAGATCTCGTAAGCGATATCCTCGTGCGGATATTCGTGGTGGAAGGCGCCGACGATCGCGGCGTGATCGTATTGCCAGCGCGCGACGGTGATGCCGGCCGCCTCGCGCGTCGGCGAATTGCGTCCCTCCGCGGCGATCAGCAGCGGCGCGGTGACGGTCGCGCCGGAATCGAGCGTCGCGGTGACGCCGGCGGAGCCGCGCACCACGTCGACCGCGCGGGTCTGCATGCGAAGATCGACGTGGCTCGCCGCGCTCGCCGCCTCGAACAAGGCGGTACGCAGCCGCTTGTTCTCGTACATCGTGCCGAGCGCGCCATCGCCCGCGTCGGGCCGGAAATCGAGCTTGCCCGGCTCCAGCCCGTCGCTGACCCGGATGTGGCGGATCGCGCAGCCATGGCCGGCGAGCACCGCGCCGATGCCGATCGCGTCGAGCATCCGCCCGCTCGCGCTGGCGATCGCCGAGGCGCGCCCGTCGAAGCCGGGCGCGAGCATCACCGCCGGATCGGCGGGATCGATGACGATGCTGGTGAGCCCATGCGCGTCGAGCGCGAGCGCGAGCGTCGCGCCGACCAGGCCACCGCCCAGGATGATGACGTCCGTGTCCATATCGTCTCCCTACGCCTGCCGCGCGCAGGTGCCAACGGTTGCCCGTGTCGATCCATCCTCGATCCATCGCAGTCAACCGCCTTGACGTAACGCGCGCGCGGCCCGATGATTTCCGCGCATTTTCGCACATTGAAGGGATCGAGCGATGGCGAGCCGTGCGCAGCCAGGGCTGTTGCGTGAGACGGTGAAGGCAGGGGCGGTACGCGGCGGTGCCTTGATCACCGCGATCGCGCTGTTCCTCGTCACCGCGCTGATGGTGCTGGCATTGACCAGCTATCACGCCAGCGACGCGGCGTTGAACACCGCGTCGGGCGGCCCGATCCTCAATCTGGCGGGTCCGCCGGGGGCGTGGTTCGCCGACCTGGCGCTCACTTTGTTCGGGCCGGCGGTGGCGCTGCTGCTGCCGGTCGCGCCGATCGTCGCGATGCGGTTGTGGCGCGACCAGCCGCCGGGCCGCTGGGTCGCGATGCTGCGCAATGCGGCGATCGGCGTGGCGCTGATGGCCGCCGCGCTCGCCTTCGTATCCGATTCCTCGGTGCTGGCGCTGCCCGCCGGCTGGGGCGGCGTGATCGGCCTGTCGGTCGCGCATCTCGTGCAATGGGGGCTGAGCTTCGTCGGCCAGCCCGGCGTCGAGCGCTGGGTGGCGCGCGGCATCGGCCTGGTCGCCGGGGTCGCGGGGATCGTCATCTGGGCGAAAAGCCTGGAGATCGACCTCGGCGAGCGCCGCTTCCGTCTGCGCCGGACGCGCGTCGCTGCCGATGGCGAGGATGTCCTCGACGCCTATGACGATATCGACGACGACCAGGACGAGGAGCCGCTGCAGCTCGCGCGCAAGGTGATCGAGCCGCGCGCGGTCGCCGAGCCCGATACCCGCCCCGCGCCGGTCATCGCCGATCGCGCGGTGGCGCCGTCCGCCGCCAAGCCCAAGCCGCGCCAGCAGAGCCTCGACCTCGGCCACACTTATGCGCTGCCGCAGCTCGACCTGCTCACCCCCGCACCGCCCGCGCCCAAGGGACAGATCGACAAGGCGGCGCTGGAGCGCAATGCGCGGCTGCTCGAGAACGTGCTCGACGATTTCAAGGTGCACGGCGTCATCAACGAGGTGCGCCCCGGTCCGGTCGTGACGATGTACGAGCTGGAGCCGGCGCCCGGCATCAAGGCGAGCCGCGTCATCGCGCTCGCCGACGATATCGCACGCAACATGTCGGCTGTGTCGGCACGCGTCGCGGTGATCCCGGGCCGCAACGTCATCGGCATCGAACTGCCCAACCAGAAGCGTGAATCGGTATCGCTGCACGAACTCGTCGGCAGCCAGACGTTCGAGGATCAGGCGGCGCAATTGCCGATCATCCTCGGCAAGAACATCGCCGGCGATCCGGTGATCGCCGATCTCGCGCCGATGCCGCATCTGCTCGTCGCGGGCACCACCGGCTCGGGCAAGTCGGTCGGGCTCAACTGCATGATCCTGTCCCTGCTCTACCGGCTGACGCCGGATCAGTGCCGGATGATCATGATCGATCCCAAGATGCTCGAATTGAGCATGTACGACGATATCCCGCATCTGTTGTCGCCGGTGGTCACCGATCCGGCCAAGGCGGTGCGGGCGCTCAAATGGGCGGTCGAGACGATGGAGGATCGCTATCGCCAGATGTCGTCGGTCGGCGTGCGCAGCCTCGCCGGCTTCAACGACAAGGTGCGCGCCGCCAAGGCGAAGGGCCAGCGGCTCGGCCGGCGCGTGCAGACCGGCTATCATCCCGAGACCGGCCAGCCGGTGTATGAGGAAGAACAGCTCGATTACGAGCCGCTGCCGCAGATCGTCGTCATCGTCGACGAGCTTGCCGATCTGATGATGACCGCGGGCAAGGAGGTCGAATTCCTGATCCAGCGGCTCGCGCAGAAGGCGCGTGCGGCGGGCATCCACCTCATCATGGCGACGCAGCGGCCGTCGGTCGATGTCATCACCGGCGTCATCAAGGCGAACCTGCCGACGCGGATCAGCTTCCACGTCACCAGCAAGATCGATTCGCGCACCATCCTCGGCGAACAGGGCGCCGAACAGCTGCTCGGCAAGGGCGACATGCTCTACATGCCCGGCGGCAAGGGCATCGTCCGCGTCCACGGCCCGTTCGTCAGCGACGACGAGGTGCGCAGCATCGCCGATCACTGGCGCAGCCAGGGCCAGCCCGACTATATCACCTCGGTCACCGAGGAGCCCGAGGACGGCTTCACGCTGGAAGGATCGCCGGAGGGCGAGGATTCGGCCGAAGACCAGCAATATCGCGCCGCCATCCAGCTCGTCTGCGAATCGCAGAAGGCCTCGACGAGCTGGCTCCAGCGCCAGTTGCGCATCGGCTATAATTCGGCGGCCCGGCTGATCGAGAAGATGGAGAAGGACGGCATCGTCAGCCGCCCCGATCACGTCGGCCGCCGCGAGGTGCTGCGCGATACCGAAGGGCACGCGATCTGAGCTGACGGTGACCCCGGTGGGGCACGGACCCTCCCCGCCCCTCGCGCGGTTAAGCGGTCATTCAATGCCACAGGACCACAGGACCCGCATGATCCGATACGCTTTAGCAATCGCCGCGATCGCGGCCCCCGCCGCGCTGCCGGCCCAGGCGACCGGCGACCTCGCCGCGGTACAGCGCCACCTCCAGTCGATCACGACGATGACGGCGGACTTCACCCAGACCGACCGCAACGGCAAGGTCTTGACCGGCACCTTCACGCTCAAGAAGCCCGGCAAGCTGCGCTTCCAATATGAGAAGGGCGTGCCGATCCTGATCGTCGCGGAAGGCGGCGCGCTGACCTTCATCGACTATTCCGTCCGCCAGGTGCAGCGCTGGCCGATCAAGAACTCGCCGCTGGGGGTGCTGCTCGATCCCGGCCGCGACATCACCCGTTATGCGCGGGTGGTGCAGACGGGTAACGATCGCGTCGTCTCGGTCGAGGCGAACGATCCCAAACATCCCGAGATCGGCCGGATCACGATGATCTTCGCGCGCGACGCCGCCGCGCCGGCAGGGCTGGCGCTACAGGGCTGGGTACAGCTCGACAGCCAGAACAACCGCACGACGATTCGCCTCACCAATCAGCGCTTCGGCGGGGCGGTTAGCGACGGAACGTTCAAATGGGTCGACCCGCGGAGATCAAATACCCGATAATGAACGGGAAGTGCCGGCGCCATTCATCATCGCGACAGGTTCGCGAGGGTAAAAGCTTCCTCGCGGATGTGGGGCGTCCGGGATTTTTCCCCCTGTTGCCCGGATGACCAAACCCACTTCCCGCCTGCGTGACGAACGCTAGGTCGGCCCTCGCTCCATGCCCCCGGAGCGGGGGCCTTTCCGTTTTCGGTGCCTATCGGCGGTTCTTGCCGGATTGATGCGATGGCTCGGCGGCTGTGGGCGGAAGCCGTCGTCGCTCTGGCGGTGTCGCCTGCCCCTCGCTACATGGCGGCGGTGAAGATCGTCTCCTGGAATATCAATTCCGTCCGCTTCCGGATCGCCATCGTCGAGCAGTTCCTGCGCGAGGCGGAGCCCGATATCCTGTGCCTGCAGGAAACCAAGGTGGTCGACGACGACTTCCCGTTCGAGATGTTCCGCGCGCTCGGCTACGATCATATCGTCATCCATGGCCAGCGCATGCATCACGGCGTCGCGATCCTCAGCCGCGTGCCGATCGCCGAGGACGACCGCTTCGACTGGCAGGCCAATCGCGAGGCGCGCCACGTCGGCGTCCGCCTGCCCAACGGCGTGCGGCTGGAGAACGTCTATGTCCCCGCCGGCGGCGACGTGCCCGATCGCGACGTGAACCCCAAATTCGGGCAGAAGCTCGATTTTCTGGAGCGTATGACCGACTGGTCGGCGGGACTGGATGGCCCGACGATCCTGACCGGCGACTTCAACATCGCGCCGTTGCCGAGCGACGTGTGGAGCCACAAGGCATTGCTCAAGACGGTCAGCCACACCCCGATCGAGGTCGCGGCGCTCGACCGGTTGCAGGCGTCGAACGACTGGGTCGATCTCGGCCGCCACTTCCACCCTGCCCCGGCGCGGCTGCATACCTGGTGGAGCTATCGCTCGCCCGACTTCACCAAGAACGATCGCGGCCGGCGGCTCGACCATATGTGGGCGACCGGCGATGCCGCAAAGGCCGCGCGCGCGCACACGGTGTTCGAGGATTGCCGTAGCTGGCTGAAGCCGTCGGACCATGTGCCGATCATGACCGAGTTCGCCTTTTGAGCGGCGCGCGCGACGTCGCGCGGGCGATCGACGCGCTGCGCCGCGGCTGGCCGATCGCGATCCATGCCCCCGGCGAGGCCCCCCTGCCCCTGCTCGCGGTCGAAACCGCCGATCCCCGCGGGCTCGAGGCCTTCGCGGCTGGCGGCGCGGGGCCGCTGCTGATCTCCAACGGCCGCGCCGCGACGCTGAAGCTGACCAACCAGCTCGCCGCCGCCGATCCCGATACGCCGGTGGTGGTCGAGGCAGCGCCCTGGCTCGACTTCAGCACCGCGGTGGCGCTCGCCGATCCGCAATTCGATCTGGCGACGCCGCTCAAGGGGCCGTTCCGCACCGCGGCGGTGACGCGGCCCGCCGCCAGCCTCGCCGCGATCCGGCTGGCGCGGATCGCCGGGCTGCTCCCCGCCTTCTTCATCGACGGCAACGACCCGGACATCACGATCGCCCCCGCGGCGATCGACGCGCATCAGGACGCGCGCGCGCTGCAACTCGCCACGCGTGCGCGCCTGCCGGTCGAGGGTGCCGAAGATGCGGAGATCGTCGCCTTCCGCGCCCCGGATTCGAGCGACGAGCATGTCGCGCTGCTGATCGGCCAGCCCAACGGCAATCCGCCGCTGGTGCGGTTGCACAGCGAATGTCTGACCGGAGACGTGCTCGGCAGCCTCAAATGCGATTGCGGGCCGCAATTGCGCGCGGCGATCGCCGCGATCGCGGCGAACGGCTGGGGCATCCTGCTCTATCTGCGGCAGGAGGGGCGCGGGATCGGGCTGGTCAACAAGCTGCGCGCTTATGCCCTGCAGGATCAGGGATTCGATACCGTCGACGCCAACGTGCGGCTGGGATTCGCGGTGGATGCGCGCGATTTCGGCGTCGCGGCTCGGATGCTGGAGCTGCTCGGGCAGCGTGCCGTCCGGTTGATGACCAACAATCCGGCGAAGGTGGCTAGCCTGGAAGCGGCCGGCGTAAGCGTGATCGAGCGGGTGCCGCACCAACTGCCGCCCAATCCGCATAATGCGCGCTATCTCGCGACCAAGCGCGATCGGACCGGGCACCAATTGTGACGGGCCGCCCGCCCTCGGCAGGCAAGGCTAGGCGCTGAACGCTTCGGGATCGACCAGACCGGTCACCCGCCGCGCCGCGCGGCGCGCGAACGCCAGGGTGTCGCGCTTGCGGACGTGCGCGGGGAGCGGCACGGTATGCGCCTCGCGGATGATCGCGGCATCATAGCGATCGGCGACGATCACCCCGGTGCGTTCGGGCAGAAACGCCGCGCCGTCGAGCGGCGCGGTATCGAACCCCGCCGGCACCGCCCAATAATAGCGATCGCAATGCGCGAGATAGTCCGGCCATTTGCCGTCGCCGAGCAGGTCGGCGCGCGACACCTTGATCTCGACGACGATCAACTGGCCGCGCGAATCGATCGCCATCAGGTCGGCCCTACGGCCGCCTTCCAGCGGAACCTCGGCGATGGTGGTGATATCGTGGCGCAGCAGCATCCGCGTCACGCCGCGGGCGACATCCGCAGCACAGATCGCGGGATCGCCGCCGTCCAAACACGAAGCGGGGGCCATGTCCAACATGACCCCCGCTTAGGAACATTCCGCGAACGGGACAAGCCCGTTCGAAACGATCAGCGATAGAAGACGTGGTTGCCGATCATCGCGATCTTGGTGACGTTGCCGGCTGGGCGGCGGTTCGGCGTGTTGAAGAACAACGCCTTGGGGGCGGGGCTTTCCCACGCCGCGGCGAGCGCGATCTTGGCGACGGCGAGCGCGGTGCGATAGGCGGCACGGCCTTCGTCGATCGACGGGATCTCACCGCCGCGCACGAAGCTGAACTGCCCCCGCTGCTTCACCACCGAGCAGACGTCGGTCGGAAAACGGCCCGACTTCGAGCGGTTGATGATCACGTTGGCGACCGCGAGCTGGCCGGCGAGCGGTTCACCCTTGGATTCGAAATAGATCGCGCCGGCGAGGCAGCGCTGCGTCGCGTCGACCTGCTCGGCGTCCTGCGCGGCGACAGCTTCGGCGAGGCTATTGAAACGGTCGTCCTCGGCCTGCTGCACCGTGGGGATCGGCTCGACCGTCGCGGCGACCTGCGGCGTGGCGCTGGCGGCGGGAACGGGAACCGACACGGGGCTGACCGAGTTGATGATCTGAATGGTCGAGGACGGCGCGGGAATCGACGTACGGTCGATGTCCGAGGCATTGACGGGCGAGCTGTGGCTGATGAGGCCCGCCAGAGAGAAAGTCATCGCCGCGATGGCCGCGGCGCGCTGCATAATCGTCATCTACGTATTCGATATGCGGTTGGACCACGGACCCGATCGGCCAGGCCGATCGTCCGGGCATCCCCCCGACTGCGTCACCGACCCGGATCGCACCCAGGCACAGCACAACGCGCATTCACTGTGCGCGTGGCATTCGTCACACCGCTGTCATGAGTCAATTCGACGCGATCGTTTCAGCGGCGAACCGTTCGGCTTCCGGGATGTCCAGTTCGATTACCCACAAATCCGGATCGTATTCGCGTCGCCGCCGCCAATAGGCCTCGGCGTCGTCGGTCTTGTCCGAATCGGTCAGGATCGCATGCCCATCGAAGTCGATCCGGCGCTCGAGCACGCGCGTCGGACCGTGGCGATCCTCGATCAGCAGCAGGATCGCGCCGCCCTGCGGCTCGCCCTTGGCGCGTACCATCGCGATGCCGCCGGCGTCGTTGACCCGCCGGAGCAGCGCGCCGACGATCAGCTGCGTCGGCAGCCGGCCGGTCATGCGCTGCGATAGCCGGGCAGGCCCGACAGCGCGATCTGCGAGCGCATGAAGGTGCCGGTGCCGCGCGCAACCTCCTCGCCCTCGGCGTCGATCAGCCGCGCGTCGGCGACGTAGACGCGGCGCTTGCCGCTGATCCAGCGGCCTTCGGCGACGACCGGTCCGGCTTTCAGCGGCCGGGTCAGCAGCAGGTTGAACGCGGTGGTGAGCAGGAAGCGATCGGTGACCAGGCTGTTCGCCGCATAGAAAGCGGCATCGTCGAGCATCTTGAAATAGCTGGTGCCGTGGACCGCACCAGCGGCGTGATAATGATCCTCGGTCAGCCGGAAGTGGATGCGCGCGACGCCCGCCTCGACGATCTCCAGGCGGGATTCGAACAACCGGTTGATCGGCGCCGCGGCATAGAGCGATTCGAGCGCGCGATAATGCGCCAGCGCGCCGGCGTCAGGCGGCATCGCGCGCGGCATCGGCGGTGAACAGGGCATACAGCGCATCGCGCGATCCGGCGCCGCGCAATTTGGCGAGGAAGGTGCGGTCGCGCAGCCGCCGCGAGACGCGGGCGAGCGCTTTCAGATGCTCCGCCCCCGCATCGACCGGCGAGAGCAGCATGAAGACGAGATCGACGGGCAGGTCGTCGACCGCATCGAATTCGATCGGCTGCGCCAGCCGCACGAACACGCCGGTGACGCCGGACAGATCGGGCAGCCGCGCATGCGGAATGGCGACGCCGCCGCCGAAACCCGTAGAGCCGAGCTTCTCGCGCGCCGCCAGCCGCTCGGCGGCCAGCTTGCCGTCGAGGCCCATCGCCTCGGCGGCGGTGCAAAGCTGGGCGAACAGCGCCTTCTTGTGCGCGACGGCCACGCCCTCATAAACCGCCTCGGGGCGCAGCAGATCGCTGAAGTCGTGCATGCGTCACTCGAATGGAAGGCCCCGCCGGCCTCTATCGGAACCGGCGGGGCGGGGGAAGGTCAGCGCGCGGCGGGCTGCGCCGCCTGCTCGCGCTGCGGCTCGACCCAGCCGATCGTGCCGTCGCCGCGGCGATAGACCATGTTGTACGAGCCGGTGCCGGCGTTGCGGAACAGCAGCGCGGCGGTGTTGCGCAGGTCGAGCATCATCACCGCATCGGACACGCTGGCATCGGGCACGTCGACGCGCGTCTCGGCGATGATCAGCGGTGCGTCGCCGACATCCTCCTCGCTCTGCGGCGTCTCCTGGAACAGGGTGTAGCCCGCATTGTCATAGCCCATGTCCTCCTGGATCGCGGCGGCTTCGCTCGCATGGCGATCCTTGAGGCGGCGCATGTAGCGGCGCAGTTGCGTCTCGATCTTGGCGGCGGCACCGTCGAAGGCGGGATGCGCGTCCTGCGCCTGGTGGCTGCCCTTGAGCACCAGCCCCTTCATCACGTGCACGACGATATCGCAGCCGAAGCCGACGTCGTGCGGGCCTTTGCCGAACGTCACCTCGGCCGAAAGGGCGCGGGCGAAATGCTTGCTGGCGATACCCTGGAGTCGGTCGCTCACATGATCCTTGAGCGCGTCGCCGGTCGCGACCTGATGACCAGAAATCCGGATATCCATCGTATTCTCCATCATTAAGGGCTGGCCTGTTGGCCTTTGCCCGGTTGGGGTCATTCCAACGCCCCGACCCCCCAAAGCGGATCCTGTAGCTTCGAAACAAATGCTGCGTGGGCTGCAAGTTCCGCATCCGACGGGCGGAAGACGCGCGGCGGACGGACGGTGACGGGGCGGCGTACCGCGACTTGCGTCGTGGTGGCGATGGGCACGTCGCTGACCAGGCCGAGGCCGATCTGGCGACCGCCGAGCAGTTCGACATAGACCTGCGCGAGGAGCTGCGCGTCGAGCAGCGCGCCGTGGAGGACGCGGTGCGACCGGTCTACGCCGAAGCGCGAACACAAAGCGTCGAGCGTATGCTTGGCGCCGGGGTGGCGGCTGCGCGCGATCTGCAGCGTGTCGACCATCCGCTTGACGTGGACGATCGGCCGGCCGCAGCGCTGCAGCTCGCCGTTGAGGAAGGAGAAGTCGAAGCCGGCGTTATGCGCGACCAGCGGCGCGTCGCCGAGGAATTCGATGAGCTCGTCCACGCCCTGCGCGAACTTCGGCTTGTCGCTGAGGAAGGCTTCGGAGATGCCGTGCACCGCCTGCGCCTCGGCGGGCATGTTGCGTTCGGGATGGTAATAAGCGTGGAAGGTGCGGCCGGTCTCGACGCGGTTGACCATCTCGACGCAACCGATCTCCACCAGCCGGTCGCCGCCGGCGAAGCTCAGGCCGGTGGTTTCGGTGTCGAAGACGATCTCGCGCATCCGACCTCTATCCGCCTGCGCGCGCCGCCATGCAAGCGATGACGCGGCGAACCGCGGCGCGGGTCTGGTCGAGCGGCACGTCGGTGGCGATGACGTGCGTGGCGCGGGCGCGCTTGTCGGCGTCGGGAAGCTGGCGGGAGAGGATCGCGTCGAACTTGGCGGGCGTCATGCCGGGGCGGGCGAGCGTGCGAATACGCTGGACGTCTGGCGCGGCGGAGACGACGACGATCGCGTCGACATGGCGGTCGCCCCCCGTCTCGAACAGCAGCGGCACATCGAAGACGACCAGCGAGGCGTCGGCATGGGCGGCGAGGAAGGCGGCGCGCTCCTCGGCGACAGCGGGGTGGACGATCGCTTCGAGCCGCTTCATCGCAGCGTCGTCGCCCAGCACCGCGGCGGCGAGGGCAGGGCGGTCCACCCCGTCGGCACCGGTGGTGCCGGGGAAAGCGGCCTCGATCGCCATAACGAGACGGCCGCCGCGGCCTTGCAGGCGATGGACCGCGGCGTCGGCGTCGAAGACGGGCACGCCCTCGGCGGCGAACATCGCCGCCACCGTCGATTTGCCCATGCCGATCGAGCCGGTGAGGCCCAATATCTTCACGCCAGCAGCGCCGCGCGCAGGTCGTCGTCGCGGTCGCGGGGCGGCGCGGCGCCGAAGAACAGTTCGAAGGCGAGCGCGGCCTGGCCGATCAGCATCTCCAGCCCGTCGACCGTCTCCAGCCCGCGGGCGCGGGCGGCGGCGAGCAAGGGCGTTTCGAGCGGCGAATAGACGATGTCGTAGACGACGCTATCTTCACCAAGCTCCCGCAGATCGAGGTCGAGCGGCGGCTGGCCGGTCATGCCGAGCGTGCTGGCGTTGACCAGCAGGCCGGTGTCCGGGGGCAGGGGCGCCGACAGCGGCAGCGCCTGGCCCTTGAGCCCGAACGCCGATAATAAAACGCCTGCCTTCAAAACGTTACGATTGAGCAGCGTGACCGGGCCGACCGCCATCCGCGCAAGCGCGAAGAGGATCGCGCGCGCCGCGCCACCGGCACCGATCACCGTCACCGCGCGGCCGGTAAAGTCGAAACCGGCGAGCGGCGCATAGAAGCCGCCGGCGTCGGTGTTGGTGCCGATGGCGACGCCGTCCTCGTCACGGAAGACGGTGTTGATCGCGCCGATGCCGCCGCGCACGTCGCCGCGGTCGTCGACATGGTCGAGCGCGGCGAGCTTGTGCGGCATGGTGACGTTGCAGCCGCGCCAGTCGGGATCCGCGCGCCGTTCGGCGAAGAAGGCGGGCAGGTCGTCCGTCGTCACCAGCGTCTTGCGATAGGCGGCATCGAGGCCGAGCTGATCGAGCCAGAATTGATGGATGATCGGCGATTTCGACTGGGCGATGGGGTCGCCGATCACTTCAGCATATGGCCGGCCTTCGCCGGCGGGGGCATAGGGACGGCTCATGCGGGGATCACTTCACGGGTTCGGAGATAGTCGAGGACGTTGAGCAGCGGCAGCCCGAGCACGGTGAACTGGCTACCGTCGATGCGGGTGAAGAGCTGCGCGCCGGGGCCTTCGATCCGGTAGCAGCCGACGCAGCCGGCGATCGCCGGCCATTCCGCATCGAGATAGCCCTGGATGAAGGCCGGGGAGAGCGGCCGGACGTGCATCTTCGCCGCCTCGACATGGCGCCAGACCGGGCGGCCGTCCTCCGCGATCACCGCGGCGCTCCACAGATCGTGGCGCGCGCCGGACATGCGGGCGAGATGATCGGCGGCCTGGTCGCGGCTCTCGGGCTTGTCGAGCAGGCTGCCGTCGGCGAGCGCGACGACGCTGTCGCTGCCGAGCACCAGCCGGCCGGGGTGGCGGAGGCTGACCTTGACCGCCTTCAATTCGGCGAGCGCATCGGCGAGGTCGCGCGGCTTGATGCCGGCGAGACCGGCCTTGGCGGCGTCTTCGTCGACGCCGGCGGCGGTCGCCTCGAACGGCACGCCGGCGGCGGCGAGCATCGCGCGGCGGGAGGCGCTCTGCGAGGCGAGGAGGATCATGCGGGGGCTTTCTTCATCGAGGTGTTTGTCCCCGCTTCGTCATCCCCGCGTAGGCGGGGATCCATAGACGCTGACGGTCGCGATGGCGCCGCGAGGTCCGCGCGTATGGAACCCCGCCTGCGCGGGGATGACAGACTGGGCAGCGGTGACGGAAGGAGCGGGGGTGACGAAGAAAGGGCGGGGGCCGTGCGCATCGCTGTCACGTTCGCACCGCCTTGCGGTCGTTGGCCAGCGCGATGATCGCGGCGGCGGTTTCCTCGATCGAGCGGCGGGTGACGTCGATCACCGGCCAGCCGTTGTCGGCGAACATGCGGCGCGCATAAGCGATCTCGCGGGTCACCGCTTCCTCCTCGACATAGGGGGTGTCGGGCATCTGGTTGAGCGAGAGCAGGCGGTTGCGGCGGATCTGGATCAGCCGGTCGGCGCTGGTGGTGAGACCGACGACGAGCGGGTTGCGCAGCGTGAATAGGATGCGCGGCGGCGGGCTTTCGACCACCACCGGGATGTTCGCGGTCTTCCAGCCGCGGTTGGCGAGATAGATCGAGGTCGGCGTCTTCGACGAGCGCGAGACGCCGGCGAGGACGATCTCCGCCTCCTCCCAATCCTCGGACGCGATGCCGTCGTCGTGCGCGATCGTCCATTGGATCGCATCGACGCGCGCGAAATAGGCGGCGTCGAGCGCATGCTGGCGACCGGGGCGCGCCTTGGCCTGCTGGCCGAGCAGCCCGGACAGCGCATCGTTGACCGGATCGAGCGGCGCTACCGCGGGCAGGCCGAGCGCGAGGCAGCGCTGTTCGAGGATGCGGCGCGTCGCGACGTTGACGAGCGTGAAGACCACCAGCCCCGGGTTCTGCGCGATCTCCTGCAGGATGCGTTCGAGATGCGCCTCGGTCCGCACCATCGGCCAGAAATGGCGGACCGTCTCGACATCGTCATATTGAGCGAGCGCCGCCTTGGCGATGTTCTCCAGCGTCTCGCCGGTCGAGTCCGAGAGGAGGTGGAGGTGGAGCCGCATCATCGCGCGCTCCGGGGCAGACCTGTGGACAACATGGGCATAAGGGATAGGGCAAGTCGGCACCCCCGCCAAGCGACCCGGCGGCGGTGGACAACCCGCATTCCATCCACAATTGCGCACACAGGGCATGGTTTTATCCACAGGCTGTGGATCGTGTTGACGGTCTGCCCCGAATCCCCGGCATTGTCCCGATCCTTGCCGGTCAACCTGTGGGTGATTACGGGACGAAACGCTTTATCCCGCGTTCCACGTGCCAACCACTGCAACAATCTTCTCAAGATTCTTCTTAGATAGGAAGAAGGCCCTGTCCGATCCTGTGAACAAGCCGCTCCTTGCCGTCCTGAAGGGCGCGAAACCGTCGGTGCCGCCGATGTGGCTCATGCGTCAGGCGGGGCGCTACCTTCCCGAGTATCGCGCGCTGCGGGCGGAGAAGGGCGGCTTTCTCGCGCTCGCCACCGATCCCGACGCGGCGGCGGAAGTGACGGTGCAGCCGATCCGACGCTTCGGCTTCGACGGCGCGATCCTGTTCTCCGACATCCTGATGGTGCCCTGGGCCTTGGGCCAGGATTTGACCTTCGGCCCGGGCGAGGGACCGCGGCTGACGCCACCGCTCGTCGATCATGCGCTGGCGGCGCTGCAACGGGTGCCTGAGCGGCTCGAGCCGGTTTACGGTACGTGCGAACGGGTGGCGGCCCTTTTGCCGCCTGAGACGACGTTTCTGGGCTTTGCGGGATCACCCTGGACCGTGGCGACCTATATGGTCGCGGGCGCCGGATCGAAAGACCAGGGCGAGACGCGCGGGTTCGCCTATGCCGATCCGGCGGCGTTCGGTGCGATCATCGACGCGATCGTCACGATGACGATCGAGTATCTGGCGCGGCAGATCGAGGCGGGCGTCGAGGCGGTGCAATTGTTCGACAGCTGGGCGGGATCGCTGTCGCCGGCGCAGTTCGAACGCTGGGTGATCGCACCCAATGCGGCGATCGTCGCCGGCCTGCGCGCGCGCTGTCCGGATGCGTGCATCATCGGTTTCCCCAAGGGGGCGGGCGGCAAGCTGCCGGCCTATGCGCGCGAGACCGGCGTCGACGCGATCGGGCTGGACGAGACGGTCGATCCTTTGTGGGCGGATGCGATGCTGCCCGCGGGGCTGCCGGTGCAGGGCAATCTCGATCCGCTGGCGCTGCTCGCCGGCGGCGCGGCGCTCGACGACGGGATCGACCGGGTGCTGGCGGCGTTCCGCGACCGGCCGCATGTCTTCAACCTGGGCCACGGCATCGGCCAGTTCACGCCGATCGCGCATGTCGAGCAGCTGGTCGCGCGGGTGAGGGGATCGTGATGGATATGCTGGCAGGCGCCTATCTGTGGATCGTCGCGGCGCATGTGATCTTCGTCATCTTCTGGATGGCGGGGCTGTTCATGCTGCCGCGCTATCTGGTCTATCATCAGGAGGCGCTGGTCGCCGGGCGTGCCGACGAGGCGGCCTTGTGGGTCGAGCGCGAGAGCAAGCTGCGCGCGATCATCCTGACGCCGGCGATGATCGTGGTGTGGGTGCTCGGGCTGACGCTGGCGACCGTCGGCCACCATTGGGCCGAAGGGTGGCTGCACGCCAAATTGCTCTTCGTGCTGGTGTTGTCGGGCTATCATGGCTGGGCGGTTGGCTATGCAAAGACGCTGGCACGCGGCGTGATGAAGCTCGACGGGCGACGGTTGCGGATGATCAACGAGGTGCCGGCGCTGGCCGCGGTGGTGATCGTGGTGCTGGTGTTCGTGAAGCCGTTTTGATTATGGCGGATGGGGGGACGATGTGACGCGTTGCGCAGTCCTCCTCCTCCGTCATCCCGACGAAGGTCGGGACCCATGGTCACGATGGACGTGCGGTTGCGCGCATCATTACCGACGTCGTGACCATGGGTCCCGGCATTCGCCGGGATGACGAGACGGGTGCCGGCCGAAGCGGTGAGGCGACGGGGGAGGCTTGACGGAGGGGGCCGATCGCCAATCCGCTTGACGAACCCCCTCCACGCTCTTACCTCCTGAACACGCGTAGAGCTGCCGTCCGGTGGTTCCGCGTTCCTCCTTGGCTATCGTCGCTGCGAGTCCTTCGCCGATTTGAGCCAGCCCCCCGACTACGCATTCGGATTATTCCATGCATCTTAAAGACTTGAAGAAAAAGACCCCCGCCGAGCTGGTCAGCATGGCCGAAGAGCTGGGGGTCGAGGGCGCCTCGACGTTGCGCAAGCAGGACCTGCTGTTCGCGATCCTGAAGGTGCAGGCCGAGAATGGCGACCAGATCATGGGCCTCGGCACGATCGAGGTCCTGCAGGACGGCTTCGGCTTCCTGCGCAGTCCGGAGGCCAATTACCTCGCCGGGCCGGACGACATCTACATTTCGCCCAATCAGGTGCGCAAGCACGGCCTGCGTACCGGCGACACTGTCGAAGGCGAGATCCGCGCGCCCAAGGATGGCGAGCGCTATTTCGCGCTGACCAAGCTGATCACGGTCAATTTCGACGATCCCGATGCGGTCCGTCATCGCGTCAATTTCGACAACCTCACGCCGCTCTATCCGGAATCGAAGCTGACGCTCGATCCGGCCGATCCGACGCAGAAGGACAAATCGGCGCGCGTCATCGACATCGTCTCGCCGCAGGGCAAGGGCCAGCGTACGTTGATCGTCGCCCCGCCGCGCGTCGGCAAGACGGTGATGCTCCAGAACATCGCGCGCGCCATCTCGGACAACCATCCCGAGGTGTTCCTGATCGTGCTGCTGATCGACGAGCGGCCCGAGGAGGTCACCGACATGCAGCGCAGCGTGAAGGGCGAAGTGGTATCGTCGACCTTCGACGAGCCGGCGCAGCGCCACGTCCAGGTCGCCGAGATGGTGATCGAAAAGGCCAAGCGGCTCGTCGAGCACAAGAAGGACGTCGTGATCCTGCTCGACAGCATTACCCGCCTCGGCCGCGCCTACAACACCGTCGTGCCGTCGTCGGGCAAGGTGCTGACCGGCGGCGTCGACGCCAATGCGTTGCAGCGGCCCAAGCGCTTCTTCGGCGCGGCGCGCAATATCGAGGAGGGCGGCTCGCTCTCGATCATCGCCACCGCGCTGATCGATACCGGCAGCCGCATGGACGAGGTGATCTTCGAGGAGTTCAAGGGCACCGGCAATTCCGAAATCGTGCTCGACCGCAAGGTCGCCGACAAGCGCGTCTTCCCGGCGCTCGATGTGGGCAAATCGGGCACCCGCAAGGAGGAGCTGCTGGTCGACAAGGACAAGCTGTCCAAGCAGTGGGTCTTGCGCCGCATCCTCATGCAGATGGGCACGATCGACGCGATGGAGTTCCTGCTCGACAAGATGAAGAATTCGAAGACCAACGAGGATTTCTTCGACTCGATGAACCAGTAAACGCCGGTTTGGCGAGCCCGTCGAAGGGCGGGTGTTTTCACCGTGCTTCGACGGGCTCAGCCCGAACGGGCACGGGCCGTATCAAGATCGCGACGCGCGGAAGCATGGCTTTCGCGCGTCGCTGCGTTATGGACCTATCGATCAACCGGGAGTTTGAAACGTGTCCATCATCGCCATGCTGAGCGCTGCCGCCGCCAGCGGGCCGGGGTCTCCGGCCGAGATCTGGCAACATATCCTCAACGACTTTTCCAACATCGGCACACCCGCCGCACTCGCCGCCTTCGTGCAGGTGCTGATGATCGACGTCGTGCTCGCCGGCGACAATGCGATCGTCGTCGGGGCGCTCGCCGCGGGCCTGCCGGTCGACCAGCGCAAGAAGGTGATCCTGATCGGGATCATGGCCGCGCTGGTGCTGCGCATCATCTTCGCGCTGGCGGTGAGCTGGCTGCTCGGGGTGATCGGGCTGATCTTCGCGGGCGGTATCCTGCTGCTGTGGGTAGCGTGGAAGATGTGGCGCGAGCTGCGCGAGCACAGCAACGCCGGGTCGCCAGAGGTGGATGGCGACGAGGCGTCGGGGCTGAAGCCCGCCAAGAGCTTCGCCGCGGCGGCCTGGGCGGTGGCGGTCGCCGATGTGTCGATGAGCCTCGACAATGTCCTCGCCGTCGCCGGCGCGGCGCGCGACCATCCTGGCATCCTGATCATCGGCCTCCTGCTGTCGGTGGCGATGATGGGCATCGCGGCGAATCTGATCGCCAAATATATCGAGCGCTATCGCTGGATCGCTTATGTCGGGCTGCTCGTGATCCTCTACGTCGCGGGCAAGATGATCTACGAAGGGGTCGTAGACCCGCAGGTCGGGGTGCTGACCTTGTTCTGATACAGAAAGGGGGGCCATCGAGCCCCCCTTTTTCGTTTCAGCCGAGATGCTCGGCGAAGAAGGCCGCGGTGCGTTCGTCCGCTTGGCGGGCGGCGTCCTCGGAGCGGCGCTTGCCGAATTGCGCGGCGAAGCCGTGGTCCTCGCCGGGGTAATCGTAGAGCGTCACCTTGGGGTGATCGTCGAGGCCGGCGTGCATCCGCGCCTGCGCGTCCTTGTCGACGAAATGATCCTCCTGCGGCACGTGGAGGAGGACGGGATTGGCGATGGCGTGCTTCTCGCCGAGCAATCCATCGATGCCGACGCCGTAATAGCCGACCGTCGCGTCGACGTCGGTGCGTGCGGCGGTCATGAAGGCGAGGCGGCCGCCGAGGCAATAGCCCACCGCGCCGACCTTCGCCGCGAGCCCGCTGCCCGCCTGCGCATCGTTGAGCGCCGTCCGCGCGGTGCGGATCGTCGCCTCGATATCGCGGATGCCCGCGTCCTGGTCGAACCGGCCCATCAGCTCGAGCGCCTGCTGCATTTCGGCGGGAACGTCGGGGTCGAGCTGGATACCCGGGGCGATCTGCCAGAACAGGTCGGGGGCGAGGGCGAGATAGCCGTCGGCAGCGAGTGCGTCCGCCTTGGCGCGGATGCCGGCGTTGACGCCGAAAATCTCCTGGATGACGACGATCGCCGCGCGCGGCGTGCCGACGGGTTCGGCGACGTAGACGTCGAAGCGGCCGCGGTCGTCGAGTGTCTCGATCTGGATGGTCTTGGTCATGGGGGTCCTCTCGCGCGTGGGAGCGCGCTGAGCTATGCAGCGGGGCTGAGGGCTGCTCAAGGGGCGACGCGCATGAAGGTGACGGTGAACGTGGATCTGACCCCGGAGGAGGCACGCCGCGCGATGGGGCTGCCCGATCTGACGCCGCTGCACGACCGCTATGTCGCGTCGCTGCTCGAAGCGATGAACGGACAGGTGCGGCCCGAACTGCTCGAGACGATGATGAAGAATTGGGCGCCGATGGGCGATGCCGGTCTGGCGATGTGGCGGCAGATGTTCGACCAGGCCACCGGCGGGGGGAAGACGGGCAATTGAGCGACACGATCTTCGCGCTGTCGAGCGGCGCGGCACCCGCGGGGATCGGCGTGATCCGGGTGAGCGGACCGCAGGCATTCGTAGCGGTGGCGCGGATCGCGGGCAGCCTGCCGCCGGCACGGACGGCGCGGGTGCGCGCGTTGCGCGATGCCGAGGGGGCGTTGCTCGACCGCGCATTGGTGCTGACGTTCCCCGGACCGGGAAGCGCGACAGGCGAGGACCTCGCCGAGCTGCATTGCCATGGCGGGCGGGCGGTGATCGCGGCGGTGCTGAATGCCCTCGGCACGCAGCCCGGATTACGATCGGCATTGGCCGGTGAGTTCACCCGGCGGGCGCTGACCAACGGTCGGATCGATCTTGCGGAGGCGGCGGGCCTCGCCGATCTGCTGTCGGCGGATACCGAACGGCAGCGGGTTGCGGCACTGGCCGCAGCGGAAGGGATCGTCAGCCAGCGGGTGCGCGGCTGGCTCGACCGGCTGGCGATGCTCGCCGCGCTGACCGAGGCGCAACTCGACTTCGCGGACGAGGACGATGTCGGCGACGATCATATGGCGGCGGTGCGCGAGGGGAGGGCAGCTCTTGCCGCCGAGTTGCGCGCGGTGCTCGCGATGCCGCCGGTCGAGCGGTTGCGCGACGGCGTGCATGTCGTGCTCGCCGGACCGCCGAACAGCGGCAAGTCGACGCTGATCAATCTGCTGAGCCAGCGCGAGGTCGCGATCGTCTCGGCGATCGCGGGGACGACGCGCGACCGGATCGAGGCGACGGTGACGCGCGCTGGGCTCGTCTATGTGTTGACCGATACCGCTGGGCTGGCCGAGAGCGACGATCCGATCGAGCGGATCGGCGTGGAGCGCGCCGAGGGTTCGATCCTGCGCGCGGACCTGCTGTTGTGGCTGGGTGATGATGCCCCGCCGCGCGGGGATGCGATCTGGGTACAGGCGCGGAGCGATGCGCCGGGGCGGGGGACGATCGCCGGTGCGGATGTGGCGGTTGCCCAAGGCGATCCGGAGAGCGTCGAGCGGCTTTGGCTGACGCTGGCGGAGCGGGCCGAGACGTTGATGCCGCGCGGCGATGCGGTCGCGTTTCGGGAGAGCGAGCGGGCGGCGTGTCGCGTGGCATTGTCGGCGATCGAGCAGGACGAGGCCGACGCGTTGATCGTTGCGGAGCAGCTCCGATTGGCGATCCGAGCGCTAGGGGGAATCCTCGGCGTGGATGCTACCGAGGTGATGTTGGACACGCTGTTCGGACGGTTCTGCATCGGGAAATGATGTTCCACGTGGAACAATCCCGGGCACGGACGGTGCTGTCGACTACCCGTCGGTGTCTCTCCAACTCGGGGCATCGTGAACACCTTGGTGTGCCGCGGGGGCTATCTTAGAAGCGTCAGCACGTCCGAAGATCACTTCGGTGTTCCACGTGAAACATCATGATCGGGATCCGAAGGCCGTGTTTCACGTGGAACACTTTTGACCTTACGCCCCCGCTGGCATAGGCGGATCGCATGTATGACGTGATCGTCGTTGGCGGTGGCCACGCCGGAACCGAAGCCGCTGCTGTCGCGGCGCGGCGGGGTGCGCGGACCCTTCTCCTCAGTCACGACCGTCGCCTGATCGGCGCGATGTCGTGCAATCCCGCTATCGGTGGGCTTGGCAAAGGGCATATCGTTCGCGAAGTCGATGCCTTCGATGGGCTCATCGGCCGCGCTGCCGATGCCGCGGCGATCCATTATCGGATGCTCAATCGCAGCAAGGGAGCGGCCGTACAGGGTCCGCGGGTGCAGGCCGATCGGCGGCGCTATGCCGCGGCGATCCAGCGCATGCTCGCGGCGCTGCCGATGCTGACGATCGCGGAGGGCGACGTCGAGGCGCTTAGCCTGAACGGCACGCGGGTCGACGGCGTGGTGCTGGCGGACGACAGCCGCGTCGCCGGCCGCACGGTCGTGCTCGCGACGGGGACGTTCCTCGGCGGGCGCATGTTCCGTGGCGACGAGCGTCACGAAGGCGGACGGATCGGCGAGCGGCCGGCACGCAAGCTCGCCGAGCAATTGCGCGCGCTGGCGCTGCCGCTCAGCCGGCTGAAGACCGGGACGCCACCGCGACTCGACGGGCGGACGATCGATTGGGGGCGGCTCGAGGAGCAACGTTCGGACGTCGAACCGTGGACGATGTCGCCGATGACCGAGCATCGGTTGCTGCCGCAGATCGCCTGCGCGGTGACGCGGACGAATGCGGCGACGCACGACCGGATACGCGGCGGGCTCGATCGCTCGCCGCTGTTCGGCGGCGCGATCGAGGGGCAGGGCCCGCGTTATTGTCCGTCGATCGAGGACAAGGTGCATCGCTTCGGCGACCGCGACGGTCATCAGGTGTTCCTCGAACCCGAGGGGCTGGATGACGCCATTGTCTACCCGAACGGCCTGTCGACCTCGCTGCCGACGGACGTGCAGGAGGCGATGATCCGCAGTATCGCCGGCCTGGAGCGCGCGCGGATCACGATGCCGGGCTATGCGGTGGAATATGATTATCTCGACCCGCGCGCGCTCGACGCGACGCTGGCGCTGGCGGCGATCCCCGGCGTCTATTGCGCGGGGCAGCTCAACGGGACGACCGGCTACGAGGAGGCGGCGGGGCAGGGGCTCGTCGCGGGGCTCAACGCCGCGGCCGCTGCCTGCGATCTGGCGCCCTGCGTGCTCGATCGCGCGTCGAGCTATACCGGCGTGATGATCGACGATCTCGTGCTGCAGGGCGTCACCGAGCCCTATCGGATGCTCACCGCGCGCGCGGAATATCGTTTGTCGCTGCGCGCCGATAATGCCGAGACGCGGCTGGGGCCGGTTGCGGAGGCGCTGGGGTGCTTGGGTGACGAGCGGCTGGCGCAGCAGCGGCGGCGTGCGGACGCGCGGGTGGCGGTCCGGGACGCGCTGACGCAGACGGTCACCGCGGCGGGGATTGCGGCGGCCGGCGTGCACGTCGCGCAGGATGGCAGCCGCCGCAGCCTGTACGAATGGCTGCGCATGGCGGAGCTCGATCTCGATCGGGTCGCCCCTGAGGTACGACGGATGGCACCCGCGGCGATCGTCGACGAGGTGATCGAGGATGCGCGCTACGCGCCCTATATCGAGCGCCAGGCGGAGGAGGTCGCGCGGATGCGCCGCGAAGAGGCGGTGCCACTGGCGGCGGAGCTGGATTATGCGGCGATCCCCGGGCTATCGAACGAGATGATCGACCGGCTCGGCAAGGCACGACCGGCGTCGCTCGGGGCGGCGGCGCGGGTGCGCGGCGTGACGCCGGCGGCGCTGTCGGCGATCTATCTCTATGCACAACGGCGGGCGGCATGACGGAGGACGAGGCGCGGGCGTGGTTTGTCGAGCGGTTTGGCGAGGACAAGACGGCGCAGGTCGGTGCGTTTCTCGGACTCGTCCGGCAGGAGAATGAACACCAGAATTTGATCTCGCCCGCGAGCGTCGCGGCGATCTGGGCCAGGCATGCCGTCGACTCCGCACAGCTATTGTTCCACGTGAAACAATCCGGCGGAAGCTGGCTCGATATCGGGACGGGTGGTGGTTTCCCCGGGATGATGGTGGCGATCCTCCGTGTCGATCCGGTCACGATGGTCGAACCGCGCAAGAAGCGGGCGGCGTTCCTCGATGCGTGCGTCGAGCAACTAGCGCTGCGTCACGCCAACGTGGTGACGGCGAAAGTCGAGGCGATCGAGGGGCGGTTCGCGACAATCTCGGCACGAGCGGTCGCCTCGGTCGAAAAGCTTTTGCAAGCGGCGGAGCATTGCGCCACACCGGCAACACGCTGGATCCTCCCCCGCGGACGGATCGAGGCCGAAGAATTGGCCCACCTACAGCGTGACCGGACCAGAGTGTTTCACGTGGAACATAGTTTGACCGATCCTCAATCCTCGATCCTGATCGTGGATCGCAACCAAGGACGCGCGCGATGACTTGTATTGCGGTGGCCAACCAAAAGGGCGGCGTGGGCAAGACCACCAGTGCGATCAACCTCGCCACCGCTTTGTCGGCGACGGGCAAGACCGTGCTGCTGATCGACCTCGACCCCCAGGGCAATGCCTCGACCGGCCTCGGCATCAGCCAGGCGCAACGCGGCCGGTCGAGCTATCATGTGCTGATCGGCGAGGCCGAAATCGGCGAGACGGTGATCACCACGAAGGTGCCGCGGCTCGATCTGGTGCCGGCGACGCAGGATCTGTCGGGAGCGGAAATCGAGTTGGTCGAGTTCGAGCACCGCACGCATCGTCTCGATCGCGCGCTCGCGCAGACCAAGGATCGCTGGGACATCGTGCTGATCGACTGCCCGCCGTCGCTGGGATTGCTCACGATCAACGCGATGGTCGCCGCGGACAAATTGCTGGTGCCGCTGCAATGCGAATTCTTCGCGCTGGAGGGGCTGTCGCAATTGCTGACCACGGTCGAGCGTATCCGCGAGCGGTTCAATCCCGGTCTCGCGATCCTCGGCGTCGCGCTGACGATGTACGATCGCCGCAACCGGCTGACCGAGCAGGTGTCGGCCGACGTGCGCGCGGTGCTGGGGCAGGTGGTGTTCGATACGGTGATCCCGCGCAACGTCCGCCTGTCGGAGGCGCCGAGCCATGGTCTGCCGGCGCTGATCTACGATTATCGCTGTTCGGGGTCGCAGGCCTATATCGATCTCGCGCGCGAGCTGATCGCGCGTCTGCCGCAGACGCCGGCGACTGCGGCGGCGGCATGAGCGATGCGGCGAAGCGCAGCCGGCCCGCGGGGCTCGGCCGCGGGCTGAGCGCGCTGCTCGGCGAGATGGCGAGCGAGGCACCGGTCAGCCCCGGTACGGAGAATAAAGTGCCCTCCGGCGTGCGGATGCTGCCGGTCAGCGCGCTGACCCCGCATCCCGGCCAGCCGCGACGGCATTTCGACGATGCGCTGCTCGACGAGCTGGCGGCGTCGATCGCGTCGCGCGGGTTGATCCAGCCGATCGTCGTGCGACCGCATGGCCATGACTATCAGATCGTCGCGGGGGAGCGGCGTTGGCGGGCGGCGCAGCGTGCCCGGCTGCACGAGGTGCCCGTCGTCGTCCGCGACTTCGACGATGCGCAGACGCTCGAAATCGCGCTGATCGAGAATATCCAGCGCCAGGACCTCAATGCGATCGAAGAGGCGCAGGCCTATCAACGGTTGGCCGGCGAATATGGCCATACGCAGGAGGCGCTCGCCAAGATCGTCCACAAGTCGCGCAGCCATGTCGCCAATCTGTTGCGGCTGCTGGAACTGCCCGAGGCGGTGCAGGATCGGGTGACCGACGGCTCGCTGTCGATGGGTCATGCGCGTGCCTTGCTGGGATCGCGCGACGTCGAGATGCTCGCCGAACAGGTGGTGGCGCGCGGCCTGTCGGTGCGCGAGACCGAGAAGCTCGCCAAGGGCGCCAAACCGGAGCGGGCAGGGGGCAATCGCGAACGTTCGCAGGCGCCCGCGCCGGATGCGGATATCGCGGCGCTGGAGCGGCAATTGTCAGACCTGCTGGGGCTGCACGTCCGCGTCGCGCATAGCGAGAAGGGCGGGACGATTACGCTGACCTATTCGACGCTCGATCAGCTCGACATGGTCTGTCAGCGGCTGACCGGGGATTCGATCTGATGATCCTGCGCAGCGACGAATATGACGATCTGCCGACCGCGGCGGGCGGGACGATGCGGGTGCATTGGTTCCGGCCGGCGGGGGAGGGGCGGTTTCCCGGACTGGTGCTCTATTCGGAAATCTACCAGGTCACCGATCCCATCCGGCGGCTGGCGGCATTCTTCGCGGGCCATGGTTATGTCGTTGCGGTGCCAGAGGTCTATCACGATTATGAGGCGCCGGGGACGGTGCTGCGCTACGATGCCGAGGGGACGGCGCGGGGCAACGACCTGAAGTTCACCAAGCCGGTGGCGGGGTTCGATAATGATGCGACGTTGGTGCTGGATGCGCTTGCCGGGCATGCCGCCTGTTCGGGGCGGCTGGGGACGGTCGGCGTGTGTCTCGGCGGGCATCTCGCCTATCGCGCGGCGCTTGATCCGCGGGTGAGCGCGGCGGCGTTATTCTACCCGACCGATATCCATTCGGGGACGCTGGGCGAGGGGCGGTCGGACGACAGCCTCGCGCGGATGGCGGATCTGCGCGCCGAGACGCTGTTCGTGTTCGGGCGGCAGGACCCGCATGTGCCGTTCGCCGGGCGCGAGACGATCCGGGCGCGGCTGGAGGCGGTCGGCGCGCGCTATGAATGGCATGAGGTCGACGGACAGCATGCCTTCCTGCGCGACGAGGGGCCGCGCTACGATCCGGCGTTGTTCGTCGCGGCGACGGGCTGGGCGCTGGCGCTGTTCGGGCGCGTGCTGCGCTAGGATGGATCGCGCGCACTAACCGCGGCGTTCGACGCCCCGCGTCAATTCGGTCAGCGCATGGTCGGCCAGCACGCTGCCGGCGTTGCCGCTCGCCATGATCGCGCGTTCGGCATGGCGGACGCGGGTGAGGGCGGTACTGAGCATCGCCGGGGTCCAGCGGCGCAGCGCCTGGCCGGTGGCGGCTTCCTCCTTGAAGAAGATGCGGTGGCGTTTGAAGACGGTGTCCTGCGTTGCGCCGGCGTCGATCTCCGCCTTCATCTCGGCGAGCGTCATCAGCCGGCGGGCGAGCAGGCGCAGCCAGGGGATGGGGGAGGTGCCGGCCTCGCTGAGGCGGCCAAGTTCGGCACCGAGCGCCGCGGTGTGGCCGGTGACGACCGCCTCGACCACCTGCGTCATTTCCGCCTCGCCGAGGTCGGCACCGATCGCGTCGAGTGCGGCGTCGTCGAGGTCGTGCGGGCGATCGGGGGCGGCATCGAGGAACAGCGCGAGTTTCTCGATCTCGCGCGCCAGCACCGCGCGATCGCCGCCGCAGGTCGCCGCGAGCCGTGCCGCGGCGGTGTTGGTCGGGCGCAGGCCCTGGTCGCGCGCCATCGCCGCCGCCAGCCGCTCGAGATCGGCCGCGCTCGGCTCGTAGGCGGCGAAGGCCATCGCACGGCGGGAATCGATCGCCAGCTTGACGATCTTGGCGGTCGACTTGACCGTGGGGGCAAGCGCAACCACCGGGTTGCCCGCGTGATCCGCCGCGAGCAGCGCGGTGAAGGCGTCGAGGCATTCCTCGCCGGCCGGCGAAACGCGGATATGCCGAGCGCCACCGAACAGCGACATCGACGCGGCTTCGTCGGACAGACGCGCCGGATCGGAGCGCAGCGTCGCCCCGTCGAGATCGACGCGCTCCGCTTCCGGTCCCATCGCCTTGGCGAGCAATGCGGCGAGTTCAGCGGTTGCCGAGCCGTCCGGCCCGTGCAGCAGATACAGGCGGATATCGGGCGAGGGGCGTTCGAGCGCGGACCTTATGTCGCGCGCATTGGCTTTCATCGCGCCGGGCGGCTGCGCGCGTAGACGGCGACGCGCGCGACGATCTGGTCGGCGACGATGCCGGCGAGCCGTTCGAGCGCGGTATTCTCCGCGGCGATCGTCGCATATTCGGACTGGACGACATCGATGCCCGCATCCGAACCGGCGGTGTCGTCGAGCAGCACGCTGCCGTCGGCGAGGTTCACGAGCTGGAAGCGCGCGCGCAACGTACGGCGTTCGCGGGTGACGCTGTCGTCGCGGCGAACGCCGAAGCCGGCGATCTTGTCGTCGAGCCGTACGTCGAGCCGATATTGCGGCGTGCCACCGGCGGCGAGGCGGTCGCGCAGCGCATTGCTCATCAGCCAGCCCGATTTGCCGTCGATCGGCGTCACCTCGATATGCGCGAGCGTACCGGCGACCGCGCCGCCCGACCCGCCGCTATAGAGCGGGCGCAGGCCGCAGCCCGAGACGAGCAGCGCCAGCGGTGCGAGCAGCAGGACGGTCCTGATCGGAGCCTTGGTCATGCGACGATGTTCACGAGGCGTCCGGGCACGACGATCACCTTCTTGGGGGGCTTGCCGTCGAGCAGGCGGGCGATCTTGTCGGCGGCGAGCGCCGCCGCCTCGATCTCCTCGCGCGCCATGTCCTTGGGCAGGGTCAGCGTGTCGCGCAGCTTGCCGTTGACCTGCACCGCGATCGTCACCTCGTCCTCGACGAGGAGCTTGGGGTCGACCTCGGGCCAGGCGGCGTCGGCGATCAGGCCGTCGAAGCCCCTGGCGGCCCACGCCTCCTCCGCGACGTGCGGCACCATCGGCGCGACGAGCAGCATCAGCGTATAGATCGCGTTGTTGCGCGACGGGCTCGGCTCCGCCCGCTCGATCGCGGTGCACAGTTCGTACAGTTTCGCGACCGCCTTGTTGAAGGCGAGCGCCTCGATATCCTGTTCGATGCCGAGGATGGTCTGGTGCAGCTTGCGGTCGAGCGCGACGTTGCCACCCTCGCCGGGAGCGGCGTCATCGCCGTCGAACAGGCGCCACAATCGCTGGATGAAGCGCCACGCGCCCTCGATCCCCGATTCGCTCCACGGCAGGTCGCGTTCGGGCGGCGAATCGGAGAGCATGAACCAGCGCGTCGCATCGGCACCGTAGCGATCGACGATCGGCTCGGGATCGACGGTGTTCTTCTTCGACTTCGACATCTTCTCGACGCGGCCGACGGTGACCGGCTGGCCGGTGGCGACCTCCAGCCCGTCGCGGACGTCATCGGGAGAGAGCCAGCGGTTGTCCGCCGATTTATACGTCTCGTGCGTCACCATGCCTTGGGTGAACAGGCCGGTGAACGGCTCGGCGATATCGAGCTGCCCCATATGCTTGAGCGCGCGCGTCCAGAAGCGCGCGTAGAGCAGGTGGAGGATCGCATGCTCGACCCCGCCGATATACTGGCCGACCGGCAGCCAGCTTTCGGCGACCGCGCGATCGAACGGCCGGTCCTTGGGCTGGCTGGCGAAGCGGATGAAATACCACGACGAATCGGCGAAGGTGTCGAGCGTGTCGGTCTCGCGCACCGCGGGCTTGCCGCACGCCGGGCAATCGACGTGCTTCCACGTCTGATGCCGGTCGAGCGGGTTGCCGGGAACGGCGAAGGACACGTCCTCGGGCAGCACGACGGGAAGCTGGTCCTTGGGCACCGGCTGTACGCCGCACGTCCCGCAATGGATGATCGGGATCGGCGTGCCCCAATATCGCTGGCGGCTGACGCCCCAGTCGCGCAGGCGATAGACGGTCGAGCCCTTGCCCCAGCCGCCCGCTTCGGCGCGGCGGATGACCTCGCGCTTGGCGTCCTCGACGTCCATGCCGTCGAGGAAGTGCGAATTCACCAAGGCGCCGGGGCCGGTATAGGCTTCGTCGCCGGCGAAGACGGGATCGGTCTGGTCGCCGTCGGAGACGACGCGCTGGACGGGAATGTCGTATTTGCGCGCGAAGTCGAGGTCGCGCTGGTCGTGCGCGGGGACGCCCATCACCGCGCCGGTGCCGTAATCCATCAGCACGAAATTGGCGATGTAGATCGGCAACCGGCGGGTTGCGTCGAACGGATGCGCGGCGGTGAGGCCGGTGTCGAAGCCGAGCTTCTCCTGCGTCTCCAGCTCGGCGGCGGTGGTGCCGCCCTGCTTGCAGCGCTCGATGAATGCCGCGACCTCGGGCCGTTCGGCGATGCCCTGCGCGATCGGGTGATCCGCGGCGACCGCGACGAAGCTCGCGCCGAAGATCGTGTCGGGGCGGGTGGAGAAGACCTCGACCGTGCCGCCGTCCGAGACCGCGAAGCCGAACGTCAGCCCCTGGCTCTTGCCGATCCAGTTTTCCTGCATCAGCTTGACCTTGTCGGGCCAATGGTCGAGCTTGCCGAGGCCTTCGATCAGCTCGTCGGCGAAGTCGGTGATCTTGAGGAACCACTGGCTGAGCTTGCGCTTCTCGACCAGCGCGCCCGAGCGCCAGCCGCGCCCGTCGATCACCTGTTCGTTGGCGAGCACGGTCATGTCGACCGGGTCCCAATTGACCGCCGATTCCTTGCGATAGACCAGCCCGGCGGCGAACATGTCGAGGAACAGCGCCTGTTCGTGGCCGTAATAATCGGGCTCGCAGGTGGCGAGTTCGCGGCTCCAGTCGAGCGCGAAGCCGAGCCGTTTCAGCTGCGCCTTCATCGTCGCGATATTCTCGCGCGTCCAATTGCCGGGATGGACCTGCTTTTCCATCGCCGCATTCTCGGCGGGCATGCCGAACGCGTCCCAGCCCATCGGGTGGAGCACTTCATAGCCGCGCATGCGGCGGAAGCGCGCGAGCACGTCGCCCATCGTGTAATTGCGGACGTGACCCATGTGGATGCGCCCCGACGGATAGGGGAACATCTCGAGCACGTAGCTCTGCGGCTTGCCGCTATCGTCGCGGGCGGCAAAGGTCTGGCGGTCGTCCCAGACCTTCTGCCAGGTCGAGTCCGCTTGCAGCGCGTTGAAACGCGTAACCATGGTCTGGATTAGCCCGCGATGGACGCGCGGCGCAGATCGCGGGCCCGGGTGAGGATGACGTCTTCCAGCTTCTGCGTGGTCGCCGCGGCGACGGGGGCGGAGACCCACTGGCCGCTGCGGTTGACCTCCCGCAGCGCCGCGACGCGGACCGCGTCGGCGCGCAGATCCTGGTCGAGGATCGAGACGGTGACCTTCATCCGCTCGGTCGGCACCTGCGGGTTGACGTACCAGTCGGTGACGATGACGCCGCCGTTGGAATCGGTCTGCACCAGCGGCATGAACGACAGAGTGTCGAGGCTCGCGCGCCACAGATAGGCGTTGACGCCGATCGTCGTCACCTTCGACGCGGCGAGGTCGGTCTTGGCGACGGCGTTGCCACCGCGGCCGCCGCAAGCGGCGAGCGGCAGCGCAATGGCGGCGACCATGAGGGCGGTGCGCAACGAGCGGATCATGGGCGTAACTGTCCTGCGATAAAAAGGGCGCTTTTCGCTCTATAGATGCAGGGGGGGAGCCGCAAGCGACGCGTCATGGCGCGATGGGGCCGCAATATGTGGGACTAATGCAACAGTCGGGGGAAATGATGCATCGGGCGGTCAAGGTTCCATATTGGTGTGGGCCTGAATCGTGTTAGGCGCGTTGCAGCGGGAGTCGAGGGGACTGCTAGTGTTTGCCAAGCGTGCCATAGGGCGTGCAGTGACTGGAATGATGACGGCGACGCTGTGCGTTACCGCTATCATGGTCGCGCCTGCCTTCGGCGCCAGCGAACGCGCCGTCCCCGCCAAGCGTGCGGTCGCGTCGCGCTTCGCCGGGTCGTTCACCCCGGCCGCCGCCGATCCGCGGCTCGCCGCGGCGATCGCGCGCGGTGGCCTCGACGAGGCCGATTTCCGGTTCACGCCCGCCGAGGCGCAGCAGGACAAGCGCGCGGTGACCGTCGCGGTCCGCGCCCGCTCGACCCGTACCGCCTTCGCCGATGCCGGCCGCAGCAGCGCGGTGACCGCGCCGACCGTGGGTATCCAGCCGATCGCCTATAACCTCGGCGTGTCGGTGGGCTGGAAGCGGTTCGCCGTCTCCGGCGCGGTCAACCGCATCGATCTGGGGCCGATCCCGGGCAGCCGCGAATCGACCGACGTCGCGGTCAGCTATCGCGCGGGTCGTGCGAGCAGCCGTCTGGTCGCGGTCGCCGACCGGCCGCTGGAGAACACGCCCAAGCTGACGCAGGAACTGCCGAGCTATTCGGTCGACGTCAGCAGCTCCTATTCGCTGACGCGCAACCTCGATGTGACCGCGGGCATGCGCTATCGCTCGGATCGCGAGCGGCTGGCGCGGCTCGACGACGACCGGCGCGACAGCCAGTCGGTCTACGTCGGGACGGCGTTCCGCTTCTGACCTGATGCATGATCGGACCGGGCTGGTCCGATCATGATCCGCGCGGGACGATCAGCGGGCCGTCAGCCCGTCGATCGCCGCCCAGCCGTCGAATCCGTACCGCCGCAACCTGAGCCAGCGTGCCGCGGTCATTCCGCCCAATGCGATGCGCCGGCCGCCCTGCGCCAGAGCCACGGCCCGTCGCAGGCCGAGTGGCGCCGCCCCGGGATGCGACCGCGTCGCATGGACCGGCGAGACGAACAGCCACGTCGCCCCCGCCCGCTTCGCCGCGACCGCCTGCCGCCGATCATGGACCGGGTAGGTCGCCGCCCGCGCTCCGCCATGCGCCGGCGCGCCGGGTAGCGCGCCGCCCGCGGTGATCCGCAACCTGCGCGCCTGCGCCAGCCGCCGCACCTTGAGGAACAGCCGGTGCCGCTCGCCCCGCGACAGACCGTAATGCCGGAACACCACGCCCGCACCGGGTGGCAGGGCGCGCAGTGTCGCGAACAATGCCTCGTCGATCCGCGGATCGGTCATCAGCCAGGCGTGGCGGCGCGGATCGATATTGCGGTTCAGATTGGCCACCACGCCGCTATAGGGCGCGCATGACCGCCGCTACCAGCCCGCTCGACCACGTCACCGCCGGCATCGCGCACGCCGCCCGCCTCGCGGGCCGCGAACCTGCCGACGTCACGCTCATCGCCGTCTCCAAGACGCACGACGCCGAGACGATCCGGCCGCTGCTCGACGCGGGCCAGCGCGTGTTCGGTGAGAACCGGGTGCAGGAGGCCGCCGCCAAATGGCCGGCGTTGCGCGACGCCTATCCCGGCGTCGCGCTCCACCTGATCGGGCAGCTCCAGTCGAACAAGGCGGAGGAGGCGGTGGCGCTGTTCGATGCGATCCATGCGGTCGACCGGCCGTCGCTGGTCGACGCGCTCGGCAAGGCGATGGCGAAGACCGGGCGGCGGCCCGATTGCTTCCTCCAGGTCAATATCGGTGCCGAGGAGCAGAAGGGCGGCTGTGCGATCGCCGATCTGCCGGCGCTGCTCGATCGGGCGCGCGCGGCGGGGCTGCCGGTGGTCGGGTTGATGTGCATCCCGCCCGCCGAGGTCGAGCCAGCGCCTTATTTCGCGCTGCTCGCCAAGCTGGCGCGCGAGGGGGGGCTGGCGGGGCTCAGCATGGGCATGTCGTCGGATTACGAGACGGCGGTGACGCTCGGCGCGACGCATGTCCGGGTGGGCAGCGCCTTGTTCGGCGTGCGGGGAGACAAGGCATGAACTGCAGAGGCCTGTTGTTCGACTTCGACGGAGTGCTGATCGAGAGTGAATATGCCGGGAACCGGCAGATCGCCGAATGGCTGAGCGCCGCGGGGCATCCCACGACGCCGGAACAGTCGATGGCCAATTTCATGGGACTGGCCGGCGCCGACTTCCGTGCCGCGGTCGAGGGTTGGATCGGCGGGCCGCTGCCCGAAAGCTTCACCGCCGCGCGCCAGGCGGAGGACGCGCGCGCGATGGCCGAGGGGATCGACGCGGTTGCCGGTGCCGTGGCGTTCGTCCGGTCGCTGCCCGCGGATCTGCCACGCGCGGTGGTGTCGTCCAGCCCGACCGCGTGGATCCGCCGTCATCTCGATCATATCGGCCTGTCGGATGCGTTCGGCGACCATATCTACAGCGGCCGCGAGCATGTCGCGAAGGGCAAGCCGGCGCCCGATCTCTATTGGTATGGCGCCAAGGCGATCGGCGTCGACATCGCCGATTGCGCGATCCTGGAGGATTCGCCGGTCGGCGCGACCGGTGCGGTGGCGTCGGGCGGCTATGTCATCGGCCTGTGCGCGGGGACGCATTGCGGCGTCGGCCATGACGCGCGGCTGCGCGCGCTCGGCGTCGATGCGGTGGCGTCCGACTTCGGCGAGGTGGCGCGGTTGCTGGGGCTGCAAGGCTGAGGGCGGTGAGCCCCATCGTGCTTCGACAGGCTCAGCACGAACGGTGATGTCCCAGGCGGGATCGACATTCGATATCCCCGCCGTTCCCCGACCACTCTCCCGTCACCCCGGGCTTGACCCGGGGTCCCGCTTATTCCCGATCGGCATCCGCAAAGGACGTAGCGGGGACCCCGGATCAAGTCCGGGGTGACGGATCGAAGGGGGCGAGGTCGCCATTCGGTGGATGGGTCTTCCGACCGATTAGAATTTCGGCCCCGCAACCTGCGCGCGCGTCTTCTTGGGGGTGTCCTTGAACAGCGCGATCATCGTCGGATTGCGCGAATCGCGCAGCGCATAGGCGCGCGCCGACAGGCCGGCGAGATTGTCGGTCTGGTCGGGATCGGCGCCCTTGGCGAGCAGCTTGCGCGCGATCGGCTCGTTGCGCGCGTTGACCGCGAGGATCAGCGGCGTCTGGCCCGATCCGTTGGCGAGGTTGATGTTGGCGTTGTAGGTGAGCAGCAGGTCGATCAGATCCTCGCGCCCGGCCAGCGCCGCCAGCATCAGCGGCGTATTGCCCTTGCCGTCGCGGATGTTGGGGTCCGCCTTATGCTGCAGCAGATATTGCATGTAGAGGCTGCCGGAATGGCCGACGAGGATGTGCAGCGCGCCCTTGCCGGTGGTCACCGCCTTGGTGTTGATGATCGTGCTGCCGGGCGTCTCGATCATCGTCGTGACCTCCTTGCCGTCCTCCTTCTCGATCGCGGAGAGGAATTTGTAGCTCTCCGACTGCTGCTGCGCCGCGGCCGGCATGGCGAGCGTGGAGAGCGCGAGCGCGAGGAGAAGGCGCGGACGGTTCATGGCGGGGTCCCTGACGAGGAAAGCTTGCAGCCCTGCCGGTAACAGATCAGAGCTGGCGAGGTCATGAACATTCTGCGTCTCGCCCCGCTCGCCGCCGTTGCGCTGGTCGCCTGTCACGCCGCGCCGCAGGAGGCGCCGCCGCTCGCCGGTGCCCGGATCGGCGGTCCGTTCACGCTGGTGAACCATGACGGGCGGACCGTCAGCGATCGCGATTTCGCGGGCAAATACCGCATCATGTATTTCGGCTACACCTTCTGCCCCGACGTCTGCCCGACCGACGCGGCGGCGATCGGCAAGGCGGTGGCGGAACTCGACGGCAGCGACGCCGATCTCGCCCGCCGTATCGTGCCGATCTTCGTCACCGTCGATCCCGAGCGCGACACGCCCAAGGTGCTCAAGAGCTTCACCGCCGCCTTCCACCCGCGCATGGTCGGGCTGACCGGCACGCCGGCTGAGATCGCCGCGGTATCGAAGGCTTATGGCGTCTATGCCGGCAAGGGCGCGATGCAGCCGGGCGGCGGCTATCTGGTGAACCACAGCCGCACCACCTATCTGATGGACCCGGACGGCAAGCCGCTTGCGCTGCTGCCGACCGAGCAGGGGCCGCATGCCGTGGCCGCCGAGATCAAGCGCTGGGCGAAATGAACAAATTCTGGGAGCTGCCGATCGAGCAGCTCGACCGCGGCCAATGGGAAGCCTTGTGCGACGGCTGCGGCAAATGCTGCATCCACAAGCTGGAAGACGAGGAGACGGGCGAGATCGTTCCGACCAACGTCGCCTGCCGGCTGCTCGACCGGCGCAGCGGCTTCTGTTCGGACTATAAGCATCGCCACGCCTACGTCCCCGAATGCGTGCGGCTGACCGCGGGCAACGTCCGCGGCATCGACTGGCTGCCGTCGACCTGCGCCTATCGGCTGCGCGCGGCGGGCGAGCCGCTGCGCGACTGGCATTATCTCATCAGCGGGAATCGCGAATCGGTGCATGCCGCCGGCATTTCGGTGCGCGGCTGGACGGTGAGCGAGGACGATGTCGGCGATATGGAGAACCATATCGTCGAACGCGAATTGTGAGCGAGCCGTTCGAGGTCGTGCGGCACCCGACCGCGCGGCGTATCCGCCTGTCGCTCGATCCGGCGAGCGGCAGGGCGCGGCTGGTGGTGCCCAAGCGTGCGGCGTTGAAGCCGGCGCTCGCCTGGGCGCAGGGCAAGGCCGAATGGATCGCCGAGCAGCGCGCCCGCCTGCCGCAGCCGCGCCCGTTCGCCCCCGGTATGGCGCTCACCGTCGCCGACCGGGCGCTGACGATCGTCTGGCAACCGGGCAGCCGTCGCCGCGTCGAGGTGGACGGCGACATCCTGTCGCTCTCGGGGCCGCTCGATACGCTGCCGCGACGGGTGGAGACATGGCTGAAGCGGCAGGCGCTCGACCTGCTCACCCGCGAGACCGCCGATTATGCCGCCAAGGCCGGCGTCACCGTCGCACGCGTCGCGATCGGCGATGCGCGGGGCCGCTGGGGCAGTTGCGCGCACGATGGCGCGATCCGCTATAGCTGGCGGCTGATCCTCGCCCCCGGCTGGGTACGCCGCGCGACGGTGGCGCACGAGGTCGCGCATCGCGTCCATATGAACCACGCGCCGGTGTTCCACGCGTTGGTCGCGCGCCTGTACGGCGAGGACCCGACCCCGGCGCGGGCGTGGCTGCGCGACCACGGCGCCGCGCTTCACTGGGTCGGTCGGTCGTCCTGAAGCGGGCGGGGCGGCTGGCGGTTCGCCGGGGCCCCATCGCGGCGATCGTCGCGTAGCGGCTGGCGCGCCGGCGCGGCGGGGTCGCGCCGGTCGTCGCGGGGCTGCGGCGCATCGCGGCCGGTGACGCGGTCGATGAGATCGTCGAGCTGCTGCGGCGCGCTGTCCTGCGGGCGGATGCTCTGCTCGTCCTGCTGCTGCTCGTCGCGCGGCGCCTGCGCGGTCGGGTTGCCGTCCTCGTCGACCATCGCCGCCCCGTTATCGGGCGGGCCGTAATAGGTCTCCTCGTCGGGTTCGAGCTGCCATTCGGGCAAAGTCACCTGCGTCTCGAACTGCTCGATCGGCCGGTTGGCGGTGGCCGGCTTCATGAAGGCGGCGAAGGCGCGTGCCGGTGCGGTGCCGCCGTGCAGGCCGGCGATCGGCCGCGCATCGTCGCGGCCCATCCACACGCCGGTGGTGAGTCCGCTGGAAAAGCCGAGGAACCAGCCGTCCTTCGACGAACTGGTCGTGCCGGTCTTGCCCGCGACCGGACGGCCGATCTGCGCGGCGCGGCCGGTGCCGGTGTTGACCGCGGTCTGCAACAGGTCGGTCATCTCCGCCGCGACATAGGGCGCGACCAGCACGTGGCTGCGGTCGACCTCGTGCGTGTAGATCGTCTGGCCGTTGGCGGTGACGCGGGTGATGCCATAAGGCGTCACCGCGACGCCCTTGGCGGCGACGCTGGCGAAGGCGCGGGTCATGTCGATCAGCCGCACGTCGGAGGTGCCGAGCACCATCGAAGGGTGGGTGTTGATCGGCGTGGTGATGCCGAAGCGCCGCGCCATGTCGGCGACGGTGGTGAAGCCGACCTCCTGACCCAGTTTCGCCGCGACGGTGTTGAGCGAGAAAGCGAAGGCGGTGCGCAGCGTCACCGGCCCGGAATTGTGGCGCGAATCGTTGCGCGGGCTCCAGCCGTTGATCGTCACCGGCTCGTCGACGATCGTGTCCTCGGGCTTGTGGCCGGCCTCCAGCGCGGCGAGATAGACGAACAGTTTGAACGCCGAGCCCGGCTGGCGCTGCGCCTGCGTCGCGCGATTGTAGATCGACGAGACGTAATCCTTGCCGCCGACCATCGCCTTGACCGCGCCGTCGCGATCGAGGCTGACCAACGCGCCCTGCGCACCGTCGGGGGCGTTGGCGCGGACCGCGGCATCGGCGTCGCGTTGCATGCCGAGATCGAGCGTCGTCCAAACGTCGAGCGGCGCCTGCGTCTCGTCGATCAGGGTGTCGAGCTGTGGCAGCGCCCAATCGGTGAAATAGCGCGCGCTGTTCTGCTTGGGTTCGGGGGCGAGGCGCAGCGCCTGCGGATCGGCCTCGTTCGCCTGTTCGCGGGTGATCGAGCCGTGGCGGACCATCGCGTCGAGCACGACGCCGGCGCGGCCGACCGCGGCCTGCGCGTCGGCAGTCGGCGAATAATTGGACGGCGCCTTGACCAGTCCGGCGATCACCGCCGCCTCGGCGAGGTTGAGCGTGTTGGCGCCATGACCGAAGAATTTGCGCGACGCGGCGTCGATGCCATAGGCGCCGCCGCCGTAATAGACCTTGTTGAGGTACAGCTCGAGCACCTGGTCCTTGCTGAACTTGCGTTCGAGCGCGAGCGCCAGGATCCATTCGCGGAACTTGCGGCCGAACTTCTTCTGATTGTTGAGGAAGACGTTGCGCGCGAGCTGCTGCGTGATGGTCGAGCCGCCCTGGATCCAGCGGCCACGTTCGTAGCGGATCAGGACCGATCGCGCGATGCCGAGCGGATCGACGCCGGGATGGCTGTAGAAGCGGCGATCCTCGACCGCGACGGTCGCCTCGCGCATCACCCGCGGGATGCTATCGTAGGACAGCCATTCGCCGTAGCTCGGCCCCATCGAGACGATGACGCTGCCGTCGGCGGCATGGACACGGATCATCTGGCCGTTGGGCGAGGATTTCAATTCCTCGAAACTCGGCAATTGCGCGCGCGCGACATAGACCGCGATCGCCAGCGCCCCGAACGCCAGCACGACGAGCGCCACCGCGATCTGGGCGGACAGGACAAGCCGCCGACGCCATGGCGAGCGGCGGGCAGGAGCGGAGCGGGGGGTGCGCGCACGGGCCATGAAGATTTGCGCGATTACCGGATGACCGGGGTGCCGACAAGCGGGCGGGGCGATGTTTCGCGCCGGTAAGGGGGCGCGGGGAGGGACGTGGCGGGAGCCGAGCGCGGCAATCCTCTCCCGCAAGGGAGAGTGGGACCGTTCGGCGTACGCCGAATGGTGGAGGGGGAGGACAGGGCGGGAGCTTTGTAACAAGGCTCCCGCCCCGTCCTCCCCCTCCGTCAGCACTTCGTGCTGCCACCTCCCCCTGGCGGGGGAGGACTTGGTTACGCCGCTTTGCGGGCGCGGAATTCCAGGGCGATGGAGTTCATGCAATAGCGCAGGCCAGTCGGCGGCGGGCCGTCGGGGAAGACGTGGCCGAGGTGGCTGTCGCAGCGGGCGCAGCGCGTTTCCGTGCGGGTCATGCCGTGGCTGGTGTCGCTATGGTCGGCGACGCGATCGGGTGTGATCGGCTGGGTGAAGCTCGGCCAGCCCGAGCCGCTGTCGTATTTGTCGGCGCTGTCGAACAAATCGAGGTGGCAGGCGGCGCATTGGTACAGCCCGTCGGCCTTGTTGTCGGTGAGCGCACCCGCATAGGCGCGCTCGGTGCCTGCTTCGCGCAGCACGTGATATTGCGCCGGGGTCAGACGCTTGCGCCATTCGGCTTCCGAAAGATTCAGGTGATCCATAGGGTCAATCTCGTGACGGAGGGGGTCAGCGTCAACCATCATGGGGTCATTCTGGTCGCATGCGCCACGACCTGTATCAGTCCCGGCGGCAACCAGCGCAGCGCGCCGCCCGACCAACGGCTTTCGGCGAGGCGGCGGACGAACCCGGCGACCGCCATCGGCCGCGCCAGCCGCGCTGCGAAATCGCGCTGCCAGGCGATCGCGGCCTGCGGTCCGCCGCTTAGATAGGCCTCGGCCGCGGCGACGCCGCTGGCGAGCGCGATGCCCATGCCTTCGCCGGCGAGGCTGGGGATGACGCCGGCCTGGTCGCCGAGCCGGAACAGCCCGGCGCTGCCGCCCTGCTGCCGCCAGCCATAAGGGACGTTGGCGATCGCATCGATCGGCGCGCCGGGGGCGAGTCGCGCCAGCCGCTCGCCGAGCCGCGGCAGCTCGCGGCCGAGCTGGTCGAGCAGATCGGCGGGGCTGCCCGCCGCGTGGAGGCGCGAGCGGTGCACCGCCATGCAGACGTTGGCGCTGCCATCCTCCTGCAAGGCGATGCCGGCATAGCCGCGATCGAACAGATGCAGCTCGATCCGGCCAGACAGCGCGCGCGACAGTTCGGGATCGGCGGCGAGGTGGACGCGGATTCCCAGCGTCGGGTCGCGCCCGCGCGCCGCGGCGGGCCGCGCCAGCCCGCGCACGTCATGCTTGCCGCTCGCGAGGAACAGCGCTTCGGCGGCGATGTCCGGGCCGTCGGCGAGCTGCGCGGTGAGCCCGTCGATGCTGCGCACGGTGACGCCGGTCTCGATCTGCGCGCCGCCCGCAATGGCGGCGTCGCGCAAGACGGTGTCGAGCCGCCGCCGCGACACGCCGATCGCCGGACACGGCAGCGCCGCCTCGCGAACGGACCCGCCGGCGAAGATCGTCACGCGGGTCAGCCGGTCGCGGTTGAGCGTATCGGGGTCGACGCCGAGCGCGGCGATCCGGTCGATCGTCCGCCAGCTGACGAATCCGCCGCACAGGGCATCCGCCGCCGGCTGCCGTTCGACTAGCAGCGCGCGGGTGCCGCCGCGGGCGAGGTGGATCGCCGCCGCGGCGCCCGCCGGCCCGCCGCCGACGATCAGCGCAGCCGTTCGACGCATAACCGGAAGGGGAAGGCGCGGAACACGCGCGCGTTGGCGATACCCGCCGCGGCGAGCAGCGGCGGCCATTCGTCCGGCCGATACGACCGCGCGATCGACAGCCGGCCGTCGTGACGGACGATGGGATGCCAGCGGGCGAGCGTCGCGAGCAGCGGGAAGCCGGCATGCGCGAAGCCATGGCGGTGCAGGTCGTTGACCAGCCAGCCGCGCGCCGCTTCGGCCTCCATGAAGCGCAGGAAGGCGACGAGCTGCGCCTGCGTCATGTGATGCGCGACGAGGCTGGAGATCACCACGTCCCAGCCTTCGCCGGCGCAATCGGCGTAATCGCCGGTCCGCCAATCGATCGGCAGCCCGGCGGGGGTGTGGGCGCGCGCCGCCGCCTCGCTGCGCGGGTTGAGATCGACGCCGACCAGCTCGGCGGCGATGCCGCGCTTGCCCGCCCAGCGCGCGATGCGACGCAGCATGTCGCCATCGCCGAAGCCGACGTCGAGCAGCCGCAGCGTCCCGGCGCCGGCGAGCGCGCGATCGAGGAAGGCGAGCGTCGGCCGTGCCGCCAGCGTCACCGTGTTGACCCGAGCGAGATCGGCGACGACCGCGGCATAAGTCGCCGCGGGCAGGTCGTCCGCGTCCATCAGCTCCTCGCCCTGCGCGCGGGTGGCGAGGCTCATGGCACCGCCCGCAGCGCCAGCCCCTCGGCAGCGAGGCCCGGCCCGAAGGCGAGCGCGACGCCCTCGCCCTGCGCCGGCGGTGCGGCGAGCAGCCGGGCGAGCACGAACATCAGCGTCGCCGACGACATATTGCCATAATCGGCGAGCACGCCGCGCGACGGCGCCAGCGCGGCCGGGGGGAGGGCCAGCGCGGCCTGCACCGCGTCGAGGATCGAGCGGCCGCCGGCGTGGACCGCCCAGAACAGATCGGCGGGCACCGCGCCGCCGGTCACCGTCGCGACGAAATCGGCATCGCCGAGCGCGTCGCCGATCCGCCCCGGCACCGCGCCGTCGAGGTGCATCGCGAAGCCGGTATCGGTGATCGTCCAGCGGATCAGTTCGGCACTGTCGCCCAGCGTCGCGGCAAAGGGCTGGCCGAGTTCGATCCCGGCCGGCTCGGCGCTGACGATCCCGGCGGCGGCACCATCGCCGAACTGGAGCATCGCGAGCAGCGGCTCGATCGCGGTCTCGTCCTGCAGGTGGAGCGACGACAGCTCGACCGTCACCACCAGCACGCGCGCATCCGGTTCGGAGCGGACGATATGACGCGCGGCGCGCAGCGCGACGATCGCCGCATAACAACCCATGAAGCCGATCAGCAGCCGCTCGACCGACGGCGCCAGGCCGAGCCGGCGGGCGATGATCTGGTCGACCCCCGGCGCGACGAAGCCGGTGCAGCTCGCCACGACGAGATGGGTGATGCCGGCGGGCGCGACTGCGGCGTCGCCGGTCAGCGCGGCGATTGCGGCGAGCGCCAGCGCCGGTGCCTCCGCGGCATAGAGCGCCATGCGCGCCGCAGTGCCGGGCGTCGCGTCGCCGTAGAACCCGCCGGCGTCGACCGCGCTGCCGCCGTTCTCGCCGGGCAGCACCGACCAGCGGTGTGCGATCCCGGCGCGCGCCGCCATACGGGCGAACAGTGGTCGTGCGCGCGGCTCGACCCGCGCGCCGGCCCAGTCGATGAAGGCGTGGTGGACGTCATGGGGCGGGACGGCGGTGCCGACGGCATTCAGATAAGCAGCCACCGAAATCCTTTACAGCCGCGTCCGACGATCGGGACAGCAGCAACGCACGATCGGTCGACAAGGATGCAGCACGGCGGATGGCGTCGATCGCGCGTCCGGGCCGGTCGGCGACCCGATATTGGTCATGTCCCCTAAATAGTTGTGTTTTTTCTTTGCCTGAATGGTAGGCAGACGATCGACAAACGACGCTTGGGGAACGCGACGTGCCACATGAGTCCATCGCCGGACTGGTCAAAGACCTGACGACGCAACTCTCCGCGATCGCGGTGGAGTTCGGGACGCGCGCCGATCGCCTCGCCGATACGACGGGCGGTACCGGGGAGGCACAGGCCGTCGCCACGCCGCTCAACGGGCGCGAGCTGGCCAAGCAGTTGCTGGCGCAGCGCCAGGCGCGGTTCGACCATTTCCCCGCCGAACTGTTCCACGAACCCGCCTGGGACATGCTGCTCGCATTGTTCGTCGCGCATGAGGAGCGCCGGACGATGAACGTCAAGACGCTGGTCGGCAGCGCGCACGCGCCGGTGACCACCTCGCAACGCTGGATCGACCATCTCCACAAGCTCAAGCTGATCGACCGGGTGATCGACCCGATCGACCGGCGCCGCATGGAAATCTCGTTGAGCGATTCGGGCTATGCCGCGATCACCGCCTATTTGCGGCGGATGGGAGCGGGGTGAGGGGCAGACTTTTGGCATCGCGCGTCGCCACGACCGTTTGAATTATTTGCTTGCATTTTCAATTACCATCAAGGGGCGAAGGCTCCAAGGATAGATCAACTGGAATATCTCTCACAAATTTATCATCACCCTCGTCGTACTCAGATGATATGTTTTCAAAGGCTGTGACTAATTTTCTCAAGAATGACTTGTCTAAGGATTCTAGATCGGCGGAAATCTGTTCTATGAGATGTACGGTAATATCGTTTTCAATGGCATCTTCATCTAATCCTTCTATAAATAACAGCAGGTTTGCTATTAAACGAGCAATTTGGGACGCGATTAGGTCATCGTTCATGGCTCTGCCTTTCTTGTACTGATGTTTGTAGTTTTCAGCTTATTTAGGATTTTGTTGGCCGTAAGGACCTTTTGGTCGGTAGAAAGTTCGTAGATCGCATGAACGCCGTGTTCCCTCAAAACTGCATCTTGCCGTAAAATTTGTTTTTTAGAATTTGGTCTGGAAGTCAAATTCCATTTGCGATCTATTAGATGCTTACCGTCTATACCGTCAAATTTGACTGGGCGCTTTGTGCCATCCGCTAGCGTTCGCATCAAGGCGGGGGCATGGCCCGGGCGGGCGCCTGGCGCAGCATCATTGTACAACTTATGTATACTTTTTCCGCCGACGTTCTCTTTGACCCATACTAACTTAGGAGTCGGAGAGCGGACTGGCAGCGACACGCGCATCTTCGCGAGTTTGGAGATTTGTCCCAAGACCTTCGCGCCGCGATACATCGCAAAGTCAGTGGCGTTTTTGCTAAGAAAATAGCCAAATTCCTCCGGGGATTTTTTGCTGATTTTGGTAGCTATGTTTTTGAGTCTTTCGACCGTCGGCTTGTCTTCGTCAGCAACAAACCTGTCAATACTACTGGCTAAAGATAGATTAGAATTAACTATTGTTGTAACTGGGTGAGCGGCTAATGATTTTGCTGAACGCACTACCCCTGAGAAACTGCCAGCTACTCCTTTGATGACGCCGATATCAAAATTTACTTGTGATTTAATAGGCGCCAATAGCAAAGTAGCTGCTTTATCGGCCATATTTGGTTTTTCACTACCGACTTCAGGTAACTGTCTTCCAGTCGGTATCATCCCTCTCCGCTGCACCTTTGCAGGAGGCGTCGTGGCCTCAACACTTCCGCTTCCCGCGGTAGTAAACCGGCCGTCCCTCGGATCATGCCAGGGATTGAACTTCCATTCGGTGCCATCCGCACCCCTAGCGACTGGCCATCGCCCAGTCCTCAGCCATGCCGCATAGGCTCGCCGTTTCGCCTCGATCGACACATCCATATCGCCGCTCCGTTCCGTTGCGACGAGAACAGATCAGCAACATTTTCCAACAACACAAGAGAAAACCCGCAACCTCATGAGGCGCGGGCTATAACTCTGTCTGCAAAGAGTGGTGCGGCCGAGAAGACTCGAACTTCCACGGGCTTTCGCCCACAACGACCTCAACGTTGCGCGTCTACCAATTCCGCCACGGCCGCACGTGAAGAACACCGGGCTGAGCCGGCATCTGGCAGGCGCAGGCCCCTAGCAAAGGCTCGTGCGCTCCGCAACGCCCCTTTTTCACATCCTGCGCTTTTCGCTGTCATCAGGACGCGGTAGCGCGCCGCCATGGCCAGCACCTTCCCCCGTCTGACGACCCGTGCCGAGACGCGATTGCTGCTCGCGCTCGCCTGGCCGGTGGCGCTGACCAGCCTCAACTGGACGTTGCTGCAGGTCACCGACGTGATGGTCGTCGGCCTCGTCTCGACCGAGGAGGTGGCGGCGCTCGGCGCCAGCCGCGCGCTCGGTTTCGTCGGCATCGTCACCGGCCTGTCGTGGCTGTCGGGGGTGCTGGTGATGGCGGCGCGTGCCGATGGCGCCGGCGATCTGCCGCGGACAGGCGCGGTGCTGCGCGAGGGGCTGCTGCTCGGCCTCTTGCTCGGGCTGGCGATCGGCGCCTTGTTCCTCGTCGCTGCCGAGCCGCTGCTCGCGCTGATCGGCGTCGCCGCCGACCGGATCGACGAAAGCGCGCGCGTCGTCCGCGCCTTCGCGATCGCTTATCCGTTCCAGCTGGTGAACGTCGCCGCCGCCTTCTTCCTCGAAGGGGTGAGCCGGCCGCGGCGCGTCACCGTCGTCAACCTCTCGGTACTGCCGGTCAACGCGCTGCTCGCTTGGGCGCTGTCGGCGGGGCATCTCGGCCTGCCCGCGCTGGGCGCGGTCGGGGCGGCGCTGGCGACGTCGATCGCCGCGCTGCTCGGCGCGATCGGCATGGTGGCGAGCGTGCTCACCCTGCCGCGGGCACGGGCGCGCGGCGTGCTGCGCTTCGACGCCGCGGCGTGGCGCGCGGTGCCGCGCGGCGCATGGGCGCTGGCGGTGTTCGGCACCGTGCCCGCGATCGCCTCCGGACTGGAGCTCGCCGGCTTCTCGATCCTGATCGCGCTGTCGACGCAATTGGGCGACGCCGCGGCCCACGCCTTCCAGATCGTGTTCGCGATGCACAACGTCACCTTCGCGGTCGCGCTGGGTCTCGGCTCGGCGGCGGGCGTGCGGGCGGGCAATGCGGTGGGCGAGGGCCAGCCGGTGGCGGCGATCCGGCGCACGCTGATCGCGGTCGGCCTGTCGGTGCTCGCGCTTGGACTCGGCGCGACGTTGCTCGCGGCGACGGCGCCGGTGCTGGTCGCGCTGTTCCCGGCGACCGCGGAGGTGCATCGCATCGCCGCGGCGATGCTGCCGCTCTGGGCGCCGTTCATCGTCTTCGACGGCATCCAGGTGGTGCTGGTCTATGCGTTGCGCAGCCTCGGCGATCAGGTCGCGGCGGGGATCAACAGCATCCTTGCCTATTTTGTCGTCACCGGCGGCATCGGCTGGTGGCTGGTCCACCATGACGGCGGCGCGTCGTCGCTGGTCTGGGCGTCCGGGATCGGAATGCTCGCCGCCGGGCTGCTGCACGGCGGGCGGTTCGCTTTGGTCAGTTGGCGGCTTCGCCGGCGAAGCTGAGTTCGAGCCGTTTCGAATTCGCCGGCACGTCGAGCTTGGCCGAGTTGAAGTCGATCGTGCCGCCGGGGTTGAGCGTGCGCTGCTGCGGCGTGATCGTCCAGCTGTAGACGATGCGGCCCTGCGCATCGCGCAATTCGGCGCGGATATCGGGCACGCGCTGGCGCTCGGTCGACGGATTGCTGACCTGGCCGCTCACCGCGAACAGCTCAGAACCATTCTCCAGCCCGCGCCGCTCGATCGGATTGTCCTTGAGCCGCAGCGGCGATTCCTGCGCGCCGATCGGCAGGCCGATGCGCGCGAGCAGTCCGGGCGCGCCGAGGAAGACGATCGCGGCGACGCCGGCGATCATCAGCAGCCCGGCGAGCACCGCGATCACCGTCCAGCGTTTCGACGTGTTGCGGCGCGGGCGGAACGGCGGGCGCGGCGCGAAGGCGTCGTAATCGGGCGCGGGCAGCACCGATTCGGCCGTGGCCGCGGGCCGGACCGGGGGAATCGCCGCGGGTTCGAGGAAGGCGGGCCGTTCGGGCTCGACCGCCGCGACCGGCTGCGCCGATTCGAACGCCGGCATCGGATCGACGACCGGCGGCGGCGGCGCGGGCTCGGGCGGCGGCGGGTCCTGGAACCAGCTATGCCGGCAATTGGCGCAGCGCACGGTGCGACCCTCGGTCCCGATCGCGCTGTCGGGCACCAGATAGCGGGTGCTGCATTCGGGACATTCGAGGATCATGCGCGACGCTTTACGGACGGGTGCCGGAACCATGACCGGGACTGCGTGCGATTCTAAGCACGTGACCCGCCCGTGTGGCAAGCTTGAAGCCGCGCGCCGCCCATGCGAAGGCTGTCGGCAAGGCCGGTTGCGGCCCCGGACACCCCAGACGGAGCGGTTGCGGCCAGGCGCATGGCAAATATCGTGCAGTTCGAAAATGTTGGGCTGCGCTATGGCGCCGGGCAGGAAACCCTGTCCGACATCAGCTTCACGCTGGGCAGCGGCGCCTTCTATTTCCTCACCGGCGCCAGCGGCGCGGGCAAGACCTCGCTGCTCAAATTGCTCTATCTCGCGCAACGGCCGAGCCGCGGCGTCATCCGCCTGTTCGGCGAGGATGCGGTGACGATGCCGCGCAGCCGCCTGCCTGGATTCCGCCGCCGCATCGGCGTGGTGTTCCAGGATTTCCGCCTCGTCCCGCATCTCTCCGCCTGGGACAATATCGCGCTGCCGCTGCGCGTCGCCGGCGTGCCCGAGGAGGATATCGAACAGCCGGTGCGCGAGATGCTCGGCTGGGTCGGCCTCGGCGACCGGCTGCACGCCCGCCCGGCGACGCTGTCGGGCGGCGAGCAGCAGCGCGTCGCCATCGCCCGCGCGGTGATCGGCCGGCCCGAGGTGCTGGTCGCCGACGAGCCGACCGGCAACGTCGATCCCGAAATGGCCGACCGGCTGATCCATCTGTTCGAATCGCTCAACACGCTCGGCACGACGGTGGTCGTCGCGACGCACGATTACCAATTGCTCAGCCGCGTGCCCGGCGCGCAGATGATGCGGCTCGACAAGGGCCGGTTGCTCGATCCGACCGGCATGCTCCGCTACCCGCCGCCACCGCGGGGGCAGGGATGAGCGGCGCGGATCGGCGTGTGCTCGACGAGGCGGGCGGTTTGCGCGCGATGACCTGGGTGATGGCGATCATGCTGTTCCTCACGCTGCTCGCCGCGGCGCTGGGGCTCGGCACGCGCCAGTCCGCGCAGGCGCTCGAACGCCAGCTCGCCGGCCGGCTCACCGTGCAGGTGGTCGAGGGCAGCCCGGCGACGCGCGACGCGCTCGCCCGACGCACGCTCGCCGCGCTGCGCGCGCTGCCGCAGGTGCGCCGCGCGACGCTGGTCGATCGTGCCGAGCTGACCCATACGCTCGCACCGTGGCTCGGCGATGCCGGAGACGATGCCGATTTGCCGGTGCCGGCGATGATCGACGTCGATCTCGCCGCCGCCGCCGCGCCCGGGCCGGTGATCGCCGCGGCGAGGCGGATCAGCGCAGTCAGCCGCGTCGACCGCCACCAGCGCTGGATGTCGCCGGTCGGCGGTTTCCTCGACACGCTGACCTGGCTCGCGTTCGCGCTGGTGCTGCTGATGCTCGGCGCGACCGGGGCGGTGGTGGTGCTCGCGGCGCGCGCCGGGCTGGAGACGCATCGTGCGACGATCGAGGTGATGCATATGCTCGGTTCGACCGACGTGCAGGTCGCGCGGCTTTTCCAGCGGCGGATCGCGCTCGACGCGGCGCTCGGCGGCGTCGCCGGCGGTGCGGGCGCACTCGCGGTGCTGCTGTTCCTGGGGACGCGGCTCGCCGCGCTGGGATCGGAGCTGCTCGGCGGCATCACGCTCGATGCGGGCGATTGGGGGCTGCTCGTGCTGCTGCCGCTCGGCTTCGTCGTGCTGGCGACGCTGGCGGCGCGGGTCACCGTCGTCGCCGCGCTGAGGCGGTCGCTGTGATCGTCCGGCTGTTCGGTCTGGCGGCGCTCGCCTGGTGCCTGGGTTTCGCGGCGTTCATGCTGATGCTGCCCAAACCGCTCGCCCCCAACACCACCGACGCGATCGTCGTGCCGACCGGCGGGGCGGGGCGGATCGATCGCGGCATCGCGCTGCTCCAGGCGCGGCAGGCGCGGCGGATGCTCGTCACCGGCGTCGCGCCGGGCGTGCGGCCGATCGACCTGGCGCGCGAATATAAGGTGCCGGTGACGCTGTTCGGCTGCTGCATCGATCTGGGCGCCGACGCGGTCGACACCCGCTCGAACGCGGAGGAGACCGCCGCCTGGGTCAAGACGCACGATTATCGCACCGTCCGCCTCGTCACCTCCGACTGGCACGTGCCGCGCGCGCGGATGGAGCTGGCCGCGGCGATGGGGCCGGGGGTGCAGGTGTTCGGCGACGGCGTGCCCAGCACGCCGCGGCTCGGCACTTTGGTGAACGAATACAACAAATTGATCCTGCGGCGCGTGGCGCTGTGGCTGGGGGTAGGGGCATGAACCGGTTGCGCACGATCCTGTTCGCGACGTTCTTCTATATCTTGTCGGTGCCGATCGTGATGAGCGTGCCGGTCTCTGCGCTGTTCGGCCGGCGTGCGGTGATCCGCCATGCGCACGTCTGGGCGCGGATGCACCGCTTGCTCTACCGGTACATCATGGGCGTCCGCGTCCGCGTCGAGGGGCAGGTGCCCGCCGGCACCTATTTCTTCGCCGCCAAGCATCAGGCGATGTTCGAGACGCTGGAGCTGCAATTGCTGCTCGGCGACCCCGCGATGGTCATCAAGCGCGAACTCAGCCGCATTCCGTTCTGGGGGTGGGCGGCGATGCGCTATGGCGGGATCATCGCCGATCGCGAGGCTTCGGCGGGCGCGCTGCGCTCGATGATGCGCGCCGCCAAGGCGCTCAAGGCGGAGGGGCGCTCGATCCTGATCTATCCGGAGGGCACCCGCGTCGCCCCCGGCGAGCAGCCGCCGCTGCAATCGGGTTTCGCCGGCCTCTATCGCGCGCTCGCGCTGCCGGTGGTGCCGGTCGCGCTCGATACCGGTCTGGTCTGGCCCAAGCACGGCCCCAAGCGTCCCGGCGTGGTGACGATCCGCATCGGCGAGACGATCCCGCCCGGCCTGCCGCGCGAGGCGATCGAGGCGCGGGTCCACGATGCGATCAACGTGCTCGACCGCGAGCGGCGGGATTATCGGATGGTGCAAGCGCCGCCCGCGGCGTAGGGTGACCGGGTCAACTACAAGGTGACCCATGTCCGACGATTTCTACCGCATCAAGCGCCTGCCGCCCTATGTCATCGCCGAAGTCAACGGCATGCGGGCCGCGGCGCGCGCGGCGGGAGAGGACATCATCGATCTCGGCATGGGCAATCCCGATCTGCCGCCGCCCGCGCACGTGCTCGACAAGTTGATCGAGGTGACGCGCAAGCCCGATGCGCACGGCTATTCGCAGTCGAAGGGCATTCCCGGCCTGCGCCGCGCCCAGGCCAATTATTACGGCCGCCGCTTCGGCGTCGACCTCGATCCCGAAACCGAGGTGGTGGTGACGATGGGGTCGAAGGAGGGGCTGGCCAGCCTCGCCACTGCGATCACCGCGCCGGGCGACGTCGTGCTCGCGCCCAATCCCTCCTATCCGATCCACACCTTCGGCTTCATCATCGCCGGCGCGACGATCCGCGCGGTGCCGACGACGCCCGACGAAGCCTATTTCGAAAGCCTCGAGCGCGCGATGGCGTTCACCGTGCCGCGGCCGTCGGTGCTGGTGGTCAATTATCCGTCCAACCCCACCGCCGAGGCGGTCGACCTCGCCTTCTACGAACGGCTGGTCGCGTGGGCGAAGGACAATCAGGTCTGGATCATCTCGGACCTCGCCTATTCGGAACTGTATTACGACGGCAATCCGACGCCCTCGATCCTGCAGGTCAAGGGCGCCAAGGACGTCGCGGTCGAATTCACCTCGCTGTCCAAGACCTATAGCATGGCGGGCTGGCGGATCGGCTTCGCGGTCGGCAACGCCAAATTGATCGCGGCGATGACGCGGGTGAAATCCTATCTCGATTACGGCGCGTTCACGCCGATCCAGGCGGCGGCCTGCGCCGCGCTGAACGGCCCGCAGGACATCGTCGAGAAGAACCGCCAGCTCTATCACAAGCGCCGCGACGTGCTGGTCGAGAGCTTCGGCCGGGCGGGGTGGGACATTCCGCCGCCGCGTGCGTCGATGTTCGCCTGGGCGCCGCTGCCGCCGGCGGTCGCGCATCTCGGCAGCCTCGAATTCTCCAAGCAATTGCTCACCCATGCGCAGGTCGCGGTGGCGCCGGGCGTCGGCTATGGCGAGAACGGCGAGGGTTTCGTCCGCATCGCGCTGGTCGAGAACGAGCAGCGGCTGCGCCAGGCGGCGCGCAACGTGAAGCGCTACCTCCAGTCGATGGGCGTCAACACGCCGAGCCGGACCGCGGGCTGATGCTGCTGCGCGCCGCCGATGACGGCGCGGCCGGCGGCGGCCCGCGCGAGGGCTTCGCCTTCGCGACGCGCTTCCGCGTGCGCTATGCCGAGATCGACGGGCAGAAGGTCGTCTTCAACTCGCGCTACCTCGAATATGCCGACGTCGCCGCGACCGAATTCTGGGAATGGACCGGGATCGGCGCGGCGCTGGGGCCGGTGTGGGAGCAGCTCGAATTCCACGTCCGCAAGGCGGAGGTCGACTATCTCCGCCCGTTCGTCTGGGGCGATACGGTCGCCGCGCACGTCCGCATCGCGCGGGTCGGCGGCACCAGCATGACGATGGCGATGGACATGGCGCACGGCACGACCGGGGACCTGCACGCGACCGTGTCGCTGGTGATGGTCAACGTGCATCTGCCGACGGGGCGGCCGGCGCCGATCCCGGAGGCGGTGCGGGGGTTTCTGGACGCGTTGTAGAGAAAAGCATTCCTCCCCGGCACGGAGCGCCAGGTCGGATCGTCCCCCGGACGATCCTCGATCATGCGGGGCATGATCGACCTGACGCTGGGGACCGCGACGCGCAGCGGCGTGGTGGAGGGGGGCTTCCTCGAAAGATGGTGTTTGCGGAAGCCCCCCTCCACCAGCTTCGCTGGTCCCCCTCCCCGTGCCGGGGAGGAATGGTCGCCTATCGCGCCGCCATCATCAGTGCCGCCGTCGCCTTGGCGCTTCCGACCACGCCGGGGATGCCCGCGCCGGGATGCGTGCCCGCACCGACGAAATACAGGTTCGGGATATGGTCGTCGCGGTTGTGGACGCGGAAATAGGCGCTCTGCGTCAGCACCGGTTCGAGGCTGAACGCGCTGCCCAGATGCGCCTTCAGGTCGGTGGCGAAATCGTTCGGCGCATAACTGAACTTGGTGACGATCCGCTCGTGGATGTCGGGGATCAGCCGCCGCCCGACCTCGTCGAGGATGCGCTTTTCGAGGATCGGTCCGACCTCGTTCCAGTCGACCGGGAACTTGCCCATGTGCGGCACCGGCGCCAGCGCATAGAAGGTCGAATGCCCCTCCGGCGCGAGGCTGGGGTCGGTGACGGTCGGATGGTGCAGGTAGAGCGAGAAATCCTGCGCCAGCACGCCGTGATCGTAGATGTCGGCGAGCAGTTCCTTATAGCGCGGCCCGAACAGGATCATGTGGTGCGGGATGCCCGGCCATGTACCCTTGATGCCGAAATGGACCACGAACAGCGACGGCGAATAGCTCTTGCGCTCGAGCCGCGCCTTGGTCCGCTGCGCACTGCGCGAATCGCTCAGCAGGTCGCGATAGGTGTGCATGATGTCGCTGTTGGCGGCGACCGCATCGGCCTGCGCTTCCCAGCCGCTCGCGCAGCGCACGCCGGTGGCGCGGTCGCCCAACGTCTCGATCGAGGCGACGGGGTCGCCCAGCCGCAGCGTGCCGCCGATCCGCTCGAAATGCGCGACGAGCCCGGCGATCAGCCGGTTGGTGCCGCCCTTGGCGAACCACACGCCGCCGTCGCGCTCCAATTTGTGGATCAGCGCATAGATCGCGCTGGTCGTCATCGGGTTGCCGCCGACCAGCAGCGTGTGGAAGCTCAGCGCCTCGCGCAGTTTCTCGTTCTGCACGTATTTCGACACGATCGAATAGACCGAGCGCCATGCCTGGTATTTGGCCAGTGCCGGCGCCGCCTTGATCATCGAGGCGAAGTCGAGGAACGCGACATGGCCGAGCTTCTCATAGCCCTCGCGATAGACGCCTTCGGCATATTCGAGGAATTTGTGATAGCCGGCGATATCGGCCGGATTGAGCTTGCCGATCTCGCGCTGGAGCAGCGCCTCGTCGTTGGTGTAATCGAAATTGGTGCCGTCGACCCAGTTGAGCCGGTAGAAAGGCGTCACCGGTTCCAGCGTCACGTCCTCGGCCATGTCGCGGCCGGTGAGCGCCCACAATTCCTGCAAGCAGGCGGGATCGGTGATGACGGTGGGGCCCGCGTCGAAGGTGAAGCCGTCGCGCTCCCAATAATAGGCCCGGCCGCCGGGTTTGTCGCGCGACTCGACGATTGTCGTCGCAATTCCTGCCGATTGCAGGCGGATTGCGAGCGCCAGCCCGCCGAACCCCGCACCGATGACGATCGCCGACTTCATGTTCGTTTCCATTCCTCTGCGCGGGTTACCGCCATGCCGTCGTTCGCAGGACCCTGATCGCACTGCCCACCGGGACCGGTGGCTTGCCCGTCAAAATCCGTATCTTGTCCTTGAGACTGGATCGCCCCGCATAGAAACGGGTGATCAGCGTCGGGTCGAGACGGTAGAAGCGCTCGATGATGCGCCAACGTTCCGCCGGATCGCCCGCACGGAACATCATTGCGCTCAGCATGCGATAGAAGGCGCCGTGCTTCCACGCCGCGCGGGCGTAATCGTGGGTGAAGTCCGCCAGCGCCCGGCCCGCGAAATCGGTGCGTTCCGCCAGTCGCACCGCCAGCCGTACCGCGTCGGGCAGCGAATAGCCGGTGGTCGGCTGGAACAGCCCGGCGCGCATCCCCGCCTTGGCGACGTTGGCGCCGCTCGACCGCCAATAGGCCTCGAAATCGCCCCCCAGCGTGATCGGCAGCACGCCTGCCTCGGTGCGCAGCACGCTGTCGACCTGCCAGCCGCGGCCTGCGGCATAAGCGGCGATCCGCAGCCCCAGCGCAGCGCGGTCGACGTGCGGCGTGTCGCTGTAATAGGTGTCCTCGACGAACATGCGGTCGGCGGCGAAGGGCAGGCAGTAGACGAAGCGATAGCCGTCGATCTGCTCCACCGTCGCGTCCATCACCGTCGGCCCGGCGGCGCCGTGCGGCGCGTGGAGCAGCAGTTCCTGCCCGACGAACTTCTGCCAGCCGAGATCGAGCACCGACAGGTCGCCGGGGCCGCGGCAGTCGATCACCCCCTTGGCGGCGATCCGGTCGCCGTCGGCGAGCACCACCGCGGTCGCCGAGGCGGCGAGCACCTTGCGCCCGAGCATCATCGCCGTCGCCGGCAGCGTCGTGCGGATCACCGCATGCAGCCGCTCGCTGGTCACCGAATGATAGGTCGCGTCGATCTGCCGCGCGAGGTGCGGGAAGGCGACGTCATACCCCTGCCAGTCGTGCACCGTCAGCGGCGCGACCAGCCAGCGGTCCTGCGCCGCGATGTCGCTGCCGAAGAACGACCAGACGTGGTCGCCGCCGAGATGCGGTGCCGCCTCGATGATCCGCACGTCGAGGCCGGGGTGCCGCGCGTGCAGCGCCAGCGCGATCAGGCCGCCGGCGAGGCCGCCGCCGACGATCGCCACGTCGCAAGGGATGGTCGAACCCATGCCTGCGCCTAGCCCAAAGCGCACGACGGGAGAACCGGCTTTTACGCCGCCGCGCGCCGCGCTAGCCTCGCAGGCATGACGCCGCCCGTCCTCGCCACCGATCGCCTGATCCTCACCGTCCATCGCCCCGCCGATCTCGACGCGCTCGCCGCAATGTGGGCGCATCCCGCGGTGTTCGAACGGATCGGCGGCGTCGCGCGCAGCCGCGAGGAGGTGTGGCTCCGCCTGCTCCGCTCGATCGGCCAATGGCAGGCGTTCGATTACGGCAGCTGGGTGGTCCGCGACCGCGTCGGCGGCTTGGTCGGCGAAGTCGGCCTGCTCGAGTCACGCCGCGCGATCGACCCGCCGCTGGCACTGCCTGAAATGGGCTGGGCCCTGGCCCCGGCGGCGCACGGCCGCGGTTACGCCGGCGAGGCGCTCGCGGCGGTGTTCGCCTGGACGCAGGCGCAGGGCATCGCGCGCACGACCTGCATCATCGATCCGGGCAACGCGCCGTCGCTCCGGCTGGCGGCGCGGCTGGGGTACGAATTGGTGCGCACGGCGGATTACAAGGGCCGGACGATACGCGTGTTCGAACGGTAATTTCGTCCTCGCTTTAGTTGGGGAGGGGATCGTCGGCCGCAGGCTGGTGGTGGAGGGGGCGTCGCCGCAAATGCTGAGCTGACCGTATCCTCCCCCTCCGTCACGCCCTTCGGGCGCGCCACCTCCCCCTGGCGGGGGAGGAATACAGTGCTCGTTGCTCCGCCGCGGCAGCGGACGTGGTGGAATGCCGCACAAGGCCGAGCCGGTCGCTTCCGCCATATCCCCGCGTCGGGAAATCCGCTACGTCCCGTGCCATGCTGCTCGCCGTCACCCTGTCCGCGCTGGCGATGACGATGATCGTCGGCGTGCGCTATCTCCTCGTCTCCGGCGCGTTCGCCGCGGCGACGCGGTTGCGCCATCCCGGCCTCTACCGCGGGCTCGATGCGCAGATGCGGCGCGAGATCGCATGGAGCCTCGCCTCCGCCGCGATCTACGGCATCCCCGCCGGGGTGCTCGCCTGGGGGTGGCAGGCGCATGGCTGGACGCGCGTGTATCGCGACGTCCACGCCTATCCCTTATGGTATTGGCCGGTATCGATCCTGCTCTACCTCGTCCTCCACGACACCTGGTTCTACTGGACGCATCGCTGGATGCACCGGCCGGCGGTGTTCAAGGCGGCGCATGCCGTCCACCACGCCAGCCGCCCGCCGACCGCCTGGGCGGCGATGGCCTTCCACCCGATCGAGGCGCTCACCGGCGCTGTGGCAATTCCGTTACTGGTGCTGGCAATTCCGATCCATGTCGCCGCTCTGGGCTTCGTGCTGGCGACTATGACGGTTATGGGCGTAACCAATCACATGGGCTGGGAGGTTTTCCCGCGGTTCATGTGGCGGGGGCCATTGGGCGGTTGGCTGATCACCGCCAGCCATCATCAGCGGCACCATGAGCAATATGGATGTAACTATGGGCTCTACTTCCGGTTCTGGGACCGCCTTTGCGGCACCGATCGCGGCGTCGGCGATTTCGCGCGCAGCCACGCGCGTGCCAAGGCGCAGGCGCAGCAACCGGCCGGTGGCGCTCGCCGCGCTGTTGCCGGCGGCGGCGCTGGTGCTCGGCGCGGCGCCGATCGCGCGGCTTGACGTCGCCGTCAGCCAGATGCGTTCGGCCAAGGGGCTGCTGCGCGTCTGCCTGACCGCCGATCCCGACAATTTCCCCGCCTGCGTCGACGATGCCGATGCGATCACCCGCTCGGTGCCGGCCAATGCGCACAGCCTGCGCTTCGAGGGCCTGCCGCACGGCCAATATGCCGTCGCGGTGATCCACGACGAGAACAGCAACGCCAGGCTCGACACCTTCGCCGGCATCCCGCGCGAAGGCTTCGGCTTCTCGCGCAATCCGCCGATCCGCTTCGGCGCGCCGCACTTCGCCGCCGCACGCTTCGCGGTGACCGGTGATGCAAATCAGCAACAGATACGGATGCATTACATCCTCTGATCGGTCGGCAATGGATAGCAACCGGCTCCCGCCGCGTTACGGCGTCGTAACAGGTTTGGAGCCGTAGTTTGTCCGCCAAGATCTTGATGCCGCTCGCGCTCGCCGCCGCTGCCGTATTCGTCACCCCGGCCGCCGCGCAGGAGGCCTCGGCGCCCGTGCAGTCGACCGAATTCGACTTCAACCGCGATACCGTCACCGTCGGCGCCGCCGGCGTCTATCTGAGCGATTACGAAGGCTCGAACGACTATCGCTTCACCGCCGCGCCGGGCGCGGTCGGCTCGATCAAGGGCTATGGCTTCGTCCTTGCCGGCAACCGGATCAGCGTCGACCTGATCCGCGACAAGCCCGGCCCCGTCTGGGACGTGCAGGCCGGCCCGATCGGCGTCGTCAACTTCAACCGCAGCAGCCTCAAGAGCATCGACGATCCCCGCGTGCGCGCGCTCGGCAAGGTCGATACCGCGATCGAGCTCGGCGGCTATGTCGGCATCGGCAAGACCGGGGTGATCACCAGCCCGTACGACCAATTGTCGGCGACGGTCAGCTATCGCCACGATGTCGCCAATGCGCACGACAGCGGCATCTGGCAGCCGAGCGTCAATTACATCACGCCGCTGAGCGAGAAGATGGCGGTGGCGATCTTCGCCTCGGCCGAGCGCGCCGGCCGCGGCTATGCCACGACCTATTATTCGGTGTCGCCGGCACAGACGCTGGCGAGCGGCCTGCCGACCTACAATGCGCGCGCCGGCTGGAAGAACTATTCGCTCGGCGGGCTGTTCACCTATTCGCTGACCGGCAATCTGCTCAAGGGCTTCAAGGTCGTCGCCGGCGGCACCTATGTTCGAATGCTCAACGGCTTCGCCGACAGCCCGCTGGTCAGCGTCGCCGGGTCGCGCAACCAGTGGCTGGGCGCGGTCGGGCTCGCCTATACGTTCTGAAGGCAAGAACATCCAACCATCGTCCCGGCTCCGGCCGGGACGACCGTAGACGCGAACAGCATCGTTACCCGCTGAGCTTGCCCGTCGCGACCACCGGGCCGGTCGGCAGCCCGGTCGGCGAACCGCCCGCCGGCTCGATCGAGATCGCCAGCACCGTTTCCGCTGCGAGCGCCGGCCGCACCGCCGCGGGCACGATCACCCGCGCCGGCCCCGCCGGGATCACCCCCAGCGAGCGCGGCGCGGCCGATCCCTGGATGGCCCACAATTCCGCCGAATGCCCCGCCGGTACGTCGACACCGCCGGCGATCCGCACCGTCGCGCTCGCGGGATCGTAGGCGGCGGCGATCGGCGCGCCCTTGCCAGTCGGCACGATCGCGGCGAGCAGCGGCGCCGGCGCGGCGACCGGCACGCGCACCGGGATGCGGATCGGCGCGGGCGCCGGCCGCAGCATCAGCAGCGTCGTCACCGCCAGCAACAGGCAGGCGGCGATGCTCGCCGCCACCGCCAGCCCGCGCCAGCGCGCGACGCCGCCCGCATTGTCGTTCGCCGCCACAAGCACGCCGCGCTGCGCGTCGAGCGAGGCCTCCACCCGCGTCGCCACCGCGTCGGGCGCGGCCACCGCCGGCCAGGACGCGAACAGCGCGCCCAGCCAGTCGCGCCAGCGCTCCACCTCGCCGGCGAAGCCCGGCTCGCTCGCCAGCCGCCGCAACGCCGCGGCGCGTTCGCTGCCGTCGAGCAGCCCCAGCGCCAGCTCGGCGGCGGTCATGTCGGGGAGGTCGTCACTCGCCATCGAGGCACCCCCGCAAGGCGAGCAGCCCGCGCCGTACCCAGCTCTTCATCGTGCCGAGCGGCACCGCCTGCGCCACCGCCAGCTCGGCATAGGTCAGCCCGCCGAAGAAAGCGCTGCGGATCGCGCCACGCTGGCGCGCCTCGATCGTCTCCAGACAGTCGTGCAACCGCGCGCGCTGTTCGTCGGCGATCAGCGCATCGTCCTGCGCCGCCGCCGGATCGGGCATCGCGTCGGCATCCTCGACCGGCGCGATGCGCGCCCGGCCATGGCGTCGCCGCCAGTCGATCGCCCGGTTGCGCGCGATCGTCGCCAGCCACGAGATCGGGCTCGCCCGTCCCGGCTGATAGGCCCCCGCGCGGTGCCAGATGGTGAGATATACGTCGTGCAGCACGTCCTCGGCGCCTTGCCTGTCTTCGCAGATACGCAGGCATATCCCGAAAAGCTTCGCCGAGGTCAGACGGTAGACGGTGCGAAAGGCGTCGCGGTCCTCCTCGCCGGTGCGGACCAGCGCCTCGACCAGGATCGCGCGAGCCGCCTGGGGGCTGGAGGGGGCGGCGGGAGACACGATGATGGGCTAACCCGGCGCGCGCCTTGCGGCAATATCCCGCGGCCAACATTCCGACCATGTCGGATCATTTTGCAAAATAGACATAATGTTTCGGCCGCCACGCATCTTTCAGCGGCCCGGCAACGTAGCTCGCCACAGGTCTTCCGGTCGCCCGTCGATAGCATGCGGCGATGACGGAGGACCGCATAAGGTGAGGGAGGTTGCTGACGATGACCCAGACGGACCAGATCATCGAGGCGTTCGACGCCCGGGCGCGGCGACGCGAGGAACGGCGCGGATTCTTCAAGAACGCGATGGGCATGGCGGCGGTGACCGCAGCCGGCGCGGCGGCGATGTCGATCGCCAGCGACGCGGCGGCGCAGACCGCGGTGACCGAGGTCGACGTGCTCAACTTCGCGCTCAACCTCGAATATCTCGAAGCGCAATTCTACAGCTATGCCGCCTTCGGCACCGGCCTGCCCGCCAATCTGCTGACCGGCGGCGTCGGCACGCAGGGCACGGTGGTGACCGGCACCGGCACCGGCTCGGCCCGCCAGGTGCAGTTCAGCGACCGCGGCATCGCCGCTTATGCGCGCGAGATCGCCGCGGACGAAGTGGCGCACGTCACCTTCCTGCGCGCCGCGATCCGCGGCACCGGCACCAGCGACGCGCTGATCGCCGCGCAGCCGCAGATCGACATCTCGGGTGCCACCGGCGGCGCCTTCGCCGCGGCCGCCGCCAGCACCACCCCGGCGCTGACCGGCTTCGACCCCTATGCGAACGACGACAGCTTCCTGCAGGCGGCCTTCATCTTCGAGGACGTCGGCGTCACCGCCTACAAGGGTGCGGCGGGCGCGCTGTTCAACAACAAGACCTATCTCGAGGCGGCCGCCGGCATCCTTGCGGTCGAGGCCTATCATGCCGCGATCGTGCGCACCGCGCTGTACGCGCGCGGCATCGCGACGCCGACGATCATCACCGCGCAGAACAACGTCGCCGCGACGACCGCGATCTCCAACCTGCGCGATTCGGTCGACGGCACCACCGATCTCGACCAGGGCATCGCCGCGACGACCACCAACGCGGGCACGACCTCCAACATTGTGCCGCTCGACGCCAACGGCCTCGCGTTCAGCCGGACGCCGGCGCAGGTGCTCAACATCGTCTATCTCAATCCCCGATCGGTGACCGCGGGCGGGTTCTTCCCGAACGGCATCAACAACGGGAACAGCGGGCTGCGCAGCAGCGCCGCGAACTGAGCAGGGGTGGATATATGACCAAGGAACTCTCCGTCCTCGCCATCGTCGAGGCAACCGCGGCGCGCCGCCGGGCGCGACGCGCCTTCATGAAGACCGCCGCGACCGGCGTCGCCGCAGTCGGCGGCCTGTCGCTGCTCGCCGCCTGCGGTGGCGACGACGACAATATGTCGGTGCCGTTTCCGACCCCGACGCCGACCGCGACCTCGGTCAGCACCGACGTCGCGGTGCTCAACTTCGCGCTCAACCTCGAATATCTCGAAGCGCAATTCTACAGCTACGCCGCCTTCGGCACCGGCCTGTCGGCGTCGCTGCTCACCGGTACCGGCACGCAGGGGTCGGTCGTCACCGGCTCGGGCGACGGCTTCCCGCGCGCGGTCAATTTCACCGCCGACCCGCTGATCGGCCAATATGCGCGCGAGATCGCGCAGGATGAGATCGCGCACGTCACCTTCCTGCGCACGGCGCTCGGCAGCGCCGCGGTCGCCCAGCCGGCGATCGACATCTCGGGCACGTCGACCGGCGCGTTCACCGCGGCGGCGCGCGCGGCGGGCGTCGTCGCGTCGAACGGCCTGTTCGATCCCTATGCCAGCCCGACCAACTTCCTGCTCGGCGCGTATATCTTCGAGGATATCGGCGTCACCGCCTACAAGGGTGCCTCGCCGGTCATCTCGTCGATGTATCTCGAAGCGGCGGCGGGTATCCTCGCGGCGGAGGCCTATCATGCCGGTCTCGTCCGCACGATCCTCTACACCCGCGGCGTCACCAACGCCGATCTGATCACCGCGACCACAAAGATCTCGGACGCGCGCGATCTGCTCGACGGCACCACCGGCGGCACCAACGGCGACGACGACCAGGGCATCGCCGGCACCAACATCGGCGCGGCCAATGCCGTGTCGAACATCGTGCCGACCGACAGCAACGGCATCGCCTACAGCCGCAGCGTCCAGCAGGTGCACAACATCGCCTATCTCAACGCGACCGGCGCCAACCGCACCCGCGGCGGCTTCTTCCCGGCGGGCACCAACAATCCCGACCCCGCCTTCACCGTCGGCCTCGGCTGAGCCCAGCCTTCCACGGGTTGGCCGGCGGTCCCTTCCACGCTGGCCGGCACACGGTCCTCCCCCGATTCGATGTCGGGGGAGGATTTTTTATGCGCGGTCGCCGCCGTTCCGTCGCGCCGCCGCCGATTTCCGCCGCGTCCGGGGTTGACGCCTCCCGCCGGATGCGGAACGGCAAGGCCATCCTGGGCGGCCGCCAGACCGCCCGCGCGTGGGGAGAACCCGAGTAATGACCGCCCGAACCGATACCGACAGCGCCCTCGCAGCGGCACTCGACGCCCGCGTCCAGCGCCGCAGCGAACGCCGCGACTTCTTCCGCACCGCGATCGGCGCGATGGCGGTCACCGCCGCGGGTGCGTCGGCGCTCGGCCTCGCCGGCGCTGCCGAGGCGCAGACGACGACGACCTATTCCGATCAGGATATCCTCAATTTCGCGCTCAACCTCGAATATCTCGAGGCGCAATTCTATGCCTTCGCCACCGGCGGCGCCGGCCTCGCCGCCACCCTGCTCACCGGTACCGGCACGCAGGGCGCGGCGAACGTCAGCGGTGGCGCCGCGGTGACCTTCACCGACCCGGTGCTCGCCCGCTACGCGCGCGAGATCGCCGCCGACGAGGTCGCGCACGTCACCTATCTGCGCACCGCATTGGGGAGCAGCGCGATCGCGCAGCCGGCGCTCGACCTTTCGGTCGGCCCCAACAGCGCCTTCTCCGCCGCCGCGGTCGCCGCCAAGCTGATCGCCGCGGGCCAGACCTTCAACCAATATGGCAGCGAGGAGAATTTCCTGCTCGGCGCCTATCTGTTCGAGGACGTCGGCGTCACCGCCTACAAGGGCGCCGCGCCGCTGCTTACCAAGACCTATATCGAGGCCGCCGCCGGCATCCTCGCGGTCGAGGCCTATCATGCCGCGACGATCCGCGGCGAGCTGTTCCGCCGCGGTTCGGTCGCCGGCTCGGCGCTGATCACCAGCGCCAGCGCGATCTCCGACGCGCGCGACAGCCTCGACGGCGGCACCGACATCGACCAGGGCATCACGCCGGGCGTCACCGCCGCGCCGGGCCAGATCCTGCCGACGCCGACGCCCACCGCGACGGCCACGGCCACGCCGACCCCCACGCCGACGCCGACCCCGACCGCGACGCCCACCCCGGTGCCGACCTTCGCGGTGTCCAACATCGTGCCCGCCGACGCCAACAGCGTCGCGTACAGCCGCACCCCCAATCAGGTGCTCAACATCGTCTATCTCAACGCCGCGGCGGCGAGTGCGGGCGGCTTCTTCCCCGCCGGCCTCAACGGCACCATCAAGGCGGCGACCGCCTCCTGATCCCGCCGTCCGTATTCAAAGCTTTCAGGGGATAGACCCGATGACCGATCTTCCGACCGACACGATCCTCGACGCGATCGCCGACCGCCGCGCCGAACGCCGCAACTTCCTGCGCTATGCCGGCGGGGCCGCCGCCTCGGCCGGCGCATTGTCGCTGCTCGCCGCCTGCGGTGGCGATGGTGACGGCAGCAGCAGCCCCAGCCCGACGCCGACCGCGACCACGCCGACCGTCGGCACCGATGCCGACGTGCTCAACTTCGCGCTCAACCTCGAATATCTCGAGGCGAGCTTCTACAGCTGGGCGGCGTTCGGCCAGGGCCTGTCGAGCGGCATCATCAGCGGCGTCGGCGCGCTCGGCACCGTCACCGGCGGCGCGCAGGTGAACTTCCAGGACCCGATCGTTGCGCAATATGCGCGCGAGATCGCCAATGACGAGGTCGCGCACGTCACCTTCCTGCGCTCGATCCTCGGCAGCTTCGCGGTGGCGATGCCGGCGATCAACATCGGCGGCGACGCCAACGGTGCCTTCACCACCGCGGCGCGCGCCGCCGGCGTGGTCGGCGGGAGCGGCGTCTTCAACCCCTATGCCGACGACATCAGCTTCCTGCTCGGCGCCTATCTGTTCGAGGACGTCGGCGTCTCCGCCTACAAGGGCGCCTCGCCGCTGATCGTCAACAAGCTGTTCATCGAGGCCGCCGCCGGCATCCTCGCCACCGAGGGCTATCACGCCGGGCTGATCCGTTCGGTGCTCTATCGCAAGGGCGTCGACCCCGCCGAGACGCTTGCCGGCGCCTCGTCGATCCTCAACAACGCGCGGCTGATCTCCGACGCGCGCGACAGCCTCGACGGCAGCAGCGACATCGATCAGGGCATCGGCGACACCACCACCGCCAACGTCGTGCCGACCGATACCAACGGCCTCGCCTATAGCCGCTCGACCGGCCAGGTGCTCAACATCGTCTATCTCAACAAGGCTGCGGTCGCCTCGGGCGGGTTCTTCCCCGCCGGCATCAACGGTAACATCCGCACCTCCGCCGCCAACTGACGCTCCGATGCCCTCCCCTCCGGGGGAGGGCGATTGCGTATGACCGGCCGGGGTGTCGCAGCGGCGCCCGTATCTTCCGTCATGCCGGACTCGATCCGGCATCCCGCTGCTTCGCGCCGTCCGGGGAAGCGGGACGCCGGCGCAAGGCCGGGGTGACGGAGCGGGTTCGGAAACCCGTTGGAACCAGCCCCACGCTGATAAGCAGTAGACCCCGGGCGGGCGGAGGAATGGGCTTGGCGCCCGCCGGCGAACCGCGTACACCATCATCGTTATCCCCGGGGGAGCGCTGACGCAGCGCTTGAGAGGAAGGCCGCAGCCTTCGACCCGCTGAACCTGATCCGGTTGATACCGGCGGAGGGAGGGAGCGGTTTCATCCGAAAACCCGCGTCCGCTCTCCGTTCATGGAGAGAGACTCATGGCCGACATTCCCGCGCGTACCGAGATTGGCGTCACCACCGGCCCGATCCGCGGCTCGAAGAAGATCCACGTCGGCCCGCTCGGCGTCGCGATGCGCGAGATCCACCTCGATCCCTCCTCGGGCGAACCGCCGCTGCGCGTCTACGACACCTCCGGCCCCTATACCGATCCCGATGCGCGGATCGACATCATGGCCGGCCTGCCGCAGCTCCGCCGCGCGTGGATCGAGGGTCGCGGCGATGTCGAACGCTACGATGGCCGCGCGATCCGCCCCGAGGACAATGGCCAGCTCGGCCCCGACCGCTCCGGCGGCGTGCCGCAATTCCCCCGCGCCGCGCGCCGCCCGCTGCGCGCCCGCGCCGGCGCCAACGTCAGCCAGATGCATTACGCCCGCCGCGGCATCGTCACCCCGGAAATGGAGTATGTCGCCACCCGCGAGAATCTCGGCCGCGCGATGCTGCGCGACCACGTTCGCGACGGCGAGAGCTTCGGCGCCGCCATCCCCGATTACGTGACACCCGAATTCGTCCGCCACGAGGTCGCACGCGGCCGTGCGATCATCCCGAACAACATCAACCACCCCGAAACCGAACCCATGGCGATCGGCCGCAACTTCCTGGTCAAGATCAACGCCAACATCGGCAACTCCGCGGTTGCCAGTAACGTCGCGGCGGAGGTCGACAAGCTCGTCTGGTCGATCCGCTGGGGTGCCGACACGGTGATGGACCTGTCGACCGGCCGGAACATCCACGACACCCGCGAATGGATCCTGCGCAACAGCCCGGTGCCGATCGGCACCGTGCCGATCTATCAGGCGCTCGAAAAGGTCGGCGGCATCGCCGAGGAGCTGACCTGGGAGATCTTCCGCGACACGCTGATCGAACAGGCCGAACAGGGCGTCGACTATTTCACCATCCACGCCGGCGTCCGCCTGCCCTACATCCCGATGACGGCGAAGCGCGTCACCGGCATCGTCAGCCGCGGCGGCAGCATCATGGCGAAATGGTGCCTCGCGCATCACAAAGAATCGTTCCTCTACGAACGGTTCGACGAGATCACCGAGATCATGAAGGCCTATGACATCGCCTATTCGCTGGGCGACGGCCTGCGCCCCGGCTCGATCGCCGACGCCAACGACGAGGCGCAGTTCAGCGAGCTCTATACGCTCGGCGAACTCACCCATCGCGCCTGGGCGCAGGACGTGCAGGTGATGATCGAGGGGCCGGGCCACGTCCCGATGCACAAGATCCAGGAGAATATGACCAAGCAGCTCGAGGTCTGCGGCGAGGCGCCCTTCTATACGCTCGGGCCGCTCACCACCGATATCGCGCCGGGCTACGACCATATCACCAGCGGCATCGGCGCGGCGATGATCGGCTGGTTCGGCTGCGCGATGCTCTGCTACGTCACGCCCAAGGAGCATCTCGGCCTGCCCGACCGCGACGACGTCAAGGTCGGCGTCGTCACCTACAAGCTCGCCGCGCACGCCGCCGATCTCGCCAAGGGCCACCCCGCCGCCAAGCTACGCGACGACGCGTTGAGCCGCGCGCGCTTCGATTTCCGCTGGCGCGACCAGTTCAATCTGTCGCTCGACCCGGATACGGCCGAATCCTTCCACGACCAGACGCTGCCCGCCGAAGGCGCCAAGACCGCGCATTTCTGCTCGATGTGCGGCCCGAAATTCTGCTCGATGAAGATCACGCAGGAGGTTCGCGAATTCGCCGCGTCTCGCGCGGCGAATAGCGACCTGCTGGGAGCAGGTCGCGATCCCGAACCTCGCGCATTCGCCGCCAAGCAGAATGCGCCCGTCGCCACCTTCGTCGCGGCGGAAGAGGCCGAGGCGGGAATGGCGGATATGAGCGAACGCTTCAGGGAGAAGGGCGGGGAGGTGTATCTGCCCGCCGCCGAATGATCTCCCGCTCCGAGTCGCTGAGGGAAATGCGCCCGTCCGTCAGCGACTTGGCCGCCGCACCTTGCCTGCCACCGCCGCCGGCCTAATTTCGGCGGCACCGGTCGGGGGACCGGGGAGGGGGCTCCAGATGAGTGTACCGATCGTCCTCACGCAAGCGGCGCCGGAGGCCGTCGATCCCGCCGCCGTCACATCGCGTGCCAAGGCGCGCGCGTTGGCGATGCGCGGCAAGCTCGTCCAGACGTGGCTCTTCCCGCGCGATTTCGGCGGCCCGGCGGTTCGCGCCAACGAGCTGTTCGTCCCGCCCGACGCCGCGCGTCGCATCGAGGCGCTGATCGCCCGGCTGATCGCAAAGATCGGCGACGCGCCCCGGCGCACGATGGAGGTCCACCCCGCCTATCGCGGCGACAGCATCGTGCCGACCAGCATCACTTATCGCATCCACCCCGGCAACGAACGGGTGACGATCCCGATTTGGTAGGCGTTCAGCGCACCTCGACGCCCTTCCAGAAGGCGATCCGGTCGGTGATCTCCTTGGCGGCGTCCTTGGGCGTGGGATAATACCAGGCGGCATCGCGGTTCTCGGCGCCGTCGACGCGTAGCGTATGGTAATGCGCGGTGCCTTTCCACGGACACACGCTCGTCGTCGCGCTATCGATCAGCACCGCCGGATCGACCGCCGCGCGCGGGAAATAGGCATTCCCCTCGACCGTGACGATGTCGTCGCTCGCCGCGATCCGCACCCCGTTCCAATAGGCTTCGGTCATGTCCGCATCTCCTTGCGCCCGATCAACCGATCGGCGGGGGAAAGGATGCGCACGGCGGTGGCCTATGACGCGGGACCTGCGCGGTGCCGCCTCAATAATGATAGCGGCATTGCGCCACCTGCACCGTCTGGTCCGCCCCGTTGCCGGCGACGCGATACACCAGCCGATGCTCATGGCTGATCCGCCGCGACCACCAGCCCGACAGATTGCCGCCGAGCGGTTCCGGCTTGCCCGTTCCCTTGAAGGGATGGCGTCGGCATTCCTCGATCAACGCATTGAACTTGTCGAAGAGTTTGGCGTCATGCGCCTGCATATCGAGATACTCGGCCCACGAACGGGACGAGAATTGTACGTTCACGGCTTGAGAAGCTCATGAACCTCGCCGCGGCCGGCGTCGAGTTCGGCGATGCTCGCCAACAGTCGCTCGGCGTTCTTCGGCGAACGTAGCAGATACAGGGTCTCCTCGATCGACGCCCATTCGCTCGCCGAAACCAGCACCGCGCCTTCGCCGCGCTGGCGCGTGATGGCGAGTGGGGCGCGATCGGCGACGACCTTGTCGATCATCGACTTCAGATTTTCGCGCGCTTCGGAATAGCTGACGGCCTGCATCGCCCTGAGATGGACAACGTTATGTCCAATGTCAACGCCAGCGACGTCGCGTTACCGTCAGGCATCCGGCAACGCCCAGTCGATCGGCGCTACGCCATGCGCGACCAGGAAGGCGTTCGTCCGGCTGAACGGGCGGCTGCCGAACCAGCCCTTGTACGCCGACAATGGCGAGGGGTGCGGCGCGCTCAGCACCAGATGGTCGGGTCGCGTGACGAAGCCGGCCTTCTTCTGCGCATGTGCGCCCCATAGCAGGAAGACGACCGGGTCGGGTTTGCCCGCGACCGCGCGGATCACTGCATCGGTGAATCGCTCCCAGCCGCGGTCGCGATGCGATCCGGCGCGGCCGCTCTCGACGCTCATTACCGTGTTGAGCAACAGCACGCCCTGCCGCGCCCATGCCTCGAGGAAGCCGTGCCGCGCCGGCGCGATGCCGAGGTCGGCGTGCAATTCCTTGTAGATGTTGACGAGGCTCGGCGGCGGCCGCACCCCCGGCCGGACCGAGAAGCTCAGCCCATGCGCCTGCCCCGGTCCGTGATACGGGTCCTGCCCGAGGATCACGACGCGCACGCGGTCGAGCGGCGTCAGTTCGAGCGCGCGGAACCGGTCCGCCGCCGGCGGGAAGATCGCCTTGCCCGCCGCCGCCTCGGTGGCGAGGAAGGCGTCGAGCGCTGCGAGGCTGGGGCAGGCGAGCGCGTCGGCGAGCGGCGCCGCCCAGCTCGGATCGATCCGCGGCGGCATTCAGCGCTTGCGCACGAATTCGGCGCGCAGCACCAGCCCCTTGATCCCGTCGAACTTGCAGTCGATCTCCTGCGCGTCGCCGGTCAGCCGGATGCTCTTGATCAGCGTACCGCGCTTCAGTGTCTGACCCGCACCCTTGACGGTGAGGTCCTTGATCAGCGTCACCTGATCGCCGTCGGCGAGCAGATTGCCGACCGAATCGCGCACCTCGACCGCCCCCTCGGCCGGCGCCCCCGCCGCCGCGGCGGCATCCGCCGCGCTGATCCACTCGCCGCTCGCCTCGTCGTACACGAAGCTGTCCTCGTCGTTCTGCATCGCAAACCCCCTTGTCCAGGCCGACGCCCATACAGCCTGGCGGGCGGGTTAGAACAGCCCCGGCACCTCGCGCCGCGCGGTCGAGATGCGCCCGCTCGCCGGCATCAGCGCCTCGCGCTCGATCGGCACCGACAGCGCCCGCGCTTCCGCGCTCGCCGACGCGGTCAGCTTGGTGCAGCTCTTGCCCTGCAGGAAGTCGAGCGCCGAACGCGTCGACGCCTCGCGCGGATCGCCCATCGGATAGGCGATGTCGTCCGACGCGCGGCAACTCGCCTCCAGCGACGAGGGCACGCCGTTGGAGGCCGCCGCCAGGCCGCCGTAATAGGCGCCCTGCCGCGCCGAATTCTGCAATGCGAAGGCGATCACGCGCAGCCGGTCGTCGCACGCGGTCTTGTCGAGCGGGATCTGGCCGACCGGCTTGCCATAGGTGTTGGTGCCGATCAGCGCCGCATTGGCATGGAGGTAGGGCAGATAGGCGTTGATGACATATTCGCTCGCCGAGGCGGTGCCGCCGGTGCCGATGAACGCGATGCGGGTCGCCGCGACCGACTGCGCCTGCGGGGCGAAATAGGTCGTCTCGTTGTTCGACGCCTTCTCGGGACGGAAGCTGGTATAGCTCATCACGTCGCCGGTCGACCGGTTGGCGCCGAGCAGGTTGGTGAGCAATTCGGCGGTCGAGAGCAGCCCGCCGCCATTGTAGCGCAGATCGACGATGATGTTGGTGACGCCCGCGCTCTTGAACCGGGCGAAGGCGGTGCGCAGCGCGGTATCGGCGGTGGTGATGAAGGTGCGCAGGTTGACATAGCCGTAGCGCTGACCGCCGTCGGTGATGATCTGCGCGCCGTAGCGGCTCGACACCGGATCGAGCGTGAAGTCGCTCTTGGCCACCGCGACGGTGCGCGTGCCGCTGCCGTCCTTGACCTGGAAATAGCGCGTCGTGCCGGCCGAATCGGGGCCGAGCGCGGTGTTGAGCGCGGCACCGGTGGTATCGCTCTGGAACAGGCTGGCGACGGTCTGCAGGTTGCTCGCGCTGGTGCCGATCGCGACGATCTCGGCACCGCGATCGACGCCCGCGGCGAGGCCCGGCGCGCCTTCGAACGCCTCGGTCACGTAGAGATGCCCGTCGGCGGTCAGCCCGAAGCGCCAGCCGAAGCCCGCGGTCGACCCGGAGGAATAATAGGCATCCTCCTCCTTGATCGAGGTGAGATAGGTGAAATGCCGGTCCTTGCCCTGCGAGCGCGCCGTCGAGGTCAGCGAATCGAGATAGGAATCGACGCTGGTGAACGGCGACGGATCGGGGTTGGCGGGCAAGGTGTCGTAGAACAGATACCATTCGCGCATCTGCGCGGTGATCCAGTCCTGCCGCTCGCGCAGCGAACAACCCGCGGCCGTCGCGGTCGGCGTGGGTGTCGGCGCGGGGGTGCTCGTCGTCGGGGCGTTGCCGGTGGCGCCGTTGCCGGCGGTCGAGGACGATCCGCCGCCGCCACCGCCGCAGCCGGTCAGCATCGCGGTCATCGCCAGGACCGTCACCGAACGCCGTATCGTCACCGATTGTCTCCCCACCCGATCCACGCAAGTCTAGGCCTGCGCCGAAGCGCCGGCAATCGCGATCGCAGCCGCAAGCGGATTGATTCGGATCAGTGCCTGCCGACGCAACCGCGCCGCCGTCCGGCTCGTTGCACCCCCCGACGACACCAGCATGACGGAGAACGACCATGGGCCTGTTCAGCAAGGACATTGCGACCTTCGAGGATCTCTACGTCCACCAGCTAGAGGACATTTATTACGCCGAGCAGCAGATCACCAAGGCACTGCCCAAGATGATCGAAAAGGCGACCGACGTGCAATTGCGCCAAGGCTTCGAACAGCATCTGCGCGAGACCGAGGGGCAGATCGATCGCCTGCGCCGCGTCTTCGAGATCGAGGGCCGCCAGCCCAAGGGGGCGACCTGCCCGGCGATCGACGGCATCATCAAGGAGGCCAACGAGGTCGCCGGCGAGGTGAGCGACAAGGCGGTGCTCGACGCTGCACTGACCGCGGCGGCGCAGGCGGTCGAGCATTACGAGATCAGCCGCTACGGCACCTTGGTCACCTGGGCCAAGCAGCTCGGCCACACCGAAAGCGCGGCGCTGTACCAGCAGACGCTCGACGAAGAGAAAGCGACCGACGAGAAACTGACGCAACTGGCAACGAGCAAGCTCAACGCGCGGGCCGAGGCCGGCGCGGCGTAAGATCGTCCGTCACGTAGCAAGCGGGTACCCCGGCGAAGGCCGGGGCCCAGTTGGGCGAAGCGTCGTAATGACTTACAACGGCCTTCCCGATTGGGCCCCGGCCTCCGCCGGAGTACACCGGGTGTTGTGCAGAGGTTTTGCCGTTTCTGCGTAGGTGATGCGCTCTACCTTCAGCTGAAACGCATTTGGCATAACAGGGTGTTGGAGCGATCCCTCTACCCCAGGCTTTTCGACGCCTGTTCGAACACGTCCTTCGACAGCCCCGGCGTAGCGACGATCCGCTCCAGCTCGCCGCGCATCAGCGCCGCGCGATCCGCATCGAAGCGGCGCCAGCGCGCGAGCGGCGGCAGCAGCTTCGCCGCGGTCTGCGGGTTGAGCTTGTCGAGCGCGATCAACTGGTCGGCGAGGAAGCGATAGCCCGAGCCGTCCGCCGCGTTGAACGCGCGCTGGTTCGCCCCGAACGCACCGACCAGCGCGCGCGCGCGATTGGGGTTGGCGAGCGTGAAATCGGGATGCCGCGCGAGGTCGGCGACCAGCCGCCCGGTGTCGTCGCGCGACGACAGCGCCTGCGTCTGGAACCATTTGTCGATCACCAGCCCGTTGCCGGCATAGCGATGGTAGAAGATGTCGAGCGCCGCCTCGCGCTCGTCCGAATAGCCGTTGGCGAGCGTGCCGAGCGCACCCTGCCGGTCGGTCATGTTGTCGGCGCGCTCGAACTGGCGGAAGGCGATCGTCGCGGCATCGTCCGCACCGCTCGCCGCGATATAGCCGAGCGCGACGCTGCGCAGCCGGCGATGGCCCTTCGCCGCCGGATTATAGACATAGGGGCCGCTGGGCGCGCGCTCGTAGGCGTCGCGCCAACGGTCGGCGAGGCGCAGCCCGAGCGCCCGGCGCAGCCCCTCGCGCGCGCGGAAGATCGCTTCGGGATCGACCATCGCGAGCTGGTCGCCGATGAACCCCTCCGACGGCAGCAGCACCGCCTCGGCGACGAACGCCGGATCGAGCGTGCGGTCGTCGAGCGTGTTGGCGACCGCGGTGATCACCGCGTCATTGTCGGGCCGCCCCTCGATCGTCGTGGCGACCAGCGTGTCGAGCATCAATTGCTGCATCGCCTCGTAGCGCGCGAAGGGATCGTCGTCGTGCGCGCTGAGGAAGGCGAGATCGGCGGCCGACCGGTCGCTCTCGATGATCACCGGCGCGGAAAAGCCGCGGTTGACCGACAGCACCGGCCGTTCGGTGATGCCGTCGAACACGATCGTGCTCGCCGCATCGTCGAGCAGCACCAATTGCTCGTCGCCGAGCGCGCGGCCGGTCTCCGCGCCGAACACGCGGATGCGCAGCGGCAGCACCATCGGCTGCTTGTCGGGCTGGCCCGGCGTCGCCGGCACGTGCTGCGCGAGGCGCAACGTCGCGCGGCCGTCACCCGCCTGATGCGCCAAGCTGGCGGCGACGCGCGGCGTGCCCGCCTGGCTGTACCACAAGCGGAATTGCGTCAGGTCGCGGCCGCTCGCCTCTTCCATACAGGCGACGAAATCCTCGCAGGTCGCGGCGGTGCCGTCGAAGCGGGTGAAATAGAGGTCGGTGGCGGCGCGGAACGCCTGCGGCCCCAGGATCGTCGCCATCATCCGGATCAGCTCGGCGCCCTTGTTGTAGATCGTCGCGGTGTAGAAATTGCCGATCTCGATATAGCTTTCCGGGCGCACCGGATGCGCGAGCGGGCCGGCATCCTCCGGGAATTGCGCGGCGCGCAGGCCGCGCACGTCCTCGATCCGCTTGACCGCCGCCGAGCCCTGGTCCGCCGAAAAGCCCTGGTCGCGATAGACGGTGAAGCCTTCCTTGAGGCTGAGCTGGAACCAGTCGCGGCAGGTGATGCGATTGCCCGACCAATTGTGGAAATATTCGTGCGCCACCACCGCGGCGATCGCGTCGTAATCGTAATCGGTGGCGGTATCGGGATCGGCGAGGATGTAGCGGCTGTTGAAGATGTTCAGCCCCTTGTTCTCCATCGCGCCGAAATTGAAATCGTCGACCGCGACGATGTTGAACACGTCGAGGTCGTATTCGCGGCCGTAGACGCGCTCGTCCCACGCCATCGCCAGCTCGAGCGCGTGGAGCGCGTGCCGCGTCTTCTCGACGTCGCCGGCGCGTACCCAGATGCCGAGGTCGACGGTGCGGCCCGATTGCGTGGTGAACTGGCCGCGATTGACCGCGAGATCGCCGGCGACCAGCGCGAACAGATAGGAGGGCTTGGGGAAGGGGTCGTTCCATTCCGCCCAATGCCGGCCGTCGTCGAGCGTGCCCTGCGCGATCGGATCGCCGTTGGCGAGCAGCACCGGATAGCGCGCCGCATCGGCGATCATCCGCACCGCATAGCGGCTCAGCACGTCGGGCCGGTCGGGGAAATAGGTGATGCGGCGGAAGCCCTCCGCCTCGCATTGCGTGCACAGGATGCCGCCGCTGGCATAAAGGCCCATCAGCTGCGTGTTGCGCTCCGGCGCGATCTCCACCTCGGTCTCGACCGTGTGCGCGTCGCCGGGCAGCGGGACGACGAGCTGCTCGCCCTCGATCCGCCAATCCTCGGTGGCGACGCCGTCGATGCGCACCGCGAGCGGGCGCTGGCCGGCGCCATCGAGCCGCAGCGGGTCGCCGCTCGCATCGTTGCGCGTCACCGACAGCGTCGCGGTCACCCGCGTCGCGGCGGGATCGAGGTCGAACACCAGCCGCGTCTCCGGCACCAGCCAGGCGGGCGGGCGGTAATCGTGGCGGCTGATCGCCCCGGTCGCGGCGTGATCGGGCTGGGCGATGGCGTTGAGGGCGTCGAGCATCCACCCTTTATAAGAACGCACGCGTCCGCTGCCAGTCCTTCCTCCGCACAGGACCACGGCGCATCCTCGCGCTGGGCCGTCGACAAGCTCCGCCTGACGGGTAGGATGCGCTATGCTCCTGATCTTCGGCCTCGGTTATACCGCCACCCGCATCGCCGCCGCCTGGCCCGGCGCGACGCTCGGCACCACGCGCGACGGCCGCGACGGCAGCCTGCGCTTCGCCGACGAGGCCGCGGTGCGCCCGGCGATCGCCGCGGCGACGCACATCCTCTCCTCCGTCCCGCCGGAGGGGGAGGAGGATCCGGTGCTCGCCCGCTACGGCGATGCGCTCGGCGGCGGCCGGCTCTTCTATCTCTCCTCGACCGGCGTCTATGGCGATGCCGCGGGCGCGTGGGTCGACGAGAGCGCGCCCACCGGTTCCGGCCGCCGTTCGGCGCGCGCCGCCGCCGATGCCGCGTGGCTGGCGCACGGCGCGCGCGTCTTCCGCCTGCCCGGCATCTACGGTCCCGGCCGCTCGCCGCTCGACCGCGTCGCCGCGGGCCGGGCGCATCGCATCGGCCTGCCCGATCAGGTGTTCAGCCGCGTCCATGTCGACGATATCGTGGCGGGCGTCCTCGCCGCGCGCGACGCCCCCGCCGGCGCCTATAATCTCGCCGACGACCGCCCCTGTTCGCAGGACGCGGTCGTCGCCTTCGCCGCGCGCCTGCTCCGCCTGCCGCCGCCGCCGCTGGTCGCGCTGGAGACGCTGAGCCCGATGGCGCGCGGCTTCTATGCCGAGAACCGCCGCGTCGCCAACGGCAAGGCGAAGCGCATCCTCGGCTGGCGCCCCGTCTATCGCGATTACCGGTTCGGCCTGCGCGCCCTCAACGCGATGACCAGCCCGACCCCGGTCAGCGCCGCTCCCGCCGCGGCGAGCGGCGACCAACGATAGCCTTCGAACAATGTCGACAGCAGCATCGCGATCACCGGCACGATGACGCTCGAATAGGCCGCCTTGGCCGGCCCGATCACGCGCAGCACCTTGTAATAGAGCGGAAAGGCGACCGCCGAGCCGAACAGGCCGAGATAGAGGATCCCCGCCCAATAGGCGCCGCGCATCTCGACCACCGGCGGCCCGGTCAGCCACCAGGCGACCATCCCGTCGACGCCCGCGCCGATCAGCATCGATACCGCCAGCGTCGCCATCATCGGATAGCGTTTGGCGGTCGGCGTCGCCTGCAGCACGTTCGCCATCGACGCGGCGAGGATCGCCACCCCGGTGAAACCGATCCCGGCCAGCGTCGCCGCCGTCCCCGCCGGGCCGCTGCGCGCCTCGTGCAGGAACAGCAGCGCGATCCCCGCCATCGCCACCGCCGATCCCGCGATCAGCTGCCCGCCCATCCGTTGCCCGAGCAGGATGCGCGCCAACAGCGCGTTGGGCACCAGCAGGATCGCGAACACCACCGCGACGAGGCCGGAGGTGATGTGATGCTCGGCGCGATAGACGAAGTTGAAGTTGAGGCAGAATTGCAGCACGCCGACCGCCGCGGCGAACGCCCAGCCGCGCCCATCGAGCGCGAACCGTTCGCCCTTCGCCCTGGCGACGATCGTCATCGCGATGCCCGCGACGAGGAAGCGGTAGGTCACCGACCAGCTCGGCGGCACCACGCCCAATTGGTCGCGGATCACCAGCCAGGTCGATCCCCAGATCAGCGTCACCAAGGCGAAGGGGACGAGGATCGCCGCCCGCGTCGACCGGGGCGCGGCGGCCTCGCTCACAGCGCCCCGATCGCCGCCGCAAGCAGCGCGACCTGATCGGCCGGGCTGTCCCACGCCGTCACCAGCCGGATCTCGCCCGCCGCCCAATCGTAGAAGTCGAACCCCTGCGCGCGCAGCGCCGCCGCCTCGTCGGGCGTCGCCTGCAGGAACACCTCGTTCGCCTCGACCGGGTGGACCAGCCGCGCCCCCGCCGCCGCCGCCAGCTCCGCCGCGCGCGCATTGGCGGCGCGGGCATTGTCGAGCCACAGGTCGTCCTCCAGCATCGCCAGCACCTGCGCGGCGAGATAGCGGCCCTTGGAGAACAGCAGCCCCGCCCGCTTGCGCCGGTACAGCGTCGCCCCGGCAAGCGCCGGCTTGAAGAAGACGAGCAGTTCGGCGCTCATCGCCCCGTTCTTGACGAAGCCGAAGCTCAGCGCGTCGACCCCCGCCTGCCACGTCACTGCGGCGGGCGAGCACCCCAGCGTCGCCACCGCATTGGCGAAGCGCGCGCCGTCCATATGCAGTCCCAGCTCGCGCGTCCGCGCCAGCGCGCCGATCGCGGCGACCTCGTCGGGGGTATAGACGCGGCCATATTCGGTGGCGTTGGTGATCGAGATCGCATGCGGCTGGACGCGATGCACGTCGTTGGCGATCGCGTCGATCACCGTGGCGATCGTGCCGGGGGTCAACTTCGCGCCCTCGCCGTCGGCGAGATAGAGTTTGGCGCCATGCGTATAGAATCCGGGCGCGCCGCCCTCGTCGTTCTGTATGTGCGCATCGCGATGACACACCACCGCGCCATGCGGCGGGCACAAGGCGGCGAGCGCGAGGCAGTTCGCCGCGGTCCCGGTCGGCACCCACAAAGCCGCGACATCGGTGCCGAACAGATCGGACAGCCGCCCGTCGAGCGCCTGCGAACGCGCATCGCCGTCATAAGCGGTGTCGAGCCTGTTGGCCTGCGTGAGCGCGGCCATCACCTTGGGATGCACCGGCGCGGCATTGTCTGAAAAGAAGCGCATGCCGAAAACCTTGCGGCGCGGGGCCGGCACCGTCAACCGCGCTTGGCGGGCGAATGGCCACCGCCGCCACTTCGTCCCACGCTACCTCGGGCCCCGTGCTCCTGCGAACGTAAGGCTTCTGCAAAATGCCTTATGTACCCCGGCGACGGCCGGGGCCCAGTTGGGAAGGCGGGGGTACGTCATCGCAAACCTTCGCCCAACTGGGGCCCGGCCTCCGCCGGGGTACAAGCCTGTGTCACTGACCGAGTGTGATCGAGGTCTCGCCGAAGCGTCGTTCATGCGTCACCCCGGATCAAGTCCGCAGTGACGGGAGAGCCCGGAAGCCCCCCCCGCGATCACCCCATCCGCTCGGTCAGCACGATCTCGCCCTCGACCTCGATATCCTCGTCGCTGTCGAGATCGGCACCCTCGGGCATGTCGAATTCCGCGCTCCAGTCGTACACCTTCGCCGCGCCGCCCTCGATCCACACGCGCACCGCGCCGCTGGTGATCTCGCCGCCCATCGCGCCGACGAAGTCGGTGACCAGCGCATCGGCGGCGCTTTCGTGATCGGTCACGCCGGGGATGCTCGCCGCCTCGACCTCTTCGTCCAACTCGATGATCTGCGCCCAGAATCGTTTTGCCATCGTCTGCTTCCTTGCTGCGGGGGGCGGTCTTGCCAGATCGGCGCGTGAAACGCTCGCCTCTAATGCCGCACGTAGAACAGGTGTGAGCGCACCCGCCCGACCTTGACCAACGTATCGCGCCAATAGGGCACCATCCAGTCGGTATGGTAATGCGTCGCCCGCCCGACCGCGACGAAGACATAGCCGCCGAGCGCCCGCCGCGCCGCGCGCCGTGCCGCGCCCCAGCCGAGGTGCACCGGCCGCCGGGCGAACGATCCGTCGCAGGTGAACGAGAATTGGCAGCCCGTCGTCCGGTCCGATCCCTGATAGACGACGCCGCAGATCGTCTTGGGAAAGCCCGGTGCGCGCACCCGGTTGAGGATCACCTGGATCACCGCCTGCTGCCCGCGGCGGTCGTCGCCCGCCTCGTAGAGCGCGGCGGTGGCGAGGCATTCCGCCGCCTGCTCGCGCGCGGCGGGGCCGCCCTGGAAGCGATAGGGCAGGGCGCGCAGCCGCCGTTTCGTCTCGATCGGCACCGCCGCGTTCGACGCGCGCGCCTCTTCCATCGTCAGCGGCCTCGCGACCTGCGGCGCCGGCGGCAGCGCGAACCGCCACGGCCCGATCGACCCCGCCACCACGATCACCACCGCAACGACGCCGAGCAGCAGCAACCACCGCTCCGACGCAAGATCATGCGCCTTACGCCGCCCGCGCGGCCGGGAAGGGGTGCGTCGCTGCGCCATCGTGCGACCGTCTAGCCGAGGCGAAGCACGATGCCAGCCCGCATGCGCGCCGCTTCCCCACGTATCCGTCACCCGGACTCGTTCCGGGCCGCAGGCGAACGGCATCATCTCAAGCGTTTCTCCTCGCCGCAGAGTAGACCCCGGAACGAGGCCGGGGTGACGGCGGAAGCCGGGAGAGCATTGGGCGAAGATAAACGCCTAGGCGACTGGCCCGCATCGACATTCCGCACAGGGACGACCCTTCACTCAACCCCACCAGCGCTCCCGCGAAGGCGGGAGCCCAGGAGTCCCCACCGCCGTCAGACGTTGCTCTGCTCAACCCTTAATCGCTCCAGCGCTCGCAGATATCGCAAGAAGAAGAGCGGGATCACGCGAAGGCGCGAAGGCGCGAAGGTGTACCGCGTGGGGCGGCGTGGTCCTGTCATCGCAATCGCTCGATGGAAAGGGCCGCTACCGCGGCGGGCGCAACACCTTCGCGCCTTCGGGTCTTCGCGTGAACATCCCTCGTCGCTACGCGTCCCGAGTCAGCCGGATACCGATCCGGCCTATTCCTCATCCCCCTCGTCGCCACCACGCCGGTCGCGCGGTGGCGGCGCGTCCGGCGGGACCGGCGCGCGGTCGCGGCCTGGCGTGATGCTGATGCTGCCGTCGCGGCCCATCTTCATCTGCATGCCGAAGCCGTCGATCGTCCCCTCGGGCGCGGCGATGTCGCCCATCGATTCGTCCAATGCCTCATCGGGGCCGACGACCGCCTCGGGGTCCATCGCATTCTCCTCGATCACTACCGGCGCGACGACCGGCGCGATGTTGAGTGCGGAGACCATGAACTGGCGCCACAATTGCGCTGGGATGCCGCCGCCGTGCAGCCCGGCATTGGGCGAGCTGTCGTCGTTGCCGACCCACACGCCGACCACCAGATCGCCGGCGAAGCCGATGAACCAGGCGTCGCGGCTGTTCTGCGACGTCCCCGTCTTGCCATAAGCCGGCAGCGTCAGCACCGCGGCGCGACCGGTGCCGCGCAGCGACGCGCCGAGCAGGTCGAGCATATGCTCGCGGATGCCGTCGGGCATCGTGCTCGGCCCGCCGGTCAGCGACTGATACCAGCTCTTGCTCGCGCCGCTGTCCTCCAGCCCGCGCGGGTGGACCGGATATTTGCCGTTGGCGACCGCCGCATAGGCCGCGGTCAGTTCGAGCAGCGAGACCTCCGCGGTGCCGAGCCCGATCGTCGCCTCGTTGGGGATCGGCGTCGAGATGCCGAGATCACGCGCCGCCTTGATGACGTTGCGCACGCCGACCTCCTGCGTCAGCCGCGCCGCGACGACGTTGCTCGACCGGGCGAAGGCGCGGCGCAGCGTGATCGGCCCGAGATAGCGGTTGTCGTCGTTCTTCGGCTTCCAGCCGGCGATCTCGATCCGGCTGTCGTCGGCCATCGTGTCGGGCGTCATGCCGGCGCGCATCGCGGCGAGATAGACGAACAATTTGAACGTCGAGCCGGGCTGGCGGCGTGCCTGCGTCGCGCGGTTGAACGGGCTCTTGGCGTAATCCTTGCCGCCGACCATCGCGACGACGCGGCCGTCGCGGCGCATCGCCACCATCGCCACCTGCGCCTGCCGCAGCCCCGCCTGCCGCACGACGCGCTCGGCGGTATTCTGCAGCCGGCGGTCGAGCGTCGTCTTCACCGTCGCCTCGGTCTTGATCTCGCCCGCCTGGTCGCGCGCGTCGGGCAGCACCCAGTCGGCGAAATAGGTGCCGCTCGGCAATCGCGTCGGGCGGCTGGCCAGCACGCGCTGCGGCTCGACCTCGGCGGCCTCGGCCTTGGTGATGAAGCCCGCTTCCGCCATCGCCCGCACCACCAGCATCTCGCGCTTGCGCGCGCCCTCCAGATTGCTGGTCGGCGCGAGCCGCGACGGCGCCTTGACGAGGCCGGCGAGCATCGCCGCCTGGCCGACGTTCATCTTCTCGGGCTCGCGGCCGAAATAATGTTTCGACGCGGCGCGCAGGCCATAGACGTTGTCGCCGAAATAGACGTTCGACAGATAGCGCGACAGGATCTCGTCCTTGCTCAGCCATGCCTCCAGCCAGAAGGAGATCATCACCTCGCGGATCTTGCGGGCGGCGGTGCGGTCCGAATCGAGGAAGGCGTTCTTGGCGAGCTGCTGCGTGATCGTGCTGCCGCCCTCGCGCACCCCGCCCGAGCCGACATTGTGGACGAAGGCGCGCAGGATGCCGCGCGGGTCGATTCCCCAATGCGAGCGGAAGCGGCGGTCCTCGATCGCGAGAAAGGCGTCGGTGACGTGCGCGGGCAGCTTGGCGGCGTCGACCGGCGCGCCGATGATCGCGCCGCGCCGCGCGATCGGCGTGCCGTCGTCCGCGGTCAGCGTGATCGACGGCGGCGTCGGCGGCTTGAGCGAGCGGCTCAGCGGCGCGGTGACCGCGAGCCAGCCGATCGCGATCACCAGCAGGACGATCCCCACGCCGATGCCGCGCACGATCCAGCGGCCGATGTTGCGCGCGCTGCGCGGCGACGGCGGCAGGTCGCCGCCGGACGGATCGTCGCGGTCGAGGAAGTCGTCGAAGCGGCCGCCCAGGCGGTGGTCGCGCGGTGTCTCGTCGTCCAGCTCGTAGCGCTGGCCGATGGAATTGCGGCGATTGGTATCGACGGGTTCGTGACGCATCGGCTCGTCCCAGCGGTCAGCCATGAGGTGTATTACAATCCTAAAACAGCTGAGGCAAGGGCGCACGGCTCTGCGTGCGGTTAGCGAAGTTTACCTTGGCTGGCGCCGTCCGTCGAGCCGCGCTATCGCAGGTGTCATGGCAGTCGATCCCGCTTCTCCCCCCCTCGTCGTCGGCATCGGCGGCACCATCGGCGGCGTCTCGTCGACCGAGCGCGCGCTCCGCATCGCGCTCGACGCGGCGGAGCGCGAGGGCTTCCGCACCCGCATGTTCGGCGGCGCCGACATGGCGCGCCTGCCGCTCTACGACCCGCGCGCGACCAGCCGCACCGCCGACGAGGAGGCGTTCGTCGACGCGGTGCGCCAGGCGTCGGCGGTGATCATCGCCAGCCCCGGCTATCACGGCAGCATCTCGGGCGTGGTCAAGAACGCGCTCGACCTGCTCGAGGAGACGGCGAAGGATCCGCGCCCCTATCTCGCCGACATGCCGGTCGGGCTGATCGCGACGGCTTACGGCTGGCAGGCGACGGGCTCGACGATCGCCGCGCTGCGCTCGATCGTCCACGCGCTGCGCGGCTGGCCGACGCCCTTCGCCGCGGCGATCAACACGCAGATCACCAAATTCGACGCCGACGGCGGCGCGAGCGACCCCGCGGTGGTCGAACAGCTCGGCATCGTCGGCCGGCAGGTCGCGCGGTTCGCACCGCTCGCCACGGCCTGATCCCCGGACGCCATCACCGGGCAACATGGACAAGTTGGACACCTTAACGGAAACGATCCGGGTCTATCGTTTCGATTCCTGCACCAATGAGAAAGAGCCGCGCCGTCCGACGACGGCTTAGCGGATGCGCGGCCGGTAGGACAGGCGCGCGTATTTCCGGCGTCGGTGCAAGGCTTTGCCCCGGAGTCGCACCTATATCGTTCAGGCCGGGACCAATTCGCCCGCGTCCGACTCGGCCAGCAGCCCCTGCCGCTTGGCGACGATCGCCGGGATCAGCGCCTGCCCCGCGACGTTGACCGCGGTGCGGCCCATGTCGAGGATCGGGTCGATCGCGAGCAATAGACCGGCACCCTCCAGCGGGAGGCCGAGCGTCGACAGCGTCAGCGTCAGCATCACCAGCGCCCCGGTCAGCCCCGCGGTCGCTGCCGAACCGAGCACCGAGACGAGCACGATCAGCAGATAATCTGTGCCGTGCAGCGGGATATTGTAATATTGCGCGACGAACAAAGCCGCGACCGCGGGATAGACGGCGGCGCAGCCGTCCATCTTGGTCGTCGCCGCGAACGGCACCGCGAAGGCGGCATAGCTGCGCGACACGCCGAGCCGCTCGACCACCTGTTCGGTGACGGGCAAGGTCGCGATCGACGAGCGCGAGACGAAGCCCAATTGGATCGCCGGCCAGGCGGTGGCGAAGAAACGCTTCGGGCTCATGCCGTTGGCGAGCAGCAGCAGCGGATAGACGACGAACAGCACGAGGCCGAGGCCGATATAGATGGCGATCGCGAAGGTGCCGAGCGCCGACAGCGACTGCCAGCCGTAGCGGACGATCGCGCTGCCGAGCAGCGCACCGGTGCCGATCGGGGTCAGCCGCACTACCCAGCGCAGGATGCGGCGGAAGATCGCCAATGCCGAGGCGTTGAAGGCGAGGAACGGCGCGCCGGCCTCACCCGTCCGCACCGCGGCGACGCCGATCGCGATCGCGACGACGATCAGCTGGAGCACGTTGAACGACAGTCCGGTCTTCGCGCCGCCGTCGGCGAGCCTGGTCGAGGCTTCGAGGCCGAGGATATTGGCCGGCACCAGCCCGCGCAGGAAGTCGAGCCACGACCCCGCAGTCTCGGGCCGCACCGCAGCGGCGGCGCTGACCCCGGCATGCGCGCCGGGCTGCAGCAATGTGCCGAGCGTCAGCCCGATCGACACCGCGATCAGTGCCGACAGTCCGAACCAGAGGAAGGTGCCGGTGACCAGCCGCGCGGCGTTGTTGAGGTCGCGCAGCGCGGCGATCGACGCGACGATCGCGGTGAAGACGAGCGGCACGACCAGCGCCTTGAGCAATTGCACGAAGATGTCGCCGACGATCTTCAGCCCGTCGGCGAGCCCGGCGAGCGCATAGCTGCGCGCGACGAAGCCGAGCGCGAGCCCGATCGCCATGCCGATGAACACCTGCACGCCGAAGGGAGGGCGGGTCACTGCGTTGAAGTCCTGATCATCGCGGGGATGTAGGGGGTGGGCGGTGTTGGCGCGACGATAGAAATGGTGGAGGCGGGTAAAGATGGGGGCGAATGGCGGAGGCATGTAATTGTGCTCCCGCCCTTTCCTCCCCCTCCGTCACGCCTTCGGCGCGCCACCTCCCCCTGGCGGGGGAGGACTTTCCTATTCCTCCCCCGCCAGGGGGAGGTGGCAGCGCGTCAGCGCTGACGGAGGGGGAGGAAAGGGTGGGAGCTACAGGATGGAAGACACCGCAATCCTCACCCCCCACCCTGTCCGTTTCCGCCCCATCCGTGTAGAGGCCGCCGCCATGACTCACGCAACCGACACCGAACGTCGCTGGCTGACCGAGGCGGTGCGGCGGATCGAGGCGGATTACAACCGCTCGGCGGACACGCATCTGATCCGCCTCGAACTGCCGCGCTTCCCCGGCATCACGCTCTATCTCAAGGACGAGAGTTCGCATCCGACGGGCAGCCTCAAGCACCGGCTGGCGCGTTCGCTGTTCCTCTACGCCTTGTGCAATGCGTGGATCGGGCCGCGCACGACGGTGATCGAGGCGTCGTCGGGGTCGACCGCGGTGTCGGAGGCCTATTTCGCGCGGATGCTCGGGCTGCGCTTCATCGCGGTGGTGCCCACGCAGACCGCGGCGCCCAAGCTCGACGCGATCCGCTTCTACGGCGGCGAGATCCATGCGGTCGACGATCCGCGCACCGTCTATGCCGCCGCGCAGCGGCTCGCGGCGGAAACCGGCGGCCATTATATGGACCAGTTCACGTACGCCGAGCGGGCGACCGACTGGCGCGGCAACAACAATATCGCCGAGAGCATCTTCGCGCAGATGGCGCAGGAGGAGCATCCGGTACCGCGATGGGTGGTGTGCGGCGCCGGCACCGGCGGCACCTCGGCCACGATCGGCCGCTTCATCCGCTACCAGCGGCATGCGACCCGATTGTGCGTCGCGGACCCCGAACATTCGGTATTCCACCGCCATTTCGCCGACCCGCGCGTCACCGCGCTGCCCGATGGCTGCGCGTCGCGCGTCGAGGGGATCGGCCGGCCGCGGCTCGAACCGAGCTTCATCCCCTCGGTGATCGACCGGATGATCGCGGTCGAGGACGCCGCCAGCCTCGGCGCGATGCGCGCGCTGTCGGACGTGCTCGGCCGCTCGGTCGGCGGCTCGACCGGCACCAACCTCCACGCCTGCGCGCAGCTCGTCACCGAGATGGCGGCGGCGGGCGAGCAGGGCAGTATCGTGACGCTGCTATGCGACGGCGGCGACCGCTACGCCTGCACCTATTACGACGACGCCTGGTGCGCGACGCACGGCGTCGCTTGGAACGACGCGGCGGCGGCGATGCGCGGCTTCCTCGGCGCGGGCTGACGGCGCGGCGGCACCACCGGCGGGGCGAGCATCAGCCGATGCCCGAGCCGGTCGTAGAAGCGGCAGACGTCGATGATCTCGGCACGGCCCGGCGCGAGCCGCGTGCCCAAAGGATAAAGGCGCAGTTCGTCGCCCGCGGTGGCGCGCCAGCCGGCGGTCATCACGCTGCCGCCGGCGACGTCGGGCCGGCGCACCACGCCGTTGCAATGGATCAGGCAGGCGCTGGACCGGCCGAGCGCGAGCAAGCGCGCGCGATCGGCGCCGAGGGTGAGCGGGTGGACGCCATAATCGCGCAGCTTGTTGGCGGTGTTGCGCTGCTCCTCGCGCACGACATGTCCCGCCGACGCGCCGAGTTCATCGAGCAGGCCGTGCAGGAAGCGGTCGAGCTCGCGCAGGCAATTGGCGACGAAGCGGGCACGGGTACGCGCATGCGCGCCCTGCGGCCAGCCGTCGGTGATCACCGGACGCTCGGCGAGCGCGGCGAGGAAGGTCGCGCCGCGGGTCAAGGTGTCGTGCGCCGCCGCTGCCCCCCGCAGCGGCGTGACGCGGGTATGAATCACGCCTCGCTATGCACCGGATCGGTGTCGGCATCCTCGGATGCGGCGAGCGTGCTGGCGGCGCGGGTGGCGGCGGCGCGCTGGTCGCGCATCGCCTCGGTCCGCTCGGCGCGGGCGGCCATCGCTTCCCACGACCGTGCGGCGCGCTCGCACCGGTCGCGGACGTTGTCCAGATTGGCCTCGGACGCGTTGTTGCGCTCCTGATCGGCCTGCTTGCGGAAGAATGTGGCGTCGCTGGACATCGGGCACCTCGTCAGCGGAAAGAAGAGAGGCAGGGAAGGGCGAACGGCGCGGTCGGACACCGGCGCGTCACGTCGATATGCGACTATACGGACACCCTAGATGGGCGCGAACCGCCCGATAAGCAAGTGACGCCCCCGCCGGTCGTCCGATCGGACGGCGGCGGAGGCGCATCTGCCCGCGAGGGGGGAGCGGCAGGTCGAAATACGCCGACCTGCCGCCGACACTCAGCGCAGGCGGCGGCGCGTCGCCGCCGTCGCGCCGAACCCGGCCGCACCGGCGCCGACCAGCAGCGCGAGCACGATGATGAATGAGGTACCGGCAGCCGCACCGGCGGCGGCGTCGGTCGCCGACTTGGCGGTCGCGACGGCCTTGTCCTTCGTCTTGACGAAATCGGCCTTGGCGCGCGTCACCTGGGCCTGCGCCTCGGGACGGCTGATCTTGCGCTGCGCGGCGACGATATCGACCACGCGGCTTTCCGCCTGCGCGCCCTCGTTGCCGCCGCGTGCCAGCGCGGGAAGCTGCTTGGCGATTTCCTTCTGCGCCTGTTCCGGCGTCATCTGCGCGGGGTCGGACGGCGCGGCGGACAGATAGGCGGCGGCCTCCTGGCGCACGTCGCCCTGATCGACACCGGCAACCTCCGCGGCGCGCGGTGCGACCGCACCGACGCTCGAACCCGCGGCGCCGGCGACCGCACCGACGGTGCGGAACGCGCCGCCGATGATCCCGCCGACCGCCGAGGTCAGCAGGTACAGCGTCAGGATCAGCGTCACGCCCCAGACGACCAGGCCGTGGACCAGCGCGTCGAAGCGATCAGTCGCGCCGCCGACGCGCGCCGCGGCATAGCCGCCCGCGCCGAGTGCTACGATCGTCGTGATCAGCCAATAGATGCCGGCGCCGATGCCGAAGCCGGCGGCGCCGGGCGTCGTGCCCTCGACCGGATCGACCATCGTCAGCCCGATGCCGGTACCGAGGATGCCGAGCACCAGCTGGATCGCCACCGCGATCACCACGCCGGCGAAGATCGCGCCCCAGGACAGCCGCTTCGGCCCACGCAGGATCGCGTTCTCTTCTGCCGGCGTCACGCCGGTCGTCGTCATCGTCACCATATTCACTCCTGTTGTCGTCTGTCGTTATCGGTCGGCGGGCGTACGATCGGCCGGGCCGGTCGCGTCCGCGTCGCGTTCTGCGCGCCCCTTGCGCACCTCGGCATCATCGCCGAGCAACTTGCCGATCGTTTCCCGCGCGGCGCCCTTGGCCGCGCGCGTCTTCCGGTCGGCAGGTATCTTTCCGGTCATGCCGCCCCTCGCTGCGCGGTGCTGCGCTCGACCGAGCGCAGGACGACCGCGCCGTCGTCGAACCCGCGTGCGCGCGCCCAGGCCGCGGCCGCGGTCCGGCGGTTGACGCCGATCTTGGCGTAGATGCGCGCGACATGGTTGCGCACGGTGTTGCCCGAGACGTCGAGCGCCCGCGCGATGCTCTTGTCGTCGAGCCCGCGGCAGATCAGCGCCAGCACCTCGCGTTCGCGCGCGGTGAGCGCATCGAGCCCGGGGCCGTCGGTGTCCGGCTGCGGCGCGCGCAACCGCGCGAGCTTGTCCATGATCGAGCGGCTGAACCAGCTCGTATCCTTCATCACCGCCTCGATCGCCTCGACCAGCTCGAGCTCGGTCGCCTTGCGGCGGGTGATGTCCTGGAACGCCCACAGCAGGCAGGTGGCGTTGCCGATGGTGATCGATTCGGTCGAGACGACGCAGTCGATCGCGCCGCCGTCGCGCACCGCGATGCGCGCCTCGTGGTTGCGCAGGTCGCTGCCGTCCTCGATCACCGCCTCGACCTCGCCGCGCACCGTATCGTCCGCCCACAGGCCGAGGTCGGCGAGCGAGCAGCCGACGATCGCGTCGGCGGCATAGCCGGTCAGCGCGGTGAAGCTGGCATTGACCTCGCACAGGACATGGCCGTCGCGCGCGCCGATCGCCATCGGCACCGGCGCCAGCTGGAAGGTGCGGGTGAACCGCTCCTCGCTGTGGCGCAGCGCCGATTCCGCCTGCCGCCGCGGTTCGAGGTCGGCGAAGGTGAACAGCATGCACGGCTGTTCGTCCAGCTCGATCGGCTGGCCCGCGACGATCACCAATTTGGTGCCGCCGCCGGGCAGCACCAGATCGGCCTCCATCTGCGGGATCGTCCGTCCCTCAGCCAGCCGCTGCTTGGCGAGGTCGCGCTGGGTGGCGCCGTGCAGCACGTCGATGTCGTAGACGGTCTTGCCCAGCACCTGCTCGCGGCTCTGCGCGGTCATGTCGAGGAAACCCTGGTTGACCTTGACGAAGCGCAGGTCGGCGAGGCGGCAGATCACCGCCGGCGCCGGATTGGCGTTGAACGATTGTTCGAACCGGTCCTCGGCCTCGAAGCGCGCGGTGACGTCCTGGATGATCAGCACGACGCAGGTCGGCACGTCCTCGTCGGCGTCGTTGAGCACCAGGCTGCGCACCTGATGCACCCAGCGCGGCTCCTCCTCGCCGGCGACGGTCACCTCGACCACCACTTCGGAGAAGGAATCGCCCGCCGCCACCCGCTCGATCGGGTAATCGTCCGCTTCGAGCCGATGGTTGTTGCGATAGCGCAACTGGAAGCGCGCGCGATAATCGTCGACGGTCGCGCCGAGCTGATCGAGCCGCTCGACGCCGTGCATCGCCAGCGCGGCATCGTTCGCCCAGAGCAGGCTCTGGTCGGGATCGATCAGGATCACGCCCTCGTCGAGACCGGAAATGATCTGCCGCAAATGCCGCAGGTCATTGGTCTCGCGCAGGCTCTTGAGCGACGTGGACATCGACGCGCGCCGGCGATCAGTCGCGCTGGCCGTGGATCAGCCAGGCGAGCGCATAGCCGCCCGCCGCGGCGGCCGCTGCCGCCCACAACACCGGGCGTTCGTCGAGGCTGCGCGCGACGACCTGCTTGCCGTGGCGTGCCGCCTCGGCGGTACGCTCGGCGGCATCGGCGACCGCCTCGCGACCCTTGTCGGCGAGATGCGGCGTGGCATCGATCGCATCCTCGGCGACCGACTGGGCGCGGCCGTACAGGTTCTCCGCGCCACCAGCGACCTGATCGACGACGCCGTCGACCTGCCAGTCGCGGCTGTCGACCGCATCGCCGACCGCCTTCTCGACCTTGCCGCCGACGTAGCGGGCACCGCCATGCCATTCGTGCGTGTTCATCTCGATCTCCAAAAAAATATGTGCCCGATCCGGCACGGCAGGCATGCAGCCGTCAGCGATCCGATGCGGGCAGGCATCGGATCGGCCGAACCGATCGGGGCGAGTAGGGAAGGCTCGCGAGCAGCCGCCGTGTGCGACCGTTCTGGACATACAAACCTACATCAATCCAGTTGGTTCCTGGTAGCTTTGTTGGGGGTGCCTGATCGTCATGTACCAGACGGGGACCGACGTTCGGCGGTGCGGAGCACCCCGGATATCCCCACGTCGCAGCGAGCGGATATTTCGCACCGCAACATAAATGTGGCCGATATGTCATAAGTCCGAAACGAACTCATCGCACCGGGCGCCCATGTTTCGTCACGAAACGGGGGGCTTTGTCATGTCATTCACCAACACCGCCATTGCGGCACGGCTGCTCGCCGCGACCGCCGTCTGCTCGACGCTGATCGCGACGCCCGCGTTCGCCGCCGACGATCCCAAGAGCGTCGTCGCCGCCGAGGATCCCAAGAGCGTCGTCGCCGCCGACAGGACGCCCGAGGCGACGCCGGACCAGCTTGCCGATATCGTCGTCACCGCCGAGAAGCGGCCGCAGAATGCGCAGAAGACGCCGATCTCGATCAGCGTGCTGAGCGGCGACGATCTCGCCAACCGCCATGTCGTGTCGCTCGCCGACCTCGGCGACGGATCGATCCCGTCGCTGAAGGTGGCGCCGTTCTACTCGCGAAACTCGGCGCTGATCGTCAATATCCGCGGCGTCGGCGTGCTCAGCGACAGCAACCAGCCGGCGCGCGACCAGGGCGTCGGCGTCTATATCGACGGCGTCTATCTGGGCCGCGCGCAGGGACTCGGCACCGCGCTGTTCGACATCGAGAATATCGAGGTGCTGAAGGGGCCGCAGGGCACGTTGTTCGGCCGCAACACCGAAGGCGGCGCGGTCAACATCGTCACCAAGCGGCCGAGCGGCGAATTCCACCTCAATACGATCGCCGGCATCGGCAATTACGGCGCCTATAAGGGCGAGGTGCATCTCGATCTGCCCGCGATCCAGGATCTCGCGGTCAAGATCGATGCGGTCGTCAGCCATCGCGGCCCGCTGGTGCGCAATCCGCTGACCGGCGCCGACGGCTTCAACGCCTATGACAAGCGCGGCCTGCATTACGAATTGCTGTGGAAGCCGACCACGGATTTCAGCGCCGATTATTCGTTCGACACCTCCTACGACGCCTCGACCCCGCTCTATCTCCAGTTGCTTGCGGCAGGCACGTACAAGCAGGCGCCGCTCGGCACCGTCCAGCCGCAGCGCGCGCGCGACGCCAATGTCGGCGTGCCGCAGCAGCCCAGCGTCGGCAAGGTCCGCGGCAACCAGCTGACGCTCGCCTATCACCCGGCGTCGGCGCTCACCGTCAAGTCGATCAGCGCCTATCGCGCGATGACGCAGACGCAATATGACAACGGCTCCGCGGCCAGCACGCTGTCGGCGCCGACCGCCACCTTCGTCAGCAAGGATTTCGGCGGCAACACCATCCCGCTGCCGTTCTCACGCTACAGCCTCGCCGATTTCCGCCAGAACCAGTTCAGCCAGGAGGTGCAGCTGATCGGCGACGTGGCGGAGGTGCAGTTCGTCGCCGGCGCGCTTTATTATCAGGAGCATGTCGAGGACAATGCCCGCGCCTTCTACACCAACCAATGCACCACCTCGGCCTGCACCGCTTATACGATCCTGCCGCCCAACTTCCGCACCGACGTGGCGAATTACGCAGCGCTGCCGCTCGATTACACCGCGCAGCGGATCGACCGCGCCAGCTATGTGAAGACCAGCAGCATCGGCGCCTTCGGCCAGGCGACCTGGACGCCGGCGGCGCTCGACGACCGCCTCCACCTGACCGGCGGCCTGCGCTGGAGCCGCGACGCCAAGCAGGGCACGCTGCTCACGGTCAACGGCAAGCTGCCGGTCGACCGCCGCGGCGTATCGCGCGAACTGCCGCTCGACGCGCGCTGGTCGCGGGTCGATCCGATGGTCAATCTCGCCGTCGACGCCACCCGCGACGTGCACGTCTACGGCAAATGGAGCACCGGCTACAAATCGGGCGGCGCCAATTCGCGCTCGCAGGAATATGACGCGTTCAATCCGGAAACGGTCTCGGTGTTCGAGATCGGCGCCAAGACCGAATTCTTCGATCGCCACGCCCGCTTCAACATCGCGGCCTATGCCGGGACGTACAAGGACATCCAGATCGACTTCCAGCGCCCCTATGTCGACGGAAAGAACGGCGCGACGACGCGCACGACGATCTCGACGCTCAACGCGCCCGGCACCGGCGGCATCCACGGCGTCGAGGCCGAACTGACGGTGATGCCGACGCGCGGGCTGACGCTCCACGGCTCCTACGCGCATACCTATGTCCACATCCCGCCGGCGGTGAACCCCTATCCCAACGCCAAGGGCGACCTCAGCACGCTCGCCGTGCCGATCTACCAGACCTACACGCCGAGCGATTCGGCGAGCGCCGCCGCCGATTTCGAACTGCCGCTGACCGGCGTGACGCTGCGCGCGCATATCGACGGCAATTACGATTCGGGCTTCTACGCCAATTCCAACGATCCCGTGTACGTCGGCGCGAACAACCCGGCCAACGTCTACCAGCCGAAGGGCGATGCCGCGTTCATCGTCAACACGTCGCTGGCGCTCGCCGATATCGCCATGGGGCAGGGCGGTTCGAAGGTGACGCTGTCGGTCTGGGCGCGCAACCTGTTCGACGAACAGCATGTCTTCTACAAGGCGTTGTACGTCACCACCGGCCTGCAGGGCTTCTACAACGAACCGCGGACGCTCGGTGGCCAGGTGCAGGTGACCTTCTGATGCGTATCGTACCATCCGCCGCGACGGTGGCGCTGGTCGCCCTGGTGTCGGGCAGCGCTGTGGTCGCCCGGTCGCAGCCGGTCGCGACCGCGACCGCGCACGAACGGCTGCTGCCGTTGCAGGGCGGGCGCAACTTCCGCGATCTCGGCGGCTATGCCACCGTGGATGGGCGGCACGTCAAATGGGGCCTGTTGTACCGTTCCGGTTCGATGCACGGGCTGACTGCGGCCGATTATGCCGAATTGCAGCGGCGCGGCATCCGCGTCGTCTGCGACCTGCGCGACACCCGCGAGCGCGCCGCCGAGCCGGTCGATTGGCCGGCGCGCGGCGCGCCGCCGGTGCTGAGCGACGATTATCTGCTCGATACGCGCGACTTCCTGCCCGCCGGCGCGATGAAGGATTGGACGCCGGCGGCGGCACGAGCGGCGATGACCGCGAGCTATCCCAAGATGCTCGGCCAGTTCCGCGGCCAGTATCGCCGGATGTTCGCCGAACTGCTCGCCGGCCACGCCCCGCTCGCGTTCAATTGCTCGGCGGGCAAGGACCGCACCGGCATCGCCGCCGCGCTGCTGCTCACCGCGCTCGGCGTACCGCGCGAGACGGTGGTCGAGGATTATCTGCTGACCAACCGCTACCTCGACGCCGCCAAGCTCCTCGCCAGCCCGGCGCAGGCGGATACGCTCTGGGCGCATCTGCCGCCCGGCGTCACCGCGGCGCTGGCGGCGGCGGACCGGCGCTATATCGAGGCGGCGCTGGCGGTGCTCGACGCGCATTCCGGTGGTGCAACCGGCTGGTTGCGCGACGAAATGGGGCTGTCGGCGGCGGACCTAATCCGGCTGCGCACCGCTTATCTTGATTGACCGGGGCGCCGACGGCGTAGGGAACCGCTGACGCAGGCCGGTCGCCGCCCGACCCCCGCCCGTCACCTATGCTGGGCAGGCAGCGCGCGCCGGGCGGCGGGCGGCGAGCAGCAGCACGAGCGCCGCAGCCGCCATCGCCGCGCCGGCGAGCGACACCGCGGGCAGGCCGAGCCCTGCGCCGATCACCCCGCCGCCGAGCGCCGCACCGATCGCATTGCCCAGGTTGAACGCCCCGATGTTCATCGCCGAGGCGAGGTTGGGCGCGTCCGCGGCCGCCTGCATCACGCGCATCTGCAACGGCGGCACGATCGCGAAGCTCGCCACGCCCCAGATCAGGATCGCGACGGCGGCGGGAAGCGGCCAGTGCATCAGCCCGGCGAAGGCGACGAGCGTGAGCGTCAGCACCGCGAGCATGATAGTCAGTGCGCGGTCCACCGAGCGATCGGCGAGCCGCCCGCCGAGCGTATTGCCGATCGTCGCGCCAATCCCGAACAGCATCAGCATCGCGGTGACATAGCCGGTCGAGCCGTGTGTCACGTCATGGAGGATGGGCGCGATATAGGTGAAGACGGTGAATACGCCGCTGAAGCCGATCGTGGTCAGCGCCAATGCCAGCGATACCGGACCGCGCGCGAGCACGCGCAATTCGGCACGCATGTCGTTCTCCGCCGGAGCGGGCAGCGAGGGGAGCGCGAGCCGCAGCGAGATCATCACGACGACACCGACCACGGCGATCCCCGCGAAGGCGGCCCGCCAGCCGAGCACCTCGCCCGCCCAGGTGGCGAGCGGGACGCCGCCGATCGTGGCGATCGTCAGGCCCGAGAACATCGCCGCGACCGCACCGGCGCGTCGCTCCGGGGGAACGAGGCTCGCCGCGACCACCGAGCCGACGCCGAAGAATGCGCCGTGGTTGAACGAGGTGACGACCCGCGCCGCCATCAGCAGCCAATAGCCGCCGGCCAATGCCGACAGCGCATTGCCGAGCGTGAAGATGCCCATCAGGCCGATCAGCAGCGTCCGCCGGTTTACCCGCCCGGTGGTCAGCGTCATCAAAGGCGCGCCGATCAGCACGCCGAGCGCATAAGCGCTGACCAGCAACCCGGCGGCGGGGATCGTGACGCCGAGATCGTCCGCGATCATCGGCAGCATGCCCATCGGCGCGAACTCTGTCACGCCGATGCCGAACGCGCCCAAAGCGAGCGCGAGGAGAGGGGGGTGGAGTTTCATCGATCGATTCCCGGTTCAGACGAGCGGCGGGGCGAGGCGGGCGAAGCCCTCCTGCTGGCGATAGGGGGTATGCGGATAGGGCGGCAGCACGTCGCTCGCCTCATCCAGCGCGGCGATCTGCGCGGGCGTCAGCGCCCAGCCGACCGCACCCAGATTGTCGCGCAACTGTGCCTCGTCGCGCGCGCCGATGATGACGGAGGAGACGGTCGGCCGGTGCAGCAGCCAGTTGATCGCGACCTGCGGCACGCTCCGCCCCGTCTCGGCCGCAACCGCCTCCAGCGCGTCGATCACGCGGTACAGATGATCCTCCGCCACCGGCGGCGCGAATTGTTCGGTCTCGTGCAGCCGGCTGCCCGCCGGGATCGGCCGGCCGCGCCCGATCCTGCCGGTCAGCCGCCCCCAGCCGAGCGGGCTATAGACCAGCGCCCCGATCCCCTGGTCGCGGCCGAGCGGCATCAGATCGGCCTCATAGGCGCGGCCGATCAGCGAATAATAGACCTGATGCGCGACCAGCCGTGGCCAGCCATGCCGGTCGGCCAGCGCCTGCGCCTTCATCACCTGCCAGCCGGGATAATTGGAGACGCCGGCATAGCGGACCTTGCCCGCCGCGATCAGCCGGTCGAGCGTGCCCATCAGCTCCTCGGTCGGCGTGCCGGCGTCGAAGGCGTGCAGTTGCAGCAGGTCGATATGGTCGGTGCCCAGCCGCCGCAGCGCCGCCTCGACCGCGTCGATCAGCCGCGCCCGCGACGCGCCCCAGTCCTGCGGCCCGTCGCCCATCGGCAGGCCGGTCTTGGTCGACAGCAGCACCGCGTCGCGCCGGCCACGGATCGCCGCGCCCAGCACATCCTCCGACGCGCCGTTCGAATAGACGTCGGCCGTGTCGAACAGCGTGACGCCGGCGTCGAGACAGATATCGACCAGCCGCCGCGCCTCCGTGGCATCGCTCCGCCCCCAGGCGCCGAACAACGGCCCGGTGCCGCCGAACGTGCCGGTGCCGAACGACAGCACCGGCACGCGCAGCCCCGATGCCCCCAATTGGCGGTATTCCATGATCAACCCTTTCGCGGTTCAGCGTCGCGTGCATAGATGCAGGGCGGATCGTCTCCGCGGAACCGCCCGGTAAGGCGAAGGATCTGTGCAATGGATGCAAAGATAGCAGGCAATGGCGATCGCGCCCGCTCGCTCGCCCTGTTCGTCGCGGTGATCGACGGCGGCAGTTTCTCGGCCGCGGCGCGGGGGCTGGAGCTGACCCCGTCGGCGGTCGCGCGGGCGATCGACCGGATCGAGGCGCGGCTCGGCGTGCGGCTGCTGCTGCGCTCCACCCGTGGGCTGGCGCTGACCGCGGAGGGGCAGGCGTATCTGCTCGCCGCACGCCGCATCCTCGCCGACCTCGACGATGCCGAACAGCAGATCGCCGATCAGGGCAGCCCGCGCGGGCGGTTGCGGGTGAACGCCGCGCTGGCGCACGGCCGCTTGTGCGTGGTGCCGCTGCTCGGCGACTTCACGCGCGCCTATCCCAACATCCTCGTCGATATCGCGCTGACCGATACGCTGATCGATGTCGCCGGCGGGCAGGCGGATGTCGCGGTACGCTTCGGGCCGCTCGCCGACAGTGCGCTGACCGCGCGCAAATTGGGCGAGAGCGGCCGGGTGATCGTCGCCGCGCCCGACTATCTCGCACGCCACGGCACGCCGCGCGTGCCCGAGGACCTGCACGCGCACAATTGCCTCAACTTCAACTTCCGCCGCGCCGAGCCGACCTGGCCGTTCCGTCGCGACGGGCGCGATCTCTCGCTGTGCGTCGATGGCGGCATCGTTGCCAACAATGGCGAGACGCTGGGGCAGCTCGCCGCCGCCGGCGTCGGCGTCACCCGCGTCGGCCGGTTCAGCGTCGCCGCGGAGATCGCCGACGGGCGGCTGGTGCCGTTGCTCGAAGACTATAATCCGGGCGATGTCGAGCTGATCCACGCGGTGTTCGTCGGCGGCACGCATCTGCCCGCGCGGGTGCGGGTGTTCGTCGACTTCCTCGCCGAACGGCTCGCCCGGCCGGCGTGACCGCCGCATCGACGCTGCTCACGCTAAGGCGATGAATTAATTATACCAAATCTGATGCCAATCGATGCATCGCAACGGCGTTTGTGCGTTGTTAGCGGCATGGACGATGCTGCAACGATCGCCGACCTGCGCCAGCGCCTCGCCCGCGCCGAGGCGGCGCTGGCCGAAAGCGAGACCCGCTTCGCCGCCACGCTCGACAGCGTGCCGGTCGGCGTCGCGATGCTCGACACGGAGGGCCGGATCGTCGTCTCCAACGCGCAATATCAGCGCTTCTGCCCGAGCGGGAGCATGCCGACCAAGGATCCGGAGCGGCGCTGGCGCTGGCGCGGCTGGGACCGGGATCGCCGGCCGCTCGATTCGGCGGATTTCCCCGGCGCCCGCGCGAGCCGCGGCGAGTGCGTCGTCCCCGGCCAGGAACTGCTCTACACCAGCGACGACGGGGAGGACATCTGGGTGCGGGTGGCGACCACCCCGCTGCGCGATGGCGAGGGCCGCATCACCGGGCAGGCGAGCGTGATCAGCGACATCGACGCGCTCAAGCGCACCTCCGAATCGCTCCGCGACGCCGAGCGGCGGCAGACGTTCCTGCTGAGGCTCAGCGACACGATCCAGCTGATCGACGATGCCGCCGGCATCCGCGACCGCGTCACCACGATGGTCGCGGCGTGGCTGGCGGTCGACCGGTGCCGCTGGAGCGACGCGACGGACGAGGGCGGCCTTGTGTGCGAGCCCGAGGATGCGGCGGCGCTGCACGCGGGGCGGGCGGTGGTCGCGGACGACCCGGCGGGGCACGCGCGGATCGTCGTGCCGGTGATGCGCCGCGGCCGCCTGGTCGCGACGCTCGGCATCGCGCACGACCGCGCCAGAACGTGGCAGGACGCCGATCGCGCGCTGTTGCACGACGTCGCCGAGCGCGCGTGGGTGGCGATCGATCACGCCCGATCGGCCGCCGGCTTCCGTCACCGCGATGCGGAATTCCGCGAGGTTCAGGCGCGTGCGCAGCAACTGATCGACGGCATCGCCACGACGATCTGGGAAACGCCGCCCGACGGCGCGATCACCGCCGACAGCCCCAGCTGGCGTGCCTATACCGGGCAGAGCTACGCCGAATATCGCGGCCTCGGCTGGCTCGACGTGGTGCATCCCGACGATCGCGCCGCCACGATGCGAATCTGGCTGGAGGCGCTGCGCCGGTGCGAGCCGATCGACCTCGAATATCGGCTGCGCGGGCGCGACGGCGCCTATCGCTGGATGAACGCGCGGGCGATCCCGCTGCGGGATGCGAGCGGCGCGGTCCAGAAATGGCTCGGCATGAACATCGATATCGACGTCCGCAAGCAATTGGAGGAGGCGGTGCTCGACAACGAACGCCGCATGCGCGCGCTGGTCGAGGGCGTGCCGCAATTGCTGTGGCGGGCGCGACTGGCGGGCGACTGGTTCTGGGCGAGCCCGCAATGGTCGGCGGTCACCGGCCGGCCGGAGCGCGACAGCCACGGCAGCGGCTGGCTCGATTTCGTCCATCCCGACGACGTGGTGGCGGTCACCAGCGCCTGGGCGCTGGCGCAGGACAGCGGCGGGTTCGATGTCGAGCATCGCCTGCGCCACCACGACGGCAGCTATCGCTGGTTCAGCACCCGCGCGCTGCCGATCCGCGACGATCGCGGGCGGATCGTCGAATGGCTCGGCACCTCCAACGACATCGACGCGCTGCGCCAGGCGCAGGACCGGCAGGACGTGATGGTCGCCGAGCTGCAGCATCGCACCCGCAACATCATCGCCATCGTCCAGTCGCTGGCCGAGAAGACGCTCGACGGCGCGGGTTCGCTGGAGGCGTTCGAACATCGTTTCAACGACCGGCTGCACGCGCTCGCGCGGGTGCAGAGCCTGTTGTCGCATGCCACGGCCGGCCAGCGCGTGACGTTCGGCGACCTGCTCGATTCGGAACTGACCGCGCTCGGCGCCTTCCATCGCGACGGCGTCGCCGATTCGCTGATCCTCGACGGACCGCATGACGTGCCGCTCCGGTCGGGTGCGGTGCAGAGCCTGGCGCTCGCGCTGCACGAACTCGCCACCAACGCGGTCAAATATGGCGCGTTGAAAGCGCGCGACGGCAAGCTCAGCGTGCTGTGGGACGTCGAGCGCGCCGACGACGGCATCCTGTGGCTGAACGTCGACTGGCGCGAAAGCGGCGTGACGCTGCCGCCGGTCAGCGCCAGGACGCGGCCGGGCGGCTATGGCCGGCAGTTGATCGAACGCGCCTTACCCTATCAATTGGGGGCGAAAACGAGCTATGCCTTCACCGATGATGGCGTCCACTGCCGCATCGCGGTGGCGATGGTGTCGGATCGGGCGGGTGGGGAGTTTGGATGATGTCTGACACGCTGCTGCACAACCGCCGGGTTCTGGTCGTCGAGGACGAATATATGGTCGCCGATGCGATGGAGCGGAAGCTGCGTCGCGCCGGCGCGGTGGTGATCGGGCCGGTCCCCTCGGTCGCGCAGGCGCTCGACCTGCTCGCGCGGGAAGGGGAGATCGACGGCGCGGTGCTCGACATCAATCTCGGCGATCACAAGGTCTATCCGGTCGTCGACCTGCTGCTGGCGCGCGGCACGCCCTGCGTCTTCGCCACCGGCAACGATCGCGCCGACGTGCCGCCGGCCTATGCGCATCTGGTCCGCTGCGAAAAGCCGATCGACGGTGCCTGCCTCGTCTCGGCGCTGGCCGGCGGGGCGCGGCCCGATCCCGTCGCCGACGCCGAGCCGCTGGTCTTGCGGCAGATGCGCCACCAGTTGCTCGACCATGTCGAGCGTGCCTCCGACCTCGGCCATACGCTGCTCGCCGCGAAATTGTGCGAGGCGCTCGATGCACTCGATGCGATCGACGTGGACCCGGAGGCCTGAGCGCGATGGGGGCGCGGAATGCGGAGGACGGAGCGGCGGCCGGCCACGGCGACCGCCTGAGCGAGGCGGCGCGCGCGATCCTCGTCAACCGGCGGTCGCGGCTCGATCTGCTGCCCGCCGAATTGTTCGGCGAATGGCCGTGGGAGGTGCTGCTCACCCTGTTCGTCGCCGATGCCGAGGGGCGGCGGCTGACCGGGCGGACGATTATCGCGGAGATCGCCTGCACGCCGCGGACGATGACGCGCTGGCTGGAGCATCTGGCGCGGACCGGGCTGATCGTCGGCGACACCAGCGACGATCTCGACGCGCCGCTGACGCTGTCGCCCGCGGGGATCAGCGCGCTCGAATCCTATCTCGCCGCCACCGTGCAGGTTGCGCACCTGCTGGGCGTGTGACCGCGGTCAGCGGTCGAAGCGCCAATAATCGACGTCGAGCAGCGAGCCGGGGCTCTTGCCGCGGAACACCAGATACAGATCGTGCACCCCGTTCGCGCCGGCGACGTCGGTGGTCCGCTGCTGCCATTGTCCGGCCGCGCCGGTGACGCCGACCGGCAGCGTGCCGAGCAGTGGACCGTCGACGGCATCGGCGTGCAGTTCGATCCGCGCATCCGCCGTGCCCCGGGCGACCGCGGCGGTGAAGTGCTTCGCCCCCGGCGTGCCGAAATCGACTCCGGCGACCTTGATGTAGCTGCGATCGGTCGCGCGGGTGACGTAGACGCGCGCCGCCTCCTGCGCGGTGGTGACGCCCGGCGTCCAGGCATAAGCGCGGTCGATCGGGCGCTTGGTCCGCCCGGTCCAGGCGATCGTCTCCGCCTCGACGCGGGCGTAGGGATCGAGCGTGCCGATCTGCGGCGCGCGCGTCCGGTCCCACCAGCCGAGGTTCGGGATCGTCCCGTCGGGATTGTAGCTGAATTTGGCGACCGCGATCGAGCGCCGCTCGTGATGGATCGGGGTGAGCGCGAAGTTCAGCTCGTAATGGAAGCCGAAGACGTAGGAGCCGCCCTTATAGTCGATGATGCCGGGATGGTTGCCGGTCGAGCGCGCATCGTGGCGCATGATCTCGCCCTTGTAGGTCCACGGGCCGGTCGGCCGGTCGCTCATCGCATAGCCGATCCCCTCGGCGCAGCAGGTCGAGGCGAACGCCATGTAATAGCGGCCGTTGCGCCCGTAGAACCACGGCCCCTCCTGATAGTCCCGGATCCGCGGCAGCTTGGTGATCGGCCCGGCATAGGACACCATGTCCCGGTTGAGCCTGACGTACCACAGATCGGGATTGCCCCAGTAGAGATAGGCCTGGCCGTCGCGGTCGATCCACACCGTCGGATCGAAATAGCCCTCGCCCGGCGCGATCAGCGGCTTGCCGAGCGCGTCGCGGAACGGCCCCGCCGGCGTGTCGGCGACCGCCACCGCGATCACGTTGCGCGGTGATCCGGCGACGGTGATCGGCGCGTAGAGATAGAATTTGCCGCCCCGCGCGATCACCTGCGGCGCCCAGGCGTCGTTGGTCTGCGACGCCCAGGGAAAGGTCTTGAGCGAGGCGACGACGCCGCGGTCGGTCCAATTGGCCATGTCGGTGGAGCTGTAGAGCCGCCAGTCGAGCATCTTGAAGCCGTCGGCGTCGTCCTCGTCGTGGCTGGTGTAGAGGTAGACGACGCCGTCGTGGACCAGCGGCGCGGGATCGGCGGTGAAGCGGGTCTGGACGATCGGGTGCTCGACGCCCGCCTCGGGCGCGGCGGCGCCCAGCAGCGCGAGCGGGGCGATGATGCGGAGCAGGGCGGCGGTCGTCGTCATGGCGCGGGTCCTCTCGCTGGCGCCGCGTGGCCGCGGGCGCTTCGTCGCATCGGCTTAGCGAATCGCGTCGGGGTCGCAACCGGCCGATGGTCGCGGTTGCGGAACATCGCCGCGCGCCCATCTTGGCAGGATGGAAGATGACCTCATTCGCCTCGGCCTGCTCGACGACGAGGACATCCTCCTCGATCAGGCGGCCCTCGCGCTCGCCTTGCTCGACCATCGCGAGGGCGACGACGAACCCGGCCGCGCGCTGCTCGACACGATCGCCGACCGGCTCGACGAACTGGCGCCCGGCGCGACCGATGCGCGGGCGCAGGCCGAGCGGCTCGCGCAGGTGTTCGGTGCGGAATTCGGTTTCGCCGGCGATGCCGCGACCTATGACGATCCCGCCAACGCCGATCTGATCCGGGTGATCGAGCGCCGCCGCGGCCTGCCGGTCAGCCTGTCGATCCTCTACGTGGCGGCGGCGCGGCGGCTCGGCTGGACCGCGCATGTGCTCGACGTGCCCGGTCACGTGCTGGTGCTGATCGGCGACGACGTCGCGCCGGTGATGATCGACCCGTTCCGCGGCGGCCGTCCGGTCGGCGCCGAGGAACTGGCGACGATGGTGCAGGCGATGACGCCGGGGCAGACCCCCGCGGTCAGCCACGTCGCCGCGATGCCCAATCGCGCGGTGCTGGTGCGGCTGCTGCTCAACCAGGCGACGCGTGCGGAGGCGGCGGGCCAGGGCCGGCGCGCGCTGACGCTATACCAGCGGATGACGGCGATGGCGCCGGCCTATGGCCATGGCTGGTGGGAGCGGGCGCGGCTCGAACTGGTCGACGGCGATGTCGCCAGCGCCCGGCGCAGCCTCACCGCGATGCTGGAGATCACCCGCGAACCGGGCCTGCGCGCACGCATCTCCGGCCTGCTGTCCTCGCTGGCGGCGGCGGCCTAGGACGGGACGGGATTCGTCGGCGCCGCGACGTCGACACCTTCGGTCCGTCACCCCGGACTCGATCCGGGGTCCCGCTACGTCCTTTGAGGGTGCCGGTCGGGAGGAAGCGGGACCCCGAATCGAGCCCGGGGTGACCAAAGGGCGGTGCGTCGGCGACCATCATCGTTCCGAAACGGGCGTGAAGGCGAGCAGGGTGCCCCGTGGTGGCAGCAGTCGCGGCTTGCCTTTTCCGGGATGATGTAACATCGCGCGGCGCAGAAGGAGCCTCGTTCTGCCAGAGACCGTTTCCGCGCGCGCCGCTGCCCCGGCGCGAGCGCCCCGCATCCTGTCGATCGACGCCCTGCGCGGGCTGGTGATCCTGCTGATGCTGGTCGACCACAGCCGCGAATTCTTCTTCCTGCACGCGCAGGTCGGCGATCCCATGGATCTGCGCACGACCGCGCCGGCGCTGGTCGCCACCCGGCTCGCCGCGCATCTGTGCGCGCCGGTGTTCGTCGCGCTGACCGGGCTCGCCGCCTGGCTGTATGCCGCGCCGCGCGGCGGGGCGGCGGCCGCGTCCGCCTTCCTCGTCAAGCGCGGGCTGTTCCTCGTCGCGCTCGAATGGACCGTCGTCAATTTCGCCTGGACCTTCGACGTCACGCCGGCGACCGTCTTCCTGCAGGTGATCTGGGCGATCGGCCTGTCGATGATCGCGCTCGCGGCGCTCGTCCATCTGCCGCGGGCGGCGCTGGTCGCGGTCGGCCTCGTCATCCTGCTCGGCCACAATCTCCTCGACCCCGTCAGCATCGCGCCGGGACAGCCGGGACATGACCTGTGGGCGATCCTGCACGATCGCGGCTTCATCGACCTGCCGTGGGGCGGGCGGGCGCGGACCTCCTATCCGGTGCTGCCGTGGATCGGCGTGATCGCGCTCGGCTATGCGATCGGGCCCTGGTTCGCGCGCGACGTCGCGCCCGTGTGGCGGCGGCGACGCCTGCTGGCGACCGGGCTGGCGATGCTCGCCGGCTTCGTCATGCTGCGGCTGGTCAACGGCTATGGCGAACCCGTGCCGTGGCAGGCGGGCGACGACGCACTCGTCACCGCGCTGGGCTTCGTTAATCTGACCAAATATCCGCCGTCCGCCGACTTCCTGCTGTTCACCCTCGGCCTCGGCGCGGGGCTGCTCGCCGGGCTGGAGGCGCTGCCGCGGCGACCGGCCGCGATCCTGGCGGTGTTCGGCGGCGCGCCGTTGTTCTTCTACCTGCTGCACCTCTACCTGCTCCACGCCAGCAACCGCGTCGTCGCGATCGCGATCGGGCAGGACGGGCTGGTCAGCGTGCCCGCGGTCGGCTGGCTGTGGCTGATCGCCGCCGCGGTCGCCGTGCCCTGCTGGTTCGCCTGTCGCCGCTTCGCCGCGGCGAAGCGGGCGAGCGACGCCTGGTGGATGCGCTACCTCTGACCTCTCAGCGCAGCGGTCCGTTCGCCACCGGCGGGTCGAACACCGGCGTGCCGTCGCCGCGATAGGTGATCGGCTGGATGCGGGTGTGGCGATTGGGGTCGAACAATGGATCGCCCTTGATCGCATCATAGTCGCGCGCATGGAACACCAGCATGTCGCGACCGCGCTCGTCGACGGTGAAGCTGTTGTGTCCCGGCCCATAGACCTTGTGCGCGGGCGAAGAGGTCATCACCGGCACGGGGCTCTTGCTCCACGCCGTGGCGTCCATCAGATCGGCGTCGGCGCTGGCGGTCAACATGCCGAGGCAATAGCGTGCATCGGTGGCGCTCGCCGAATAGGTCATGAACAGCCGCCCGTGCCGCGCCAGCACCGCTGGCGCCTCGTTGACCCTGTAGCCGCGGGTTTCCCAGTCGAGTTCCGGCACCGACAACCGCACCGGCTTCGCCGCCAGCGTCAGCGGCGTGGCGAGCGGCGCCAGATAGAGGTTGGAATTGGTCGCGATCCCCGGCTCCTGCTGCGCCCAGGCGAGATAGCGCGTGCCCCGATGGACGAAGCTGGTCGAATCGAGGTTGAACGTGTCCCACGGCGTTTCGAGCTGGCCGAGCACCGACCAGCCGCCGGTCATCGGATCGGCGCCGTCGCAGACGATCGCATAGGTGCGGATGTGGAAGACGTCGGCGCCGCCGCCGCTCGGCCCGGCGGCGAAATACATGATCCACTTGCCGTCGATCCGATGCAATTCGGGCGCCCACAGGAAGCCGGAGATCGCCCCGCTCGCCTGATGCCGCCACAGCACCTTCTCGCTGGCGGTCGACAGCCCGGCGAGCGTGCGCGACCGGCGCAGCACCAGCCGATCGTATTCGGGCACCGAGCCGGTCATGTAATACCAGCCGTCGCTATGCCGGAAGACCTGCGCATCGGCACGCTGGCGGACGAGCGGGTTGACGATCGGCGCGGCGGCGGCCTTCGCCAGTGCCGGGGCGGCGACCGCCAATGCGGCACCGGAGAGGAACAGGCGGCGGGACGGTTCGGTCATCGGGGCTCTCCTGGCGGCGGACGGTCCGGACCGCGCACCCGGAAGCGCAGCATCGTCCGATCTGGACGGATCGTCGGGCACCAGCCCCATGCGTGCCAAGACGGCGACGGGCCGGTCATTCCGCCGCGCGCGTCCAGGCGTCGCGTTCGGCGAAGACGCGCGCCACCTCCGCCATATTCTCCGAACCCCAGACGCATAGCGGCGCCAGCGCCGCCGCCAGGCTGTGCCCGAGCGGGGTCAGCGTATAATCGACGCGCGGCGGCACCTCCTGATGATCGTGGCGCTCGACGATCCCGTCCGCCTCCAGCTCCTTGAGGTGCTGGATCAGCATCTTGTCGCTGACCCCGCGGACCGCGCGGCGCAGCTCGCCGTACCGACTCGGCGACTGGCACAGGAAATAGACGATCAACGGCTTCCACTTGCCCGCGATGATGCGCAGCGTCGCGTCGAGGCCGCAGGAGAATGCGGGGGGCGAAGAAACATCGGTCATATCCGGGTACTTACCAAAAGGTGCATACTTGTCGATAGGTTTGCGCACCGCCAGTTCTGCCGCACCTCGAATGGAGACACGCTATGAACAGATTGCAGGGCAGGACGGCAGTGGTGACCGGTGGCGGTAGCGGCATCGGTCTGGCATCCGCCAAACGCTTCATCGACGAAGGCGCGTTCGTCTATATCTTCGGGCGGCGGCAGGCGGCGCTCGACGCTGCGCTGGCGACGCTCGGCGAGAATGCGCGCGCGGTCCGCGGATCGGTCGACGACCTTACCGATCTCGACACGCTCTACGACACGATCCGGGCGGAACGCGGCCAGCTCGACATCCTGCTCGCCAATGCCGGCACCGGCGCCTTCGCCGCGCTCGGCGACATCACCCCGGAACATTACGACCAGATTTTCGACGTCAACGTGAAGGGCCTACTGTTCACCGTGCAGAAGGGCCTGCCGCTGATGCGTGCCGGCGGGTCGATCATCCTGACCGGATCGACCACCGGCGTGATGGGAACGCCGCAGTTCAGCGTCTACAGCGCCACCAAGGCGGCGGTGCGCAATTTCGCGCGGAGCTGGGCGCAGGACCTGCGCGGCAGCGGCATCCGCGTCAACGTGCTCTCGCCCGGACCGACGCGCACCGAACTGGCGCTGGACGTCGTCGGCGAGGCGGCGTTCGAGGCAATGGGCGCGACCACCCCGCTCGGCCGGCTCGGCGAGCCCGTCGAAACCGCGGCGGCGGCGGCGTTCCTGGCATCGGACGACAGCAGCTTCATGACCGGCAGCGAGCTGTTCGTCGACGGCGGCATGGCGCAGATCTGATTCCGCGCGGCCCGGGCGCGCTGCGTCCGGGCCGCGACATGCGGGCGATCGATATGCGCCGGCATGTCACACCCGCGCTGCCTGTCTCGTCTTCTCTCCGGCGCGATCCCGCGCCGAGGGAGATCGACGATGACACCGCGTATCCGCAACCCCCACGCTCTCGCCCCCGAGGCGGTCAAGGCGATGGTCGCGCTGGAACAGAGCCTGACGCACAGCGGGCTAGACCACAACCTGCTCGAACTGGTCAGATTCCGCGTGTCGCAGATCAACGGCTGCGCTTTTTGCCTCCACATGCATTCGGGCGATCTGCGTCGCCACGGCGAAACCGAATTGCGGCTCTATATGCTGACGGCGTGGCGGGAATCGACGCTCTACACCGATCGCGAACGTGCGGCGCTCGGCTGGGCGGAGGCGTTGACGCGCTTGCCCGAGACGCAGGCCCCCGATGTCGATTATGATGCGCTGACGGCGGCATTCACGCCGGGCGAGCAGGTCTGGCTGACAATGGCGATCGGGGCGATCAACACCTGGAACCGCGTGCAGGTCGGCTTTCGCGTGCCGCATCCGGTGGACGATGGCTGACGCGACCGCGTTCGAGGCGGAACGGCCGCGGCTGCTCCGCCTCGCCTATCGCATGACCGGCTCGTTCGCCGAGGCGGAGGACGTGGTGCAGGACGCGTGGCTGCGCTGGGCGCGGGCGGATGCGGTGGAGGTGCCGGCGGCGTGGCTGACGCGGGTCGTCACGCGCCTGTGCCTCGATCATCTCAAATCGGCGCGGGTGCGGCGCGAGACCTATGTCGGCGCGTGGCTGCCCGAGCCGCTGCTCGGTGCCGCCGGGGCGGGGGACGTGGCGGGGGACGTTTCGGACGATCTCACGCTGACGCTGATGCTGGCGCTCGAACGCCTGTCGCCGCTGGAGCGGGCCGCCTTCCTGCTCCACGACGTGTTCGACGTGGCACTGCCGGCGATCGCGGAGACGCTCGACCGGACGCCGGCGACGGTGCGCCAGCTCGCCGCGCGCGCGCGCCGGCACGTCGCCGAGGCCCGCCCGCGCTATCCGCTCGAGCTTGCCGAGGGCACGCGCATCGCCGGCGCCTTCTTCGCCGCGGCGCGCGACGGCGACGCGGCGGCGCTGTCCGCGCTCTTGGCGCAGGACGTCGCGATCCACGCCGACGGCGGCGGGGGGGTCCCGGCGTTCCGCAACGTGATCCGCGGGATCGATCGTGCGCTGCGGCTGTTCGCGGGGTTGCGGCGCAAGTATCGCGATGCCCCCGTCGCGCTGCTGCGCCTGACGACGATCGACGGCCTGCCGGGCTATGTCAGCCGCGAACGCGGCGGCGTGCTGCAGACCACGGCACTCGACGTGCGCGATGGCCGGATCGCGGCGATCTACATTGTCCGCAACCCCGACAAGCTGCGCCAAGTCGCCGCGGCCTTCCGCCAAACGGCGGGAATGTCAGGAAAAAATGGTGCTGCCGGTGAGGATTGAACTCACGACCTCAGCCTTACCAAGGATGCGCTCTACCACTGAGCTACGGCAGCACTCGACCCGTTCGGGCGAGGTGCGCCTAGAGACGACCCGGAACGCATTGTCAAGCGCTTGTCGTCGCGGCTAGGCAGATCGGCATGGCGGACAAGGACGAACGGGCGCAGCGGCTGGCGGCGCAATTGCGGGCGAACCTGCATCGGCGCAAGGCGCAGGCGCGCGCCGCAGCGCAAACCGCGCCCGCCGCCGATGCCCCGGAAAAACCCACGCAGCCCGACGAATAGCCGCTCAGCCGATCGGCGCGCATTTCGCCGCGAGCCAGTCGCGGTCGTCCGCGTCCAGCTCCGGGCCGATGCGGGCGAGCACCTCGGCATGGTAGACGTCGAGCCAGTCGCGCTCGTCGCGGGTCAGCAGCGCCGAGTCGATCAGCGTCCGCTCGATCGGTGCGAAGGTGAGCGTCTCGAAGCCGAGCATGCGGCGATCGGGGTCGCCCCCGGCGATCTCCACCGGAATGACGAGCAGCAGATTCTCGATGCGGATGCCGTATTCGCCCGCTTTGTAATAGCCCGGTTCGTTCGAGAGCATCATGCCCGCGCGCAGCGGCTCGAGCGAGGCGCCGCCGGGGTAATTGGGCGCGGCGATCCGCTGCGGCCCCTCGTGGACCGCGAGATAGCTACCGATGCCGTGACCGGTGCCATGGCCGAAATCGAGCCCCGCCTCCCACAACGGCCGGCGCGCGAAGCCGTCGATCTGCGCGCCGCAGGTGCCGTCGGGGAAGATCGCGGTGGCGATCGCGATATGGCCCTTGAGCACGCGGGTGAAGCGGTCGCGCATCTCGGGCGTCGGCGCGCCGATCGGCATGACGCGGGTGACGTCGGTGGTGCCGTCGCGATACTGGCCGCCCGAATCGATCAGGAACAGCTCGCCGCTGCGGATCGGCGCGTTCGAGTCTTCGGTGACGTGATAATGCGGGCTGGCGCCATGCGCGCCGGTCGCCGAGATCGTGTCGAACGACGTGTCGAGCAGCAGGCCGGTCTCCGCGCGCAAGGCGAGCAGGCGGGCGGCGGCGGAGAGTTCGGTCTCGCCGCCCTTGGGGCATTCGGTCTCGACCCAGCGCAGGAAGCGGGTGAGCGCGGCGCCGTCGCGGAGCGAGGCGGCGCGGTGGCCGGCGACCTCGACGGGGTTCTTGCGCGCCTTGGCGAGGACGACGGGATCGCGCAGCGGCAGCACCTTGGCGCCCGCAGCGCCGAGCGCGTCGAAGATCGCGGCGACGGCGCGTTCGGGATCGGCGGCAATGCGCTTGCCGGCATAGCCTCCGAGCGCCGCGGCGAAGGCGTCGCGATCGTGCAGGCGGACGGCGTTGCCGAGATGCTGGCGGACCGCATCGTCGATCTTGCCGGGCGCGACGAACAGGTCGGTGGTGCCGTCGCTGCCGACGATCGCATAGGACAGGGTCACCGGCGTGTGCGCGACGTCGCCGCCGCGGACGTTGAGCGTCCAGGCGATCGAATCGAGCGCGGTGAGCACGACCGCGTCGGCGCGCTGTTCGGCCAGCCAGTCGGCGATGCCGGCGCGTTTGGCGGCGGAGGATTCGCCGGCATAAGCGTCGTCGTGCGGGGTCAGCGGCGCGGGCGAGGGGGCGGGGCGGTCGTCCCACACCGCGTCGATCGGATTGGCCTCGACCGGGACGAGCGTCGCGCCGCGGTCGGCGAGCGCGGCGGTGGTGTCCTTCACCCAGCCGCTGGTGTGCAGCCACGGATCGTAGCCGATCCGCGCGCCGTCATCGACATTGGCGGCGAGCCAGCCGGCGACGCTCTCCTGCGGCACCGGGACATAGGCCCAGTCGTCGCCCGACACCTGCTCGCGCACCTGCAACGTGTAGCGGCCGTCGGTGAAGATCGCGGCGCGCGCGGCGAGCACCACCGCGCTGCCCGCCGAGCCGCCGAAGCCGGTCAGCCAGCCGAGCCGCTGCGCATAGGCGCCGACATATTCGCTCATATGCTCGTCGGTAAGCGGCACGACGAAACCGTCGAGGCCGATGCGGGCGAGTTCGGCGCGGAGGGCGGCGAGGCGGGCGTTATGGGGCGTCATGGGTCTGTCCATAGGTTGGGGCATCTGGCCCTCCGCTGAAACGGCAAGGGGCGCTGGGCGCGGCGAGCAGCGCTCAGGCGATCCGGTCGGGGACCTCGGCGGCATCGTCGGCGAGCGACTGCTGCGGCGCGACCGCTTCCCACGGGAAGACGAACCAGTCCTTGGTGTCGCGCCGGTCGATCGTGCGGGCGGCGTAATCGACACGCTCGGCCGAGCTGACATTGTCGATCAGCGTCGCGAAGCGCAGCACCGCCGCGGTCGCGCCGGCGTTCGCCAGCGTCGTGCGAATATGGCCGATGGTCCGGCCCGAATCGTTGATGTCGTCGACGAACAGCAGTTTCTCGCCGGCGCGTGTGCGTTCGGCGAGGCGGACCAGCGGCGCTTCGGCGAAATCCTCGACTTGGCTCGAATAATCGACCGAGAGCATCGGCAGGCCGGTGGCGTGGCTGAGATACACCGCCGGGGCGAGGCCGCCGCGGCCGATGCCGATGATGAAATCGGGCGTCCAGCCGCCGTCGCGCAGCGCGCCGGCGAGCGTATGGACCGCGGCGACGAACTCGTCGTGCGGGATATGGGTGAAGACCGGCATCACTGCGCCGCCACATAAGCGTCGAGCGTGGCGAGATGCGCCGCCACCGTCTCGTCGGGCAGGAAGGAGCCGAGGAAGCTGTTGCGCGCGAGCAGCGCGAGGTCGGCGCGGCTGAGGGCGCGTGCCTCCGCGGCGGCCTGGTAATTGGCGGCGACATAGCCGCCGAAATAGGCGGGATCGTCCGAATTGATCGTCGCGCGCAGCCCCTCGCGCAGCATGCGGTCGATGGGATGATCGGCCATCGCGTCGACGACGCAGAGCTTGAGGTTGGACAGCGGGCAGACGGTGAGCGTCATGCCGGTGCGCGCCAGCCGCGCGGTGAGCACCGGGTCCTCGAGGCTGCGGTTGCCGTGGTCGAGCCGGTCGATGCCGAGCACGTCGAGCGCCTGATAGACATAGTCGGGCGGCCCCTCCTCGCCGGCATGCGCGACCAGCCGCAGCCCGGCGGCGCGCGCCGCGGCGAAGACGCGGGCGAATTTTTCGGGCGGGTGGCCGAGTTCGGACGAATCGAGCCCGACCGCGGCGATCCGGTCGAGCCACGGCTGCGCCGCCGCCAGCGTCGCGAAGGCGTCCGCCTCGTCGAGATGGCGCAGGAAGCAGAGGATCAGCGCCGCGCTCATGCCATGGCGCGCCCCGGCGTCGGCGATGCCGTCGAGCAGGCCGGTGATCACCGTCTCGAACGCCACGCCGCGGGCGAGATGCGTCTGCGGATCGAACATGATCTCCGCATGGACGACCCCGTCGGCGGCGGCGCGGTCGAAATAGGCGATCGCGAGGTCGCGGAAATCCTCGCGCGTCAGCAGGACGTTGGCGCCCTGATAATAGATGTCGAGGAAGTCCTGCAGGCGGGTGAAGCTGTAGGCGGCGCGCACCTCCTCGACGCTGGCGAAGGGGATGGCGACGCCGTTGCGCTGCGCCAGCGCGAACATCAGTTCGGGTTCGAGGCTGCCCTCGATATGCAGGTGCAGCTCCGCCTTGGGCAGGCCGGTGATGAAGGTGGCGAGATCGGGCATCCGCTTATCATCGTGACATTGCCGCATCGGGGCAAGGCGCGTTCGGGAAGGTGGAAAGGGAGATTCGCGCGAAGACGCGAAGACGCGAAGACGCGAAGGGGTTGCGCGCGCCGCGGGCGTGGCCCGTTCCCTCTTGGACGGAGAACGTGAGGAAGCCTGTGGCGCAATCTCTTCGCGTCTTCGCGCCTTCGCGTGATTCCATTTTCGCGCAGAGGCGCAGAGACCGCAGAGGAGTTGCGCGCAATGCGGCCGAACCACTCAGCCCCCGATGAAAAGGCGCCTTCGGCGCAGAGGGCGCGACCCCTCTGCGCCCTCTGCGCCTCTGCGCGAACAACACTTCTCCGCGCCGCCGCGCGCGCCGGTCAGATCGCCGCGAGCGCCTGATCGAAGTCGGCGATCAGATCGTCGGCATCCTCGACGCCGATCGAGATGCGCACCAGATTGTCGGTGATGCCCAGCGCCGCCTTGCGCTCCTCGGGCACCGACAGATGCGTCATCGCCGCCGGATGGCTGGCGAGCGTCTCGGTGCCGCCGAGCGACACCGCGAGCTTGGCGATGCGCAGCGCGTCGAGGAAGCGGAACGCCTCCGCCTCGCCGCCCTTGACGATCAGCGAGAAGGTCGAGCCCGCGCCGGTGCAATGGCGGGCGTAGATATCGGCCTGGCGCTCCATCCCCGGCGTGTCGGGCAGGAAGCCGAGATAGCCGACGCGCTCGACCTTGGGATGGTCGCGCAGGAAGGCGCAGACCTTGACCGCATTCTCGCCGGCGCGGCTCATCCGCAATTCCAGCGTTTCGAGGCTGCGCAGCAGCATCCACGCGGTATGCGGATCGCAGATCGTGCCGATCGTGTTGCGCATCGAGCGGATCGTGTTGATGTGCGCCTTGCTGCCGAGCACGCCGCCCGCGACGAGGTCGCTATGCCCGCCGGCATATTTGGTGAGGCTGTAGACGACGATATCGGCACCGTGGCGCAGCGGCTGCTGCCACAGCGGACCGAGGAAGGTGTTGTCGATCGCGATCGGCGGCTTTTCGTCGGCATCGGCGAAGATCGCGTCGCGGCTCGCCGCCACCGCCTCGATATCGACCAGCGCGTTGGTCGGGTTGGCGGGGCTTTCGAGGTAGATCAGCGCGACATGGCCGGTCTTCGCCTCGGTCATCACCGCGTCGATCTCCTCGCGCGTTGCGCCGGCCGGGAAGTCGAGCCACTTGACCCCGAACTTGCCGAGGATGCGGCCGATCAGCGTCTCGGTCGCCGCATAGAGCGGGCCGGAATGGACGATCGTGTCGCCCGGCTTGGTCATCGCGAGGAACAGGGTGGCGATCGCCGACATGCCGCTGGAGAAAGCGAGCGCGTCCTCCGCTTCCTCCCAGATGCCGAGCCGGTCCTCGAGGATTTCTTGGTTCGGGCCGTTGAAGCGCGAATAGACCAGGCCGTCGGCGCCGCCCGGCCGCTTGCCGGTGACGCCCTCGAAATGGCGCTTGCCCGCGGCGGCATTGGGGAAGACGAAGGTCGAGGTGAGGAAGATCGGCGGCTTGAGCGCGCCTTCCGACAGCGCCGGGTCGAAACCGTGGCCCATCATCATCGTCGAGGGGCGCAGCTTGCGGTCGCCGATCTTCTCGACGCCGATATCGCTCGCGGCCGGGCTCTGGGTGCCGCCGGCGCCGGTCAGTTCTGCTTCGTCGGGCATGGTCTTCTCCTTGATGACCGGAGCATAGCCGCGGATCGTAACGGATGACACCAGTTTGCGGTTGGCGGTGAGGGATGGCGGGTGGCCGCCCCCAATTCGTCATCCCGACGAAAGTCGGGACCCATGGGTCCGGTGCCGCTGGCGACGGCGCACATCATCGGCCGCCCGCAACCATGGGTCCCGGCCTTCGCCGGGATGACGAGGAGGGGCAGGGGGCGGTCTTACCCCAATCCGATCACGCTGATCTGCCGTCCGTAATCCGCCTCGCCGCGATGCGTCGCGCGGCGGAAGCTGTAGAAACGGTCGGCATCGGCATAAGTGTCGAGCCCCAGCGCCTCGATCCGCGTCACCCCTGCGGCGGCGAGCCGGTGCGCGACATAGGCTTCGAGATCGAACTGGTGATGGCCTGCGCGCCCATCGGCGAAGAAGCGCTCGTTCGCCGCATCGGCTGCGGCGAAAATGCGCAGGAAGCCGTCGTCCACCTCATAGGAGGCGCGCGCGATGCACGGCCCGATCGCGGCGACGATCCGCTCGCGCCGCGCGCCCAGCGACTCCATCGCCGCCAGCGTCGCGTCGGTGACGCCGCCGAGCGCGCCCTTCCATCCGGCGTGCGCCGCGCCGACGACGCCCGCTTCGCGATCGGCGAACAGCACCGGCGCGCAATCCGCGGTGAGGATGCCGAGCAGCAGGCCCGGCCGGTCGGTGACCAGCGCATCCGCCCGCGGTCGCGCGTCGTCCGCATAAGGCGCGGTGACGACCACCGCCTCGGCCGAATGGATCTGGTAGAGGCCGAGCAGCGCCGCATCCGGCAGCACCGCGGCACAGGCGCGGCGGCGGTTCTCGGCGACCGCGGCGGGATCGTCGGCCGAGCCCAATCCGACGTTGAGTCCGGCGACCACCCCCTCCGACACGCCACCGCGCCGGCCGAGGAAGCCGTGGGGCACGCCGTCGAAGCGCCGCGCGCGGATCGTCTCGACGCTCACCCCGACGCTCACAGCGCCAGCCGCATCAGATGATCCTCGTCGGCATGATCGCCGACCATGAAGGTGTAGACGCCGATCTCCTCGAAGCCATAGCGTTCGTAGAAGCGCCGCGCGCGATGGTTGTCGACATAGACCGACAGGAATAGCTCGCCCGCCCCGCGTGCCCGCGCGGTGGCGATCACCCAATCCATCATCCGTGCCGCCAGCCCGCTGCCCTGCTGCGATCCGCGCAGGTACAATTGGCGCAGCTCGATCATCGCGCCGGCGGGCGTCACCGGCAACGAATGCGGCCCCAATTTGGCGAACCCCACCGCCGCGCCATCGTCCTCGGCGAGCAGGAAGGCGAAGGCGGGATCGGCCAGCTCCGCACGCCATTGCTCCACCGTCAGCGCATCAAGGAAGCTCGCGAGATCGGCGGGATCGTAGAGCGGGCCGAAGGTCGCGGTGAAGCAATCCGCCATCAGCGCGGCGATCGCCTCGGCATCGGCAACCGTGGGGTTGCGCAGCGTCGCGGTCATGCGCCGAACGCCGCCGGCGTCGGCCAGTCGTGGTGCGTCACCGCCAGCGCCTTGAACAGCATCCCCATCTCTCCCATCAACCGCGCGCGATCGGCGAGGATCGCCTCGGTCCGCTCCGGCGCATGGCGCGCGAGCGCGGTGGCGCGCCCGTCGATGCCGAGCCCGCCCAACAGGTCGCGCTGCGTCACCGGCCCCCAGGCGACCGCGCCTGCCGCCTGCGCGGCGGCGGCGAGCGTGGTGAAGTCGACATGCGCGGACAGGTCGTTGTCGCCCGGCGTCTCGAACGGATTGGCGAAGCCGTGGCCGCGCACCGCCTGCAACGTCTCGCCGAGCGCCGGCCCCTCGTAACCGTAATCGACCGCGAGCATCGCGCCGCCCTGCGCGGCGATGCGGCGGCCGAGCGCCTGCATCACCGCGACGCTCGCCGGCGAAATCTCCAGCACCGATCCGGCGGAGGCGTCGCGCAACGGCTCGGGCAGCAGCTCGACCGGCACGGCCTTGCCCGCGATCGGCAGGAACAACGTGTCCTGACAGGCGACGAGCCGTTCGTGCCACCCTTCTCCGCGGCGGACGAGCTGGCGGATCGGCAGCGCGTCGAAGAATTCGTTGGCGACGACGAGCAGCGCGGCGTCGGCTGGCAGCGTCTCGACGCCGTCGTGCCAGGTCGCGCCCGGTACGCGCTCGGCCTGCGCGGCGCGCAGCACCGGGCTGGTCTCGACGAAATGTACCGCGGGGACGAGGCCCGCCTTGGCCATCGCGCGCAAGGCGTCGGCGGCGAGCGTGCCGCGACCGGGGCCGAGCTCGACCCAGGCGACCTCCGGCCGGCCGGCGCGGTCCCACAGATCGGCGCACCACAGACCGATCAGCTCGCCGAACATCTGGCTGATCTCGGGCGCGGTGACGAAATCGCCGCGCGCGCCGAACGGATCGCGGGTCGCGTAATAATGCGCATTGGCGGCGGCCATGAACTGCGACACCGGCATCGGCCCGGCAAGGGTGATGGCGCGCGCGAGACGGTCGGGGAGGGGGGCTTCGGTCACCCGCCCGAAATGACGGCGGGGACGGGACGGCGCAAGGGTTTAGGGGGGCGATCCCCCCAAACCCCATCGTCATCCCGGCGAACGCCGGGACCCATGGTCGCGAGCGGCTGATGGTACGTGCCAACGCCTGTTGCACCGTATCCATGGGTTCCGGCTTTCGCCGGAATGACGAGGGAAGGAAGGGGTGACGGGCCTACGCCACGCTTTGCGTCCCCGCGATCGGCTCCACCCGCGTCCGCCGCTTGGGCGCGGTCAGCACCAGATACAGGCCGCCGACGATCATCGGCATGCACAGCCACTGGCCCATATGGATATGCGTCGCCTCGATGAACGAGCCGCGGAACTGCGCATCGGGCTCGCGGAAGAATTCGACGATGAACCGCGCGACGCCATAGCCGAGCACGAAGAGGCCGACGAGCTTGCCCGGCTGGTAGCGCGCCTTGGTCCGCCAGAAGGCGAACCACAGGATCGCGAACAGCACGATCCCCTCCAGCCCCGCCTCGTAGAGCTGGCTCGGGTGGCGCGCCGGCTCGGGCACGTCGAACGGCACGGTCCGCTCGAACACGATCGCCCAGGGCACGTCGGCGGGCTTGCCCCACAATTCGCCGTTCACGAAATTCGCCAGCCGGCCGAAGAACAGCCCGAACGGCACGACGCAGGCGATGTAATCGTGGACCCGCAGCCAATCGAGCTTGTGCTTGCGCGCGAACAGGATGATCCCGATCGACGTGCCGATCACCCCGCCGTGGAAGCTCATCCCGCCGTCCCACAACCGCAGGATGCGGATCGGGTGGAGCAGCATCTCGGGCGCGTAGAACAGCACATAGCCGATCCGCCCGCCGAGGATGATGCCGAGCGTCGCGTAGAAGACGAGGTCGTCGGCATGGCGCCGCGCCATCGGCGCGCCGGGCTGGGCGAGCAGCTTGAGCAGATACCACCAGCCGACCAGGATGCCCGCGATATAGGCGAGGCTGTACCAGCGCAGCGTGAAGAAGCCGATCGAGAAGATGTCGGGGTGCAGCCCCAGATCGGCGAAATGGATGTGGCCGCCGCCCGCCGGGACGGCGGTGGGGGCGGCAGCGGCGAGCAACGGCAGGATCAAGGCTTTCCCCCAGGGTTTGGCGTCTGCATAGTGGGCCAAAGGCACAAGACCAAGCGGAGAGAGATATGAGGACGACGCTCGACGAGCGCATGGACGCGACCATGGCGGCGCTGACCGCGCCCGGCGGCATGCTGCCGCTCGGCACCACGCAGCGCGACGGGCGCGACTATTCGATCATCACCGCCGCGCCGCCCTCGCTCCCTTATTATTTTGCCCATTATTGTCAGGAACATGCCGACAAGACCTTTCTGGTGTCCGGGGCCGAGCGGCTGACCTTCGCGCAGGTCCATGCGGTCGCCACCGGCGTCGCGCAGGCGCTGGTCGCCGATCGCGGCATTGCCCGCGGCGACCGCGTCGGCATCGCGATGCGCAACTCGCCGGCGTGGATCGTGCTCTACATGGGCGTGGTGATGGCGGGCGGCGTCGCCACCCTGCTCAACGGCTGGTGGCAGGCGGAGGAGCTGGCGGCGGCGATTCGCGAGGTGGATTGCGCCTTGGTCTTCGCCGATGCGCCGCGGGCGAAGCGGCTCGGCGGCGTCGACGCGCCCGTGGTCACGATCGACGACACGCTGCCGCTCGCGCAGGCGCTCGGCGCGGTGACCGCCGCCGGCCAGTCCGACATGCCGCTTCCGGCGGTCGCCGCGGAGGATCATGCGACGATCCTGTTCACCTCGGGCTCGACCGGCCAGTCGAAGGGGGCGCTGTGCGACCATCGCAGCGTGATCCAGGGCGTCTTCAACTATCTCGCGCAGGCGCTCACCATGCTCGGCATCGCCGCGCAGGACGGCAACGCGCCGACCGAACAGCCCTCGACGTTGCTGACGCTGCCGCTGTTCCACGTCACCGCCGAGGTGCCGGTGCTGCTGCAGAGCTTCGCGATGGGGCGCAAATTGGTGCTCATGCCCAAATGGGACGCGGGCGAGGCGATGCGGCTGATCGCGCAGGAGCGGATCAGCTATTTCGTCGGCGTGCCGCTGATGAGCTTCGAGATCCTGACCCATCCCGATCGCGCGCATTACGATCTGTCGACCGTCACCGACTTCGCCGCCGGCGGCGCGCCGCGGCCGGTCGAGCATGTGCGGCGGATCGATGCCGAGATGGGCGGCGGTGCGCCGCTGATCGGCTATGGCCTCACCGAGACCAATGCGGTCGGCACCGGCAATTGGCGGACCAATTATCTCGCCAAGCCCAATAGCGCCGGCCGCGCCTCGCCGCCGCTGGTCGATCTCGCCATCCTCGACGATGCCGGCGTTTCGGTGCCGCAGGGCGCGCGCGGCGAGGTCGCGATCCGCTCGATCTGCAACTTCCTGGGCTATTGGAACCGGCCCGAGGCGACCGCGGCCTGCATGACCGCCGACGGCTATTTCCGCACCGGCGACATCGGCTATCTCGACGCGGACGGCTATCTGTTCATCGTCGACCGCAAGAAGGACATCATCATCCGCGGCGGCGAGAATATCTCGTGCCAGGAGGTCGAGGCGGCGCTCTACTCGCATCCCGCGGTGGCGGAGGCGGCGGTGTTCGGCCTGCCCGACGCGCGCTTCGACGAGGTGCCCGGCGCGGTCGTCCAGCCGCGCGACGGCGAGACGCTGACCGAAGGCGCGCTGCAGGCGTTCCTCGCCGACCATATCGCCGCCTTCAAGGTGCCGACGCGCATCTGGATCGCCAACGCACCGCTGCCGCGGCTGGGCACGGAAAAGATCGACAAGGTCGCGCTGCGCGAGACGTATCGGGCGCTGGCGGCGACCTGAGCGGCCGCTCAGTCGGTCAGCCCATGCATCAGCAGCAGCGCGACGAAGGTCAGCAACGCCGCCCAGGCGAAGACGAGCAGCGCGGCGGTCCGCCACAGCGCCGACAGCGTGCGCAGCGTATAGGCGCCGCGTAGCTGGCGGTACATGTGCAGCGGCGGCAGCGCGAAGACCGCCAGCACGATCCAGCCGCTGCCTAGACCTGCGACGCCGAGCAGCATCAGCGCGATCACCATCAGCATCATGAAGGCGAGGCTGTAGGTGACGAAGATCGCATGGTCGTACAGCCCGAACCGCCGCCGCCAGAGGAACAGCAGCGCGACGAACGGCGTCGAGATCGGGATCAGCAGCCAGCTGTATTTGTACGCGCTCGATTGCAGCTTGTAGAGCGCGAGCCCCGGGTTCTTGCTCGCCTTCTGCAATCCGTGGTCGAGTTTCTCCCATCCCGTCTTCGCATTGGTCAGCGCGAGGGGGATGTCGCCGGTTCCGCCGCCGTCGACGCGCCTGAGCGCGGCGATCGCGGTGCGCAGCGAGGCGATGTCCTTGTCGACCTGCGCCGTCGGCCGGCCCGCGGCGACCAGCTGCGCGCGCTGCGCCTCCGCCTTGTCGAGCCCCTGCTGCGCCTTCTCGGCTCCGCGCGCCAGGCCGACGGCGTTGCTGTTCATCCGCTCGGGCGTGACCAGTTCGGCGATATCGCCGCCGAGCGCGCTGATCGCCGCGAACATCAGGAAGACGGTGAACAGGAACAGCGCGAGCGGCGAGACGAAGCGGGCGCGCTCGCCGGCGACGTAGCGGCGGGTGAGGTCGCCGGGCCGCCACAGCAGCATCGGCAGCGTCCGCCAGATCTTGCCCTCGAAATGGAAGACGCCGTGCGCGATCTCGTGGCCGATCGCGCCGACGCTGCGGTGGACATGGCCGCTCTGGCCGCAGGCGTGGCAATGTGCGCCGATCAGCCGCGTCCCGCAATTGAGGCACAGGTCGCCGGCATGCCCGTGCCCCGCGCCGTCCCCCGCATGCGGCTCGACCGCCCGTGCCCCGAGCGCCCCGGTGATGAGGTCGCCTGCTGCTGTGATATCCCCCGACATGGCATGGACGTAGCAAGAGTGCGATCGTGGCGCGAGGGGGCAGTTCGTGGTAACGAACCTGATGGCCGACGCAGAGAATCCGACCGAATTGATCGCCGAGATGGGCCGCCGCGCCCGCCGTGCCGCCGCCGCGCTCGCCGGCATGCCGACCGCGACTAAGGCCGCCGCATTGCGCGCCGCCGCCGCGGCGCTGCGCGATGCCGAAGCGCCGATCCTCGCCGCCAACGCGCGCGACATGGCGGCGGGCGCGGCGCGCGGGCTGTCGGCCGCGCTGCTCGACCGGTTGCAGCTCGACGCGGGCCGGATCGCCGGCATGGCCGCGGGGGTCGAGGCGGTGGCAGCGCTCGCCGATCCCGTCGGGCAGGTGATCGACCGCGCCGAACGCCCCAACGGCCTGCAGCTCAGCCGCGTGCGCGTGCCGATCGGGGTGATCGGCATCATCTACGAATCGCGGCCCAACGTCACCGCCGACGCGGCGGCGCTGTGCGTGATGGCGGGCAATGCCGCGATCCTGCGCGGGGGGTCGGAGGCGGTGCACAGCAACCGCGCGATCCACGCGGCGCTGGCGGCGGGCTTCGCCGCGGCGGGGCTGCCGGCGGATGCGGCGCAACTGGTGCCGACCACCGATCGCGCGGCGGTCGGCGCGATGCTGGCGGCGGACGGCGTCATCGACCTCGTCGTGCCGCGCGGCGGCAAGAGCCTCGTCGCGCGCGTCCAGGCGGAGGCGCGCGTGCCGGTGCTCGCGCATCTCGATGGCATCAACCACGTCTATGTCGATGGCTCCGCCGATGCCGCGATGGCGCGGGCGATCGTCGTCAACGCCAAGATGCGGCGCACCGGCATCTGCGGGTCGATGGAGACGCTGCTGATCGACCGTGCCTTCGCCGCGCCCGACGCGCTCGTCCACGCGCTGGCCGACGCCGGCTGTGCGGTCCGCGGCGATGCCGATATCGTCGCGGCGACCGGCATCGCGCCGGCCACCGCGGAGGATTGGGACACCGAATATCTCGACGCGATCACCTCGGTCGCGCTGGTCGACGGCGTCGAGGGCGCGATGGCGCATATCGCACGGCACGGTTCACACCATACCGACGCGATCGTTGCGGCGGACGAGGCGGTGGCGGAGCGTTTCCTCGCCGGCGTCGACAGCGCGATCGTGCTGTGGAACGCCTCGACCCAATTCGCCGACGGCGGCGAATTCGGCCTGGGCGCGGAGATCGGCATCGCCACCGGCCGCCTCCACGCCCGCGGGCCGGTCGCGCTGGAGGGGCTGACGACGTACAAATGGATCGGGCGGGGGACGGGGCAGGTGCGCTGACGAGTTGAGAACCGGTCGCGCCGCGCCTATACTCGCGGCATGGCCAGCCTTCTGCCGATCACAACCGAAGTCGATGCCGATACGATGGCGCTGGTCGACAGCGTCGCGCTTCGCCGTGGTATGAGCAGCCGTGAATTCGCGGCCCAGGCAATCCGCCGTGCGGCGGAGAGCGACGCGGATTTCGACTCCTTCATTCAGGCCGGCATCGACTCGCTTGATCGCGGCGAAGGCGTGCCGCACGAACAGGTCATGGCCGAACTTGATGCGATGATCGCCAAGCATCGGGACCGATGCGGATAATCTGGTCGCCGCTCGCGCGCGACGATTTGGCGACGATCAACGGTTGGCTCACGCGCGAGGCGTCCCCGGCGGTCGCGTTGCGGATGCTCATCGCGATCCGCGACCGGGCGCGTTTCCTCGAGAATTTTCCCCTGAGCGGGCGGCCACATCGTCATGGCCATCGGATCCTGCGTATTTTCGACACGCCTTATTTGCTGCGTTACCGTATCCGCGACGAGCGGTCGCAGTGATCCGCGATCATCATGAGCGGGAAGATTGGCAAATCGAATTTTGACCCCCACCGGCATTCTCGGCGGGTCGTTCAACCCCGCGCATCGCGGACATCGCGCGATCACGCTCGCCGCGATCCGCGCGCTCGATCTCGACGAGACGTGGTGGCTGGTGTCGCCGGGCAACCCGCTGAAGGACGGGGCCGGCGACATGGCGCCGCTTGCGATGCGGCTCGCCTCGGCGAAGCGGCAGGCGCGCCGCGCGCCGATCCGCGCCACCGATATCGAGTCGCGGCTGCACACCCGCTATACGCTGGATACGCTGCGCAAATTGCAACGTCGCTACCCGCACCGGCAGTTCATCTGGCTGATGGGCGGGGACAATCTGGTGCAATTCCATCGCTGGCGCGGCTGGCGTGAGATCGCGCGTACGATGCCGATTGCGGTGATCGCGCGTCCGGGGTATGAGCGGGCCGCCCGGGCGAGCGTCGCCATGGGTTGGCTGCGACGCTTCCAACGGCCCGCAAGCCACGCGAAGCATTGGACGATGTGGAGATTGCCGGCACTCGTGCTGTTGCGCTTCCGCCCCGACCCTACCTCCGCTACCGCGGCCCGTGCGGCCGATCCCGACTGGCACCGGCGCCACCCGGCCCAGCAACCCAGGAGTCCCCTTGGCGACTAACCCCCAAGCCGTGCGTCCGGCCGATCCGGCCGAAGTCGAGGCTCTGCACCGGCTGATCATGGCGTCCCTCGAAGACGATCAGGCCGAGGAAGTGATCACCATCCCGCTCGCGGGCAAATCGACGATCGCCGACCATATGGTGATCGCCAGCGGCCGTTCGACGCGCCAGGTCGCCTCGATGGCGAACAAGCTCGCCGAGAAGATCAAGGCCGAGTTCCGGCGCAGCGTGCGGATCGAGGGTCTGCAGACCGCCGACTGGGTGCTGATCGATGCGAACGACGTCATCGTCCACCTCTTCCGGCCCGAAGTGCGCACCTTCTACAATCTGGAGCGGATGTGGCAGTTCGGCGATACCGTGTCGTCGTCGCTGAAACCGCTGCCCGTCCCCCCCGCCTCGTCGACGCCAGAGGCCTGACATCCTTCTGCACGTCGTGGCGCGCGGACGGATCGGGCGCTCGCCCGAGGCCGATCTGGTGGCGCGCTACCTCAAGCGGATCGTCTGGCCGACGCGCGTCACCGAGCTGCCCGACACCGGCGGCAAGCTGCCCGCGCTCGAACCGCAGACGATCCGCGTCCTGCTCGACGAAAGGGGCGAAGTGCTGGGGTCGCTGGATTTCGCGCGCCGGCTGGAGCGCTGGCGCGACACCGGCACGCGCGAGGTGCGCTTCCTGATCGGCGCGGCGGACGGTTTCGGCGATGCCGAGCGCGCCGAGGCCGATCTGCTGCTGTCGTTCGGCCGTGCGACCTGGCCGCACATGCTGGCGCGGGCGATGCTGGCGGAGCAATTGTTCCGCGCGACGTCGATCCTCGCGGGGCATCCGTACCACCGGGAGGGGTGATGGCGGGCGTATCGCTCTCACCCTCACGTGCCCGCTTCGGCGACTTCTCCCTTTCCAGTCGGCAGAGGGGACGAGCCTCGCAGCCGCGAAGCGGAGAGGGCAGGGGAATCGCATTCTGCCTCGCGCTGCTCGCGCTCGCGCTTCCCGCCCACAGCCAGACCCTCCCCGATCAACGCCAGCGCCTCGCCGCTGCCCGGCGCGACGCGACGCTCGCCGCGCGCCGCGCCGACGATCTCGCCCGCGACGCCGCCGCCGAGCGCGACGCCGCCGACAAGGCGCGCGCCGAGGAGGCCGCGCTCACCGCCCGTGTCGCCGCCGCCGAAGCGAACCTCGCCGCCGCCCGCGCGCGGCAGGCGATCGTCGCGCATCTGCTCGCCGACCAGCAGGGCCGGCTCGCCGCGCAGCAGCAGCCCGTCGCGCGGCTGCTCGCCGCACTGACCGCACTTGCCCGCCGACCGACGCTGGTGGCGATCGCCCAGCCCGGATCGGTCGACGATCTCGTCCATGTCCGCGCGGTGCTCGGCGGCGCGCTGCCGGTGGTGCGCGCGCGCACCGATGCGGTGCGCCAGGCGATCGCCCGCACCCGCGCGTTGCAGGCCGACGCTGCGCTCGCCGCCACCGCGCTGCGCGACGGACGGGTGCGGCTCGAAGCGGATCGCACCGCGCTCGCGCGCCTCGAGGCGACGCACCGCCAACGCAGCCAAACGCTCGGCCGCACCGCGATGAGCGAATCGGACCGCGCGCTGGCGCTCGGCGAGCGCGCCCGCGATCTCGTCGATAAGCTCGGCGCGGGCGATGTGGCGCGGGCGCGCGCCGCCGATCTCGCCGCTCTGCCGGGGCCGCTGCCGCGCCCGCTCGCACCGGGCAGCGTCGCGCCGGCGCGCGTCCGCGGCGTCTATCGCCTGCCGGTGCGCGGGCGGCTCGTCACCGGGCTCGACGAGATTTCCGACGCCGGCGTGCGCGCCCGCGGCCTGACCTTCGCCGTCGCCCCCGACGCGCCGGTGGTCGCGCCGGCGGGCGGCATCGTCCGTTATGCCCGCGCCTTCCGCGGTTATCGCGGCATCGTCATCATCGATCATGGCGACGGCTGGACCAGCCTCGTCACCGGCCTCCGTGCGTTGCGGGTCCGCGCCGGCCAGCGCGTCGCCGCGGGCATGCCGCTCGGCCGCGCCGCCGCTGGCGAGGAGCCGCAGGTTACCGTCGAACTGCGCCGCCGCGGCCGGCCGATGGACATCGCTGGCCTGCTCGGCTGAGCCGTCCGCCAAGTCAGCCTGCGTTCAGCCGCGCTGCGCTTTGCTCCGGCCCGAGAATGCGGCTAAACGAGCCCTGTCTCTCCGCCTTCAGGATGTTCGATGGCCCGTCCGCTACTTACCGCGACTGCACTCCTCGGCTCGCTGTCCCTCATCCCGCTTGCGACGCAGGCGATGGCCGCGGTCGACACCGATACCTATCGCGAATTCGATCAGTTCCTCGACGTGTTCAACCGGATCAAGTCGGATTATGTCGACAAGGTCGACGACCAGAAGCTGATCAAGGGCGCGATCCAGGGCATGCTCGCCAGCCTCGATCCGCATTCGAGCTACGTCGACGCGCTGGATTATGACAATCTGCGCATCCAGACCGAGGGCAATTACGGCGGCCTCGGCCTCACCGTCCAGATGGAGGACGGCGCGGTCAAGGTCGTCGCGCCGCAGGAGGACGCGCCCGCGCAGCGCGCCGGGGTCAAGTCGGGCGATTACATCACCCATATCGACGGCAAGCTGATCTACGGCGAGACGCTCGACGAGGCGGTCGGCCTGATGCGCGGCAAGCCGGGCACCAAGATCAGCCTGACGCTCGTCCGCCCCGGCCAGGACAAGCCGGTCGAGGTGACGATGAACCGCGAGGTGATCACCCAGAAACCGGTGAAATGGGAGGTTCGCGGTGACGTCGGCTACGTCAATATCAACACCTTCTCGGAAAGCACCGGCGCCGACACCCGCGCCGCGATCATGGCGATCGACAAGAGCCTCGGCCATCGCCCGCTCGGCTATGTCGTCGACCTGCGCGACAATGGCGGCGGGCTGCTGACGCAGGCGATCGCGGTCAGCGACGCCTTCCTCGACCATGGCGAGATCGTCTCGCAGCGCGGGCGCGAGAAGACCGATATCGAGCGCTATTTCGCCAAGCCCGGCGACGACGCGCACGGCCTGCCCGTCGTCGTGCTGACCAATCCCGGCACCGCCTCCGCCTCGGAGATCGTCGCCGGCGCGTTGCAGGACCATCACCGCGCTTTGGTGATGGGCGAGCGCAGTTTCGGCAAGGGCTCGGTGCAGACGCTGCTCCAGCTCGGGCCGCAGACCGCGCTGCGCCTCACCACCGCGCGCTATTACACCCCGTCGGGACGCAGCGTGCAGGAGGGCGGGATCGAACCCGACATCAAGGTGCCGCAGATCAGCGACCCCGACTTCAAATCGCGCCCGGTGTTCCGCGAGGCCGATCTGCGCCGCCATCTGATCAACGAGGTCAAGGCGGACAACAAGATCCTCGAGGAGGACACCAAGGACGATCCGCGCTTCGCGATGACCGCCGACCAGCTCAAGAAGCAGGGAATCGACGACTTCCAGCTCTATTACGCGCTGAAGACGGTGGCGCGGCTCGGCGGCGCGGCGCAGGTCGCCGCGGCGACCAAGCCCCGCCCGATCCCGGCGGCGACGCCGCAGCCGAAATGACCCGTCACGCGCGCCTCGCCCGCTGGATCGCGCTGCTGCTGCCCGCGGCGCTGCTCGCCGGCGCCTGGGGCTCGCAGCTCGTCGGCCATCTCTACCCGTGCGAGATGTGCCATTGGCAGCGCTGGCCGCATTATGCCGCGCTGCCCTTCGCGCTGCTCGCCTTCGTCGTCCCGCAGCGGAGCATCGCCAACGCCTTCGTCGTCCTCGCTGCCTTGCTGATCGCGGTGTCGGGCGCGATCGGCGTCGCGCATGCCGGGGTCGAATATCATTGGTGGAACGGCTTCACCGCCTGCACGCAGACCGTCGACCTGCGCGGGCTGGGACCCGACGAGCGGCTGGCGGCGTTGATGAAGGCGCCGGTGATCCGCTGCGACGTCGCGCAATGGCGCCTGGCCGGCATTTCGCTTGCCGGCTTCAACGCGATCCTTTCGCTGGGCGGTGCCGGACTTATCTTGTGGCTGATGAGGAAAGCGCGATGATGGCAGAGACGGCGACCCCGCAGCCCGCCCGCCGGTGGAAGCCCGGCGACCGGCGCGAACCGACCGAGGCGATGATCCGCGTCGATCAGGCCGGCGAATTCGGCGCGATCCGCATCTATGCGGGGCAGCTCGCGGTGTTCGGCGACCGCCATCCCGCGAGCCGCGCGATCCACCATATGGCGAGCCAGGAGGAGCGGCACCGCGCCTTCTTCGACGATCTGATCGTCCGGCGCGGCGTCCGCCCGACGCTGTTCCAGCCGCTGTGGGACAAAGCGGGGTTCGCGCTCGGCGCGATCACCGCGGCGATCGGCCCCAATGCCGCGATGGCCTGCACCGCGGCGGTGGAGACCGAGATCGACAAACATTATCAAGATCAGCTCGACGAACTCGGCACGACCGAACCCGAACTCTCCGCCGCGATCCTGGATTTCCAAGCGGAGGAACTGGAACATCGCGACCACGCGCTGGCCAACGGTGCCGAAAATGCGATCGCCTATCCGGTGCTGAGCGGGCTGATCCGGCTCGGCTGCAAGGTGGCGATCGCGGCGGCGAAACGGATTTGAGAGGAAGACCGATGCGTATCTTGATCGCGACCGCGCTGATGCTGGCCGCCGGCCCGGCGCTGGCGCAGCAGGCCGCGCCCGGCGCGGCGCGGATCACGCCGACCCCGGCCGGCCCCGCCGCCGCCAAGCCGGTGGTGATCGCCACGCCGGGCGAGGTCGCCAAGCGCGCGCCGGTCAACGGCGTCCTCGTCCTCTACGGCAACGAACGCTGCCCGACCAACAACGACGGGCAGGAGATCGTGATCTGCGAACGGCGCAGCGCGCGCGAGCAATATCGCGTGCCCAAGGAGCTGCGCGAATTCCAGGTGACGCCGCAGAACGAGAGCTGGGCGGCACGCGCGCAGGGCACGCTCGACGCCGGCGTCGGCGTCAACGGAACGGGCAGTTGCTCGACCGTCGGCGCGAGCGGCCAGACCGGCTGCTTCCTCCAGAGCGCCCGCGCCGCACGCAAGGAGAATCAGGCACGCAAGGCCGAAGAGGCGCGCGTTCCCTGATGTCCGGCCAGCCGCAGCGCTAACCGGGCCTCACGCCGACCATGCGCGACCTCCGCATCGTCCTGTTCGCGCTCGTCTGGTTCAGTTGCGCCTGGTTCGGCTCGTGGGAGCTCAACCCCAATAATGCGACGCGGATGTTCGCCGCGATCAGCCTGGTCGAGGACGGCGACGCGACGATCGACCAGTTCGCCCCACTGACGATCGACAAGGCGAGCTTCGACGGGCACGCCTATCTCGACAAGGCGCCGGGCATGACGTTGATGGCGCTGCCCGCGGTGTGGATCGCCGATGCGGCGACCGGGGTGCGCGCGTCGCGGTTCGGCACCGCCCCCGCCGGCCCCGATTTCGAACGCTACCTCCGGCTGCGCACGCGCATCGCCGCCGCGACCGGCCCGGCGCTGCTCACCGCGCTCGCCGCGGTGCTGCTGTTCGATCTCGCCGCCGCGCTGACCGGCAGCGCCGCCGCGGGCCTGTTCGCCGCGTTGGGCTATGCGCTGGGAACGCCGGTCTGGGGCTGGTCGACGACCCTGCTCGGCCATGCCGTCGTCGCCGATTGCTATGCCATCGCATTCTGGTCGATCTGGCGCGGCAGCCGGCCCGGTGCGCGCGGGGCCGGCGCGGCGGCGCTCGCCGGCGCGGCGCTCGGCTGGGCGGTGGTGGTCGAGCATCAGGCGGTGCTCGCCGCGCTGCCGATCGCCGGCTGGGCGCTGTGGCGATTGCGCGAGCGACCCGATCGCCTGCGCCTCGCCGCCATCGCCGCCATCGCCGGGCTGATCGCGCTGCTCCCCCTCGCGCTCTACAATCTCGTCGCGTTCGGCACGCCGTTCCGCGTCGGCTATTCGGGCGTGGTCGGTTGGGAGGGGATGCATCAGGGGCTGTTCGGGCTCGGCTGGCCGCGGCTGCGCGTGATGCGCGCGGTGCTGTTCGGCTTCCAGGTCGGGCTGATCTGGGTCGCGCCGGTGCTGCTGCTGGCGCCGCTCGGCCTGTGGTATTGGCTCCGCCGTCCGCCGCTGCGGCCGGTGGCGCTCGCCGCGATCGCGACCGCGCTGATCGTGCTGCTGGTCAATGCGGCCTATGTCTATTGGGACGGCGGCAACACCACCGGTCCGCGCTTCCTGATCCCGGCGGTCGCGCCGCTCGCGCTCGGGCTGGCGGCGGAGTGGATGCGCGCCGGCGGCCGCGGCGAGCGGATCGCGATGAGCGTCCTGCTCGGCCTCTCGATCGCGATCAACGCGGTGATCGCCGCCGCCGAGATCTTCGCGCCACCGCTCGTCGCCTTCCCGGTCTGGCAGTGGGTCGGCCGCGCCTTCGTCCACGGCTATCTGCGTACGGTGCCGAGCGAATGGTCCGGCTGGAGCGCCTGGAGCGGCTTCACCCTCTGGACGCTGCTCGCGCTGCCGGCGCTGGCCTGGCTTGCATGGCGGGTGCGCCGCCCTGCGGCTCAGGGGTGACGCTTCAATCCGCGCACGCGGTGCCAGATGTAGAAGGCGACCAGCGCGATCAGGACGATGCCGATCAGCAGATCGGCCTGGTGGAAGGCGGCCTTGACGCGCGGGTCGCTGTTCCATTTGTCGCCGAGCTTCATGCCGACCCAGGCGAGGCCGAAACACCACGGCCATGAACCGAGGAAGGTATAGACGTGGAACGGCACCAGCCGCATCCGCGCGACGCCGGCGGGGAAGGCGATGAAGCTGCGGATCACCGGCAGCAGCCGGCCGATCAGCACCGCGAGGCTGCCCCAGCGCGCGAAGAAGCGGTCGGCGGCGTCGAGCTCGCCCGGTCCGATCAGCACGTAGCGGCCCCAGCGTTCCGCCATCGGCCGGCCGCCGCGCTTGCCGACCTCATAGCCGACGATCGAGCCGATGTTGCAGCCGATCGCCCCCGCGGTCGCGGCGAGGATCAGGTCGAACCGCCCGGTCGAGACCAGATAGCCGGCGAACGGCATGATGATCTCGGAGGGGAGCGGGATGCACGCGCTTTCGATCGCCATCAGGATCGCGATGCCGACATAGCCGCCGCTGGAGATCACCCAGATGGTGAAGGTGGCGAGAACGCCCAGGATTTTCTCGAACATGGGGCCGGGACTTGGCGGATCGCGGCGCGCAAGGGAAGGGGGAACCGGGCGGCGGCCCCGTGCGCTCGTGCCATTATGGATGATCTCACCTTCAACGACGGCCGCACGATGCCGCGGCTCGGCCTCGGCACCTGGAAGCTCCCCGACCCGCAGGCGCCGCTGGTGGTGCGCCGCGCGCTCGACCTCGGCTATCGGCTGATCGACACCGCCGCGATCTACGGCAACGAGCGCGGCGTCGGCGAGGGCGTCCATGGCAGCGAGGCGTTCCTCACCACCAAATTGTGGAACGACCGGCAAAGCGATCCCGCCGCGGCGCTCGACGAGAGCCTCGCGCTGCTCGGGGTCGATGCGGTCGATCTGTACCTCATCCACTGGCCCGCGCCTGGGCAGGGAGAATATGTCGATGCGTGGAAGGCGCTCGTCGGCTTGCGCGACGCGGGCAAGACGCGCTCGATCGGCGTGTCCAACTTCCTGCCCGAGCATCTCGACGCGATCATCGCCGCGACCGGCGTGACGCCGGTGCTCAACCAGATCGAGCTGCACCCCTATCACCAGCGCCGCGACGAGCGCGCCTATCACGACGCGCACGGCATCGTGACGCAATCGTGGAGCCCGCTCGGGCAAGGCGGCGACCTGTTGCGCGACGCCGCCATCGTAGGGGTGGCGGAGAAACACGGCCGCTCGCCGGCGCAGGTGGTGATCGCCTGGCACCTCGCCCACGGCCTGTCGGTGATCCCAAAGGCGGCGGACGCCGACCATATGAGCGACAATTTCGCCGCGCTCGACCTGACGCTGGACGAGGACGACGTCGCGGCGATCGACGCGCTGGAAACCGGCGCGCGCATGGGGCAGGACGCGCGGGCGATGTGATCCCAATTCCTCCCCCGCCAGGGGGAGGGGGACCGTTCGGCGCCAGCCGAATGGTGGAGGGGGAGGACAGGGCGGAGCGGTGTTGCAAGGCTCCCGCCCTGTCCTCCCCTCCGTCACCGCTTCGCGGCGCCACCTCCCCCTGGCGGGGGAGGAATTGCGGCATAGTCCTCCCCGGCACGGGGAGGTGTCACGGCGCAGCCGTGACGGAGGGGGCCTTCCGCGCGCGCAGCATCCGCGGCGATCCCCCTCCACCACCACGCCGACGCGTGGCGGTCCCCCTCCCCGTGCCGGGGAGGAGTTAGGCGCCCGCCGCGGCCTTCGCCTTCTTCAGATCCTCGACGAAGCGCGCGAATTCGTCCTCCTTCTGCGTCGGGTCGGGCAGGCGCAGCAGATAGCTCGGATGCACCGTGATCCACGCCTCGCCGCCGTCCGGCAGGCGCAGCGCCTGCCCGCGCTCGCGGCCGATCGTCACCGTCCGCCCGAACAGCGAGCGGCCCGCTGTCGCGCCGAGCGCCACCGTCACCTTCGGGCGGACCAGCATCTGCTCCTGCTCGATCCACCAGCGGCACGCCTGGATCTCGCCCGTATCGGGCTTGGCGTGTATGCGGCGCTTGCCGCGCTGCTCGAACTTGAAATGCTTGACCGCGTTGGTGACGTAGACGCGCGCGCGGTCGATCTCCGCCGCCGCCACCGCGCGGTTGAACACCTGTCCCGCCGGGCCGACGAACGGCGTACCGGCGAGATCCTCCTGGTCGCCCGGCTGTTCGCCGACGAACATCATCTGTGCATCGACCGGTCCTTCGCCGAACACCGTCTGCGTCGCATGTTTGTAGAGGTGGCAGCGGGTGCACGTCGCCGCCTCGTCGCGCAGCGCCGCCCAGGCCGCCTGTACATTGTCGCCGATCGCCGGCGCCTCGCGCGATTGGGTGATCATCCCGCTCTCCCGTGCCTGCGCGCCGGCGATCAACTGCCCGACGAGCGCCGTCTCCGGCATGTTCTTCCAATATTTGCGCGGCATCTCCTTGAGCATCGCGCCGATCTTGACGCGCGCCGGGTTGAAGATGCTGGCATAATAGGTCTTCCACACCTCTTCGGTGGGATCGCCGTCGGGGGCGTCGCCTTTTTCCGCGCCGGGGCCTTCGGACAGCGCCTTGCCGTCCCAGTGCAGGGAGACCTCGGGCGTCAGGATCGACCAGCGCATGCTGGCGAAGCGATTGACGAAGAAGGCGGCGTTGGCGCGGACGATATGATGTTCGGGCTCGAACCAGGCGACGTAGCGGCTCGTGCCTTCATCGTCGGCGACCTCGCGGAAGCGCAGGAAGGCGCGCATCTTGTGGATGTCGCGGCGGACGTTCTTGGCGATCACCTCCAGCTTGCGGATCAGCGGATCGGCATGATCCTCCATCAGCTTGGGCTCGCGGCGCAGCCGGTGCAGCACGGTATAGAGCAAGGCGAACCGCTCTGGCTCCTCCGCCATCACGACGCTGCGCGCAAGATCGATGAACGCGCGCGGCACCGACAGCGTCCCGACCGGCGGCGGCGGGGCGGATTCCTCGGCGGCGGCGGCGAACAGGTCGGCGGGGGTATCGCCGACCTGCCACACCACGTCGTCAGGCGGCACGTCCCCCGCCGCGAGCGCCCGCGCGGTGTCGCGCCAGGCGTCGAAGTCGTCGGGCGCGGGGAGGGTCGCCAGCCGCATGCCGGATCAGTCCCGCTCGTCGCCGCCCGGGGGATTGTCCTTGGCGATCTCAAGCTCCTCGGGCTTGCGCTCCTCGTAGATCGTCGCCAGCTCCGCCTCGGTGGCGTCGTCGAGTTCCTCGGCGGCGGCGGGGAACATCTCTTCCTCTTCCTCGGTAATGTGATGCTCGTAGCGGCGGCGCATGTGGAAGAATTTCTCGCTCCACGCGTCCGAGCCGAAGTCCTCGTCGGCCATCTCGCCGAGCAGGTCGTCGACCTCCTTATGCTCGCTCACCGAATGGCGTGCATCGTCGCGCAATTCGGGATCGCGCAGCATCGTCGCGTACAGCGATTCCTCCTCGGCGGCGGCGTGGCTCTGGATTTCGAGGCGGAACGCCTCGAACAGCCGTTGCCGTTCGTCGCTCGCGCCCTGCAACTCCGCGAGCTGCTTGAGCATATCGCGTTGCTTGTCGTGATCGCGTTTCAGGTCCGCGTAGATCTGTGCCAGCGCCATGATCGTATCTCCTTCGCGGCATCCAACCGGCGAGGGCGCGCGGCGTTTCACCTGTGAGTCATTCTCATGCCGCGAACAGTTCGAGCTGCTGCCGCTTGGGCGCGACGAGCGGCTTGAGATCGGCGCGATCGGTGAGCAGCACGGGGCGCCAATCCTCCGCGACGATGAACGGCCGCACTTTCGTGACGCTCACCGTCAGCCGCGCGACATCGTCGAGCCGCAGCCGCCGCCACCGCCGGCTCGCAACGATCCGGTCGACCGCCTTCACGCCCAGCCCCGGCACGCGCAGCAGCATCTCGCGCGGCGCACGATTGACGTCGACCGGGAAGCTCTCGCGGAACTTGAGCGCCCAGGCGAGCTTGGGGTCGATGTCGAGCGGCAGCATGCCGGTGGCGTCGTCCGCCGCCGCGACCACCTCGTGCGGGCTGTAATCGTAGAAGCGCATCAGCCAGTCGGACTGGTACAGGCGATGTTCGCGCATCAGCGGCGGGCGTTGCAGCGGCAGCACCGTGCTCGCATCGGGGATCGGGCTGAACGCGCTGTAATAGACGCGGCGCAGCCCGAACCGGTCGTAGAGCGTCGAGGCGCGGGTGACGATCTCGCCGTCGGTCGCGGCATCGGCGCCGACGATCATCTGCGTCGACTGGCCGGCGGGGGCGAAGCGCGGCGCGGATTTGTACTTCTTACGTGCGTCGCCATTGTCGATGATCGATGTCTTGACGTCCTTCATCGCGCCCTCGATCCGCGCGCCGTCCTTCTCGGGGGCGAGCCGCTTCAGCCCGCTGACCGTCGGCAGCTCGACGTTGATCGACACGCGATCGGCGTACAGTCCCGCCTGATGCACCAGCTCGGGATCGGCGTCGGGGATCGTCTTGAGGTGGATATAGCCGCGGAAATGATGATCCTCGCGCAAGCTGCGCGCGACCTCGACCATCTGCTCCATCGTATAGTTCGACGACTTGATGATCCCCGAGGAGAGGAACAGCCCCTCGATGTAATTGCGCTTGTAGAAGGAGATGGTGAGGTTGACGACCTCCTGCGCGGTGAAGCGCGCGCGGCGGACGTTGCTGCTCTTGCGGTTGATGCAATAATGGCAGTCGAAGATGCAGCTGTTGGTCAGCAGGATCTTGAGCAGGCTGATGCAACGGCCATCGGGCGCATAAGCGTGGCAGATGCCCATCCCCTCGGTCGATCCCAGCCCCTTGCCGTCGCGGCTGTCGCGCTTGGCGGTGCCGGACGAGGCGCAGGACGCATCGTATTTCGCCGCATCGGCGAGGATCGCCAGCTTTTCACGGGTGTCGAGCTGGGCCATCCGTTCGATATACGTTCCGCACCCATCCGCGGCAAGGGGCGGTGGAAACACGATTTTCATCGCCGGCAACATCGCCGCAATCCGCGTCGTGCAGAACGGACGGGCAGGGGGATGGAAGAGGAACGCGCCATGACCCACGACGATACCCCCTATCTGTCCGACCGCTCGTTCGTCGAAGCGGTGCGCGCGATCCAGGCGGACCATCCCGCCGCCGCCGCGGTGCATCAGGAAATGTGTTTGCTCTACACGGGGCGGGTGCTCGCCGACCTGCTGCGCGGGTCACGCGCCTGACCGGGGAACGCGCGCCGCCTATTCCGCCGCGAGCAGCGACGTCGCGCCGCCGAGGTCGACCGACACCAGCCGGCTGACGCCGCGCTCGACCATCGTCACGCCGAACAAACGGTGCATCCGGCTCATCGTCACCGCGTTATGCGTGACGATCAGATAGCGCGTCCGGGTCTCCTGCGACATGCGGTCGAGCAGGTCGCAGAAGCGCTCGATATTGGCGTCGTCGAGCGGCGCGTCGACCTCGTCGAGCACGCAGATCGGCGCGGGATTGGTCAGGAACAGCGCGAAGATCAGCGCCACCGCGGTCAGCGCCTGTTCGCCCCCCGACAACAGCGTCAAGGATTGCAACCGCTTGCCCGGCGGCTGCGCGAGGATCTCCAGCCCCGCCTCGAGCGGATCGTCCGAATCGACCAGTTCGAGATGCGCCGCGCCGCCATCGAACAACGTCGTGAACAATCGCCGGAAATGGCCGTCGACCGCCGCGAAGGCGGCGAGCAGCCGCTGCCGCCCCTCGCGATTGAGCGTGCCGATCGAACCGCGCAGCCGGTTGACCGCCTGCCCCAGTTCGTCGCGCTCGGCGGCATTGGTCTTGCTCGCGCCTTCCAGTTCGGCGAGCTCGCGCTCGGCGACGAGATTGACCGGCCCGATCCGCTCGCGATCCGCGGTGAGTCGGTCGTGCGTCGAGGCTTCCTCGGCCGGAGCGCGTACCTCGGCGACCGCGAAGCCGAGCCGTTCGGGCAGCACCGGCGCCGGACATTCGAACCGTTCGCCCGCCAGCCGGCCGAGTTCGACCCGCCGCTGCGCGTGATTCTCCAGCCGCGCGGCGGTGCCGGCGCGCGCCTCGCGCGCCTGGCTGAGCGTCTCGATCGCGCGGCGCTGCACCTCTTCGGCGTGGCGTAGCGCCGCCTCGGCGTCGCGTTCGGCGGCGGCCGCGGTGTCGGCGGCGGCGCGCGCGGCGGCATGATCCGCCGCCTGTGCGACGATCGCCGCGTCGAGCGCTGCGGGGCGATCGCCGATCTCCGCCGCGCTGGTGGCGAGCGCGGCGTCGCGCTTGTCCATCTCGGCGATCCGCTTGGCCGCCTCGCCGGCGCGCGCGCGCCAGCTCCGCCCGTCCGCCTGCGCCGCGGCGAGCCGTTCGCGATCCGCCTGCACCGCGCGGTCGAGCGTCGCGCGGCGTTCGCGCGCCTGCGCCACCGCGGCACGCTGCTGGTCGGCGGTGCGGGCCAGCGCGGCGACTGCCGCGGCGCTGTCCCGCCCATCGGGCAGCGCATCGCGCGTTGCCTGCGCACGCGCCCGGTCGGCGACCGCCTCGGCCAGCTCGTCGGCGATCCGCGCGGCGCGTGCGTCGAGATCGGCCCGCTGGCCGGCGAGCCGTTCGAGCGCGGTCGCCGCCCGGTCTTCGGCGCGCTCGGCATCGCGTCCGGCGGTGTCCGCCTGCGTCAGCGCCGTCCGCGCCGCCTGCGCCGTGGCTCGCGCCGCCGCGATCGCACAATCCACCGCCGCCCGCGCCGTCTCCGCCGTCTCCAGGGCCTCTACCGCCGCCGGCCGCGCCGCGGTCAGCGCCTTCAACCGGTTGAGCCGTTCGAGCCGCTCCGCCGCCGCCGCGCCGTTGCCGCGCGCGACGAAGCCGTCCCAGCGCCGCAGCCACCCGTCGCGCGTCACCAGCCGCTGCCCGACCGCGAGCGGCTGGCCGGAATCCGTGCCGACGAAGGTTTGCGTCAGCCGCCGCGCGAGCGCCGCCGGCGCCTCGACCCGCATCGCCAGCGCTTCGGTGTCGATGGGGGGTGCCGGGTCCACCGGCTGCGCCGCCGCGCCCGTCCACGCATCGAGCCCGACTTCGAGATCGTCGCCCAGCGCCGCCGCCAGCGCGCGCTCGTAGCCCGCCGCCGGGGCGACATGGTCGAGCAGCCGGTCGCGCCCGCTGCGCTGCGTCGCCTTGGTCAGCGCCGCCGCCTCGCTGTCGAGCGCGGCGAGATCGGCGCGCGCCGTCGCCCGCGCCGTCTCGGCCGCGTCCCGCCTGGCGATCGCCTGCCGCTCCGCCGCCTCGGCCTCGGCCAGTGCCACCCGCGCGCGCTCGGCGGCCTGTGCCGCGTCGCGCCGCGTCCCGGCCGCCTCGTCGCGCGCGGCGGCGAGCGGGGCGGGATCGCCGAGCGCCGCGATCGCCTGCGCGATCTGCGCCGCATCGCGCTGCGCCCGCTCCGCCCGCGTCCGCGCCGCGGCGAGCGCGGCGTCGGCGACGCGCGCCTCCGCCGCCTCGCTCGCCTGCCGCGCCATGCCCTGCGCCAGCGCCACTTCGGCATCGCGCGCGTCGCGCTCCGCGTCGGCGAGCGTTGCGGCCAGCATCGGCGCCTCCTCGGCGGCGGCGGCGATCGCGCGGTCGAGCGCCTTGCCCTCCTCGGCGAGCCGCGCCAGCGCCGCCGCGGCATCGGCGGCGAGCGTCCCCTCGCGCGCGCGATCCTCGGCGATCCGCGCGCGCGCCTCGGCGAGGTCGGCGACCCGCCGTGCCGCCGCATCCCGCTCGGTACGCAACGCGGTGAGCGCATGGCCCGCTTCGCTCGCCCGGTCGCGCGCGGCCAGCGCCGCGGCGCGCGCGCCGGCGACCGCGGCGGCGGCGTCATGCTGCACGGCGGCGGCGGTCCGTTCGGCGGCGGTGGCGGCGGCGACCGCCTGCTCGGCCGCTTCCGCCTCGGCGCTGGCGGCGTCCGCGGCGGCTACCGCTTCGCGCCAGCGCGCGAAGATCATCCGCGCCTCGGCGACGCGGATCTGCCCGGACAGCGTACGATAGCGTTCCGCCGCGCGGGCCTGCCGGCGCAGCGCCGCGGCGCGCGCGTCCTGATCGGCGATCAGCTCGTCGAGCCGGACCAGATTGGCCTCGGTCGCGCGCAATTTCTGTTCGGCGTCGCGGCGGCGGACGTGGAGCCCGGCGATCCCCGCCGCTTCCTCCAGCATCGCGCGGCGCTCGGCGGGCTTGGCGGCGATCACCGCGCCGATGCGGTTCTGGCTGACCAGCGCCGGGCTGTGCGCGCCGGTCGCGGCATCGGCGAACAGCAGGCCGACGTCCTTGGCGCGCACGTCGCGGCCGTCGATGCGATAGGCGCTGCCCGCGCCGCGCTCGATGCGGCGGACGATCTCGCGCTCCTCGCCGTCGGCGCCGTCGAGCAGGATCGAGACTTCGGCGAAATCGCGCGGCGGCCGCGTCGCGGTGCCGGCGAAGATCACATCCTCCATCCCCGCGCCGCGCAGCGATTTCGCGCTATTCTCGCCCATCGTCCAGCGCAGCGCCTCGAGCAGGTTGGACTTGCCGCAGCCGTTCGGCCCGACGACCCCGGTCAGCCCCTGCTCGATGGCGAGGTCGGCCGGATCGACGAAGCTCTTGAACCCGGCGATGCGGAGCCGCTTGATCTGCACGGCTGCGGGGTGCCGCTTATGGCGCGGCGTTGCAAGAGGCGCGCGAAGCCGCGAAGAGGTGGGTTCACGCGAAGGCGCGGAGAAGAAGGTGGTTCGCGCAGAGGCGCAGAGGACGCAGAGAGGGCGCGCGCCGCGAAGCGTCCTCGATCTCCGCTTCCGTTTGCGAGGGGGAGGGCGCTCCGCGCCGGGTGCGCCGCCTCTGCGTTCTCCGCGCCTCTGCGCGCAAAACCCTTCTTCTCCGCGCCTCCGCGCCTCCGCGTGAACCCACCTCTTCGCGCCTTCGCGTCTTCGCGCGAAAACAGAACGCCCCGACTCGCCTACGCGTATCGAAGCGCAGGCGAGACCAAGGCCGTCGGGCGGGCGCGGCGCGGACCGGGGTGGGGCGCCCGCAGGAGCAGTCGACGCCTCGCCGCGTGAAAGGTTACGCCCCCGCCGCCTTCAGCAACGGCTCGAGCTGACCCCAGCTCAGCGCATCGATCTTCTTGCCGTTGAGGATCAGCGTCGGCGTGCCCGTGACGGTGCCGTCGGCGCTCTTGTCCTGCGTCTGCTTGGTCCAGCGGTCGATCTGCTTCATGTCGGCGAGGCAGGTGCGCGCCTTGGCTTCGGGGATGCCGCGCTGCTTGGCGAAATCAACCAGGCCCATCTGCTCGGCCATGATGCGGATCGCGTCGACCGGCTTGGCGGTCTGCAATTGCTGCTGCACCGGCTGCGGCATCGCCTGCAGCTTGGTGTTGAAGCCTTCCTGCGCCTGATACATCTGCTCCAGGATCGGGAAGAAGGTCGACGGATCGGTGCAATTGCCGAGCAAGGCCGGCGGCAGATCGGGCGCGCCGTGGACCAGGAACTCGCGATATTCGAAGCTGACCTTGCCGGTCTTCACATATTTGTCGAGCAGCGGCGCGAAGCCTTCGCGCGCTAGCGCGCCGCAGGTCGGGCACAGGCGCGAGCCATATTCGACGAGCTTGATCGGCGCATTGGGGTTGCCGACGATCGTCCCCTCGGCGGTGCGCGCCGCGGTTTCGGCCCAGCTCTGCCCGGCGGGCGCGGCGACCGCGGCGGCGGGGCTGGCGGGCGCGGTCGGCGTTCCCGCCTCCTTCGAACAGCCGGCCAGCGCCAGCGGGAGGACGAGAAGCGACGCAAGCATTTTCATCGGGTTACGCTCCATTTCTATGGCCACTTATCTGGCGCCTTTGGCGCGCAGGACGGGTTCGAGCTTGTCCCAGCCGGCGGGCGGCTGGAGGTCGCCGTTGAGGTAGAAGGTCGGCGTGCTGCGCACCTCGACCGGTGCGTCGCCGGTCATCGCGGTGATCCGCGCCACCTCGGCCTTGTCGGCGAAACAGGCGTTGATCTTCGCCGGGGTCAGGCCGCGCGTGCGCATCGCCGCGGTCAGCCCGGCGGCATCCATATAGCTGCGCGCCTGCACGATCAGCGGCTTGGCGTCGATGTCGGGATGCGCCTGCTGATAGCTGCCCACCTTGCCCAGCCACGTCGCCTGCGTCGCGAAGATCATCGCATGCGCCGCGCCGAAGCCATGCGGCCCCGCGCAGCGCGCGAGGATCGCCGCGCCGAGGTCGGCGGGATCGCGGATCAGATGGCGATATTCCAGGCTGACCTTGCCCGACCGGATCATCTGCCCCTTGAGCACCGGCGCGCTTTCGTTGGCGAAATCGGCGCAATGCGAACAGGTGTAGCTGCCATATTCGACCAGCTTCACCGGCGCGGCGGGGTTGCCGAAGACATAGGCGCCCTTGGCGGTCGGCCGCGCGACCTGGCTCCAGTCGGTCGCCGGCGCGGCGGCGAGCAGCAAGGCGGCGGCGGGGAGGTAGCGCAGGACGGAAGGCATGACGGGGCTCATCCTATCTTGGGGATGCCGCGGGTGGCGTGGACCCCGGCGGCGAGCGATTCGAGCACCGCGCGCAATTCGGGATCGGCGATGCCCTTCAACCCCTCGCCGATCTCGGCGGGCGCGGGCTTGAGCGCGGTGGGCGCGCTGCGCGGCATCGGCTTGGCGATCTCGCCCTGGCGGATCGTCAGCCGCGCCACCGCGGCATAGCCGAAGAAGCGGTTGACCCGTTCGACGATCTCGGGCGCGATATGCTGCATCATCGGTGCATGCGCGCCGCGCACGACGATGGTCAGCACGCCCTCGGCCTTCTTGCCCGGCGGAAAGCGCAGCGATTCGGGCGCGGAGGCGGCGGCCCAGCGCGTGCCGACGATCTCCGGCCAGCGCGTCACCAAGGCGCTCTGCACGAAGCCGAATCGCTTGAAGGCGGCGCCGTGGATCGCGGGCAGCAATTCGCTGACCGCGCGGGCGCGGTTCTGGCGGGGGGGCTCGACATCGGGGGCGCGGACGCGCTTGCTCATCGCCGGGTCCATGCCATAGCCAAGTCGTGGACGCTACTCGCTCTTATCCCGATCCCGCGGCGATTTCCCCGGCGCTGCTCGCCTGGTACGATCGCCATCGCCGTGCGCTGCCGTGGCGCGCGCTGCCCGGCGAAACGCCCGACCCCTATCGCGTCTGGCTGTCGGAGGTGATGCTGCAGCAGACCACCGTCGCCGCGGTGCGGCCGCGGTTCGACGCGTGGGTGGCGCGCTGGCCCGATTTCGCCAGTCTCGCCGCCGCGGAGGATGCCGCGGTGATGGCCGCCTGGGCCGGCCTCGGTTATTATGCCCGCGCGCGCAATCTGGTCGCCGCGGCGAAGGCGGTGGTCGCCGATCACGGCGGCGTCTTCCCGCAGGACGAGGCGGTCTTGCGCACGCTGCCGGGGCTCGGCGCCTATACCGCGGCGGCGGTGGCGGCGATCGCCTTCGGCCGGCGCGCGGTGGTGGTCGACGCCAATGTCGAGCGCGTCGTCGCGCGGCTGTTCGCGATCCGCACGCCCTTGCCCGGTGCGCGCGTCGCGATCCGCGCCGCCGCCGATCGCGTCACGCCCGACGATCGCGCCGGCGATTTCGCGCAGGCGATGATGGACCTCGGCTCGGGCATCTGCACGCCGAAGACGCCGTCGTGCCTGCTCTGCCCGCTCGAATCCGAATGCCGCGGCGTGCGCGAGGGCGCGCCCGAGGCGCTGCCGGTCAAGGCGAAGAAGAAGGCCAAGCCGCAACGCTACGGCACGATCTTCTGGGTCGAGCGCGAGGGCAGGGTGCTGCTCGTCACAAGGCCGGGCAAGGGGCTGCTCGGCGGCATGCGCGCGCTGCCGACCGGGCCGTGGATCGAGACGCCGCCGGGGCTCGCCGAGGCGCCGCTCGCCGCCGATTGGGAGATGCGCAACGTCACGGTGGCGCATGGCTTCACCCATTTCGACCTGCAACTGGCGCTTGCCGTGGCCCGGACGGACGCGCATCAGGCGGGCGAATGGTGGCCGATCGCGGAGCTCGACCGCGCCGGCCTGCCGACGGTGTTCGCCAAGGCCGCGGCGGCAGTGTTGAGGAGAGACGGATGACGCGCAAGATGTTCGCCGGACTGGGCTTTATCGCTCTGGCCGCCACCGCCGCGCTCGGCGGGCAGGTGCTGCAACAGCCCACCCCCGCAACGCAGACCGCCGCGCTGCCGCAGACGCAGGCGCTGTTCGACGGCTATGTCCGCGACGGCAAGATGCCCGGCATCGTCGCCGCCTTCGGCGTCGGCGACCGGCCGACCTGGTTCGTCTCGGCGGGGCGCCTGTCGACCGAGGCGGACGCCGCGCCGGCGACGCCGGACAGCCTGTGGCGCGTCTATTCGATGACCAAGCCGGTCACCGCGATGGCGGCGATGATCCTGATCGAGGAGGGCAAGATCGGTCTCGACGACCCCGTCGCCAAATATATCCCCGCCTTCGCGACGATGAAGGTCGCGACGAGCCCCGAGGCGAGCCTCGCCAGCGTGCCCGCGCTGCGGCCGATCACCATCCGCATGCTGCTGACGCACAGCTCGGGCCTAACCTACAACATCATCGCCAAGGGCGCGCTGCTCAAGGAATATGAACGGCTCGGCATCCTCCCCGCCGAGGTGAGCGCGAGCATCGAGCCGGCGATGCGCCGCACCCGCCCCGCGACGCTCGCGGCGTTCGCGGATCGCGTCGCGCAGGCGCCGCTGATCGCGCAGCCGGGAACGGCGTGGAATTATTCGGTCGGCCTCGACGTGATGGGCCGGGTGATCGAGATCGCCGGCGGCATGCCGTTCGACCGGTTCGTCGACACCCGCATCCTCGCGCCGCTGCGCATGACGTCGAGCTATTGGACCGTGCCGCGGTCGCAGGCGCGCCGGCTCGCGACCAATTACGCCTTCACCGGCGATGCGCTGGTGCCGCTCGATCCCGCCGCGACCTCGGTCTATCTCCAGCCGCCGAGTTTCCCCTACGGCGGCGCCGGGCTGGTGACGTCGGCGCGGGATTACGACCGCTTCCTCCACATGCTCGCCGACGAGGGCACGCTCGACGGCGTGCGGATCCTGAAGCCCGAGACGGTGCGGCTCGCCATGTCCAACCTGCTCCCCGCCGGCGTCACCTACGGCGGGGCGGCCGGCGCGACCGGCGGCGGCGCCGCGCGCGCGACGCCGATGGGCTATGGCGCGGGCGGCTCGGTCTATCTCGCCGACGGGCCGGGCGGCATGCCGTCGAAGGGCACCTATGGGTGGGGCGGTGCCGCCGGCACGATCGCCTTCGTCGATCCCGTGAAGAAGGTACGTGGTACGATCATGGTCAATTATTTCCCCGCCGACCGCTGGCCGCTGCGCCAGGAGACGGTCGGCGCCTTCGTCGCCGACATGGCGCGGTTCCGCCGATGACCCCCGGCTTCACCGGCGGCACGCTCGATCGTGCCGATGCGCTGCGCCACGATCCCGCCGCGCTCGCCGCCAAGCTCGACGGCAACGCCCGCGTGCTCGCGCTCGACGGGCTGATGCCGGAGGTCACCGCCGACGGCCTGCTCGCCTGGACCTCGCTCGCCGCGCTGCCCGAGGGGGCGGAGACGATCCTGCTCGGCCTCGACGGCGCCGGCCGCGCGCATGTCGTCCTCGTCCCGCCGGCGGGGACCGAGGGCACCGCCCCGGCGATGCGCTCGCCCGCGCTGATGGCGGTGCTCGCCGCGTTGCAGCCGGGCGAGGCGGCGACCTATGCCGCGGCGCGCAGCCTGCTCGACTGGCACGCGCGCCATCGCTTCTGCGCGCGCTGCGGATCGACCACCCACCTGTTCCGTGCCGGCTGGGGCCGCCAGTGCGACGCCTGCGGCACCGAACATTTCCCGCGCGTCGACCCGGTCGTCATCATGATCGCCGAACATGACGGCCGCGCCTTGCTCGGTCGCGGCAAGGGCTGGCCGGAGGGGCGCTATTCGGCGCTCGCCGGCTTCCTCGAACCCGCCGAATCGATCGAGGAAGCGGTCGCGCGCGAGATCCACGAGGAGGCCGGCGTCCGCGTCGGCAACGTCCGCTACGTCGCCAGCCAGCCCTGGCCCTTCCCCTCGTCGCTGATGATCGCCTGCATCGGCGAGGCGGAGGACGATGCGATCACGCTCGACACCAACGAGCTGGAGGATGCGATGTGGGTCCCGCGCGACATGGTCCGCGCGGTGCTGGCGGGCGAACCCGGCCCGTTCCTGCCACCCCCGCCCTATGCGATTGCCCACACGCTGCTGACGGTATGGGCCAATCCCTAAATCCTCCCCCGCCAGGGGGAGGTGGCGCGCCGAAGGCGTGACGGAGGGGGCGGAAAGGGCGGAGCGTTGTAATCGCGCTCCCACCCTATCCTCCCCCTCCGTCAGCGCTTCGCGCTGCCACCTCCCCCTGGCGGGGGAGGAGCTGACTCACCGCATCGCCGCGACCAGTTCGTCGAGCGACGCAACCGCGAAGCTCGTCATGTCGTCCGCCAGCGCATAGGGCAGCAGCAACGTCCGCCCGCGCACCAGCGCGCCGCAGGAATAGACGACGTTGGGCACATAGCCGTCCCACGTCTCGCCATCGGGCGCGATCAGCGGTTCGGGCAGCCGCCCCAGCACCTTGGTCGGATCGTCGCGGTCGAGCAGCGCGGCGCCGATGCAATAGCTGCGCACCATGCCCACGCCATGGGTCAGCACCAGCCAGCCCTCCGCAATCTCGATCGGCGAGCCGCAATTGCCGATCTGGATGAACTCCCACGGATATTCCGGCGTCATGATCCGCACCGGATCGGCCCAGGCGAGCGGCGTGTCGCTCTTGGCGAACCACAGATTCTCGTTGTCGTGGCGGAACAGGGCGGCGAACTGGCCGCCGATCTTGCGCGGGAACAGCGCCATGCCCTTGCCGCTCGCCACCGGGCCGTCGACGGGGTGCATGTGGAACAGGCGGAAATCGTCGGTCTGCAACACCTCCTGCCGCGCGCCCTGGCCGCCGACCGCGGTATAGGTACCGATATAGGTCTCGCGTCCGTCCTCGTCGCGGAAATGGGCGAGGCGCAGATCCTCGATGCCGCGATTCTGGCTCTCGACCACCGGGAACAGCACCGTCTCCGACGGCTCGCGCGCATCGCGGCAATTGAGCTGGACGAGCGCCTTGGCGCCGATCTCGCGGACCAGCTCGATCGACGGCTCCTCGATCACCGGCGGCACGCCCTGCCGGCTCGGCGTGTCGATGACGAGGTCGTCGTCGCCGGGTCCCCAGGTGCCGGTGCGGAAGGTGACCGACGACAGATGCCCCTCGCCGATGCCGCGCAGCGACAGCACGAAGCGGATCGCGCCCTCGGCGCAGCCGCTCTGGTCGGGATGCGGCACGATGCTCGGGTTGAACAGCGCCGCCGCCTCGAACGAATATTCGGCGCTGAAATAGGCGCCGATCAGCATCTTGCGCGAATCGGCCAGTCCGGAATCGAGCTTCAGCGCGTCGGCGACCTCATCGAAGCGGCGCAGCAACAATCCGGGGATCTCGCGGTGCCGCGATCCCAGCCCGTCGACGACGACCGCGATCAGCTCCTCGATCTCGGCATCGGGCATCGCCAGCATCCGTTCGACGATCCGGTCGCCGCGCGGCGCGCCCTCGACGCGGAACGGATCGGGGTCCTCAGGCAGGAACGGCCGGATGACGGTGCGCTTGGGATCGGGAAGCAGCGTCGGCTCGAGATGACGCACGAAGGAAGCGGCCAAGGGGGACCCTCCGGATGGAGATACACCGGCGGCTGCCGGCTTCGCGCACCAGACGCGCGAAGCCGCAGCCGGGGTCCAAATATACTACTCGCTTGCGTTAGGAATCATTGCCGGCGGTCAGCACCGCGTCCCAGCGCCGCTCGTGCGCCGCGGTCGCCGCCGCGGTGATCGCGGCGAGCAGCGGCGGATCGCCCGCGACCTGCGGCGGCAGTCCGAGCCCCGCCTCGGCGAGGCGGCGCACCAGCGTCGCCGGATCGGCATCGTGCGCCGCGGCGGCGAGCCGCGCGCCGGCGGGATCGGCGATCGCGACCCCCGCCTGCGCGCGCGCGATCAGGAACGCGACCCAGCCACCCAGCGCCGCGACGACATGCGCCGGCATCCTGCCGCCCGCGCGATGCGCGGCGAGCGTGTCGCCGAGCCGATACGGCAGCTTCTGCGAACCGTCGGTGGCGATCTGGTCGAGCCGGTGGACGATCGCCGGATTGCGGAACCGCGCCAGCACCGCGAGGCGGTAGGCATCGAGGTCGAGCCCCGCGACCGCGGGCAGCATCGGCACGATGTCGCGCCGGATCATCGCGTCGACGAAGCCGGCAAGCGCGGCATCGGCCATCGCCTCGGCGACGCTGGCATGGCCGCGCAGCAGCCCGAGATAGGCGAGCGTCGAATGCGCGCCGTTGAGGATGCGCAATTTGGCTTTCTCGTAACCGGCGACGTCCCCGGTCAGCGTCGCGCCCGCGCCGGCGAGGTCGGGGCCGAGCGGCACACCGATATCCTCGATCACCCATTGCGCGAATCGCTCGCGCTGGACCGCGGCGCGATCCTCCAGCCCGATCGTCGCGGCGACCGCGTCATACAGCGCCTCGTCCGACGCCGGGGTGATCGAATCGACCATCGTCGACGGCACCCGCACCTCGCCCGCGATCCAGTCGGCGAGGCCCGCATCGCCGGCCTGCGCGAAGGCGACCAGCGCCGCGTGCAGCTTGGCGCCGTTGCTGGCGAGATTGTCGCACGGCATCGGCACGAACGGCCGCACGCCGGCATCGCGTCGCGCGGCGAGCCCGGCGACGATCCAGCCGATCACGCTGCGCGGCACCGCGGCGCCGGCGAGGTCGTGGACGATATCGGCATGGCCGAGGTCGAGCGTGCCGTCGCCGGCGAGGCAATAGCCCTTTTCGGTCACCGTCATCGTCACCAGCGTCACCGCGGGATCGGCGAGCAGCGCATGCGTCTGCGCCGCGGCATCGGGGGCGAGGAAGCGGCGGTGCGCGCCGATCACCCGCATCGCCGGCTCGGCGTCGCGGATCGCCAGCGTATACAGGCCGTCCTGCTGCTCCAGCGCCTCGACCGTGCCGCGGCTGCGCATCGACACCGCCGCGATCCCCCAGCGCGGATCGTGCTGCAGCACCGTGTCGACATACGCCGCCTGATGCGCGCGATGAAAGGCGCCGGGGCCGAAATGGACGATGCCTATCGCGGTCCCGACCGCGGTGCCGACGTCTGATAGCGGCCGGCCGATCGGGCTGGCAACGGTGGCGGGCAGCCGGTCGAGCGTGCTGCGGGTCAATCGGGTCACGGGCATCGTCCCTCGGTGGTGCGGATCGACGTCTTGCCGCTGCGCGCGGTCGTTGTCTACCGGTGTCATCAGCGCTGGCGGAGCCGCGGGCGGGCGGCTATCGTCGTCGTCATGCGCAAATCCGGCCAGCCGACGATCAATGACGTGGCCCGGATCGCCGGCGTGTCGAAGAAGACGGTGAGCCGCGTCATCAACCGCTCGCCGCTGCTTCACGCCGACACCCGTGCGCGGGTCGAACAGGTGATCGGCGACCTCGGCTATATCCCCAATCCGCAGGCGCGCGCGCTGGCGTTGCGCCGCAACTTCCTGATCGGCCTCGTCCACGACAATCCCAATGCGCAGACGGTGATGAACGTCCAGCACGGCCTGCTCGCCGGCCTGCGCGGCACCGAATTCGAACTGGTCGTGCGCCCGGTCGATCGCGCCTCGCCGACGATGCTCGAGGATCTGCGCCATTTCCTCGAACGCCAGCGCCTGTTCGGGGTGCTGCTGATGCCGCCGATCAGCGAGGACGACGGGGTCGCGCGTTTGTGCGCTGCGATCGGCTGCCGCTACGTGCGGATGGGATCGGCGACGCTCGACGTGCCCGCGCAGATGGTCGCCTCCGACGATCGCACCGCGGTGCGCGAGGCCGCCGCCTGTCTGGTCGCGCGCGGCCACCGCCGCATCGGCTTCATCGGCGGCCCCGCGGGTTTCCGCTCGGCGCACGAACGCCGCGCCGGCTTCGACGCCGCGCTCGCCGCCGCCGGCCTCGATCTGCCCGACGATCGCGTCGCCGAGGGCCATTATACCTTCGAATCGGGGCTGGCGGCGGCCGAGCGCCTGCTCGACGCGGACCCGCGGCCGACCGCGATCTTCGCCGCCAACGACGAAATGGCCGCCGGCGTCGTCCACGCCGCGCGCCGCCGCGGCCTCGTCATCCCCGACGATCTGTCGATCATCGGCTTCGACGACACGCCGATCGCCGCCCACCTCTGGCCGCCGCTGACCACGGTCCGCTGGCCGAGCATGGCGATGGCGCACGCCGCCGCCCGCAAACTGATCGGCGAGGACGGCGACCAGCCCGCGCATTTCTCCTCGACGCTTATCCACCGCGCCTCCGTCGCCGCGCCACCGGACGTTCCTCCCCCGCCAGGGGGAGGTGGCAGCGCACAGCGCTGACGGAGGGGGAGGACTTTGCGAAGCTCCGCCACCCCCGCAAACCACGGTTGCACCTCGTCCTGACACCGGTTACCACCCGCGCAACGCGAGAGGACAGCGCATGACCCGCAGCCTGGAATTGCACCCCGACCGGCTCTTCCCCGCCGATCCGACGACGCGCGGCATCGCCCGCACGCTCTATGCCGGCATCGCCGATCTGCCGATCGTCAGCCCGCACGGCCACACCGACCCGATCTGGTTCGCCGACGACCGGCCATGGACCGACGCGACGACGCTGCTGCTCGCCCCCGACCATTATCTGTTCCGCATGCTCTACAGCCAGGGCATCGATCTCGACGCGCTGGCGATCCCGCGCGCCGACGGCACGGTGAGCGCCGACCGCCGTGGCGCGTGGCGGCTGCTCGCCGATCATTACCATCTGTTCCGCGGCACGCCCTCGCGGATGTGGCTCGACCACGTCTTCGCCGAGGTGTTCGGCATGACCGTCGCGTTCGAACCCGCCACCGCCGATCTCTATTACGACGCGATCGCCGAAAAGCTGGCGACCGACGCCTTCCGCCCGCGCGCGCTGTTCGACCGGTTCCGCATCGACTTCCTCGCGACCACCGAGGGCGCGCACGACAGCCTCGACGCGCACCACCGCATCCGCGCGAGCGGCTGGGCCGGGCGCGTCGTCACCACCTACCGCCCCGACGGCGTCATCGACGTCGAGCACGAGCAATTCGCCGGTGCGCTGCGCCGCTTCGCCGAACTGACCGGCGAGAACGTGTACAGCTGGCAGGGCTATCTCGCCGCGCACCGCAAGCGCCGCGCCGATTTCCGCGCCGCGGGGGCCACCGCCACCGACCACGGCCACCCCACCGCCGCCACCGCCAACCTCTCGACGGCGGAATGCGAGGCGCTGTTCGCGCGTATCACCGGCGGCGACTGGACACCCGCCGATGCCGAGCTGTTCCGCGCGCAGATGCTCACCGAAATGGCGGGGATGAGCGTCGAGGACGGCATGGTGATGCAGATCCATCCCGGCAGCGTCCGCAACCACAATGCCGGCCTGTTCGCCAGCCACGGCCGCGACAAGGGCGCCGACATTCCCGGCCGCACCGATTACGTCCATGCCCTCAAGCCGCTGCTCGACCGGTTCGGCACCTCGACCGAGCTGTCGATCATCCTCTTCACGCTCGACGAGAGCGTCTACGCGCGCGAACTCGCGCCGCTCGCCGGCCATTATCCCTGCCTCAAGCTCGGCCCCGCCTGGTGGTTCCACGACAGTCCCGAAGGCATGCGCCGCTTCCGCGAGATGACCACCGAGACCGCGGGCTTCTACAACACCGTGGGCTTCAACGACGACACCCGCGCCTTCCTGTCGATCCCGGCCCGGCATGACGTCGCGCGGCGGATCGACTGCGGCTTCCTCGCCCGCCTTGTCGCCGAGCATCGCCTCGCCGACTGGGAGGCGGCGGAGCTGGCGCAGGAACTGACCAGCGGCCTCGTCCGCCGCGCCTATCGCATCGATCGCTGAGGAGGCGCGCATGACATTCCTGGCATTCGGCGAGATCATGCTGCGCCTGTCGCCCCCGGGCCGCGAGTTGCTGTTGCAGACCCCCCGGTTCGACGTCTGGGTCGCCGGCGCCGAGGCGAACGTCGCCACCGCGCTCGCCCGGCTCGACCATGACGTCGCGCTCGCCAGCATCGTCCCCGACAACGACCTCGGCCGTTCGGCGATCGCCACGCTGCGCGGCCATGGCGTCGACACCCGCCGCATCGCGCTCACCGGCGAGCGGATGGGCCTCTATTTCGTCACCTCGGGCGCGGGCATGCGCGCCACCGAAGTGATCTACGACCGCGCTTATTCCAGCTTCGCGGCGGCGCCGGTGTCGGCGTGGGACTGGGACGCATTGCTCGACGGCGTCGACTGGTTCCACCTCTCCGGCATCACCCCGGCGCTCGGCCCGGTGCCGGCGCAAAGCGCGATCGCCGCCGTCCGCGCCGCCGCGGCGCGCGGCATCCCGATCTCGTTCGACGGCAATTACCGCGCCAAATTGTGGGAACGCTGGGACGGCGATCCCCGCGCGATCCTGACCCAATTGGTCGAGCATGCCGACCTCCTGTTCGGCAATCACCGCGACATCGCGCTGCTGCTCGACCGCGACTTCGCCGGCCATGACGGCGAGGATCGCCGCCGCGACGCCGCCGAGGCCGCCTTCGCCGCTTTCCCCAAATTGCGCACGATCGCCTCGACCGCGCGCCACGTCGAGAACGTCGACCTCCACCGCATCTCGGCGCGCGTCGACACCCGCGACGGCCACGCCCAGACCGGGGAGGTGACGCTGGCCGGCATCGTCGATCGGATCGGCGGCGGCGACGCCTTCGCCAGCGGCGTGCTGCACGCGCTGCGGCGCGGCGGCGACATCGGTGCCGCGGCGGCGACCGGCCTCGCGCTCACCGCGCTCAAACATTCGCTGCCCGGCGACGCCTCGTTGTTCCGCCAGGCGGATATCGACGCCTATCTCGCCGGCGGCCTCGACGTCCGCCGCTAGGCGGGCAGCGCCCGCGCCGCGCGGATGCTGCTCCACGCATAGAGGCCGCAGCCGAGCCAGATCAGCGCGAAGGTGGCGAGCTGCGTCGCGCGGACCGGCTCGTGATAGACCAGCACCGCCAGCAGGAACTGCAACGTCGGCGCGATGAACTGGAGCAGCCCGACCGTCGTATAGCGCAGCCGCCGCGCGCCCGCGGCGAACAGCAGCAGCGGCGCCGCGGTCACCGGCCCGGCGAGCACCAGCAGCAGGTCGAGCGTCCGGTCGTGCCCGAACGCCGCCGTGCCGCTCTGGTTCGCCTGCACCAGCACGACGAGCGCGAACGGCGCGAGGATCAGCGTCTCCATCGTCAGCCCGCCGAGCGCGTCGATCGCCGCCACCTTGCGGATCAACCCGTAGAAGCCGAAGCTCAGCGCCAGCACCAGCGACACCCACAAGGCCCCGCCGCCGCCCGCGGCGAAGATCGCGACGCCCAGCGCCGCCACCGCCACCGCCGCCACCTGCAACCGGTTGAGCCGCTCGCCGAGCAGCAGCATGCCGAGCGCGACGTTGAGCAGCGGGTTGATGAAATAGCCGAGACTCGCCTCCACCAGATGCGCGTTGGTCACCGACCAGATATAGACGAACCAGTTGATCCCGATCAGCACCGCGCTCGCCACCAGCATCGCCAGCACCCGCCCGCGCGCCGCCGCGACCAGCGGCCGCAGCCGCCGCGTCGCCGCGACGATCGCGAGCAGCAGCAGCAGCGACCACAGGATGCGGTTGGCCAACACCTGTGCCGGCGGCACCGCGGTCAGCAGATGCAGATACAGGGGCAACAGCCCCCACAGGGTATAGGCGCCGATGCCGTAGAACAGGCCCGCGCGCGCGTCGGAGGAATGCGCCATCCGCCGTCCCTGCGACGTCCGTTGCGGCAACGCAACAAAACCGTGCTTGGCGGCGGCGCGGTCGCGCCTTGCCCGGGCGCTTTTCCTCGCCGGCGCGGCCGGCTAGGGCGGGCTGCATGACCAGCGCCATGCTCCACGACCTCTTCCTCTCGACGCTGGTGAAGCAGGCCGGCGGCAACCGCCGCCGCTGGCGCCTCGTGCTCGGCGAGATTCGCCTCTACGACCCGGCGACGCATCCGCATTGCAACTGGTCGGTGACGCCGACCGGCGCGGCCGGCGAGAACGACACGATCGAACGCATCGCCGACGACCTCCGCCTCCGCCACCCCATCGTTACCGCCGGCTGACCCGCGGCCGCGGCGCGCACGATCCGTCGCCGTGGCCGCTACAATGATCCCGGGGAGCCGGCAGGGATCAGGTCGTCGTGAATGTGGGCAAGGTCTTGAAAGACGTCGTCTTCGGTATGGCGTCGGTCGGCATCGCCGGTCTGGTGGTCGTCTGTTCGACGGAACGATACGAGTGGATGATCGGCGAGGCCGATACCGATGGCAGCCGGCTGACGATATGCACGATCCCGACGGACCCGGATTCGCCCAGGCTGATGTTGTCCGTCGCGGTGCTGATACCGACGTTGATCCTGACGGCATTCGCCTGTCATCCGGCGCGACGCCGGTGGCGCATGGCGATCAGCCTAACCGTGCTGGGGCTGTGGCTCTATTGCTTCTTCGTCAGGTTCAGCGGCTGCCCGACGTGACGACGAGGCGCAGCCGCGACTGTAAAGCGCCGCACGGGTCGCGCATCCGACCTACGCCGGATGCGCAGCGACGCTGCGGCAATCAGCGGTCCAGCGACTGGCGCAGCGGCAGCGCGGCGATCTCGCCGAGCCAGGTGCGGATCGTGGTGCGGCCCTGCGGGCTCAGCGCCAGCATCGTCACGCGGCGGTCGCTGACGTCGTCGCTGCCGTCGACCAGACCGCGGTCTTGCAACAGCTTGATCCAGCGCAGCGCGGTGGTGCGCGGCACGCCGGCGGCGGCGCAGCAGGCGTTGGTCGTCACCGTCGCGCCGTTGATCCCCTCGGCGAACAGGAACAGCATGATGTCCAGCCCTGGATTGGCGAACAGCGAGGCTTCCAGATGCGTGCCGAGCTTGCGGCGGGCGGCGGCAATGCTCGACGCCAGCGACGCCAGCGCGGCAGCCTCGGGATCCTGTCCGTCGATCACGGGCGGCACCGGCAGACCGGCGAACGTCTTGCTAGCGGCGTCCGAACCCGAAAAAGTGAAATCGTCGCGTAACCCGGCACCCATCGTGTTCGTCGCTCCCGTAGACGCAGCAGGGCATAGCCGGAGCAATTCCGAAATCAAGCCGCTACGTCGCTGTCCGGCCCGGCGGCCGCCACCCATGGCGAACCGTCCCGTACGACTCGCAGTGCTAACGCTACCAGACGCCGCTGTCACGGCCTTGCTGGACTGGACGCGACCGATGATGTGCCTTTATCGCATCACAGGCAAGCCGTGTCGCATCGACCGCGGCGGGGGAGGCGATCGATGGCCTGTTACGCATTGGGCGATGTCGCGCCGCAGCTGGGCGAGGCGGCCTATGTCGCGCCGGGCGCTACGGTGATCGGCCGGGTCGTGCTCGGCGCCCGCGCCTCGGTGTGGTTCGGCGCGGTGGTGCGCGGCGACAACGACCCGATCACGATCGGCGACGAAAGCAATATCCAAGACGGTGCGATGATCCACGCCGATCCCGGCGTGCTGACGACGATCGGGCGCGAGGTGACCGTCGGCCATCACGCCATCGTCCACGGCGCCAGCGTCGGCGATCGCAGCCTGATCGGCATGGGCGCGACCTTGCTCAACCGCGCGGTGATCGGCGCGGGTTCGATCGTCGGCGCCAATGCGCTCGTCACCGAAGGCAAGGTCTTCCCCGACGGATCGCTGATCGTCGGCGCACCCGCGCGCCTCGTCCGTCCGCTCACCGAGGCGGAGATCGCCGGCCTGCGCCGGTCCGCCGCCACCTACGTCGCCAACGCCCGCCGCTACGCCGCGGAGCTGACGCCGGTGTAACGCCCCGGCGGTATGGGCGCTGTCCTACACCCGGCGCTTCATGCTAGCGGATCGACGTTCAGTACAAGTCCTCCCCCTGGCGGGGGAGGAATTCGATCCAAAATCGCAAAATGCTGCACTTCCGCGGGAGTATGGAGAATGGCGTTCAGCCCAGCCCCGCAGATCACCCCCAAAACGGAAACGATGATCCACGATCGTTTCCGTTCAGGTGTCCAACTTGTCCAAGTTGCCCCAATTCAGCCGCAATTCGCGGAGGCCTCGCGGACGAAGCGCGCGGTCGCTTCCGGTGCGGTGATCGGGATCATATGACCGCCTGGGACGATCTCGATCCGCGCGCCCGGGATGACCGCCGCGGTGCGCTCGCCATGGCGAACCGGGTCGAGGATCGCGTCGTCGCGGCCGAACAGGATCGCGGTCGGAACCGTCAGCGCGGGGTAATGCGCCGCAATCCCCTCGATCTCCTGCGCCGCGGCGGCGAGGTCGGCGGCGGCGGCGGCGATATTGGCGGGCCGCTGCGACAGCGCGCCGCCGCCGCGGGTGACGAAGTCGGCGGGCGGCGGCTCCGGCGCGAACACCGCCGCCAGCGTCCGCTCGGCGGTCAGCCGGCTGAGCGGCGTCGCGATCGTCTGCGCGAACAGCCGCCGTACTCCCGCCGGGATCGCCGCCAGTCCCTTGAACGCCTCGGGCACGTCGTCCTGCGGCTGGGTAAGCGGGGCGATCAGCGCGAGGCCGCGGACCAGTTCGGGCCGCTGGATGGCGAGCGACAGCGCCAGCGCGCCGCCCAGCGAATGGCCGACGACCAGCGGCCGCTCGATGCCGAGCAGGTCGATAAACCGGCCGAGGATCGCCGCCTGCGCGGCGATGCCCGGCTCGCCATCGTCGTCGGCCTGCGAATAGCCCGATCCCGGCCGGTCGACCAGGATGACGCGATGGTCGGCCGCCAGCGGCGCGAGCATGCCGTAACTGAAGTTGCGCAATTGGCCGCCCAGCCCGTGGACCATCACGATCGCCGGCCCGTTGCCGCGGTCGACATAGTGGAGCCGGGCGCCCTCGACCTGAAGGTGGCGGCCGTCCTGCGGCACCAGCCGCTCCGCCGCGCGCGCCACCCGCTCCGAATAGAGCGACAGGCCGATCCCGCCCGCGCCGAGCGCGGATGCGCCGATCAAACCCGCCAGGCTCCAGCGTGTACCGCCGATCATCTCCGTGCCTCCTCAACCCCCGCGCAAGCGGCGGAGTGTAGCATCGGCGATCGATTTGTCAGGCGGTCGTTACGACCCCGTCGACCACCGCGACCGGCCAGGCGCCGAGCCGCTGGCCGAGGCACGGGCCGCCGACGCACAGCCCCTCGTCGAGCGTGAACAATGCGCCGTGCCAGCTGCACGCGATCAGATCGCCGGCGGGGGTCAGATAATCGTCAAGCGTCTGCGCCAGCGGCACGCCGGCATGCGGGCAGCGGTCGACATAGCCGACGACGCCGTCGCCGCGGCGGACGACGAAGCCGTGGAACCGCCCGGCGCGCATCTGGAGCACGAAATTGCGCGCCTTGCCGTCGGCGATCGCGGCGAGCGGCGCCAGCGCGACGCCGGCGGGGGTGGCGGACAGGCGCTCGCTCACGCGTCGGCGTCGGGCTGGCGGCCCGGATGCGCCGCCTCGGCGAGCGCCGCGGTCCGCGCGCCGCTGGCGACGAGGCGGGGGTAGGGGCCGGTATCCACCCCGAACCGTACCGCCGAATAGAGCGCCGGCACGGTGACGCAATCGGCGAGCGTCGGGGTGTCACCGTATGCGAAATCGCCGCCGTGGCGGGCGATCAGCGCCTCGATCGCTGCGAAGCCATCCGTCATCCACCGCGCCATCCAGGCGTCGACCTGCGCCTCCGACGCGTCGAAATCCTGCCGCAGCGCCTTCAGCGTGCGCAGGTTGTGGAGCGGGTGGACGTCGGTGGCGAGCGTCGCCGCCATCGCGCGGACGATCGCGCGGCCATCGGCATCGGCGGGCAGCAGCGGCGGATCGGGAAAGCGCTCGTCGAGCCACTCGAGGATCGCGATGCTCTGCGTCAGGACGAGGCCGTCGACCTCCAGCGCCGGCACCAGCCGCTGCGGGTTGAGCGCGACATAGGCGGGGTCGGCCTGCCCGCCGGTGCGCAGGTCGTGATTGACCTGGTCGTAGGCCACGCGCTTCAGCGCCAGCGCGATCCGCACCCGATAGGCGGCGCCTGAGCGCCAATAGCCGTGAAGGATCACGCCGCGGGGCTTTGCGGCAGCACCGCCTTGGGGAAGTCGGCCCACACCGCGTCGTAATCGAGCTGGGCATGGTCGAGCGCGTGGCTGGTCGGCCGGTAGGGCCAGCAGCTCTCCAGCATGAACGCCATCGTGCCCTCGATCTTGTGCGGCTTGAGCTCGGCGGCCGACGCGCCCTGCCAGCTCGCCAGATCGGGGCCGTGGCCGGCCATCAGATTGTGCAGGCTGATCCCGCCCGGCGCGAAGCCGTGCGCCTTGGCGTCATAGGCGCCGGTGATCAGCCCCATCGCCTCGGACATGATGTTGCGGTGGAACCACGGCGGCCGGAACGTGTCCTCGGCGACCATCCAGCGCGGCGGGAAGATGACGAAATCGGCATTGGCCCGGCCCGGCACGTCGCTCGGGCTGGTCAGCAGCGTGAAGATCGAGGGGTCGGGATGGTCGAAGCTCACCGTGTTGATCGTGTTGAACCGCGCGAGGTCGTAGCGCCACGGCGCCAGGTTGCCGTGCCACGCCACCACGTCGAGCGGACTGTGGTCGAGCGTCGTCGTCCACAGCGAGCCCATGAACTTCTGGATCACCTCGGTCGGCTCGTCGCGATCCTCGAACCAGGCGACCGGCGTTTCAAAATCGCGCGGGTTGGCGAGGCCGTTGGCGCCGATCGGGCCAAGGTCGGGCAGCCGGAACAGGCTGCCGTGATTCTCGCAGACATAGCCTTTGGCGCTGCCGTCGGGCAGCAGCGCGTGGAAGCGCACGCCGCGCGGCACCAGCGCGATCTGCCCCGGCGCGACCACGATCCGGCCGAGCTCGGTGCGCAACTCCAGCCGCCCCGCCTGCGGCACGAACAGCAATTCGCCGTCGGCATCGGTGAAGACGCGCGCGGTCATGTCGGCATTGGCGGCATAGACGTGGAGCGCCACGCCTTCGAGGTCGGCAGGATCGCGGTTGGCGAGCATCGTCGTCATGCCGTCGATCAGGTCCGTGCCCGCCGGCGCGTCGGGACAGGGGTTCCAGCGCAGCCGGTTGGGGGCGAGCGGCGCACCGTCGGTGCCGGGGGCGAATCGCGCCGCGCCGTCGTAGCGCACGTACGGCGGATGCTCGGCGGTCGGCCGCATCCGGTAGAGCCACGAGCGGCGATTCTCGTGCCGCGGCGCGGTGAAGGCGGTGCCGCTGAGCTGCTCGGCATAAAGGCCGAAGGCGGGCCGCTGCGGCGCGTTGCGCCCGATCGGCAGCGCGCCGGCGACCGCCTCGGTGGAAACGTGATTGCCGAAGCCGGGGATATAGTCGGCCTCATTCCCGGGGTGGTGGACTGTCATTGTTTTAGCGTCCTCTCCTGCTCCACCACCCCGTCCGCAAACTCATGCGTCGACGGTGATCACCCCGCGACGGATCTGGTCCAGCTCGATCGACTCGTACAGCGCCTGGAAATTGCCGTTGCCGAAGCCCTCGTTGCCCTTGCGCTGGATGATCTCGAAAAAGATCGGCCCGACCATCGTCTCGGTGAAGATCTGCAACAGCAACCCCTCCTCGCCGACGTTGCCGTCGATCAGAATGCGGTTGGCGCGCAGCCGTTCCAGATTCTCGCCATGATTGGGCACGCGCTTGTCGACCAGCTCGTAATAGGTTTCGATCGTGTCCTGGAGCTTGACACCGCGCGCGCGCAGCTTCTCCACCGTCGCGTAGATGTCGTCGGTGGTCAGCGCGAGATGCTGGATGCCTTCGCCGTTGTAATCGCGGATGAACTCCTCGATCTGGCTCTTGTCGTCCTGGCTCTCGTTGAGCGGGATGCGGATCGCGCGGTCGGGGGCGATCATCGCCTGGCTGAACAGACCCGTCGCCTTGCCCTTGATGTCGAAATACTTCTGCTCCTCGAAGCCGAAGATCTGGCCATAGAAGGCCGACCACGTCCGCATCTGGCCGCGGCGGACGTTGTGGGTGAGGTGATCGAGCATGTCGAGCCCGACGGAATTGGCCGCCTCCGCCTCGGCGGCGCCAGGGACCTGATCCCAGTCGTCGTACACGCTGCCCGTCGCGCCATGCCGATCGACGAGATAGAGCAGCGAGCCGCCGATTCCCTCCAGCGCCGGCAATCCCTCCAGCGCCGCACCGGCCGGCGCCGGCTTGGCACCCCGTGCGATCGCCGCGTCATAGGCCGCCTGCGCATCCGCGACGCGGAACGCCATCGCGCTCGCCGACGGACCGTGCGCCGCGCGGAATTCGGCGGCGTGGCCGGTCGCCTCGCGGTTGAGCAGCAGGGTGATGCGCCCCTGCTTGTAGCGAGTCAGCGCCTTGGTCGGATGCGTCGCGGCGGCGACGAAGCCCAGCGCCTCGAACTGCGCGGCGAGCGCGTCGGGATCGGGCGAGGTGAATTCGCAGAATTCGAAGCCGTCGAGCCCCATCGGGTTGACGTCGATCTGGTCGGCCGAATGGTCGGACATGGCAGCAGCTCCGAAATGGTATCGTCTGTTACCAAATCTTTTGCGGCATTGCCAAACTGGTGTCAACTGATACGAAACCGCATGGCCCCGTCGTCCGCCCGCCTCGTCCTCGACGACTTCATCCCCTATCGACTGTCGGTGACGTCCAATCTGGTCAGCGACTCCATCGCGCGGGCCTATGAATCGTTGTTCGGGCTGACGATCGCCGAATGGCGGCTGGTTGCGGTGATCGCCGAAACCGGCGGCATCACCCAGCAGGCGATCGGTGCCAAGACGCTGATGGACAAGGTAACGGTCAGCCGCGCCGCGATCGCCTTGGTTGGCCGCGGCCTGCTCGCGCGGCGCGACAATCCGGAGGATCGGCGATCGCACCTGCTCGAACTCACCGATGCCGGGCGCGACCTCTATGCCGCGATCGCGCCCAAGGCGCTCGATCTCGAAAGCCGCATCTTCGCCGCCTTCGATCCCGACGAGGTCGCGCAATTCGTCGCGATGCTGCGCCGGATCGAGAGCGTGACGCTGGATATCGGCCGATAAGCCACAGTCGACCGCCCGCCCGGCACATTTATGCGACAATTGCCGATTAGCAGCATCCCGGGCGTTCAAAGGGTGATCGGTATGCGTGTGGCGGTGGTGATGATGATGGCGGTGAGCTGGCCCGCGCTGGCGACGGCGCAGCAGGCGCCCGCGCCGGCCCCGATTCCGACCCCGGCGCAACCCGAGGCCGCCCCAACCGCAGCCGAGGCCATGCCGACGGCGCAAACCACCACCCCGGCGGCGACGACCGCCACGCTCGCCGCGCAGACGACGCCGGCGGCGGAGAGCGAGGAGGAGGAAGGCGACATCGTCGTCACCGGCCGCCGCCCGCCCGGTTCGGTGGTCGGCGACATCCCCGCCGAACAGGTGCTCAGCCCGGCCGACGTGCGCAGCTACGGCGTCAGCAGCGTCTCCGACCTGCTCACCGAACTCGCACCGCAGACGCGCAGCGGCGCGGGCGGCGCACCGGTGGTGCTGCTCGACGGCAAGCGCATCTCTGGGTTTCAGGAAATCCGCGACATCCCGACCGAGGCGATCCTTCGCGTCGACATCCTGCCCGAGGAGGTGGCGCTCAAATACGGCTATACCGCCGACCAGAAGGTGGTGAATTTCGTCCTACGCCGCCGCTTCCGTTCGACCACCGTCGAACTCGCCGACCGGGCGCCGACCGAGGGCGGGTCGAACAGTCCGCAGGCGGATCTCGACCTGTTGACGATCCGCAACGGCTCGCGGCTCAACATCCACAGCAAATATACGCAGAGTTCGGCGCTGACCGAGGCGGAACGCGACATCAGCGTCGAGCAGACCGAAGGCGCGACGCCCGGTTACGACCAGCGGCCGTATCGCACGCTCCAGCCGTTCAGCCGCAACTTCGGCACCAACGCCACCTATGCGCGCCCGATCGGCGACGTCAGCGCCACGCTCAACGGCGAGCTGACCGCGACGCAGACCGTCGGCCAGTTCGGCCGGCAGCTCGACGCGTCGGGCCAGCCGATCAGCGACGCGCTGACCCAGCGCAGCAACGGCATCACCGCGCATCTCGGCACCAGCCTCAACGGGCGGTTGAGCCCGCGCTGGCTCTGGACGGTGACCGGCGCCTACGACCGCGCCGAAAACCGCACCGACACGCAGACCGGCGTCACCACGCCCGAGAATCGTGCGCGCTCGACCTCGAACACCGGCGACCTCGAAGCGCTCGCCAACGGCCCGCTGTTCACGCTACCCGCCGGCGACGTCTCCACCGCGATCCGCATCGGCGCGCAGACCAGCGATTTTTCCAGCGCGTCGTTCGGCGAACGCATCAGCAGCGGCAGCGTGTCGCGCGATGCGGTCAACGGCCGCGTCAATATCGACGTGCCGATCGCCAGCCGCTCGCGCGCCGTGCTCGGCTGGCTCGGCAATCTGTCGGTCAACGGCAATGCCGCGATCAACCAGCTTTCCGATTTCGGCACGCTGACCGCTTACGGTTATGGCGTGAACTGGGGGCCGATCGACAGCCTGCGGGTGATCGGATCGATCAACCAGCAGGATGTCGCGCCGACCGCGACGCAGCTCGGCAACCCGACGGTCGAGACGCCCAACGCGCGCGTCTTCGACTATGTCAGCGGCCAAACGGTAACGGTGACGACGATCAGCGGCGGCAATCCCGATCTGCGGTCGAGCAGCCGCCGCGTCACCCGCCTCGGCGTGACGCTGAAGCCGTGGAGCGACAAGGACCTGACGCTGATCGGCAATTACACCAAGCAGGACACGCGCAACCCGATCCAGAGCTTTCCGTCGCCGACCGCGGCGATCGAGGCGGCGTTTCCCGATCGCTTCACCCGCGACGCGGCGGGCGATCTCACCCGGCTCGATGCCCGCCCGATCAATTTTGCGCGGGCGGTGAGCGAGCAGTTCCGCTGGGGAATCAACTTCTCCAAGCCGATCAAGTCGAAGGTGCAGCGGGAGCTGGAGGCGTTCCGTGCCGGCACCGGCCCCAATCCTTTCGCCGGCATGCGCTTTCCCGGCGGGGGCGGGCGGTTCGGCGGCGGCGCGCGTGCCAGCGCCGACGGCGGTCCGCCGCCGCCGGGCGCGGAGGGCGCGCCGCCGCCGCCGCCATCGGGCGCCGATGGCGCACCGCCGCCGCCGCCCGGTGCCGACGGTCCGCCGCCGGGTGGCGGTGGCGGGCGCGGCTTCGGCGGCGGTGGTGGTCGCGGCTTTGGCGGCGGCCGCGGCGGGCAGGGTGGCGGGCGTATCCAGTTCGCGCTTTATCATACCTGGCACCTCACCGAGCGCGTCACCGTCGCGAACGGCGGGCCGTTGCTCGACCTGCTCAACGGCGATGCGACCGGATCGAGCGGTGGCCAGCCGCGGCACGAATTCGAGGCGCAGGCGGGCTATTCCAACAATGGCATCGGCGTGCGCCTGTCCGCCGATTACGCCACCGGCACGCGCGTCAACGGCGGGACTTCGGCCAGTCCGCAGACATTGCGCTTCTCAGGGCTCGCGACCGCCAATCTGCGGCTGTTCGCCGACCTCGGTCAGCAATTGAAGCTGGTAAAGGCGCATCCCTGGGTGCGCGGCGCGCGGGTGACGTTGTCGGTCGACAATATCCTCAACACGCGCCAGACCGTCCGCGACGCCGCGGGCATCACGCCGATCAGCTACCAGCCCGATTACCTCGACCCGATCGGCCGCACGATCCGGCTGAGCCTGCGCAAGCTGTTCTTCTGAGGCTCTAGAGCCCCAGCCGCCGCGCTAGCCAGTCCGCCGCCTCTTCCGGCGTGCGCTTGCCGTCGTCGCGATCGACCTGATAATTGGCCTCGCGCATCGCGGCGACCGGGACACGTCCGACCAGCGGCGTTAGCGCGGCGGTGAAGGCGGCGTCCTTGGCGCGCGCCGGCGCGACGAGCAGCAGGGCATCGTAACTGGGGATCGCGTGCCTCGGATCGGTCAGCACCGTCAGGTGATCCGCCGCGATCCGCCCGTCGGAGGAGAAAGCGGAGATCACGTCCGCTTCGCCGCTCGCCAGCGCGCGGTACATGAAGGTCGGCGCATAAGGCGTCGCCCTCTGGAAGCGCAGCGGATAGACGCGGCGCACCGCCGCCCATTCCGGCCGTTCGAGGAATTCGAGATCGCTGCCGAAGCGCAACGCGGGCGCCGCCGCGACGAGATCGGACAGGCTGGCGATGCCGCGCCGCCTGGCATCGTCGCCACGCATCGCAAAGGCATAAGCATTTTCGAAGCCGAGCGAGCCGATCAATCGCACGCCGCTGCTCGCCTGCGTCCAGCGGCCGATCGCGGCGGTCATCGCCTTGGGATCGGGCACGTCGCTGCGCCGCATCGCCCCGGTCCACAGCGTGCCGGCATAATCGACATAGACGTCGATCGCGCCGCTGGTCAGCGCGCCATAGACCACCGCCGAACCGAGGCCATCGCGATAGCGGACGGTATAGCCGGCGCGGGTCAGCCGGTCGCCGATCAGCCGGGCGAGGATATATTGTTCGGAGAAATTCTTGGCGCCGACCGTCACCACCTTGCCGCCCGTCGCGCGCGGCCAGAGCGGCGCGGTGGCGGCGAGCAACGCGGCGACCAGCGTCACGGTCGCACCGAGCCAGAGCAACCGGCGCCGGTGCGCGATACCATGTTCGATCATTCCGATCAGCGCGTCGACGCCGAGCGCCAGCCCGGCCGCGGCGAAACAGCCGGCGAGCACCAACGCCCAATTCTGCGTCTGCAATCCGGCGAAGATCATGTCGCCGAGGCTCGGCTGGCCGACGGTGGTCGACAGCGTCGCCGCGCCGATCGTCCAGACCGCGGCGGTACGGATGCCGGCGATCAGCACCGGCGCGACCAGCGGCGCCTCGACCAGCCGCAGCGTCTGCACGGGCGTCATGCCGACCGCCTTGGCCGCCTGGCGCACCGCGGGGTCGATCCCGGTCAGCCCGGCGACGCCGTTGCGGATGATCGGCAGCAGCGCATAGAGCGTCAGCGCGATCAGCGACGGCAGGAATCCCAGGGCCGGGATACCGCCGCCGATCAGCGCCGACAGCCACAGCAGCAGCGGATAGAAGAGCGCAAGCAGCGCGAGGCTGGGGATGGTCTGGACGAGGCTGGCGACACCCAGGATGACGCGTCCGGTACGCGGCCGCCGCGCCGCGAGGATGGCAAGCGGCAGGCTGATCGCTATGCCGAGCAGCAGCGCCGCCGCCGACAGCAGCACGTGCTGCGCGAGCAGCGGCGGCACCCGGCCGAGCGCGTCGAGGAAGGCGCTCATGCCGCCGCTCCGTTCGCCAGCGCGTGCAGCCGCTCGGTCTGATGGCGCGGCACCGCCACCAGCGCCTGCGCCGCCTCTCCCCCACCACCGTTAAGCAGCGTCGTCGGGGTCGCATCGGCGACGATCCGGCCGGCCGCCATCACCAGCACCCGGTCGGCGAGCAGCAGCGCCTCGGCCATGTCGTGGGTGACGAGGATCGTGGTGAGGCCCAGCCGCTCGTGCAGCCGGCGGATCTCGCTGCCGAGCGCGTCGCGGGTGACCGGGTCGAGCGCGCCGAACGCCTCGTCGAGCAGCAGCAGCTTGGCGCCGGGCGCCAGCGCGCGGGCGATCGCGACCCGCTGCCGCTGGCCGCCCGACAGCGCATCGGGCAGCCGGTCGGCGATCGCGGGTGGCAGCGCGACGAGCTCGAGCAACGCGGCGACATCGGCGGGGGGCTCGCCGGCGATGCGCGGGCCGATGCCGATATTCTCGCCGACGGTCATATGCGGGAACAGGCCGATCCCCTGGAAGACATAACCGATCCGCCGCCGCAGCGCGGGGGCGGGGCCGGCGGCGATGTCCGCGCCGTCGAGCAGCATGCGGCCGGCGCCGGGATCGATCAGCCGGTTGATCATCTGGAGCAGCGTCGACTTGCCCGATCCGGACGCACCGACGAGCGCGACGAAGCTGCCCGCCGGTATGTCGAGCGAGACGCCGTCGACCGCCAACGTATCGCCGAACCTCTTGGTAACGGCGTCGAAACGGAGCGATTCTGCTGGCATCGCGCACGAGGATGCGGGATGCCGCTGCGAAAGTCCAACAATGGACGCGAGGAGGGCAGGATGACCGACGGGCGCGCGATCTTCATCACCGGCGGCGGATCGGGCATCGGCCGCGCCGTCGCCCGGCTGTTCGCCAGCCGCGGCTGGCGGGTCGGCATCGCCGACGTCGACCGAGCGGGGCTCGACGCGACCGCGGCGATGCTGCCCGCGGACATGGTCGAGCGCTTTGAGATGGACGTACGCGACCGCGACGCCTGGACCGCGAGCCTTGACGCCTTCACCCGCGCCAGCGGCGGCCGGCTCGACGTATTGTTCAACAATGCCGGCATCGGCACCGGCGGTCCGCTCGCCGAGGCGAGCTTCGCCGACATCGACCGGACGGTGGCGATCAACTTCACCGGCGTGCTCAACGGCGCGCGGATCGGCCATGCCTATCTGGCGCGGACTCCCGGATCGGTGCTGCTCAACACCTCCTCGGCCTCGGGCATCTACGGTTCGTCGGGGCTGGCGACCTATTCGGCGACCAAATTCGCGGTGCGCGGGCTCAGCGAGGCGCTCGACGGCGAATGGCATCGCGAGGGGATCAAGGTCCGCTGCCTGCTGCCGAGCTTCATCGAGACGCCGCTGCTCGACGGCGTCGCCGGCGGCACCAACCGCACGATCCGCGAATCGGTGACCGGCGCGGGGCTCGAGCTGACCCCGGTCGAGACGGTCGCGGAGGCGGCGTGGAAGGCGGTGCACGGCGACGCGCTCCACACGTATGTCGGCAAGACCGCCGAACGGCTGCGCTTCGCCGCGCGCTGGTTCCCCGGCGGGCTGCGCAAGCGGATGCGGCGGTCGCTGCGCTGAAGGCCGCTTATTCGTCGACGATCGCGTCGATCGCCTCGGCCATTTCTATGTCGCGGCCCGACAGGCCGGCGGCGTCGTGCGTGGTCAGCAGGATTTCGACGCGATTGTAGACGTTGCGCCATTCGGGGTGATGGTTGGCCTTCTCCGCCATCAGCGCGACCTGCGTCATGAAGCCGAACGCCTCGACGAAATCGGCGAAGACGAGGCTGCGGGTGATCGCGTCGCGTGCCTCGTCATAATCCCATTCCGGCAAGCCATCGAGGGCATCGGCACGTTCGGCTTCGCTAAGGGCCTCGATCATCGGCGGTCTTCCTTGCTGGACGGGAAAGGGACGCGGTATGGCGACACGCATGAACGGGCAAGATGCTTATGGACCGGCACCCGATGCCGCGGCGATCGAGGTCATCGCCCGCGACACGATCGCGCGGCTGCCGGCGGCGTTCGCCGCGCATCTCGGCGACGTGCTGCTGCTGATCGAGGAAGAGGCGGATGACGAGACGCTCGCCGCTCTGGGGATCGAGCATCCGCTCGACCTGACCGGCCTGTATCACGGCCGTCCGCTGGGCGAGAAATCGTCGATGGAATCGGGCGCGCTGCCCGATCGCATCCATCTGTACCGGCAGGCGATCCTCGTCGAATGGGTGGAAACGGGGGTGCGGCTCGACGATCTCGTCCGCCACGTCACCATCCATGAGATCGGTCACCATTTCGGCCTGTCGGACGACGATATGCACGCGCTCGAAGACGCGGTGGTGGATTGACGCGGCTGCTGCTCGACCGGGTTGCCTGCACGCGCGGCGGGCGGATGCTCTTCGAGGGGGTCGAGGTCGCGCTCGATGCGGGGGCTGCGGCCGTGGTGACCGGGCCGAACGGCGTCGGCAAGTCGAGCCTGATCCGCATCGCCGCCGGGCTGTTGCACCCCGCCGCCGGCACGGTGACCCGCGAAGGGGCGGTGGCGCTGCTCGGCGAGGCGCATGCGCTCGATCCCGAATTGCCCCTGGCACGGGCGCTGGCCTTCTGGATTGGCGATCGCGCCGGGGCGGCGATGGCCGCGGTCGGCCTCGCGGATCTCGCCGCGGTGCCGGTGCGCATCCTGTCGACCGGCCAGCGTCGCCGCGCCGGTCTGGCGCGGATCGTCGGGGCGGATGCACCGATATGGTTGCTCGACGAGCCCGCCAACGGCCTCGACAGCGACGGCGTGGCGCAGGTCGAGGCGATGATCGCCGCGCATCGCGCCGCCGGCGGGATCGCGGTCGTCGCGACGCATCAGCCGGTCGCGCTGCCCGGCGCCATCGCGGTCGCGCTCGGCTGATGCGCGTCGCTGCGATCGTCGCGCGCGACCTGCGCCGCGCCTGGGCGGGCGGCGGCGCGCTGTGGCCTGTCGCCTTTTTCCTGCTCGCGGCGATCCTGTTTCCGTTCGCGGTCGGTCCCGACACGGCACTGCTCGCGCGGATCGGCGGCGGGGTGATCTGGGCGGCGGCGCTGCTCGCCGCGTTGCTGCCGATCGAGCGGCTGGTCGGGCCGGATGTCGAGGCGGGGGTGATCGACCAATATGCGGTACGACAGGTGCCGCTCGCGCTCGTCGCCTTCGCCAAGATCGTCGCGCATTGGCTGGGCTTCGCGCCGCCGCTGATGCTGGCCGCGGTGATCGCGGCGGGGCTCTTCGACCTGTCGGCGGCGACGCTGCTGCGGATCGAACTGGGGCTGCTGATCGGCACGCCGGGATTGGCGGCGCTCGGCGTTGCCACCGCCGCGCTCGTCGCGGGGCTGCGCGGCAGCGGCGCGGTGGCGGGGCTGGTGATGCTGCCGCTGGCGATCCCGCTGCTCATCTTCGGCGCGGGATCGCTCGACGGCGGGGCGGGGGCGGTGAAGCTGCTCGCCGCGGTCAGCCTGGTGCTGACCGCGGGGGCGCCGTGGATCGCGGCGGCGGCGATCCGCAGCGGAATGGATCAGGAGTTGTGATCCGAAGCGTAGACCATCGCCGCGGCGGTGCCGGTCGCGGGCTTCAGGTGAAACCATTCCGGCCGGTCGATCGCGGTCAGGAACGCCAGCACGGTCAGGCCGAACATCAGCAGCGCCAGCCGGCCCCATAGCGGGTTCGGCTCGGCATCGTCCTGCGGGGTATTGGCGAGATCGTCATTGGGTCGCATCATATGCCTCCGGGTGCTGATCTACCGATATAGACGCCAAAGCCTTCTGATCGACGAGCGTTCCGTAACGTTTGTTTGCTGCGGCGCACCAAATGCGGTCAGCGACTCCAGCGCGCCCAGATCGCGGTCGGTAGCGTCAGGCCGCGCGCTTCCTCGCGCACGCCGAGTTCGCCCGCCTCGACCTTGCCGGGCAGGTCGCCGAACAGCTGGCGGACCAGCTCGCCGATCGCCAGCGCCGACATGCGCACCGCATAGACGGTGAGGAACAGGAAGCGGCTGTCGGCGTCGATCAGCTTGCGGCAGTCGGCGATCAGCCGCGGCAGATCCTCCTCCAGCCGCCACAATTCGCCCTCCGGCCCGCGGCCGTATTTGGGCGGGTCGAGCAGGATGCCGTCATAGCGGCGCTGGCGGCGCACCTCGCGCGCAACGAATTTGACCGCATCGTCGACGATCCAGCGGATCGGTGCCTCGGTCATGCCGGACAGGACGGCATTGCCGCGCGCCGCCTCGACCGATTTCTTCGAGGCGTCGACATGGACCATCTTGGCGCCCGCGGTGGCCATCGCCAGCGTCCCGACGCCGGTATAGCCGAACAGATTGAGGCATTCGGGCGTATCGAGATCGGCGACCTGTTCGCGCATCCAGCTCCACACCGGCGCCATGTCGGAGAAGAAGCCGAGATGGCGGAACGGCGTCGGCTGTGCGGTGAAGCGCACCTCGTTCCATTTGAGCGGCCAGCCCTCGCGCGGCACCGGCTCGGCGAAAACCCAGCGGCCGCCGCCATCCTCGTCGCTCGCCGGTACGAACTCGCCCTGCGCGCGCCAATTCTCGGTCGCGGGCGCCCACATCGCCTGCGGCTCGGGGCGGATAAAGCGGTAGCGGCCGTAGCGCTCGAGCTTGCGGCCGTTACCCGAGTCGACCAGGCCGTAATCCGCCCAGGGCTCGCCGATCAGCGTGTCGAGCTTCATGGCTTCGGCACCGCGCGCTCGGCGACATAAGCGGTGACCGCGTCGAACGTGCCGGGCAGGATGGCGTAGCGCTCCTCGCGGTCGAACAGGTCGCCGATCCGGCCGGGCAGCGTGGGGCGCTGGCCGGTGGCGCGCTCGACCGCGTCGCGGAATTTGGCGGGATGCGCGGTGGCGAGCGTCACCACCGGTACGTCGCTGTCGTGGCGGCGCGCGGCGGCGAGCGCGATCGCGGTATGCGGGTCGATCACCTGCCCGGCACGTTCGTACGCCCAACGCATCGCCAGCGTCATGTCGTCGAGGTCGACGCGATCGCTCGCGAACAGCGCCGCGCCGCTATGCTGCACGTTGGTCAGCCGCATCGCGCCCGACGATTCGAAGCCCTGCATCTGCGCGGCGAGGGCAGCGCCATCGCGCGCGCCGAGATCGTACAGCAGGCGTTCGAAGTTCGAGCTGACCTGGATGTCCATCGACGGGGTCGGCGTCTGCTGGACGACACCCTTGCTGTAATCGCCCGCCGAGATCGCGCGATGCAGGATGTCGTTGACGTTGGTCGCGACGATCAGCTTTGCGACCGGCAGGCCCATCTGCGCGGCGACATAGCCGGCGAAGACGTCGCCGAAATTGCCGGTCGGCACCGAGAAGGCGACGGTGCGCTCGGGCGCCCCGAGACGGACGGCGGCGTAGAAATAATAGACCACCTGCGCCATTAGCCGCGCCCAGTTGATCGAATTGACGGCCGACAGCGCGAACCGGCCCGAAAAGCCGGGATCGTTGAACATCTGCTTCACCAGCGCCTGCGCGGTGTCGAAGTCGCCGTCGATCGCGATATTGTGGACGTTGGGGGCGAGCACCGTCGTCATTTGGCGGCGCTGCACGTCCGACACCCGGCCGGCGGGGTGGAGCATGAACACGTCGACACCGGCCCGGCCGGCAAGCGCGTCGATCGCCGCCGAACCGGTATCGCCGCTGGTCGCGCCGACGACGGTGAGATGCCGGTCGCTGCCGGTCAGGAACCGTTCGAACAACAGGCCGAGCAATTGTAGCGCGACGTCCTTGAACGCCAGCGTCGGGCCGTGGAACAGCTCGAGCAGCCATTGGTCGTGGTCGAGCTGGACCAGCGGCGTCACCGCGGCGTGGCTGAACCGGCCATAGGCCTGCGTGCAAAGGTCCTTCAACTCGTCGGGCGTGAGCGCGTCGCCGACGAAGGGCGTCATCACCGCGACCGCGGTATCGACATAGGAGAGGTTGGCGAGCCCGGCGATCTGTTCGCGCGTCAGGCTCGGCCAGCTTTCGGGCAGGTAGAGGCCGCCGTCGGACGCCAGCCCGGCAAGGGTGACGTCGCGGAAATCGAGCGCGGGCGCGGCGCCGCGGGTGCTGACATAACGCATCGCGGCTGGGTAGCGGGAGCGGGCGTGGGGGGCAACGGCGGGTTTGCTTGGGGGCAATGGGTTTGGGGCTATTGGGGGGGGGCGACTGATTCCTCCCCCGCCAGGGGGAGGTGGCGCTGCGGAGCGGTGACGGAGGGGGAGGATACGGCGCACTCCGCGATTGTGCACACGCCCCCTCCACCATGGCCTTCGGCCCCTTGCACTCCCGCTAACGCGAGGGAGGATTTGGGGGAGCGACCCGCCGCCGCAGCGCCAGCACATAGATCACCGCCGCGATCGCGGCGAAGAAGAACCATTGCACCGCGTAGGACAGATGGTTGTTCGGCACCGACGACAAATCCGGTCTGCCGTTCGCCGCGAGCCCGAGCGGCGGCGTGTCGGCGACGAGCAGCAGGCGTTGCGGACTATGATCGAACAGCGCACCGATCAGCGACCGGCCGTCGGGCGCATGGCTGATATAGCCCTTCACCGCGCCGCCCGACCAGCGCGGCGTGAACATCGGATCGGGCGTCGTGCCGAGCTGGACGACCAGCCCGCCGCGGCAATCGACGATCAGGCGGAAACCCGCGGCCCCCGCGCCGACCAGCCGCTGCGCAACCGGATGGCTGCACGTCGCGGTCGTGCGGCGGAAGAGCAGGCGGTCGTCGGGCGTCGTCGGAAAGGCGATCGGCGGCTTGGCGGGATTGGCGGCGAGCTGCGCCAGATACGCCTCTTTCTTCGGCGCGCGGTCGAGCAATTGCCACAGGCCCAGCGCGATCATCGCCGCCACCGCGAGCGCGACGACGAGGGTCGGGATCAGCGGTACGCGCCTCATGGTCGCGGATCGATGCGCCCTTCGCGCGCGGCGTTGCGGAACTCGGCGGACATCAGCGCACCCTTGGCGAGGCGCAGCGACCAGATCACCCCTGCGAGTGTCACTGGGATCCAAATTAACATATGTAGCCACAGTGGCGGGTGCAGCGTCAGTTCGAGCATGATCGCGCCGATGACCACGATCGTGCCGAGAATCAGCGTCAGGAAGGCGGCGGGGCCGTCGCCGACGTTGAACCGGGTGAAGTCGAGCCCGCATGCCGAACAGCGGTCGGCGAATTTGATCATCTTGGCGAAGAGGGTGGGCTTGCCGCAGCGCGGGCAGAGGCCGCGCAGGCCAGCCTGGACGACCGAGGGCATGCCATTCGCCGGCGGCAGGGGCGTCGGATCAGTCATAAGCGACGCCCTATCCTTCATCAGCCGCCGTGGATCGGCGCGCCCCAGCCACCCCAGACGTAGATGGTGACGAACAGGAACAGCCACACCACGTCGACGAAATGCCAATACCACGCCGCCGCCTCGAAGCCGAAATGCTGGCGTGGCGTGAAGTCGCCCTTGTAGGCGCGGATCAGGCAGACGGCGAGGAAGATCGTGCCGATGAGCACGTGGAAGCCGTGGAAGCCGGTCGCCATGAAGAAGGCGGCGCCATAGTTCAGCCCCTTGAACGGGAAGGGCGCGTGCATGTACTCATAGGCCTGGATCGAGCTGAACAGCACGCCCAGCGCGACCGTCAGCCACAGGCCCTTGAGCACGCCGTCGCGATTGCCGACGCCGAGCATGCCCCACAGGCCGGTCTTCTCGCCGCCGCGCTGGTTGTGGATCAGCGCGTGGTGCGCCCAGGTGACGGTGGTGCCGCTGGTCAGCAGGATCAGCGTGTTGAGCAACGGCAGTTCGAAGGCGTTGATGACCTCAAGCCCCTTGGGCGGCCATTGCGCGGCGATCGCCGCGGCGCCCTCGGCGGCGCGCTCGACCTGGCCGTCGACGAAGCTCATCGCGGTCGGGAACAGCGCGAAGTCGAAGAAGGCCCAGAACCAGCCAACGAAGAACATGACTTCGGAGGCGATGAACAGGATCATGCCATAACGGAAATGGAGCTGGACGACCGGCGTATGATCGCCGTGATGCGCCTCGCGCACCACCTCGGCCCACCAGCTGTACATCGTGAACAGCACGCCCGCGAGACCGGCGAGGAAAATCCAGCCGCCGCCATTGGCCTTGTCGGCGGCGAGATGGCCGCCGTGCATCCACATGATCGCGCCCGACGCCATCACCAGCGCCGACAGCGATCCGAACAGGGGCCAGATGCTGGGGGGCAGGATATGGTAATCGTGGTTCTTGGCGCCGGCCATGGTCGTTTCCCTGTTCTCTAATCCTCTTGGGTCAACGCTTAGCCCGCCGATTTCGCGGAATCCACCGGGTAAAACGTATAGGAGAGCGTGATCGTCTCGACGTCGCGCGCGTCGGGGTCGTCCATGATCTTGGGGTCGACGAAGAAGATCACCGGCATGCGCTGCGTCTCGCCCGGTCGCAGCGTCTGCTGGGTGAAGCAGAAACACTGGATCTTGGTGAAATATTTGCCCGCCTGGCTGGGTGTGACGTTGAACGTCGCGGTGCCGGTGATCGGCTTCGTATCGGTGTTGGTCGCGGTGAAGAACGCCATGTCGCGCGCACCGATCTTGACGGTTTCCGATCCCGCTTCGGGGCGGAAGCGCCATTTCATGCCGGGCGCGACATTGCTGTCGAAATCGATGCGGATCAGCTTGTTGACCGCGCCCGGCGCCTCCAGCCCGCGCTGCGTCGTGCCGTTGAGCCCGGTGACCTGGCAGAACAGGCGATAGAGCGGGATGCTCGCCCAGGCGACGCCGGTCATGAAGCAGATGCCGAGCACCGCGAACAGCGCGGTACGCAGCTGGCGCCGGGTCGCGTCGGCATCGGGACGCGCCGGCGCGGTCATATCATGCCCTGCCGGATCTTGGTGATCGCGATCGCGAAGATCAGGATGACGAAGGCACCCAGCAGCAGCGCCATCACGCGCGCGCGCGACCGCTGGCGCTGGCGGATCAGATCCTGTTCGTCGGGGGTCATGCGAACACCCAGCGATCGACGACGAGCGCGCCGAACACGACGAAGAGGTAGAGGATCGAATAACTGAACAAGCGCTTCTCTGGCTTCATCGTGTCGTCCGCGCCGGTGGTCCGGGTCGCGACGACGAGCGCGAGCGCGGCGAAGATCGCGGTGGTGACGCTCGCCACCCCGCCATAGAGCGGCCCCGTCAGGCCGAGCGGCCAGGGCAGGATCGCGACCAGCGCCATCGGGATCGTGTAGAGGCCGATCTGGCGCCGCGTCACCCGCTCGCCCGCAACGACGGGCAGCATCGGCACGCCGGCATTGGCGTAATCGGTCTTCACGAACAGCGCGAGCGCCCAGAAATGCGGCGGCGTCCATAGGAAGACGAGGCCGAACAGCAGCAGCGGCAGCGTGGCGACCTGTCCGGTCGCCGCCGCCCAGCCGATCAGCGGCGGGAAGGCGCCGGCGGCGCCGCCGATGACGATGTTCTGCGGCGTGCGGCGCTTGAGCCAGACGGTATAGACGAGGACGTAGAACAGGATCGAGACGGTCAGGATCGCCGCGGCGGCGAGGTTGATCGCGAAATACATCAGGATCACGGAAAAGGCGGCGAGCCCGACGCCGAAGTGCAGCGCCGATTCGCGGTCCATCCGGCCGTCGGGCAGCGGGCGCTTCTGCGTCCGCCGCATCTTGGCGTCGATATCCGCCTCATACCATTGGTTGAGCGCCCCCGCTGCGCCCGCGCCGAGCGCGATGCACAGGATCGCGGTGAAGCCGAGCACCGGAGGGATGCCGACCGGCGCCGCCAGCATGCCGCACAAACCGGTGAAGACGACCAGCGTCATCACCCGCGGCTTGGTCAGCGCGAGGAAGTCGCGCCAGTCGGCGGGGGGCAGCAGAGGCGTCGCGACCGTCATCATCGACCGGCTATACGCGCGCCGGGCGGCTTGGGGAAGCAGCGCCATCGCCCAACGACTATCGTCCTGATGCATATCAACCGATTCGGAGGCGCAAGGAACGATAAACAGATCAAGCGGTTGGCCAGCCCACTAGGAGATTCGAATGGCTACCCGCATCGTTGACGCCGAACTGCGCGCGTCACAATTCCTCACCGACAGCTTTCAGCGCGGATTGGCGCACTGGAACCGGGAGCGGTTGGAACCCGGTTTCCCGACCACCGACTGGCAGCGCGTGCTGGACCGCGACGTCCGCATGCAGCGCCTCGAAGGCGGGTTCCTGGAGGAATTGCGCGAGGAAGTGGCAGCCGAGGCGGCCGCGGCACCGACCGACGTCGAGGGCTTCGTCGCCTGGTTCGAGGAGCTGAAGCAGAGCGGGCCGGGCCAGCACGACCCGCTGTTCCCGTGGCTCGCCGAAGAGGCGAACCTCGACCAGCTGCGCTGGTTCTTCGAGCAGGAAGCCGCCGGCGAGGCGGGCTTCGACGATCTCGTCGCGATGACGCAGGTCAAGCTGCCGACCTATCCCAAGCTCGAACTCGCCCGCAATTATTGGGACGAGATGGGTCGCGGCAACGCCAAGGGCATGCACGGTCCGATGCTCGACGCGCTGGTCGAGACGCTGGCGGTCAATCCGGTGATCGAGAATACGTTGTGGCAGAGCCTGTGCCTCGCCAATGCGATGACCGCGATGGCGACCAGCCGCCGTTATGCGTGGCATTCGGTGGGCGCGCTCGGCGTGATCGAGCTGACCGCGCCGGATCGTTCGGCCGCGACGGCCAAGGGGCTACGCCGCCACGGCTTCTCCGACAAGGAGCGACGCTATTTCGATCTGCACGCGGTGCTCGACATCAAGCATAGCGAGGATTGGAACCGTGAGGCGATCCGGCCGGCGGTGGAACAAGATCCGCGTCGCGCGACCGCGATGGCCGAGGGTGCGCTGATCCGGCTGCGCTGCGGCGAGCGCTGCTTCGAGGCGTATCGCGGCGTGTTGATGGGGTGACTTTAAATCCTCCCCCGCAAGGGGGAGGTGGCGCGCCCGAAGGGCGTGACGGAGGGGGAGGACAGGGCGGGAGTTCGGTAACCGGGCTCCCGCCCTGTCCTCCCCCTCCACCATTCGGCTAATGCCGAACGGTCCCCCTCCCCCTGGCGGGGGAGGAATTTCGGGTTGCGATCCGCTGATATGGCGGCGTTTCTATCGTTGCATGTCGACGACCAATCCCTCCCCGGTACGGGGAGGTGGCACCGCGCAGCGGTGACGGAGGGGGCTTCCACCAGCGGAATGTTCGCCGAAGCCCCCTCCACCATTCGCTGCGCGAACGGTCCCCCTCCCCGTGCCGGGGAGGAACGAGATCAGACGAAACCCAGGTTCCAGTTGGACGCATTGTAATTGCCCATGTTGGGCAGCACCGTCGTCAGGTCGCCGTTGCCGACCCCGAACCAGCTCGCCAGCGTCGCGGCATATTGGTCGACCGCGATCGTCGGCAGCAGGCGGCCTTGGCCGACATCGTCGGGGGTGCCGTTGCCGACCTGCGGCGCGGTGCCGAAGAATCGTTTGCCGCGTACCGCGCCGCCCATCACCAGATGATGGCTGCCCCAGCCGTGATCCGAACCGTCGTCGTTCGACTGGAGCGTCCGGCCGAAGTCGGAGGCGGTGAAGCTCGTCACCTTGTCCGCCACGCCCAAAGCGACGGTGGTGTCGTAGAAGGCGCGCATCGCATCGGCGACCTTGCCGATCAGCCCCGGCTGCACCGCGACGAGATTGTCGTGCAGGTCGAAACCGCCGATCGAGACGAAGAACACCTGCCGCTTGGCGCCGAGCTGCGACGACACGGATATCAGCCGCGCGACCATCCTGAGCTGGTCGGCGAGGCCGTTGCCGGTCGGAAACAGCGTGAAGCCGCTCGCCGGCGCGGAGGCGAGGGCGCCGCTGACCTGCGCATAGGTGTCGAGCGCGCGCTTGCTGACGCGGGCGTGCTCGTTGCCGAGCAGATGCGTGCTGCCGCCGGTCATCAGGCTGCGCAACGTCGCGCCCGCGGTGCTCGACCCGTAGAGCGTCGAGCCGCCGGCGAGCGCGATCGGGCCGCCGGTGCCGATCGCATATTGCACCGCCGATTTGCCGGTGAGGTACACGGCATTGCCGCTGGCGTTGATGCAGGTCAGCGTCGCCGCGCTATTGCCCGACTGGAACAGGTCGCCGATCCGCCCGCCCCAGCCCGAGGTCGCGCCCTCGGGGTTGGACGCCTGGAAATAGCTCTGCTGGTCGTTGTGGCTGAACAATTTGGGCGGCAGCCGGACCGCGTTCTGCTGGAACTGCGCCTTGGTGGTCGGCTGGACGAGCGTGCCGACGTTGAGCGTCACCGCGAGCTTGCCCTGATCGAATAGCGGCAGCAGCGAGGCCATCGTTGGCGCGAGCGCATATTGACGGCCGCCGGGCAGGCCCGCGGTCGGGTTGAGCACGGTGGCGGCGAGCGATTCGCGGGTCAGCGCGATGTTCGAGCGCGCGGCGAGATAGGCGGCGTAGCTCGCCTGATCGTATGCCGCGACGGTGTTAGCGTAATCGTTGCCGCCGTAGAGGAAGATGCAGACCATCGCCTTGTAGTCGGTCGCGGTCGCCGCCGCGGCCTCGCCGATCGCGGCGAGGCTGGTGACGAAGGGCGTCGCCACCCCCGCCACGCCGAGCGCGGCGGAGCGTTTGAGGAAGGCGCGGCGCGAGGAATCCCGGGTAAAGTCCATGATGGTCACCGCAGCGTCAGGAAATCGGGGGAGGCGAGCGTCAGCAGCAAGGCGATGCCGACGCGGTTGATCGGGCCGTTGGTCGCGGTCGTCGCGACGCTGTCGACCGAGGTGCGGATCGCCGTGACGGTCGCGCTGCCGAGTTGGCCCGCGGCGAGGACAAGGTTGATCTCGTCGACCAGCGCGGCGCTGTCGCCCGCTTTGGCGACCAAGTCGGTGTAATCGGGCTTGGCGTCGCCGGCGCCGTTGGCGACCAGATTCTGCATGTAATTGACGTAGGCGACGACGCTTTGTTCGTTGGTGATCTGGAATTCGGGGGCGACCAGCCCGGCGTTGCCGATCGCGCTCGCCGGCGGGCTGTAGGCGGGGCGGAAGAAGTTGAAGACGGTCTGGCTGCGCCCCATCGACTGGCCGAGCCGGTTCGACTGGCTCGACGTATCGCCGAAGCTCCACGCGTTGGACGGCGAGGCGACCTTGGCGAAGCGCGCCCAGGCGGTCAGCCGCATCACCGGCTCGCGCAACTTGCCCGCGGTGGTGCTGGCGAGCGCATCGTCGCTGCGCGCCTCGGTATCGAGCAGGATCGCCTTGATCACCGCCTTCATGTCGCCGCGCACGCCCGATCCGTTGTTGGCGAAGGTCGCGGCGACGCGGCCGACGTAACCGGCGCTCGGGTTGCTGGTGACGAGCCGCTGGATGAGCTGTTTCGACACGAAGGGCGGCAGGTTCGGGTGGGCGAAGATGGTATCGAGCGCGACCTTGACCGCCGCCATGCCGCCGCCGGTCGTCGAGGCGCCGAGGAAGCTCGCCGCGCCGGTCTCGTTGATCGCGGCGTTCATCACCAGCGGCTGGCGATAGCGGTCGGGCGTGGTGTTGTCGGTGGTCGCGAGGCTGAGCCCGGTGAACACCCGCGCGAGGCCGGAGACGTCGGCGGGGCCATAGGTTTCCAGCGGGACGCCGCCGCTCGTCTTGACGCTGCCGTCCATATCGAGCTGGTAGAGGCCGAGCGTGAAGAGCTGCATCAGCTCGCGCGCGTAATTCTCGTCGGGCTGCGCGCCGGTCTTCGCATTCGCCTTGCGATTGCCGAGGAAGGTGAGGAACGAGCCCATCGCCGCATTGGTGGTGATCGCGTCGAGCAAGCTGCGGTAATTGCCGAACGCATTGTCGAGCAGCACGTCGACATAAGCGGCGGTGGCGAACTGCTTCCAGTTGAGATTGACCCCGCCGATACCGACGACGAGCATGTCGAGCAGCGCCATGCCGATCCGCTGGCGCAATTGGTCGGGCTCGACGATCATCTGGCGCCAGAGCGTCGTGTCGAAGCCGTTCTCGCTGTTGATGTTGGCGGCGACGCCATAGCCATTGGCGACCAGCCAGTCCCAGTGCGAGGTGGCGCGCGGCAGCGCGAACTGGTCGTCGATCCAGCCTTCGTAGCGGCGGCTGACGACGCTCTCGATCATCGTGCGCGTGCCGCCCAGCGTCGTCTGCGCGAGGAAGCGGCTCGCCTGCGTCGCGGTGATCGCGGCGGGGACGACGACGACGGGGGCGCTCGACGTCGGCGGTGCGGCTGCGGTGCCGCCGCCGCTGCCACCGCCGCCGCCGCAGGCGGCGAGCAACAATGCGGGCGCGATGACGCCGCCCGCCTTGAGCGACGCGGTGACGCTGCCCGCCTCATCCAGATCGACGAACGCCCCCGCGTCCGCCCGTTCTTCGTCCAGCACTGATGTGATCCCCGGCCCCGATACGCCCTGCGCGCTTCCTGCAAGCGCCGCGTATCCGGCCGAAATCTAGCCGTTACGGTCTTAACGAAGCGTTCGTGGCGTCGCTCGGGTCGGCGCGGAAAACGGCGCGCTGGTCGCCGGCGTAACGATCCGGCCGACCGATCCTTCGCTTGCCGGAAGGGGGATCGGGCGCGCCCCAACGAAAAACCCCGGGGTTTCCCCCGGGGCTTCGTGCCTCAGTCGATCTTCGGCAGCGTCTCGAACTGGTGGTAGGGCGGCGGCGAGGACAAGGTCCATTCCAGCGTCGTCGCGCCTTCGCCCCAGGGATTGTCGGGCGCCTTCGGCCCGGCGATCAGCGAATAGATCACGTTGACGAAGAAGATCACCATGCCCGCGGCCATCACCTCATAGCCGTGGCTCGCCAGCGCGTTCCAGGTCGCATAAGCGTCCGGATAATCCGGATAGCGACGCGGCATGCCCTGCAGCCCGAGGAAGTGCATCGGGAAGAACAGCAGGTTCACGCCGACGAAGAAAACCCAGAAATGCGCCTGACCGAGCGCCTCGTTATACATCTTCCCGAACATCTTCGGGAACCAGTAATAGAAGCCGGCGAACAGGCCGAACACCGCACCGAGCGACAGCACGTAGTGGAAGTGCGCGACGACGTAATAGGTGTCCTGCATGTAATCGTCGATGCCGCCGTTGGCGAGCACGACGCCGGTGACGCCGCCGACCGTGAACATGAAGATGAAGCCGATCGCCCAGACCATCGGCGTCTTGAAGGTCAGCGAACCGCCCCACATCGTCGCGATCCACGAGAAGATCTTGATGCCGGTCGGGACCGCGATGACCATCGTCGCGGCGGTGAAATACATCTTCACGTTCACCGACAGGCCGGTGACGAACATATGGTGCGCCCAGACGACGAAGCCGACGACGCCGATCGCGACCATGGCATAGGCCATGCCGAGATAGCCGAAGACGGGCTTGCGGCTGAACGTCGCGATGATCTGGCTGACGATGCCGAAGCCCGGCAGGATCATGATGTAGACTTCGGGGTGGCCGAAGAACCAGAACAGATGCTGGTAGAGGATCGGATCGCCGCCACCGGCCGGATCGAAGAAGGTGGTGCCGAAATTGCGGTCGGTGAGCAGCATCGTGATCGCCGCGGCGAGCACGGGAAGCGCGAGCAGCAGCAGGAAGGCGGTGACCAGCACCGACCAGACGAACAGCGGCATCTTGTGCAGCGTCATGCCCGGCGCGCGCATGTTGAAGATGGTGGTGATGAAGTTGATCGCGCCGAGGATCGAGCTGGCGCCGGCGAGGTGGAGCGACAGGATCGCCATGTCCACCGAGGGCCCCGGTTCGCCATAGGTCGACAGTGGCGCATAGACCGTCCAGCCGGTGCCGGCGCCGCCGAAGAAGGGCGAGGCGAGCAGCAGCGAGAAAGCGGGGATGAGCAGCCAGAAGCTGACGTTGTTCATCCGCGGAAAGGCCATGTCGGGCGCGCCGATCATGATCGGCACGAACCAGTTGCCGAAGCCGCCGATCATCGCCGGCATCACCATGAAGAAGACCATGATGAGACCGTGCGCGGTGATCAGCACGTTCCACAGATGGAGCGCATGATCGAGCCCGCCGTCGCCGCCGGGCAGGAAATTCGCCCAGCCGACGAGATACTGGATCCCCGGCTGCGCCAGCTCGGCGCGCATCAGCCCCGAGATCGCGCCGCCGATGATCCCCGCGATGATCGCGAAGATCAGGTAGAGCGTCCCGATGTCCTTGTGGTTGGTCGACATGAACCAGCGGGCGAAGAAGCCCGGCTTGTGGTCCGCATCGCTGTGCGCGTGATCGTCGTGCGCGACGAATGCGGAGGGGTGGAGGGCGGTATCGGTCATCTTACTGTCCCGCGTTGCCGGTGGCCGGATTGCCGGTCGCACCCTGGCTGGAGGTGGGGGCGGTCGTCGTCACGTTCTCGACCGGGCCGGTGGCGGCGTCGGCGGCATTGCCTTCCGCCTGTTTGGCGGCCGAACCCTCGGCGCCGGGCTGCGGGATGACCTTGTCGGACGGCGTGCCGGGGCGGGGCATCGTGCCGCCCTTGGCGCGGACCCAGGCGGCGAATTGCGCCTGCGGCACCGCTTCGACCGCGATCGGCATGAAGGCGTGGCGCGCGCCGCACAGTTCCGAACACTGGCCGAAATAGAGGCCGGGCTGCTTGATCGTGAAGCTCGTCTCGTTGAGGCGGCCGGGCACCGCGTCGAGCTTGATCCAGAAGGCGGGGACCGCCCAGCTGTGGATCACGTCCTGCGAGGTGGTGATCAGGCGGATCGGCACGCCGACCGGCAGCACGATGCGATTGTCGGCGGCGAGCAGGCGCGGCCCGTCGGCATCGGTGCGGAACCGCTCGCCCTTGGCGACCTGGTCCTTTTCCTTGAGCATGTTGGCGGTGACTTCGAAACCGCCGTTATCGGGATATTGATACGACCAATACCATTGGTTGCCGATCGCCTTCAGCGTCACCGCACCCGCCGGCGCGGGCTTGAACTGCGCCTGCAGCAGGCCGATCGACGGCACCGCGATCAGCACCAGGATGATCACCGGCGCGAGCGTCCAGACGATCTCGATCGCGGTGTTGTGGCTGGTCTTCGACGGCACCGGATTGGCCGACTTGCGGAAGCGGAAGACGACCCAGAGCAGCAGCAGCAGCACGAACACGCAGATCGCGACGATCAGCGGCACCAGGATCGAATCGTGGAACCAGTGCGCGAACTGGCCATTCGTGGTCACCTGCGGCTGGATGCCGATACGGCCGTCGACGGGATGGCCGATGCCGGGCTGGATCGTCGTCGCGGGCGCGCCGTCCTGCGCCAGCAGCGGCGAGGCCGGGGCCGCCGGCGCGGTGGCGTTGGCGGTGGTCGGTGCGATGTTGGACACGCCGGCCGGTGCGGCGGCACCCTGCGGCGCGGCCTGCGATGCCGCGCTAAGACCGGCGAGCGCGAACCCGGCGGCGAGTGCGAACCCCTTGAACCCTTTGCGCATGCGTTTCGTCACCCCGTCCAGATTCCCTCGCCTGCCCGGCGAACGGGCCGTTATGGCGTATGACTACGCCCCTTTTGCCATGACCTATACGCGGGCGCCGGCCCGGCCTCAAGCACCTGGCCCATGTTTATCGCCTTGGCCCGCTTGGCGGCGGCGCGGCGACTACCTATGAGCGGCGACATCCGACCGACTTATCCGGGACCGCCGATGACCGACGACGACGTGCTGGCCGAATTCCGTGCCGCCGATGCCCTGCTCGAGGGGCATTTCATCCTCTCGTCCGGCCTGCGCAGCTCGCGCTACCTGCAATGCGCGCGCGTGCTGATGGACCCGCGCCGCGGCGCGCGCCTCGCCGAGGCGCTGGCGACGCGCATCCCCGACGAGATCAGGACGCGGATCGCCGCGGTCGTCTCGCCCGCCATGGGCGGCGTGATCGCCGGCCACGAGATGGCGCGCGCGCTCGGCGTCGAGGCGATGTTCGTCGAGCGGCCGACCGGCACGTTCGAGCTGCGCCGCGGTTTCCGGCTGGAACCGGGGCAGGCGGTGCTGATGATGGAGGACGTCGTCACCACCGGGCTGAGCTCGCGTGAGGCGATCAAGGCGATCGAGGCGGCGGGCGGCAGGGTGATCGCCGGCGCCGCGCTGGTCGACCGGTCGGGCGGCACCGTCGACCTCGGCGTGCCGTTCTTTCCACTGATCCGGCTGGACGTGCCGACCTACGAAGCCGACGCGCTGCCGCCCGAGCTGGCGGCGATCCCCGCGATCAAGCCGGGGAGCCGGGCGGCGTGAGCCTGCGGCAGACGGAGGACGATCGGCTGCGGCTGGGGGTCAACATCGATCACGTCGCGACGGTGCGCAACGCGCGCGGCGCGGGCTATCCCGATCCGGTGCGCGCCGGGCTGCTCGCGGCCGAGGCGGGGGCGGACGGGATCACCGCGCATCTGCGCGAGGACCGGCGGCACATCACCGACGACGATATCGCGCGGCTGTCGGCGGCGCTGACCATCCCGCTCAACCTCGAAATGGCGGCGACCGACGAGATGCTCGCGATCGCGCTGCGTCATCGGCCGCATGCCGCGTGCATCGTGCCGGAGAAGCGCGAGGAGCTGACCACCGAGGGCGGGCTGGACGCGGCGGGGCAGCACAACCGGCTCGCGCCGCTGGTCGGCGAACTGGCCGCGGCACGGATCCGCGTATCGCTGTTCATCGAACCCGATCCGCGGCAGATCGAGGCGGCGATCCGGCTCGGCGCGCCGGTCGTCGAACTGCACACCGGCCGCTATGCCGAGCTGGACGGCGAAGCGCGCACCGCCGAGCTGCGGCGACTGTCGGACGCGGCGGCGCTCGCCGCGAAGAACGGCATCGAGGTGCATGCCGGCCATGGCCTGACGTTCGACAATGTCGGGCCGATCGCGGCGATCCCGCAGGTGCGCGAGCTCAACATCGGCCATTTCCTCGTCGGCGAGGCGCTGTTCGTCGGGCTGGGCGACGCGGTGCGGCGGATGCGCGAGGAGATGGATGCCGCGCGTGGGTGAACCTTATTCCTCCCCGGCACGGGGAGGGGAACCGCCGCGCAGCGGTGGTGGAGGGGGGCTTCCGCATATGCTTCCGCCAAAGAGGGGGACGCGCTCGTGGAGCCCCCCCTCCACCACCGGCCTGCGGCCGGCGGTCCCCCTCCCCGTGCCGGTGAGGAATGGGGTATGATCGTCGGGCTCGGTTCCGACCTGTGCAACATCGAGCGGATCGCCGCCTCGCTCGACCGGTTCGGCGCGCGGTTCGAGGCGCGCGTCTTCACCGATGCCGAGCGGGCGCGGGCCGCGCGGCGGCCGTTCACCAAGGCGGGCACGCTTGCCAAGCGCTTCGCCGCCAAGGAGGCGTTTTCGAAGGCGGTCGGCACCGGGTTCAAGGCGGGCGTGTTCATGAAGGACATCGGCGTCGTCAACGCCCCCTCGGGCGCGCCGACGCTGGCGCTGACCGGCGGCGCGAAGGAACGGCTTGACGGCATGATCCCCGAGGGCCACGTCGCTCGCATACATTTGACTTTGACCGACGATCATCCCTGGGCGCAAGCCTTCGTGATCATCGAGGCGATCCCGGACCCCAAGGCATGAAGGAAGCGGTGTTGGACGGCAGCAACCCCAGCGAGGCGGCGGTCCCCGCGCCCGCGCCACCGGCCGTCGCACGCAAGAAGACCGACTGGTGGGGCGAGATCAAGGGCATCTTCTGGCTGATCCTGATCGTCCTCGGATTCCACAGCTTCATCGCCAAGCCGTTCTACATCCCGTCCGAATCGATGCTGCCCGGACTGCGCATCGGCGACCGGCTGGTGGTGTCCAAATTCGCCTACGGCTGGTCGTTCGTCTCGCCGACGATCCCCAATCCGGTCGCGATCTTCAAGGGCGTGGTGATGCGCCAGCCCGAGGAGAGCTGGAGCGTCGGCCTGCCGTTCATCCACGGCCGGTTGCTCGGCAGCCTGCCGCAGCGCGGCGACGTCGTCATCGTCACCCCGCCGGGCACCCGCAACGACTATATCAAGCGCGTCATCGGCCTGCCCGGCGATACGCTGGCGGTGCAGGGCGGCACGGTGATCCTCAACGGCAAGCCGATCCCGCGCGGGCCGCTGCATTACGTCGACCTGCCGGTCGACACCAACAGCCCGTGCAGCGACCGCGACTATTTCGGCGCGCGTCGTCCGGCTGCGGGTGGCGGCTATGTCTGCCATCTGCCGATCGTCACCGAGACGCTGCCCGGCGGCCGCCATTACGACACCGTCGATCTCGAACCCGACAGCCCCGGCGACAATTATCCGCAGGTCACCATCCCCGCCAACCACGTCTTCCTGATGGGCGACAATCGCGACCGCTCGGCGGACAGCCGCTTCCCGCTCGCGCAGCTCGGCCTCGGCGGGCCGGTGCCGTATGAGAATCTCGGCGGGCGCGCCGAATTCCTCACCTTCAGCCTCGACGGCGACGCGACGCTCAACCCGCTGACCTGGTGGGGATCGCTACGCTCGGGCCGCGCCGGCCTGTCCCTCCACCCGGCCACTGGACAGTGACGTGAGCGAGACGCCGGCGATCCAGGATCCCAGCCCCAACGAGCTGCGCGATCCCTTCGTCCGGCGCGAGCTGACGCGCGCGGCGGTGTGGCTCGGCCTCGCCGCGGCGATGGCGCTGGCGGTGATCCTCGTCCAGCCGCTGCTGATCATCTTCGCCGGCCTGGTGTTCGCCGGCCTGCTCGACGGCGGCGTGCGCCTGCTCGGCAAGGTGCTGCCGATCGGGCGCGGCTGGCGGCTGCTGATCGTCGTGCTGCTGACGATCGCCTTCCTCGCCGGCACCTTCTACCTCACCGGCGTGCAGGTCGCCGACCAATTCTCGCAATTGCGCGCGACGCTGGAGACGCAGGCCAACCGGCTGGCGCGCTGGCTGAGCGGGCAGGGGCTGATGCCCGGCGCCTCCGACGTCAGCGGCATCGCGCGCCAGGCGCTGAGTTCGGTCGGACGGATCACCTCCTGGGTGGGCACCGCCTTCGGGGCGCTGACGACGATGTTCATGATCATCGTCATCGGCCTGTTCGTCGCGATGGACCCCGGCACCTATCAGCGCGGGCTGGAATGGATGGTGCCGCGGCGCAACCGGGGCGAATTCGCGACGGTGATCGACCGGATGGGCAAGGTCTTGCGCCGGCTGCTCGCCGGGCGGCTGCTCGGCATGCTCGCCGAGGGGGTGTTGACCGGCATCGCGCTGTCGATCGGCGGCGTGCCGATGGCGATGATCCTGGGCATCCTCACCGGGCTGCTCGCCTTCATCCCCAATATCGGCGCGTTCATCAGCGGCGCGCTGATGATCGCGGTCGGCTTCTCCGCGGGCACGCACATCGGCTTCTGGGCGATCGGCACCTATGTCATCGTCCAGGGCTTCGACGGTTACGTGCTGCTGCCGATCGTCGCCAAGAAGACGGTCGACCTGCCGCCGGCGCTGACGCTGGGCGCGCAGATCATGGCGAGCGCGCTGTTCGGCATCCTCGGGCTGGCGCTCGCCGATCCGATGACCGCGATGATCAAGACCGCACTGGAGCGCAGCGCCGAACGCGAGGCCGAGCGCGACGAATCAGGCGAGGGTGTCGAACAGGCGTAGGTAGCGCGCCGCGGAATCGCCGCCGGGCTGTGGCACCGGGGCGGGGCGGGGCGCCACCAGCCAATGATTGAGCGCGGCGGCGAGGCCGGCGGCATCCTCCGGCGCGACGACGGTGCCGAGGCGCGCCTCGCCGACGATCTCGCGCACCGCCGGGCTCGACGCGGTGGCGACCACCGGCGTCCCCACCGACAGCGCCTCGCGCAGCACCCCCGGCACGCCCTCGTAATCGGAGGGCAGCGCCAGCACCGCGGCCCCCGCCATCGCCGGCAGCGGATCGCCGACATGGCCGGGCAGGTGGACGCGCGCGGCGAGCCCCGCCGCGGCGACCTGCCGCTCCAATGCGGGGCGCAACTCGCCCTCGCCGAGGATCACGACGCTGACGTCGGCGGGCAGCGCGGGAATCGCGGCGATCAGCCGGTCCCAGCGTTTCTGCGGCACCAGCCGGCCGACGCCGAGCACGATGCGGCCGGGCGGCAGCGCCGCGCCGCCTGCGGCCGCCGCCGTCGCGCGCGGCGCCGGCGGATTGGGGATGACGCTGGTCCGCCGCTCCATCCGCATCGCGCGTGCCGCCAGCGCCGCGGTCGCCGGCGTCATCGCGACGAGATGATCGAGGAAGCGGCCATGCTGCGCCAGCCACAGCCGGTGCCCGGCGCCCATGATCCGGCCATGATCGGCGCGGTCGATCGCGTTGGACAATTTGGCGACGATCGGCGGGCAATCGTCGCCGAGTCGCCAGCGCAGCCACGCGGCGACCAGGGTATAATGGTTGCCGGGGCAGAAGATGAGGTCGGGGCGCAGCCGCAGCGTGATCGCCGCCAGCCGGCGCTGCGCGACGTAGCGGCGGTGGCCGAGCGGCTCGAGTCCCAGCCCCGCGGGCAGATCGGCGGCGAGCGGTCCGCCGGCGTCGCCGACCGCGAGCGTCACCCGCCGCCCCGCGGCGAGCCATTCCGCCGCCAGCCGCAATTGCGCGCGCTCGACGCCGCCACCGGACAAATCTTGTGCGAAGGTAAGGATATGGTCGGCAGACATGGTCGCGGACCGCTGTGCCACAGAGCTTCGTGACACGACAGTGAAACGAAATTCATGTGCAACACCGGGTCGATATGGCTAAGCGACCCCATCGTCATCGTTCGGATCAACGGGTGCAGATCGATCACAGTGCAGGCCGTCCTCTCGTCGAGATCGTGCCGCCCTCCCCCGACATCGCGGGACTCCAACCCTTGAAAACCATCAAGAGCCGCTGGCCTGCGATCATCGGCGCGTTGGTGACGTTGGCGATGCTCGCCGGCCTCGCGCACGAGCTGCTGAGTTCGGGGCTTGCCGGGCTGGACCGGGCGACGCCGCGCAACCCCTTGTTCTACATCGCCTTCGCCGCGCTCTATTTCGTGCCGCCGCTGGCCGATTACTGGATCTTCCGGCGGCTGTGGCACATCCCGCTCGGTGGGCTCGTCGCGCTGATCAAGAAGCGGATCGCGAACGACGTCGTCATGGGCTATTCGGGCGAGGCCTATTTCTACGCCTGGGCGCGGGCGCGGGCGCAGCTCGTCGCGGCGCCGTTCGGCGCGGTCAAGGACGTGTCGATCCTGTCGGCGATCGCGGGCAATGCGGTGACGCTGGCGATGATTGCGGTGGCGCTGCCGGTCGGGCGCGAGCTGATCCCGCCCGAGATGATGCGCTACGTCTACGGCTCGCTGGCGGTGATCTTCGGCACTTCGCTGCCGTTCCTGATCTTCTCGCGCAAGGTGTTCTCGCTGCCGCGGCGCGAATTGTGGGCGATCTTCGGCATCCACTGCCTGCGGCTGATCCTCGGCGGCTTCTTCCTCGCGCTCGCCTGGGCGCTGGCAATGCCGAGCGTCGCGATCGGCACGTGGCTGTTCCTGTCGGCGGGGCGGATGCTCTTCTCGCGTCTGCCGCTGCTGCCCAACAAGGACCTGCTGTTCGCCAATTTCGCGATCCTGATGATCGGCGAGGACCAGGCTTTGTCCGAGCTGATCGCCTTCACCGCGGCGGCGGTGCTGCTGATCCACGCGCTGCTGATCGTCGCCTTCGGCATCCATCACCTGCTGACGAGGACGCCGTCATGACTCCTTCGGCGATCCTCGCCGCGCTGCTGCCCGTGGCCCTGCTGGTCGCAGTGCCGGCCGGGGCGCAGGTGCTCGGCAGCGACGCGGCGGCGTGCAACCCCGGCGGCGGCCCGGCGATCCTCGCGCAGATCGCCGGGCTCAAGGATCGCAAGGGGCGGATCAAGCTGGAGCTGTATCCCGCCAACGAGACCGATTTCCTCGCCGACGATTCGGTGCTGCTCGCCGCGGGCAAGACGTTCCGCCGGGTGTGGACGGCGATCCCGGCGAGCGGCCAGGTGCAGGTGTGCATCCGCGTGCCGCGTCCCGGCCGCTATGCGCTGTTCGTCACGCACGACCGCGACGGCAAGAACAAGTTCAATTTCTTCGCCGACGGCGCCGGCTTCCCCGGTCCCGGCAAGATCGGCATGTCGCGGCCCAAGGTCGAGCGCGCGCTTGTCGACGTCGGCACCGCCACCGCCGAACGTACCGTCCAGATGCAATATCTGCACGGCCTCGGCGGCTTCTCGCCGACCAAGGACGAGTGATGCGGATCGTCGACGTCAACGAGATCTACTCGCCGACCGGCGGCGGCGTGCGCACCTATATCGATCGCAAGATCGAGGTGCTGGCGAGCATGGGCCACGAGCTGATCGTGCTCGCCCCGGGCCGCGAGGACCGGATCGAGGAGCGGCCCGGCGGCGGCGCGATCCATTACATCAAGGCGCCGGGCATGCCGTTCGACGCCAATTACGGCCTGTTCTGGGATGCCGAACCGATCCACCGCCGGCTCGACGCGCTCGATCCCGACGTGGTCGAGAATTGCTCGCCGTGGAAATCGGCGTGGATCGTCGCGCAATGGCGGGGTGGGGGGAAAGGGCGCGCGCTGCGCTCCTATTTCATGCACAACGACAATCTGGAGGCCTATCCGAAGCGCTGGTTCAAGCCGGTCGCCTCGGCGCCGCGGATCGAGCGCGCCTTTTCGTGGTACGACCGCTACCTCAACCACTGCCTGGATCAATATGACACGGTGGTCACCAACGGCCCGTCGCTGACCAAGCAACTGGCGGCGCGCGGCATCCGCGTCGATGCGACGATGCCGCTCGGCATCGAGCGCGCGCATTTCTCGCCCGACCTGCGCGACGAGACGCTGCGCGCCGCTTTGCTGCGCCAATGCGGCCTGCCGCCCGAAGCGCAATTGCTGCTCGGCGTCGGCCGCCATCATCCCGAAAAGCGCTGGCCGACGGTGATCGATGCGGTGCAGCGGATCGGCACGCAGGCGCCGGTGGGGCTCGTCATCCTCGGCCAGGGGATGGATACCAAGACGCTCGAACGGCATATCGGCGCCAATCCGCACATCCGCCTGTTCCGTCCGGTCTACGACCGGCGGCGGCTGGCGACGATCATGGCGAGCGCCGACATCTATATCCACGGCTGCGGCACCGAGACGTTCGGGCTGGTCCCCGCCGAGGCGCTGGCGAGCGGCACGCCTCTGATCGTGCCGGACGGCGGCGGCACCGCGGAGATCGCCGATCCGCTGTTCGCCGAAGTCTATGCGCAGCGCGACGCGCACAGCTGCGCCGACGCGATCCAGCGGATGCTGGCGCGCGACCGCGCGATCGTGCGCCGCGCCGCGCGCGTGGCGTCCGCGAAGGTCCGCAACGACGAGGAACATGCCGCCGATCTGGTGGCGCATTATGCCGCCGCGATCGCGGCGCGCGACGGGGTGCGGAAGCGGGCGTGACCTTATTCCTCCTCCGGCAGGGGAGGAATTGGCTCGCTACCCCGCCAGTTCCGCATAGGCCGCGGGGCGATGCCGCCCGAACGCGGCGAAGGTCGTCGTGATGCTGTCCAGCAGCGCCGGCACGGTCGTATCGCCGGGATGGACCGCGATCCGCACGTTGCGCGTCGGCTGCAACACGTGGCGCAGCGCCCCCGCCGCGGCGAGCGAACTCAGCTGCCGCATCCGCGTCCGGCTCGCCCAGGTGATCACCGGCCCGCGTGCGACGACGCCGCCGCCCGGCCGCCACACCCGCGCGTGATCCTCGGCGAGCGCGAAGCCGGCGTCGGCGAGCGCCGCGCGCGCGCCTACCGAATAGAGCCACGCCGGCGCGATGAACCCCGTCGCCGCGCGCCCGGTGATATCCTCGACCAACGCCTTGCCGCGCCGCATCCGCGCCAGCGCCTCGGCGTGGCTGAGGCCGAGGAACTCGCCCTCGCCGGCGGTCATATGTTTGGCCTTGAGCGCCGCGGCGCGGCCGGCATGCGCGCTGTCGTCGCGATGCGTCCAGCCGTGGACGAACATCTCGACGCCCTCGTCCGCCCAGCCGCGCAGCCGGCCGGCGAAGGCGGGGGTGATCGGCGCGCTCGACCAGTGATCGGGGACGACGAGCATCGCCAGCCGCCGCCCGACATGCGGGGCGAGATGGTCGAGCAGGCGGTCGACCTCGCCCTCGAACCGGGGCGAGACGTCGTGGATGGAGGCGAACAGGCGTTTCATCGCGCGCGATGATAGACGCGCAGGAGCTCGTTGCCCATCGGTAGCGTCGCGGTCAGCCGGTAATCGCGCGCCATCGCCGCGGTAACGATCGCATGCGCGGCGGGGCGCTCGCCGCGATATTGCGGACGGATCACGACCGCCTCCGGCCCGGCGGCGAGGATGCGGCGGATTTCGCTGTCCTGATCGACCCCGGTCGCGCCCGCCTCGCGGAAGCGGATCAGATGCGAGGGCACGAGATAGCGCGACAGCGCGCAGCGCCCGGTCGCGCTGTAGAGCATGTCGGTGCCCGAATAGACGTACAGGCACCCCGGGCCGCGGCCGACCGCCTGCGCCAGCGCGGCGAGTTCGCCGGCATCGCCGCGGCCGGCGCGTTGAACGATCAGCACGATCTGGCCGGCGAGCGCGGCGGTGAGCAGCAGCGCGGGGGTGCGCCAGCGCTGCCAGGCGGTGGTACCGAGCATGCCGGCGGCGGCGGCGCAGGCGGGGAGCAGGACGGGCAAGGCGTAATGATCGAACCACGGCCGGAAGATCGCGACGCTGCCGATCGACACCGCCAGCCAGAGCGCGACGAAACGCCGCGCGCGCCGCTGTGCGCGATCGCCGCGGCCGCGCCAGAGCGCGAGGATCGCCAGCGTCGCGATCGGCGAGACGATCAGGATCATCTCGCCGATATTGCCGGCAAGCTCCGACAGGGGATCGGGATTGCGGTGGAAGATCGACAGGAAATTGGCGAAGACGAAGGCGTCCCACTGGCCGACCGCGGCATAATAGCCCGCGGCGAGCGCGGTCGGCAGCAGCGCGACGACGACCAGAGCCGCGCCATAACCGATCACCCGCAGCGGCCGGCGCGTCGCGTGCCAGTGATCGGCGAGCAGCCACAGGCCGAAGAAGATGCCTTCGAACACCACCGAATATTTGATCTGCAAGGCGATGCCGACCAGCGCCATGACGAGCAGCCCGCGGCCCGCGCGCTGCGGCGCGGGGCGCAGGACGAGCAGCGCGGCGGCGAGCATCAGCAGATTGTAGAAGACCGGCGACTGGCCGCTCTGCCCGCCGAGCAGGTCGAGCCAGAGGATATAAGCGAGCGCGCCCGCGGTCGCCCCCGCGCCGAAGCCGAGCCGCTCGGCGAGCCGCGCGATCCACCAGGCGCTGGCGACGGTGCCGGCGAGGGCGAGCAATTGATAGCCCCAGATGCCGGCGGGGAAGCCGAGCGCGGCGGGGACGGCGTAGAGCAGGAACAGCCCGACCGGCTTGCGATCCCAGATGTCGACGAAGGGCAGCGCGCCCTGCCACATCCGGTGCGCGGTGACGAAATAGAATTCCTCGTCGACATGGACGATCGGATTGCCGAACGTCAGCGCCCGCGCCGCGATCGCGACGAGCAGAAGGATCGGCAGCCGCAGCCGCGGGTTGGCGAGGAGATGCATCGCGCCGGGCGGTAGCGGCGGCCGGGTTGGTTGGGAAGGCGGCCTGGGTTCCTCCCCCCTTGCGGGCAGGGCTGTCGCTTATGATCGGTTCGTGGATCGGATGTGGTTCCAAATCCACTCCGTCACCCCGGCCTTGCGCCGGGGTCCCGCTTCTTCGGATGGCGCGACGAAGCGGGATGCCGGATCACGTCCGGCATGACGAGGAATTCGAGTGCCGTTAGACGCGTTTCGCCGTCACGAAATAATCGAGCTGCGTCGAATTGCTCAGCACGAAGCCGGTCGCTGGCGAGAAGCCGAGCCCCTGTACGTCGGTCACCGTCAGTCCGGCGCGCTCCAGCAGGTCGGTGAGCTCCTCGGGGGTGAGGAACTTGTCCCAGTCGTGCGTGCCGCGCGGGATGCGGCCGGTGCCTTCCGCCAGCGTGATCAGCGCCAGCCGCGACAGCGGCGTGCGGTTGGGCGTCGACAGCACCAGCAGGCCGCCGTCGGCGAGCGACTCCGCCAGACCGCGCACGAAGCCGGCGGGATCGGCGACATGCTCGATCACCTCGAGGCTGGTGACGAGGTCGAAGCGGCCGGTCATCGCCTCGACGCCGACCGCGCGATAGTCGATGGCCAGCCCCGCCTGCGCGGCATGCGCCTGCGCCACCGCGACATTCTCCGCCGCCGCATCGATCCCGGTCACCGCCGCGCCGAGCCGGGCGAGCGGCTCGCACAACAGCCCCGCGCCGCAGCCGACATCGAGCGCGGTCTTGCCGGCGAGCGGCGTGAAGCTGGTGTCGTCGCCGTCCCAATGCAGGTCGATGCGGCCGCGAATATAGCCCAGCCGGACCGGATTGAGCTTGTGCAGCATCGCCGATGAGCCCTTCGGATCCCACCAGTCCTTCGCCATCGCACCAAAGTGTTGCGCCTCGCGCGGGTCGATCGTGCTGCTTGCCATCATCATGGCCGCTACCTATCAGGGCGGCCCCTTTACCCCAAGGAGTTTGGCGACGCAGATGGCACGCATCGTGATGAAGTTCGGCGGCACGTCGATGGCCGGGATCGAGCGCATCCGGAGCGTCGCCGCGCGCGTCAAACGCGAGGTGGAGGCGGGCAATCAGGTCGCGGTGGTCGTCTCGGCGATGGCGGGCGAGACCGACCGGCTGGTCGGCTTCTGCCGCGAGGCCTCGTCGCTCTACGATCCGCGCGAATATGACGTCGTCGTCGCCGCGGGCGAACAGATCACCAGCGGGCTGCTCGCGATCGCCTTGCAGGCGGCGGGCGTGCCGGCGCGTTCGTGGCTGGGCTGGCAATTGCCGATCCATACCGACGATGCGCACGCCAAGGCGCGGATCGGCACCATCGAGGTCGAGGCGCTCAACGCCAGCATGGCGGCGGGCGAGGTTGCGGTGATCCCCGGCTTCCAGGGCGTGTCGGACGACGGGCGCGTCACCACGCTGGGCCGCGGCGGTTCGGACACGTCGGCGGTGGCGGTGGCGGCGGCGATGAAGGCCGATCGCTGCGACATCTATACCGACGTCGACGGCGTCTATACGACCGACCCGCGGATCGTGCCGCGCGCGCGCAAGCTCAACAAGGTGACGTACGAAGAGATGCTGGAACTCGCCAGCGTCGGCGCGAAGGTGTTGCAGACCCGCTCGGTCGGCCTCGCGATGAAGGAACAGGTCCGCGTGCAGGTGCTCTCGTCCTTCACCGGACCCGATGCGCCGATGGCGGATACGCTGCCCGGTACGATGATCGTGGGCGAAGACGAAATTGGAAAGGATACCGGGGACGTGGAACGCCAGCTCATCACGGGGATCGCGCACGACAAGAACGAGGCGAAGATCACGCTGACCAGCGTTCCCGACCAGCCGGGTGCAGTGTCGGCGATCTTCGAACCGCTCGCCGCGGCGAACATCAACGTCGATATGATCATCCAGAATATCGCGCACAATCACGGCTCGACGGACGTCACCTTCACCGTGCCCTCGGCCGACCTGGCGCGGTCGCTGGAGGCGCTCAACCAGGCGCGTGCGGCGATCGGCTTCGCCGAGCTGGTCCACGACACGCGCGTCGCCAAGGTCTCGGTGGTCGGCGTCGGCATGCGCAGCCACGCCGGAGTCGCCAGCACGATGTTCACCACGCTCGGCAAGCGCGGCATCAACATCCAGGCGATCTCGACCAGCGAGATCAAGGTCAGCGTGCTGATCCACGAGGACGAAACCGAACTCGCCGTCCGCATGCTCCACACCGCCTACGGCCTCGACGCCGCGGACGCCGCGGCATGACCGTCGGACAGGAGCGCCTGCAGCGCCGCATGGCGCGCGGCGCCGCCTTCCTCGGCGCGGACGTCGCGATCATGGCGGGCGCGATGTCCTGGGTGTCGGAGCGCAACCTCGTCTCGGCGATGTCGAACGCCGGCGGCTTCGGCGTGATCGCCTGCGGCGCGATGACGCCCGACCTGCTCGATGCCGAGATCGCCGCGACCAAGGCGCTGACCGACAAGCCGTTCGGCGTGAACCTCATCACCATGCATCCGGCGCTGTTCGACCTGATCGCGGTCTGCACCAGGCATGAGGTCGGTCATGTCGTGCTCGCCGGCGGCCTGCCGCCCAAGGGCTCGCTCGAGGCGATCAAGGCGGGGGGCGCCAAGGTGATCTGCTTCGCGCCGACGCTGGCGCTCGCCAAGAAGCTGATCCGCTCGGGCGTCGACGCGCTGGTGATCGAGGGGATGGAGGCGGGCGGCCATATCGGCCCGGTCTCGACCAGCGTGCTCGCGCAGGAGATGCTGCCCGAGATCGCCGAATCGGTGCCGGTGTTCGTCGCCGGCGGCATCGGCCGCGGCGAGGCGATCGCCGGTTATCTCGACATGGGCGCGGCGGGCGTCCAGCTCGGCACGCGTTTCGTCTGCGCGACCGAATCGATCGCGCACGCCAATTTCAAGAAGGCGTTCATCCGCGCCTCGGCGCGCGATGCGGTGGCGAGCGTGCAACTCGACCCGCGGCTGCCGGTGATCCCGGTGCGCGCGCTCAAGAACGCCGGCGGCGAATTGTTCACCGCCAAGCAGCGCGAGGTGGCGCTGAGCCTCGACGAGGGCGCGGTGGCGATGGGCGAGGCGCAATTGCAGATCGAACATTATTGGGCGGGCGCGCTGCGCCGCGCGGTGGTCGACGGCGATGTCGAGCACGGCTCGGTGATGGCCGGCCAGTCGGTCGGCATGGTGACGAAGGAAGAACCGATCGCCGAGATCATCGGCGCGCTGGTCGCCGAGGCGGCGGCGGCGCTGGAGAAAAGGGCGGGGTAAACGCATATTCCTCCCCGGCACGGGGAGGTGGCGCCGCGAAGCGGTGACGGAGGGGGCTTTCCACAAGCGCGGCGGTCGCGGCCACCCCCCTCCACCAGCTACGCTGGTCCCCCTCCCCGTGCCGGGGAGGAATTGTTCTTCGCTTACCCCGCGTTAACCATTTCCGCCGCAGAGTCGCACCGGCCGGGGGGCAGGGAAGGACGATCTGGCGATGCGCAATACCATAGCTCTCACTGCCGTCGGTCTCGCGCTGCTCGCCGGTTGCGCGATCAAGCCGAAGACGGTGGCGGTCGCACCGCCGCCGCCGACCGCAGCACCCGCGCCGGTCGCGCTGGCGATGCCCAAGGGCGCCTATGTCGGGATGCAGATCCCGGCGTTGATGGGCGACGGCCGCTACGCGACGCCCAACCGCAACCTGTCCGCCGACGGTGCCGTCTGGCATCTGCGCGCCGCGCTCAACGTCGCCGCGCTCGCCTGTCGCGGGCCGGACGAGGCGGCGATCATCGCCGGCTACAATGCGCTGATCGCGCGGCAGAAGACGCTGCTCAACGGCGCGCAGACGCGGCTCACCGCCGAATATAAGGCGGCGGGCGGTGACTGGCAGGATCGCTACGACGACCAGATGACGCGGCTCTACAATTTCTTCTCGCAGAGCCAGGCGCGCGAGCCGTTCTGCAACGCCGCGGCGGCGACGCTCGCCGACAGCACGACGGTCGACGCCGCCGGCCTGCCCGCCTTCGCACAGGGGCGGCTGGCGGTGCTGGAGAAGCCGTTCACCGATTTCTATGCCGCCTATGACGCGTGGCGTGCCGAACGTGCCGCCGCGACCCGCATGGCGTCGGCGAATACGACGCCGCCGCGCGCGCTGGTGGTGCAGGCGGTGCCCGCCGCCGCGCCGCCGCCACGCCCGCGGCTCGAACTCGACCCCAGCGTCTTCGCCGAGACCGGCGCCGCCGTCACCCACTGAGACCATCGACAGGGTTCCCCATGCGCGCAGGTTCGGTTAACGCCGGCCGTGATGAGGGACGAGGACCAGCCGCAGGCAGGACGCTTCTTGGGAGCCGAGCATCGCTTCGCGGTGCGCGTCTACTTCGAGGACACCGACCTGTCCGGCGTCGTCTACCACGCCAATTATCTGCGCTATATGGAGCGCGCACGTTCCGACATGCTGCGCCTCGCCGGCATCGACCAGCGCGCCACGCACGAGGCGGGCGAGGGCGCCTATGCGGTCGCCGATCTGGCCATCCGCTATCGCGCGCCGGCGCGGCTCGACGATGCGTTGCTCGTCGTCAGCCGGGTGATGCAGGTGCGCGCCGCCGGCGTCGTCATTCATCAAACAGTCAGGCGCGGTTCGCTTGTCTTGGCGGAGGCCGAGGTCACGGTGGCGCTGGTCGCGCCGTCGGGGCGGCCGAAGCGTCAACCGGCCGCCTGGACGGATATCTACCAAAGCCTGATCTGGCAGGGGACCAACTCATGAATCCGGTGTTCAACATGGATGCGGCGACGCTGTCGCCCGTCGCGCTCTTCCTCCAGGCCGATCTCGTGGTGAAGTTCGTGATGGCCGGGCTGCTGCTCGCCAGCATCTGGACCTGGGCGCTGATCATCGCCTTCTGGCGGCGGCTCGGCCGCATCCGCAAGGGCATGGCCGGGTTCGAACGCGATTTCTGGAAGGCGGAGGATATCGACGCCTTCTACAAGGCGGAGGCGGACAAGGATCTGCCCTCGGCGCGGGTGTTCGTCGCCGGCGTCAAGGAATGGCGCCGCTCGACCGCGGGCGGCGCGATCGACAAGGGCGGCACGCGCGAGCGGCTGGCGACGGCGATGGGTGCGGCGGCGGCGCTGGAGATCGACAATATCTCCGACCGGCTCAACATCCTCGCGACGATCGGCTCGGTGGCGCCGTTCGTCGGGCTGTTCGGTACGGTCTGGGGCATCATGCGCAGCTTCACGGGCATCGCGCAGGCGCAGAATTCCTCGCTGGCGGTGGTCGCGCCGGGCATCGCCGAGGCGCTGTTCGCGACCGCGATCGGCCTGTTCGCGGCGATCCCCGCGGTGATCGCCTACAATCGCTTCAGCCACGGCGTGAACCGAATCGAGGCGGCGCTGAACCGTTTCGCCGACGGCTTCCACACGACGCTGTCGCGCCAGCTGGACAGCGGCCGATGAGCGCGGCGAACGCATTCCTCCCCGGCACGGGGAGGTGGCGCCGCGGAGCGGTGACGGAGGGGGGGCTCCCCGAGCGGTGCGCTGCGGGGAAGCCCCCCTCCACCACGCCGCGATGCGGCGCGGTCCCCCTCCCCGTACCGGGGAGGAATCGATGAGCATGAATCTCCCCTCCAACCGGGGTCGCGGGCGGCGTGCGCCGGTGGCGGACATCAACGTCACGCCGCTGGTCGACGTGATGCTGGTGCTGCTGATCATCTTCATGGTCACCGCGCCGCTGCTCACCGCGGGCGTGCCGGTCAATCTGCCCGACAGCCGCGCCAAGGCGCTCGATCAGGACCAGAAGCCGGTGCAGCTCTCGCTCGACGCGAGCGGCAAGCTCTTCCTCGACGACGAGGAGATCGGCGAGGCGGCGCTGCCGCAGCGGCTCGAACAGATCGCCGCGGTGCAGGCGGGCGGGCAGCCGCCGCAGATCTTCCTGCGCGCCGACCGCGCGCTCGATTACGGGCGGGTGATGCGGGTGATGGGCGAACTCAACCGCGCCGGGCTCAACCGCGTCTCGCTGCTGACCGTCGAAGGCGCCGGCGCGGGCGGAAGCGCGCGCTGATGGATCGCGCGGAGAAGGTCGGACTGGGCGTCGCGGTCGTCGGGCATATCGTGCTCTTCGGCCTGCTGTCGGTCGGCTTCCTCGCGACTCCCAATCCGCAGAAGCTCGCGCAGACCCCGATGGAGGTCAGCCTGGTCAAGGACGTCGCGCTCGAGGCGACCGCGCCGCAGGCGGTGACGCCGCCGGCGCAGTCGGTCGCGCCCGAGGAAGGCGAACCGGAAGACGCCGCGCCGCCGCCCGAGCCCGCCGCCGAACCGGCGCCCGAGCCCGAACCCGCGCCGCCGGCACCGCAGCCCAAGCCCGCACCTGCCAAGCCGACCCCGCTCAAGCCCGCGCCGCCGAAGCCGGCCCCCGCGCCGGCGCCCAAGCCCGCGCCGGTCAAGCCGCAGCCCAGGCCGAAGCCGGCGGCGGAAGCCCCGGCCAAGCCGTCGCCCAAACCCGCCCCCGCGAAACAGCCGGCCAAGCCCGCGCCCGCCGCGCCCGCCAAGACCGCGAGCAAGGCGCCGTCCGCGCCGGCGAAGACTACGGGCAAGCCGTCGAGCGCGTCCAAGCCGGCGGCGGCGAAGGGATCGGGCAGCAGCGAGACCGCGAAGACCGCCAAGCCGCGCGGCTCGCGCCTCGGCTCGGACTTCCTTGCCGGGCTGACCAGCGATCCCTCGCCGAGCAAATCGACCGCGCCGCGCGCCGCCAAGATCGACGGCCGCGCGATGGCCTCTATCGTCCAGGCGATCGCGCGCCAGATCCAGCCCTGCGCCGACCGGCAGGTCAATCCGGGGCCGGGCGCGAACGAGATCGTCACGACGCTCAACCTGCGCCTCAACGAGGACGGCACGCTCGCCGCGACGCCGCGGATGGTCCGCCAGTCCGGCGTCACCGACGAGAACGAACGCTACAAGCAGCGCGTCGTCGATCTCGGCGTGGCGGCGTTCAAGGGCTGCGCGCCGCTCAAATTGCCGGCCGAATATTATTCGACGCCGTCGGGCGGGTGGAACAACATCAACTTCCAGTGGAAGCTGCAGTGATGGTTATCCCCGTTCGTGCCGAGCTTGTCGAAGCACCGGCGCGCCATTGCACCCGTGCTCATGGGGGACACTTTCTTCGACCGGCTGCGGGCGAACGGAGGTTGGGGATCGGCACCGTCCCCCCGCCACCCGTCACCCCGGAACAAGTCCGGGGTGAGGGCAAGTTTGTGCTAAGCGGTATCCATATCGCTGACGAAAAGGGTTTGAGGTCATGATCCGGTCGTTGCTCATCGCGCTCAGCGTCACCACCGCCGTCCCGGCGCTCGCGCAGGATGCGCCCGCACCCGCGCCGCAGCAGCAGCCGGCGCCCCCCGCCGGACAGGAGGCCGCACCGCTCGAAGTGTCGGTCACCGGCGGCGTTTCCGCGCCGATGCCGATCGCGATCCCGGCGATGCCGACCGCGCAGGTCGTCTCGACCCCGGCGGGGCCGACCGACGTGCTCGGCCGCCAGATGGCCGACATCATCGCCAACGACCTCAAGAATTCCGGCCTGTTCACGCCGCTCGGCGCCGGCCAGCTCCGCCCCGTCGGCTTTCAGGAGGTCAACGCCCCCGCCTTCGATTATTGGGGCGGCACCGGCGCGCAGGCCTTGGTGCAGGGCTTCGTCCGCGCCACCGGCGACGGCAATCTGACGATCGGCTGCTATCTCTACGACGTCTCGTCCAAGGTCGAGCTGACCCGCTCGGGCTTCGTCGTCTCGCCGTCCGACTGGCGTCGCGCCGGGCACAAATGCGCCGACATGGTCTATGCGCGGCTTACCGGCGAAGGCCCGTATTTCGACAGCCGCGTCGTCTACGTCTCGGAGACCGGGCCGAAGGGCAAGCGCATCAAGCGGCTCGCGATCATGGATCAGGACGGCGCCAACCACCGCTTCCTGACCAACGGCCAGTCGATCGTGCTGACGCCGCGCTTCGCGCCGAACCAGCAGTCGATCGTCTATATGAGCTACGAGAACGACAAGCCGTCGATCTACGTCTACGATCTCGGCTCGGGCCGGCCGCGCCGCGTCGTCCAGAATGCCGCGCTGACCTTCGCGCCGCGCTTCTCGCCCGACGGCCGCTGGATCCTGTTCTCGATGGCGCAGGGCGGCAACACCGACATCTACCGCGTCTCCGCGCAGGGCGGCACGCCGCAGCGGCTGACCAGCTCGCCCGGCATCGACACCGGCGGCAGCTATTCGCCCGACGGCGCGCGCATCGTCTTCGAAAGCGATCGTTCGGGCGGCCAGCAGATCTACGTCATGAACGCCGATGGATCGGGCCAGCAGCGGATCAGCTTCGGTGGCGGCCGCTATGCGACGCCGGTGTGGAGCCCGCGCGGCGATCTGATCGCCTTCACCAAATTGGGTGGCGCGTTCCGCATCGGAACGATGTCGCCCTCGGGCGGCGCCGAGAAGATCCTTACCGGCGGGCAGGACGAGGGGCCGAGCTGGTCGCCCAACGGCCGCGTCATCACCTTCTACCGCAGCGGCCAGGGCAGCGGCGGCAAGGCCGATCTGTGGATGGTCGACCTCACCGGGCAGGTCGAGCGCAAGATCCCGACGCCGCTCGACGGCTCGGATCCGGCATGGGGACCGCTGCGGCCGTAACGCACGGGTTTCGGGGCGAAACGAACTTACTCACGGGAGATACGACGATGGCCAAACTGACCACCACGCTACTGACCGCAGCCGCGCTCGCCTCGCTCGGCGCCTGCGCGCACAAGCCCAAGCAGCTGCCGCCGCCGCCGGTCGACAGCAACGCCGGCCTCAACACGCCGCCGCCCGCCACCGCCGGCAACGGCGACGGCGCGATCACGCCGGGCTCGGACGCCGACTTCCGCCGGTCGGTCAGCTCGAACACCGTCCTGTTCGGCCTCGACCAGAGCGACATCGATGCGGAGGCGCGCGCGATCCTCGACAGCCAGGCGACGTGGCTGCAGCGCTATCCGCAGGTCCGCGCGACGGTCGAAGGCCATGCCGACGAGCGCGGCACCCGCGAATACAATCTCGCGCTGGGCGACCGGCGTGCGAATGCCGCGAAGAACTATCTCGTCGCCAAGGGCATCGACCCCTCGCGCCTGACCACGATCAGCTACGGCAAGGAACGCCCGGTCGCGCTGGGTTCGGACGAGGCGAGCTGGGCGCAGAACCGCCGCTCGGTGACGGTGGTGCTGAACTAGGCCACGTCCGTCATCCCGGCATATGCCGGGATGACGGTCGGGGGCGATCCGCGTGACCCCTTCAAATCCCTTGCATCGTCTGAAATCCGATATAAATGTGATATCACATTAAATGGAGGACAGGGTGGTGGAACAGGGGAGTCTCACACGGTCACAGGAACGCCGCGCGCATACGACGAGCGGCTATCCGATGCTCGCCATTGGGGCGGTGCTGGTGGTGATCGGCGCCGTCGCGATCTGGCGACTGGCGAACGACCTCGCGGCGCCGATCCTTGCGGTGGTACCGCTTGCCTGCGCAGTCGGTGCGGCGTTCATCGCTGCGGGCTTCTACATGCTGCAACCCAATCAGGCGGCGGCGGTCACCCTGTTCGGCAGCTATACCGGTACCGATCGCGTATCGGGCCTGCGCTGGGTGCTGCCCTGGTTGATGTGGCGCACGATTTCGGTGCGCGCCAACAACGTCATTTCCGACAAGATCAAGGTCAACGACCTGCGGGGCAATCCGATCGAGATGGCGGCGCAGGTCGTCTGGCGCGTCACCGATACCGCGCAGGCGCTGTTCGACGTCGATGATTACAAGGCGTTCGTGATGGTTCAGATCGAGGCGGCGGTGCGGACGATTGGCTCGCGCTACCCTTATGACGATTACGAGCATCAGGAGGTGACGCTGCGCGGCAATCACGATCAGGTCGGCGCCGAGCTGCGCACCGAGTTGATCGCGCGGCTGCTGGTGGCGGGGATCACCGTCGACGAATGCGGCTTCACGCACCTCGCCTATGCGCAGGAGATCGCGGGCGCGATGCTGCGCCGGCAACAGGCGCAGGCGGTGGTCGCGGCGCGCACGACGCTGGTCGAGGGCGCGGTCGGGATGGTCGAGCTGGCGCTGGCGCAATTGTCGGCGAAGAACGTCGTCGAACTCGACGACGAGCGACGCGCGGCGATGGTATCGAACCTGATGGTGGTGCTGTGCGGCGAGCGCGACACGCAGCCCGTGGTCAACGCCGGCTCGCTGTACCAATAGCGACCGGCGGCGAACGTATGGCGGCACCCCCCAAAAAGGCGTTTCCCTTGCGCCTCGATCCCGCGCTCTATGCAGCGATCGAGCGGGCGGCGGCGGGCGACCTGCGCAGCGTCAATGCGCAGGTCGAATGCCTGCTGCGGGAGGCGCTGGCGAAACGCGGGGTGAAACTCGATGCGCCCGAACCGGTGAAACGCGGCCGGCCGCCGAAGGACACGAGTTAATTCCTTCTCCCTTGCGGGGCAGGGCTATCGCATATGGCTGCGGTAGACTTGGACGACGACGGGCTCGCACGAGCGTCCATATGCGAGAGCCCTCCCTTGCGGAGGAGGATCTGCTCAGCCCAGCGCCTGATCGAGCAGCTTCGCCAGCCGCAGGCCGCCGCGTTCCACTTCCAGCCGGGCGACGGGGACGATCTGTTCGATCGTCGCCTCGTCGAGCGTCACCTTCGCGGGCGACGGCGCGCAGGGATCGCCTTGCAGGGCGGACGTGTAGACGACGTCGTGCGCGACCTGCCACGATTCGCGGCTCCAGTCGGTCACCGTGCCCGCCGCGATCCGCCGCTTTTCCGCCGCGGGATAGCGCCTCACAAGTGACGGGCCGCTGGTGATCGCGCGCTCGGCAAGCGTGCCGTCCCACACCGAATGGAGGTTGAACCGCTTGGGGCCGTAGCTGCCATAGACCGCGGCGACGTCGTTGCCGCCCTTGTCGTTCTTCTCGCCGGCGTGCAGCGGCTGGTGCAGGTCGCCGACGAAATGGATCAGGAACACCAGCGCCTGCGCGCGTTCTTTCGCGGGCGCACGCTTGTTCTTGAGGATGGCGACGTCGCGGGTGATCTGCGCGGAGACGCAATTGCCGTCCTTGCACGCCTCTTCCAGCGTGAACGGCTGGCAGATGTTCACGTCCTGGAAGTGCCAATTGTACGCATAGCCGAAGCGCGACTTGCCGTCCGGCCCCTTGAGCGGCTTGACGCAATCGGCCCAGGTGCTCGCGCCCTCGATCGTCGTCGCCGGGCATTCGGGCGTGTCGAGCCGCGGCGTCTCGGCGAGCAATCTGCGGATCGCCGCCTGCGTGTGCGGCGTGACATTGGCGTAAGCGATCCTGGCGATCGTCTGATGCCCGAACTCCCAATAGGCCTGCGCCGGCGCGGCGAACAGCAAGGCCGGCAGCGCGGCGGCGACAAAAGGAAGGATTTTCATGGAGCTGGCCCTTAGCGGCTCACCGCGCCCGCTCCAATGAAAAGCCCGTCATTCGTCGCCGTAGACCGCCACCTCGCGCAGGCCCGCCGCGGTGGCGCGGGCGCGGTACATGCCCGGCGTGGTGAAGCTCCACACCGCCTCGCCGCCCGGTGCGGTGACGATGACGCCGCCGGTGCCGCCGAGCGCGCGCACCTCCGCCATCACCGCGTCGGCGGCGGCCTGCGGCGTCTCGCCCGACAGGCGGATGCGCGCGCCGATCTCGTGGCCGACGCCGACGCGGATGAAGAATTCGCCCGAGCCGGTGCAGGAGATCGCCGCGGAGCGATCGTCGGCATAGGTGCCCGCGCCGATCAGCGGCGAATCGCCGATCCGGCCCCAGCGCTTGCCGGTGACGCCGCCGGTCGAGGTCGCCGCGGCGAGATGCCCCGCGGCATCGCGCGCCACCGCGCCGACGGTGCCGTATTTCATGTCGATGTCGAAGGCGTCGGCATTGCGTGCGAGCAATTCGTCGAGCTGGCGGCGGCGTTCGTCGGTGGCGAACCATGCCGGGTCCTGCGCGGCGATCCCCTGGTCGCGGGCGAAGCGTTCGGCGCCGTCGCCGCTGAGCAGCACGTGCGGGCTCGCCTCCATCACGCGGCGGGCGAGGCCGACCGGCGAGCGCGTCGCGGTGAGGCCCGCCACCGCGCCGGCGGCGCGGGTGCGGCCGTCCATGATCGCCGCGTCGAGCTCGATCGTGCCTTCGCGGGTAAAGGCGGCGCCGCGGCCGGCGTTGAAATGCGGGTCTTCCTCCAGCACGCGCACCGCCGCCTCGACCGCGTCGAGCGCGCCGCCGCCGGCGGACAGGATGGCGCCGCCGGTGTCGAGCGCGAGCGCGAGCGCGGCACGGACGCCGCGGTCCTGCGCCGCGGTGAGGCGATGGCGCTCGATCGATCCGGCGCCGCCGTGGAGGACGAGCGACCAGTCGGGCGTATCTGTCATGATGCAGCCTTATGTGTGGGATGGGGCAGGGGCCGCAGCCCGATCAGCGGCCGCAGCGGCGCGATCCGCCGCCCGACCAGATAGAAACCGAGGCAGCCGAGGATCGTCGCGGCGATCAGCAGCGCGAACTCGACGCCGCCGGACAGGCCGGCCGGGATCAGCCAATACGCGACGACGACGATGATCGTCTGGTGGACGAGATAGAAGGGGAAGACCGCTTCCGTAAGTAGAGGGCGCCAGCGTGCATCGCGGTTCCAATGGCGTTCGGCGAAACCGACCAGCGCGAGGATCGTCCCCCATTGCTGCACCGCATGCGCCGCGCCGTAGAGCGGATAGAGCCAGCGCGGCGCATCGCCGTTCAGCCCCAGCTCGACCGCGAGGATGAAGCCATAGCCGAGCACGCCCATCGCCGCGCCGGTGCAGCGCCAACGCACGCAGGCCGCGAGCACCGGCGCCGACCCCGCCAGCGCGAAGCCGAACAGGAAGGCGGGGAGATAGATGAGGTGCGCTATCGCATCGGTGAACGGGTTCTGCGTCTCATAGCCCATCGGGAACCACCAGCCATGGATGCACACCAGCCATAAGGTCGGCACGACCGGCAGCATCGGCCCGGCGAACAGCCGGTCGAACGTCGCCTGCAAGCCGCGCCAGCGGACCAGCGGCACCAGCAACGCGAGCACGACGGTATAGAGCCACAGGTACAGCACGAACCACAGATGGTTGAGCGCCGGCAGCACGATCCCGCCGAGCGTGCCGAAGCGGAAGTAATCATGGCGCCAGAAGGCGAGGAAGCCGCCGGCATAGCCATGCTGCGTGACCAGTTCGACCCAGGATTGCGGCGGCACCACCAAGGCGACGCCGAAGGCGAGCGGCACGAGCAGCCGCAGCGTCCGCTGGCGCAGGAAGCCGCCGACCCCCGGCGCGCGGGTCAGCAGCGCGCGGCTCGCATAGCCCGAGACGACGAACAACAGGCTCAGCCGCCACGCATTGACCGCGAGCATCGGCAGCACCGCCCAGGCGGCGCCATGCACGCTCTTGGCGTGGAAGCCCCACGGCACGAAGACCATGCCGACATGATAGACGATCAGGATCGCGAAGGCGGCGACGCGCAGCCAGTCGAGGCCGTAATGGCGGGGGATCGGGTCGCGCGGCATCGTAAGTGGATATCGCCCTACACCAGCGCCTTTGAACCGCAACCCGGCTGCTGTATATAGGGGGTATGTCCTTACGTCCGTGGCGCGATATCGTCCGCCGTCCGAGCCGCCAGATCATGGTCGGCAACGTTCCCGTGGGTGGCGACGCCCCGGTCACCGTGCAGACGATGACCAATACGCCGACGCCCGATATCCGTGCGACGCTCGACCAGATCCGGCGGTGCGAGGAGGCGGGGGTCGACATCATCCGCGTCTCCTGTCCCGACGTCGAATCGACCGCGGCGCTGAAACAGATCGTGCGCGGCTCGAACGTGCCGATCGTCGCCGACATCCATTTCCACTATAAGCGCGCGCTGGAAGCCGCCGATGCCGGCGCGGCCTGCCTGCGGATCAACCCGGGCAATATCGGCAGCAGCGAGCGCGTCGCCGAGGTGGTGCGCGCCGCCAAGGCCAATGGCTGTTCGATCCGCATCGGCGTCAACGGCGGCAGCCTTGAGAAGGACCTGCTCGAAAAATACGGCGAGCCGTGCCCGGACGCGTTGGTGGAAAGCGCGCTCGATCATATCAAGCTGCTCCAGGACCACGACTTCCACGAATATAAGGTGGCGGTGAAGGCATCCGACCTGTTCCTCGCGGTCGCCGCCTACCAGCAGCTCGCCGAGGCGGTGGATTGCCCGCTGCACCTCGGCATCACCGAGGCGGGCGGCTTCGTCGGCGGCACGGTCAAGTCGGCGATCGGCATCGGCAGCCTGCTCTGGTACGGGATCGGCGACACGATCCGCGTCTCACTCTCGGCGGAGCCCGAGGACGAGGTGCGCGTCGGGTTCGAGATGCTGAAGGCGCTCGGTATCCGCAACCGCGGCGTGCGCGTGGTGAGCTGCCCGAGCTGTTCGCGACAGGGGTTCGACGTGATCCGCACCGTGCAGGCGCTGGAGGAGCGGCTCCAGCATATCCGCACGCCGATGAGCCTCTCCGTGCTCGGCTGCGTCGTCAACGGCCCGGGCGAGGCGCGCGAGACCGACATCGGCATCACTGGCGGCGGCAACGGCAAGCATATGGTCTATCTGTCGGGCGTCACCGACCATCACGTCCAGGATGCGGGGATGATCGACCATATCGTCCGGCTGGTCGAGGCCAAAGCCGCGGAGATCGAGGCGGCGCAGGTGGAGGCGCAGGCGCCGCAGGTCGTGGCTGCGGAATAGGTCCTGTGTTACATGCCGGGTATCAGGAGACTCGGCATGACCCAACAGGCCAAGGTTATCGATGGCGGCAAGGTCGTCATCCCCGCGAACATCCGTCGAGAACTCGACATCAAGCGCGGCGACTCGCTCGTTGTCGAGCGCGATGCGGCAGGTGCGATCATCCTGAAGACCTATGCGCAGGTGGTCCGCGAGGCGCAGCAGCGGTTCCGTGACATGCGCGGTGCCGACGGGGCGGGTGGAAGCAGCGTGGTCGACGAACTCATCGCCGATCGCCGCGACGAGGCGCGCCGCGAGGCTGCCCGGGACGAGGCTTGGCAGGCGCGCCAGCGGTGACGGTCGTCGATGCTTCGGCGGTGCTGGCCCTGATCTTCGAAGAGCCCGGCAGTGCGATGGTATTGGCGCAGTGTCGCGGTGCGCTGTTCAGCGCGGTCAATCTCGATGAAATCCTGCACAAGGTCGCACGCCACGGACTCGATCCAGCGGCGGTCGAGGAGCAACTGACCAAATTGCAGATCATCGTCGTGCCGTTCGATGCCGGTCAGGCACGGGTTTCCGCTGCCTTGCATCCGCGGGTGCACGGCACCGACACGTCCTTTGCGGATCGCGCATGCCTTTCGCTCGCTCTGGCGACAGGGGGTGCCGTACTGACCGCGGACACGAAGTGGCGCACGCTGGGTCTGGATCTCGACATCCGCCTGATCCGATGAGGCGCGAGGTCCCTCCGCTCGCCGCCTTCGCCGTCGCGGCGGCCGGCATCGCCGTCTATTCGGCGATGGATGCGCTGATGAAGGGGCTGTCGATCGCGAGCGGCGCCTATGCGGCGGTGCTGTGGCGGTCGCTCGCCGGGGTCGCGCTGCTCTTGCCGATCTTCCTCGCGCGACGGATGCGCTGGCCCACGGCGAAGGCGCTGCGGCTGCATGCCGCGCGCGGGGCGACCGGCGGCGCGTCGGTGTTGCTGTTCTTCTGGGGACTGGCGCGCGTGCCGATGGCACAGGGCGTCGCGCTCACCTTCCTCGCGCCGCTGATCGCCTTGTTCCTCGCCGGGCTGACGCTGGGCGAACGCATCCGCCGCGCCGCGATCGGCGGGTCGCTCGTCGCCAGCCTCGGCGTGCTGATCATCGCCGCCGGGCAGGTGCAGGCGCATGCCTCCGATGCGGTGGTGATGGGCAGCGTCGCGATCCTCGCCGCCTCGGTGATCTATGCGGTCAGCCTGATCCTGCTGCGCCAGCAGGCGCAGGCCGCCGATCCGCTCGAAGTGGCGCTGTTCACCAGCGTCGTGCTGAGCGGCCTGCTGCTGTTCGCCGCGCCGTGGTTCGGCGTCCTGCCGACGAGCGATCAGCTGCCCGTCGTGTTCGGTGCGGCGGCGCTCGGCTCGGTCTCTGCGGTCGCGCTCGCCTGGGCCTATGGCCGTGCCGAGGCGCAGGTGCTGGCGCCGACCGAATATACCGCCTTCGTCTGGTCGGCGCTGTTCGGCTGGCTGGCCTTCGCCGAGCGCGTCTCGCCCTACACGGTGGCCGGCGCGCTGTTCATCATCGCCGGCTGCCTCGTCGCGATCCGCAAGCCCGTGCCCGGTCCGCAAACGGAAGCCGCCTTATGATCCGCCCCGCCACGCCCGCCGACATCGCCGTCATCCTGCGCTTCATCCGCGAGCTCGCCGCGTTCGAGCGCGAACCCGATGCGGTGGAGGCGACGGAGGCGACGCTGCACGAGGCGCTGTTCGGCGCGCAGCCGGCGGCGGAGGCGGTGATCGCCGAGGATGCCACCGGGCCGCTCGGCTTTGCGGTGTTCTTCCACAATTTCTCGACCTGGGCGGGGCGGCGCGGCCTGTATCTGGAGGATCTGTACGTCACGCCCGATGCGCGGGGAAAGGGCGTCGGCGGTGCCCTCCTGCGTCATCTCGCCGCGCTGGCGGTGGCGCGGGGCTGTGCGCGCTTCGAATGGTCGGTGCTCGACTGGAACGCCGATGCCATCGCCGTCTACCGCCGGATGGGCGCGGTGGGGATGGAGGAATGGACGATCCAGCGGGTCAGCGGCGATGCGCTGCGGCGGCTGGCGGAAAGCGGGGACTGATGCGAGGCGCCCTGCGGCCGCGTCGGTCGATCGGCCTCGACGATTGTTCGGGCTGGCCTGTCGAAGCCTCATGCTCGCGATCGTAAACCACCCTTAGACAAGCTCGGGGCGAACGGTCGCAAGGTGGTACGGGTCGCCCCCTCGGGGGGCAGGTCGGGGCGCGACCGCTGGCGCGCCCCGTATCCCTCAGTCGCGGCCGGGGACGTCGTATTCGTGCGGCTCTTCGCCCTGCGCCTTGGCCTCGTCGTAGCGTTCGATCGCCTCGCGGACGATGCGGCGCGCCTCGTCGCGGTCGCCCCAGGTGCCGACGCGCACCCACTTCTTCTTCTCCAGGTCCTTATAGTGCGTGAAGAAATGCTCGATCTGCTCGAACACGATCTCCGGCACATCGGCGCGGCCGCCGACGTTCGAATAATACGGGAAGACCTCGTCGACGGGGACGCAGACGAGCTTCTCGTCGCCGCCGGCCTCGTCCTCGAGGTTGAGCACCGCGATCGGCCGGGCGCGCACGACGCAGCCGGGGATGAACGGCGAGCGCGCGATCACCAGCGCGTCGAGCGGGTCGCCGTCGGGCGACAGCGTGTGCGGCACGAAGCCGTAATTGGCCGGATAGCGCATCGGCGTGTGCAGGATGCGATCGACGAACAGCGCGCCCGACGCCTTGTCGAATTCGTACTTCACCGGCTCGCCGCCGGTCGGCACTTCGATGATGACGTTGAGGTCGTCGGGCGGGTTCTTGCCGACCGGAATGAGATCAATACGCATGCATGTCCTTCACAATTCTTGGCCGCCGCCCCTCAGCGCGGCGCCAACAGCTTGTCGAGCCCGGTTTCGCCCGTGCCGGTCTTCTGCAAGCGCGGATACCGCGGGCCGCCGTGATAGTCGATGGCGACTTCGCGGTAACGTGGCCCATTCTTGAGCAATAATCGGATCGGTTGCTTCGACGTCTGGGCATTGACGATCGCTGCTTTGATCGCATCGCCGCTATACGCGCTGTCATTCACTGCCTGGATCACCGTGCCGACGTCGATTCCCGCCTTGAACGCCGGCGAATCCCAGATCGTCTGCGCAACTTCGCCGTCCTTGCCGATCGACAGGCCGATCGAATAGGTCACGTTGACCGTGCCGCTCTTCTCGGCGTTGGTGAAATATTTGGTCGGCTCCGGCCCGTAGACCAAAGTGTAGCCGTTCATCGCGAAGCCGGCGACCGGCGCGGGCTGGCCCGTCTCGGTGATCCGCTTGCGCAGGAAACCGGCCCAGTCATAGGGCTGGATCGCGTTGAGCGTCGCGGCGACGTCCTCGAAGCGATAGGTCAGCTCGCCCCAGTCGCCGTCGCGCACGCCGAAGAAGGCGCGGGCGAAATCGTCGATCGACTTGGTCCCGCCCGATTGCTGGCGGAGCATCGCGTCGACCTCCATCCAGATCATCAGCCCCTCGTTGTAATAATCCTCCGATCGCTGCCAGCTCGTCCAGCCCTTGGGCCGGCGGGCCGAGATCACCGGATCGTTGGTGGTGTCGACCATGCTGCGCCACTGGCGCGCGGGCGCGAGATCGTAGCTGCCGGCGATGCCGGCATAAGCGTCGAGCGTATCCTGCTTGCTGACCAGGCCGGAGCGCGCCTGCAGCACATAGCCCCAGAATTGCGTCTGCCCCTCGTAGACCCAGAGCAGCGAGCCGCGCATCGGCGTGCGATAATCGGGCGTCCACAGGTCGGCGCCGCGGCGGAACTTGCCGTCCCAGCTATGCGTGAATTCGTGCGGCAGCAGGTTGCGCGCCGCGACGTTGCTGTCCCATTCGGTGAAATAGGTCGGGCGCGAGCCGTTTTCCGAACTGCGATGATGTTCGAGGCCGATGCCGCCGAGCTGGTCGGAGAGCGACAGCAGGAATTCGTAATGATCGTAATGCTGCGCGCCGAAGGTCTTCACCGCCTGTTCGACCAGCCGCTTGTGCGCGTCGATCTGTTCGGGCTTGGCGGCGAGCAGTTCGGGCGAATCGGCGAAGACGTTGAGCTTGACCCGGTCGCTGAGCGGCCAGGTCTTGCCGTAGCGGCCGGCGAGCATCGGCGAATCGACCAGCACCTCGTAATTGGTCTTGTCATAGGCGTAGGTCGAACCCGCCACCTTGGCGGGCACCGCGCCGGCGGCGGTCCAGCCGGTCGGGAATTTGACCGTCATCTGGATCGGGATCTGGCGGGTGAAATAGCCGGCCGGATAGAGGCTGACCGAATTGGGCTGCAGGCTGATGAGGTTGGGCGTCACCGCGATACGGCCCTGGTCGGGCTTGGTCGCCGACAGGAACTGGAATTCGACGTCGAGCGTGCGCACGCCCGCGGGCACGTCGATGTGGAAGGCGAAGACGTCGACCGGATCGCGCGTCCACGGCAGGATGCGGCCGTTGCCGCGGATCACCAGCCCGGCGAGCTTCTCGATCTCGCCGCGCGGCGAGTGCGCGCCGGGCAGCCATTTGGGGAACAGCAGCGCCATCGCGCCCGCCTTGGCGACGGGGATGCTCTCCTTGACGCGGAAGATGCCGCGTTCGGTGTCGGTCGCGTCGACCTCGACCTTCAGCGTGCCGGGATAGGGCACGTCGCGCGGCGCGGGGATCGTGTCGACGAAGGGCGACGGCTGCGGCGCGCTGTTGCCGGCGGGGACCTGCGCCAGGGCCGGCGCGGCGGCGGACAGGAAGAGGGACGCGACGACGAGCTTGCGGATCATGGAGGGCTTTCGGCGAAAGAATGTTGCGGCATTGTGTAAGCGGGCGAAAGGTCACCCGTCCAGTCCTTTACCCGCCGCCGCCGCCCAATACGTTGACGGTGAACGCCACCACGCCGAGGTTGAACACGAACGCGGCGAGCGTATGGCCCAGCACCACCCGCCGGATCCGCCGCGAGCCGATCTGCACGTCCGAGGTCTGGAAGGTCATGCCCAGCGTCGCGCTGAAATAGAGGAAGTCCCAGTAATCGGGCTCCTTGCAATCGGGGAAGTCGAGTCCGCCCTCGTCCTTCCCGTCCTCGCGCGCGCTGTAGAACAGATGCGCGTAATGCATCGCATAGACCATGTTGACGAACAGCCAGGCGAGCACCAGCGTCGCGATCACCAGAGCGATCGCATAGGCATCGTTGCGCCCCTTCAACTCGCCGGCGACCGCGGCCAGGATCACCACCATCGTCGCCGCGGTGATCGCGAGCAGCGCGGCGCGATTGGCGTCGTTGTCGCGCGCAGAGCGCCGCATCCGTGCCGCCTCGCCGTGGCGGAACAGCGTCGAGACCGCGACGAGGAACACGATCGCCGCGATGTCGAACGCCGCCATCAGTCCGCGGCTGCGGCCGAGCAGGGGAATCAGCCCGGCCAGCGCCGCGACGAACACGACGGCGAACAGCGCGAAACGCGGTGGGGCGATGCGGCTGCCGATACCCCAATAAGCCTGTCGATCGGTCATGTCAGGGTGCTAGCGCTTGCGAGCCGCCTCGCCTAGATAGCGCCCGCATATGGCCCGTATCGAAACGCCGCGCCGGGTGCGCGGAACCCAGGACATCTTCGGCGACGACCAGCGCCGTTTCGCCCATGTGCTCGCGACGTTCGAGCGCGTGCGGCGGCTCTATTGCTTCGGCCGCGTCGACCTGCCCGTCTTCGAGGCGACCGAGGTGTTCGCGCGCTCGATCGGCGAGACGACCGACGTCGTGTCGAAGGAGATGTACACCTTCCCCGATCGCGGCGGCGATTCGCTGACGCTGCGCCCGGAATTCACCGCAGGGATCGCGCGCGCCTTCCTGACCGAGGGCTGGCAGCAATATGCGCCGCTCAAGATCACGACGAGCGGCGCGGTGTTCCGCTACGAGCGCCCGCAGAAGGGCCGCTATCGCCAGTTCCACCAGATCGACGCCGAGATACTCGGTGCCGCCGAGCCGGCGGCGGATGTCGAATTGCTGGTGATGGCCGACCAGTTGCTGCGCGAACTGGGCATCGCCGACGGCGTGACGTTGCAGCTCAACACCTTGGGCGATGCCGAGACGCGCGAGGCGTGGCGCGCCGGTCTGGTCGCGCATTTCGAGGCGCATCGCGGCGAGCTGTCCGAGGACAGCCTGACCCGGCTCGACAAGAATCCGATGCGCATCCTCGATTCGAAGGACCCGCGCGACCGGCCGATCGCCGACGCCGCGCCCGACATCGACGCCTATCTCACCGACGAGGCGCGCGCCTTCTTCGACGCGGTCACCGCGGGGCTCGACGCGGCGGGCGTGGCGTGGACGCGCAACGCCCGGCTGGTGCGCGGTCTCGATTATTATCGCCACACCGCGTTCGAATTCGTCACCGACCGGCTCGGCGCGCAGGGCACGGTGCTCGCGGGCGGCCGCTACGACGGGCTGGTCGAGAGCCTCGGGGGCGCGCCGACCCCCGGCGTCGGCTGGGCGGCGGGGGTCGAGCGGCTGGCGATGCTGCTCGACGAGCCGGCGACAGGCCCGACGGCGGTTGCCGTGATCGCCGAGGCGGCGGAGTTCGAGACGGATGTTGTCGAAAAGGTCGCCAAGCTTCGTCGGGCCGGCATCGTGGCAGAAGGCTATGTGACGGGAAACCCTAAGAAACGCTATGACCGTGCGGCAAAGGCAAAGCCTACGGCAATCCTTTCGCTAGGCCGGCGCGATGGCATGCCGTCAACGAGCTGGCGCAATCTGACCCTGTCGGACGTCGAGCAGGATGCTGTTCGTGCGGCGCTCTCGCCGTTTGATTTCGCGTGACCACCATCTCCCCCGAACGGATCGCGCAGATCGAGGCGCGGCGTGACGAATTGCAGGCGCTGATGGCGACCGGCGACCTGCCGTCCGATCGCTTCGTCGCGGTGTCGAAGGAATATGCCGAGCTCGAACCCGTCGCGCAGGCGGCCGGCGAGGTGCGCCGCCTGCGTCAGGAGGCCGACAGCCTCGCTTATATGGCGGAGGATACCGGCGACGAGGAATTGCGGCTGATGGCCGCCGAGGAGCTGCGCGACAATCGCGCCGCGCTCGACGCCGCCGACCGCCGGCTCGCGCTCGCGCTGCTGCCCCGCGACGCCGCCGACGCGCGCGCCGCGATGCTCGAAATCCGCGCCGGCACCGGCGGCGACGAGGCGGCGCTGTTCGCCGGCGATCTGTTCCGCATGTACCAGCGCTATGCCGAGCGGCAGGGCTGGCGCGTCGAGCTGATCAGCGGCTCGTCGTCGGATGCGGGCGGGTTCAAGGAAGTCGTCGCCTCGGTCACCGGCACCGGCGTGTTCGCCCGGCTGAAGTTCGAAGCGGGAGTCCACCGCGTCCAGCGCGTCCCCGCCACCGAGGCGGGCGGCCGCATCCACACCTCGGCGGCGACCGTCGCGGTGCTGCCCGAGGCGGAGGACGTCGACGTCCGCATCGACGAGGCGAAGGACCTGCGCATCGACGTCTATCGCTCGTCCGGCCCCGGCGGCCAGTCGGTCAACACCACCGACAGCGCGGTCCGCATCACCCATCTGCCCACCGGCCTCGTCGTCATCCAGCAGGACGAGAAGTCGCAGCACAAGAACAAGGCCAAGGCGCTGAAAGTCCTGCGCACCCGGCTCTACGAGGCGGAGCGCGAGCGGCTGGCGAGCGAGCGTTCCGGCACGCGGCGCGCGATGGTCGGTTCGGGCGACCGGTCGGAGCGCATCCGCACCTATAATTTCCCGCAGGGCCGGGTGACCGACCACCGCATCAACCTGACGCTCCACCGCCTGCCCGAAATCCTCGAAGGCGAGATGGACGAACTGATCGGCGCGCTGATCGCGCAGGACGAGGCGGAGCGGCTGGCATCGCTCGACGGGTGAGGGCGGGGCGCTGCGGACGCCCTTCGTCATCCCGGCGGAAGCCGGGACGCATGGACATTGTGCCGGCAGCCTGGGCGCGCGCCATCGGCCGCCCGTATCCATGGGTCCCGGCGTGCGCCGGGATGACGAAGGAGGGAGCGTGACGCTTGTGGCTAGCCCCTGCTCCGTCCCGACGCCCAACGCCGTCCACCCGTCGCACGGCCCCGCCAAGGCCACCACGCGCCTCGCTTCGTCACCCCCCGCACCCTTATCGTCATCCCGGCGCACGCCGGGACCCATGGACACGATGTCGTTCGCGTGGATGCGCGCCGTCAGCCGCCCCCGTCCACCGCTCACCGCCCCGCCAAGCAGCCGGCCAACGTATCGCGCGTATCGCGCGCGCCCACACCTTCCACTGTCATCCCCGCGCAGGCGCAGATCCATACCCGCTGCCGCCGCGCATCCATCGCTACCGTCAGCGTTTATGGATCCCCGCCTGCGCGGGGATGACGATCAGAGCGGGGCTGCCGACGCCCGTCATGCCGGCGGCGCGCCCAGCGCACCCTATTCGTCATCCCGGCGCACGCCGGGACCCATGGACACGATGCCGCCGGGGATGCGCGCCGCCGCCCGCCCGCAACCCTGGCGCCCCGCCGGTGCCGGTATGACGAACGAGAGCGCATGACGTCGTGACCACCCCCGACCCCGCCCCGATGCGCGCCGCCCTCGCCGAGGCCACCGAGCGCTTCGCTTTCTCCCCCACCGCACGGCTCGATGCCGAGCTGCTGATGGCGCACGCGCTCGGCATCGATCGCAACCGGCTGCTGCTCGACATGGCGCACCCCGTCCCGCCCGCCTTCGCCGCGCTGGTCGACCGCCGCGCCGCGCACGAGCCGGTCGCCTATATCACCGGCACGCGCGGCTTCTGGACGATCGACCTCGCCGTCGGTCCCGGCGCGCTGGTGCCGCGCCCCGACAGCGAGACGCTGCTGATCGCCGCCGCCGCCCATTTCGGCGGCGAGGCGCCCGCAACGATCCTCGATCTCGGCACCGGCCCGGGCACGCTGCTGCTCGCCGCGCTCGACGAATGGCCGGCGCGCGGCCTCGGCATCGACCGCTCGGCCGCGGCGCTCGATTACGCCCGCCGCAATGCGGCGCGGCTCGGCATGGCGGACCGCGCCCGTTTCCTCCGCGGCGATTGGGCCGCCGCGCTCGACGCCCGCTTCGACCTCGTCCTCGCCAATCCGCCCTATATCGGCACCGGCGAAACCCTCCCCGACGAGGTCCGCGCGCACGAACCCGCCGGCGCCCTGTTCGCCGGTGCCGACGGCCTCGACGACTATCGCGTCCTCGCCCGGCAATTGCCGCGGCTCATCGCGCCAAGTGGCTGTGCCGCGGTGGAAATCGGCCATACCCAGGCGCAATCGGTCGCCGCTTTGTTCGCTCGCGAGGGGCTGGCCAGCCATATCCACCGCGATCTCGGCGGGCGCGACCGCTGCCTGCTCGTCCGTCCGGCGCCGCGGGGTTGAAAGAAGCGTGGCCGGCCCTCATATTTCGCTTGTCGGACCTGCCTCACGCCAGCTATTGGTCGGGCCGGGGCACGCAGCATCAGCATTGGCAGGTTGATCGGCACGCGGTGACCCGCATCCTTCGTCATGTCGCCACCGACTATCGGTGGCCGTGGCAGGCTCGAGCGGCGCTTATGGCACGCGGCGACCCGGAAGGGCGCTTTGTTCGGCTGGCGGATGCCGGGTCGGGCAGGTCGATGCGGGATTGGCCGCGATCGACCGGATTGGTTTTCCAGGGACCATTTATACTCTGATCATGGGACAGTAGCTTGATCAACAATCGGCAGCAGAACGGCCGCCGTCGCGGTCGTGGCGGTAACAATGGTGGCAATAACGGTCCCCGTCAGGGTGGCCAGGGTCGACCCGACAACGGCAACCGCATCGACAGCCGCGCACGCGGCAACGCGAACCAGTTGTTCGAAAAGTACAAAAATCTCGCCGGCGAGGCACAGCGCCAGGGCGATCGGGTCACCACCGAATATTACCTCCAGTTCGCGGATCATTATTTCCGCGTGATCGCCGACCAGCGCGGCCGGTTCGAGGACAATAGCCAGCCCAAGCGCCAGCAGCCGTTCGATCTCAACGACGACGACGATTACGGCGACGAGGGCGAACCGATCCGCGCCGGCGAGCAGGACGGCAACGACCAGCGCGACCAGCAGGGTCAGGCGCGCGGCGACCAGCAGCGCGACGACCGCGGCAATCGCGACGACCGGCCGCAGCGCCAGGCGCGTCAGTGGGAAGACCGCGGCAACCGCGACGACCGTGGCCAGCGCGACGGCAACCGCGACGCCGGCCGGGATGCCAATCGCGACGATCGCCCGCAGCAGCGCGAGGAGCGCGCCATGCGCGACGATCGCCCGCAGCAGCAGCGCGAGGATCGCCCGCAGCGCGAGGATCGCGTCCGTCGTCCCCGCTTCGAGGCGGCCGAACAGCCGGTCGAGGTCGCCGGCCAGCGCCGCGCCGACCCGCTCGCCGAGGGCGAGAATCTGCAGGAGCGGACCGAAGCGGTGCTCGAGGCGGATTCGCCGGTGCTCGCACCGCGTCCGCGCCGGGGCCGTCCGCGCCGTGACGCGCAGGCGGACGCCGCACCGGAGGCCAGCGCCGTTCCCGAGGCGGCGCCCGCACCGGTCGCCGAGGCGCCGGAGAGCAACGGCGTCGACGCCGATCGTCTGCCGCCGTCGCTCAACATCTCGGCCGCCAACGATGCCGGCGACGAAGCGCCCAAGCCGCGTCGCCGCCGCGTCCGCACCCCCGCCGCGGACGTTCCCGCCGCGGAGTGAGCGCGTCGCGCTGAGCTGATTGGAAGGCCGGTTCCGCGAGGAGCCGGCCTTCGTCATGTCCGCGCTTTGCCAAGTCGCTGCAAACGTGGTCTCCTGTCCGGCAACCGCCATCCGCATCGTACGGAGTCGGAACGAAGGAGAGGAATGGCATGACGATCGCGGCAATCCTGCGCGACAAGGGCGGCGACGTGGTCTCGCTGCCGCGCGATGCGACGCTGGGGCAGGCGGTGGCGCTGCTCGCCGAACGCCGGATCGGTGCGGTTCCAGTGATCGACGACGGCAGCGTCGTCGGCATCGTCTCCGAACGCGACGTCGTCTATTCGCTTGCTGCGCATGGCGTCGCGGCGCTCGATCTCGCGCTCGACGGGGTGATGACCCAGCCGGTGCAGCAGGTCGCGCCGGGCGAGCCGGTGATCGGCGCCCTGTCGCTGATGACCCGGCGGCGCATCCGCCATCTGCCGGTGGTCGAGGGCGCGCGGCTGGTCGGCTTCGTCTCGATCGGCGATCTCGTCAAATACCGCATCGACCGGATCGAGGCGGAAGCCGCGGCGATGCGCGACTATATCCAGGGCGGCTGATCAGGCCGCCGGCAGCGGCCGTTTGCGGACGAGCGCGATCAGCTCGCGGATCGTGCCGCGCGCGAACAGCGCCAGCCACGCGCCATAAGTGGCGGCGCCGACCGCGACGAGCGCCGCCAGCCGCGGCGGCGGCGGCAGCGCCGGCAGCAGCCGGTCGACCAGCGTCACCACCAGCGCCATGCCGATCGCGGCGACCGCCGCCGGCGCGATCGCGCCGATGAGGTCGCGTCCGCGCGCGCCGATCACCGGCAGCGACCGCCGGCTGCTGGCGAGCAGATAGAGCGGATAGGCGGCGATCCAGCTCCAGCCGAGCCCGACCGGTCCCCAATGCACGCCGACGAGGAAGGCGAGGCCGAGCAGCACCGCACCGACCGCGCCGTTGCGCGCGCCGATCCCCGGCCGGCCGCGCGCGTCGCAGGCGGGGGCATAGAGCACTTGCAGCGTCATGAACGGCATCGCCAGCGCGATCAGCCGCACCACCGGCGCCACCTCCGCCCATTTGGCATCGAGCATCGTCAGCACCAGCGGCTCCGCGGTCGCCGCAAGACCGAGGTAGAAGGGCAATGCCAGCACCATGATGACGCGCACCGCGCGCACGAAGGCGCGGGCCACCGCACCCTCGTCATGCTGGATCCGCGCATAGGCGCTGAACGCCACCTCGTTGAGCGGCGGCACGAATTTGGAGACGAAGATCTGCGCCAGGAACAGCGCGGTGGTGTAGATGCCGAGCTGGTGCGGGTCGAACCGGCGCCCGCCGATGAAGACGTCGATCTGGCTCTGCAGGAACCAGAAGAACTGCCCCGCCGCCATCATCCCGCCATAGCGCGCGAGATGCCCGGCGCCGCGAAAGTCGAAGCTCGGCCAGATCAGCGACCGCGCGCCCCAGGTCAGCATGACCGCACGGACCGCATAGAGCGCGATCGGCGCCCAGACGAGCGTCCACACCCCCCATCCGGCCCAGGCCCCGCCTAAGGCTGCGCCGGCACCGGCGAGCGAGGCGGCGAGATTGGCCGCCGCCTGCTTGCGGAACTCCATCGCCCGGCTGAGCAGCGCATAAGGCAGAGCGGCAAAGGGGGTGATCAGATAGATCAGCGCCTGGACGCGCAGAAGCGCGGCGACCTCCGGCTGCCGGTAATATGCCGCGGCGAGCGGTGCGAGGCAGAGTTGCGCGACGGCGAGCACGCCGTTCAGCGCGATCAACATCCCGAACAATTGCCGCACCTGACGCGGCGAAACGTCGTCCCGCTGGATCAATCCACTCGCCAGCCCATAGCCGTTGAGCATGTTCAGGAAAACAAGAACCACCCCCGTCATCGCGTAGAGGCCGTAGTCGCGCGGATCGAGGATGCGGATCACCAGGAAGGTCGCCGCCCATTGCACCATCTGCGCGCCGATCTGGCTTCCCGAGCGCCAGATCACGGCACGGCGCACCTGATTGCCGAACGATTCGGCCGATTCTGCGCGGGGCGAGGGGGTGATTGCCATGACGTAGCGGTAGAGACCCTGCTCTTCACATCTCGTAAACCCTCGAAAATCCGGGACTTGAAGTTTTGTGACAGGAAAAATGCAAAAAGCGTTTGACGGCCCGGAACACCCCGCCTAGAGGGACGTCACCGCAGCGACGGGCCACACGGTTCGCTTCTACGGTCACCGAAAATCAGGCGCTGGTGTCGCCCTCCCAAAAAGAGGGTTGGACGAAGCGTCGGTTTTTGTCGGCTCTTTGACATTGTTAGTTAGATGAAGGGACATGTGGGCGGCGGCTTGCGGTGTTTTGGCGTTATCAAGGCGTCGGGACATCGTT